>JAWOLH010000050.1:0-58550 GCA_033853695.1 Gemmatimonadales bacterium | reverse complement strand
TGCCATTCCGTCTGCCGCCTGAGTATCCAGTGCATCGCCCCGTCGGGCCCCAGCTCCGCGTCTTCTTCCTGCCCCGAGATCACCGGCTGATCGTGCCACTCGGGGATCGGCGTCGTCGCCTGCAGCTCGATCGCGAACCAGGTGTTCTTGTGCAGCGGCACGTCGCCGCGGCCCGGGACCCCCTCCTGGTGGTCCCATAGCCCGATCAATGGGCCCGCGCCGTGGCCACGGTCGCCGATCGGGTGCGAGTAGATCGTCCCGTTGATCCCGGCCGCCCGCATCGCGGTCCGCGCCGCCGCCAGCACCTCGTTGCCGCTGCGTCCCGGCTGCATCTCGGCGAGCAGCAGATCCTGCAGCCTGTTCGAGTTGGCGAGCGCGCGGACGAGTCCCGCGGGGACGTCCTTCTCGCCGTCGCGCAGCACGTATCCCATGTGCTGCGTGTCGGTGTTCAGGCCCATAGCCGTAATCCCGAAGTCGCAGTGCAGCACGTCGCCGCGCTGAATCACGACGCTCGACGAGTCGGACAGATCGACGCCGCGGCGCTGCACGTCGACGTCGGTCTGAAACCAGGTGGAGAACCCGAGGTCGTTGACGCGCTGCCGCATCCACCATTCGACGTCGTCGGTGCGTGTCTTGCCCGGTGTGATCACCGCGCTTGAGAAAGCGGTATCGATGATCCCCCACACGACTTCCATCAGCCGCTTGTAGGTGGGCAGCATCCCGGGTGCGCGGATCGACTGATAATCGAGCGGCAGCTCTTCGGCGCGCGCGATCCGCCCGAGGTACGGTGGGGGGAGCGCCGCCTGCAGCTCCTCCCATTCGCCGACCGACAGGCCGTCGGAGAACGCATGCGTGTGCGAGATGTCGACGGCGATCGACGTGGGATCGCGGTCCTCCACGACGCGGCGCAGCAGGTCCCACTGTCCCGGACCGATGAGCTCGGGCCGGCGCCGTGTCGTGGGATCGATCGCCGCCTGGGCGAACATCGCGTGATACAGCCCGCCCTGCGATGTGCCGCCGAGGGCCAGCCGCTCGATCGGCTTCCCTGGGGCGGTGTCGGCGAACACATAGATCGTGCGGCGCCGCGCGAAGAACGTCGTCGCCGACACGAGCGAGGAGAACACCGGGTCCTCGTTGTACTCGCGCATCGGGATGATCCACATGCGCACGCCGTACTGGCGCATCAGAACGGGGAGCACGGAGTCGAGCCGGTAGCGCAGCCACTCCTGCTGCAGTGCCGCCTGCTCGCGCAGGGTGCCGAGCGGGTGCGACGGCGTCGCGGTGAGCTGCGGGACGGCCGGAGTCTGGAGCAGGGCGGCGGCGAGGGCGGCGGCGGGGGCGGCGATCATACCGGTTGCGGGCTCCCAGCGGGTGTGGGTGCGCGCTGGCGGGCGCGCGCGTGGCGCTGCCAGGCGAGCAGTGCGAGCGCCACGAGGGCGCCGATCGTGTCATCGTGGAAGGTGAGCAGGCCGAGTGCACCCGGCAGCGGCAGCGCCGAGACCGCGGTCGATGCGTAGACCGCTGCGGCGCCGAGGGTCCAGCTCCAGGCACGGCGCGCACCTTCCCGGACCGGCGGAACGTACGCGAACGCCGCCACCCAGGCGAGGTAGCCGAGGGTGAAGGTGTGCAGCCACGCGATCGGGGTCATGAGGACGGCGACGAGCGTCACGCTCCCGACTTCGAGCGGCGGGTCGTCTGCGGCGGGGCGTGCAGCGAGAATCGCCACGAGGAGCGCCAGCGCCAGGAGGTGCAGCGCGACGATCGACGCCGGCGCGCCGCCCAGCGCGTACCCTAACCGGCCCAGCTTCTGCATGTGGAGGCCGACGACGGTGCCGCCCTGGAAGTTCTGCCCGTGCAGCGTCAGGAACGTGAAGTTGCGGATCGCTTCGCTGGCGCCGCCGATGCCGTAGCGGACGAGCGGGAGCACGCTCGCGATGGCGACGGTAGCGATGGCGGCGCCGAGGGCCCGCCACTGCCGCCGCAGCGCCAGGTAGGGCAGGAGAAGGCCCGGGAAGATCTTCAAGGCGGTGGCCAGGCCGATCCAGACGCCGGCACGGCGCTGCCGCCCATCGGCGAGATCGTCCGCCGCGGCGACGAGCAGCGCCACGAGCAGCGTTTCGAGATTGAGATGGTGGAAGTTGTTGTGGACCGGGAAGAGCACGACGGCGAGGGCGAGGAGAGCGGGACGCCAGCCGCGCCGCGTGCCGGTGCGGTGCACCGCCCAGGCGAGCGCCGCGATCCCGAGCGCCCCCCAGCACGCTTTGGCGAGCGGCAGGCTGAGATCCGCGAGCCGGGCGAACGGCAGCACGACGAGCAGGGTGAACGGCGGCCACCAGACGCCCTGCGTCTGCGCCGTGTTGTAGATGATCAGGCCGTCGAGGAGACGGTGCGCCTGGGTGATCTCGGTGGTGACGTCGTCGCCCTTGCGCACCCCGAGGGGGATCACAATGCAGGCGTACGCGGCGAACAGGGCGAAGAACGCCCAGCGGCCGCGTGTCGTCATCAGTCGATCCGCCGTCCCGAGATCTCCACGCGCTGATAGCGCTCCAGCTTCCCGGAGTGGCCGATGAAGCCGTTGGCGAACCAGCTCGTCAGCGTCACGACGAGCGCGCCGAGCGTCGCCGCCCAGAGCCCGCTCACGCTGACCCCCGGCACGAGCCAGGCGACGATCGCGAGACAGAGCCCGTTCAGCACCAGCAGGAAGAGCCCCAGCGTCATGATCGTGAATGGCAGCGTCAGGATGAAGAGGATCGGGCGCACGATCGCGTTCACGAGCCCGAGCACGAGCGCCGCGATGAACAGCTTGTCCCACCCGAGGATGACGATTCCCGGAATGATCGCGCGGGCGATGAACAGCCCGGCCGCGGTGATGAGCACCCGGGCGATGAACCCTTTCATCGGTTTCTCCAGGCCGCGATGTTGCGCTCCAGCTGGCGCGCGTGGATCTCGAGGTGCTCGGCGTACGACTTGAGCCAGTCGAGCGCCCCGTAGCTCCCCGACTCGGTGTGGCTGCCCATCCGCGCCCATTGCGCGTCGGTCAGCCGGCGGAGCAGCGCCGTCGTATTGGCGCGGACCGCCTCGACCGTCGCGAGCGCCGGCTCCCAGGGAAGGGAATGATAGTCCAGCTCGCGCGCCCAGCGATCCTGATCATAACCGAGTACCACCGGCTTCTCTTCCGCTACGAGATAGCGGATGCGGCCGTGCGCGTTCGACTCGGAATCGGCGCAGTGTACGATCACCTCGTGCGCCGACCATTTGCCGGGCGCCGGGCGCCACTGAAACGCCTCCTTCGGAACCTTGGCGATTGCTTCCTTGAAGAGAGCGGGGCCACGGGCGTAGCGGTCGATGAGGGCTTCGCGGTCGGTGCGGGAGAGGGACATGGGCGGGTATCCGGGTGTCGGGTCTCGGTATGTCGACACTCTAACGAGTGTGCCTCACAGAACACTGTGCTATAGCACAGTGCGTATTGAGGCGCACGCTTCAGCGTGTCGCCCCGTAGACCGGTTATCGGTGTGGCGACACTCTAAAGAGTGTGCCTCACTAAACACTGTGCTATAGCACAGTGCGTATTGGGGCGCACGCTTCAGCGTGTCGCCCGTAGTGACGGCTGCCACACGGAAGCTAATCGAAGCTTGATCTAGCGCGGCGTCGTTTGACCTACGTTTCGTCTGCCGGCCCAGAACTGCGCCGTGGCGCCGGGCCGGGCCTGCACGCCGAAGCGTTCATCGTAGAGGATCGCGCCGCGCAGGCTGTCGCGGCTCCACCAGCTGGCGTTCAGCCCCGCGAAAGGCCCGAGCTCCGCGGGCCAGCCGAACACCGTCACGTGCTCGGGCACGCCGAACCAGCTCACGGCGAGTGTCTCCGCCCTGGGCACGCTGAACACGATCGAGCCGCGGTAGAGGCACTGTTTCCCGATCGACACGGTGTCGGTGTCGAGCACGATGTCGGTCAGCCGGAACCGATCGCCGAGCGTCGGATCGGGGATGGTGAGGGAGTCGCCGTGGGCGACGACCCAGTGGCCCGCGTAGGGATGGGAGAAGCGGCCCAGCTCCCGCCGCACGTCGCCCGAGCGGCAGGGGGAGGAGGGGGCACAGGCGAGTGTGGCGCAAAGGAGGATCGCACTGGCCGTAGCTTTTGCCATGATCATTTTCCCTGTCCGCGGAGCCGCTTGATCTCCTCGAGCGCTTCGATATCGACGGCATCGAGCGCCCGCCCGGTTCGCTTCGTCTCGATGAGGTCGTCAATCGAGATCAAGGGAATCGGGACGCCGTCGACGTTGACGACCGACGACCGTTTCGCCGCCTGTTCATACTTCACCTTCCAGGCGACCGTGAACACATCCACGGCGGGATCGTCCCCGATCACGGTGATCGGCCGTTTGAGCAGCTCTCCCGGGGTCCACTCCCGGGCGAATCCATAGCCGATGGTCGAGAGTGCATCGAGCACTCTTTCGGCGTTGTCGATCGTGCGCCCGATCAGGATATCCACGTCCGTGGTGGCGCGTACGTAGCCGTGGAGAACGCAAGCCACCCCACCGATCACGAGATATTCCGCCTTGGATCGGTTCAGCGCCTCGCACACGCGAGCGGCGATCGCCGGCGGGGTTACCCGCCGATGAGGCGAGTCTTTCTCCACTCGTAGTAGTCCTCGTAGCTGTCAAACGCGACGACTTGATGCCGCGGTCCACGCTGCTGCGCCGAGCGAGCCAATCGCCCAAGCTCCTCGGCTCGTCGCAGTCGCTCTCCGGGTACCAGCCGCAGATCCGACGCGAGGTGCCGGCGCCTCGCGTCCTCGACCTCCCGGGCGGCGTAGGCCGTCACCGGCTCCCGGACAACGGGAGTCCGTTCCGTCAACAGGACACGGAGCGCTTCTGCCAGCACCCAGCTGCGCGAGCGGTCAAGACGCCGAGCGCGCGCATCGGCTGCGGCGAGGAGGTCCTTGGGGAGGGTAATGGTGATTCGAGTCAGTGTGCTCATATCAAATCATACTCAGTATGAGCACCCTGGGGCAACGGTGCGGACGCTATCCCGTGTAGCGTCTCCGCGGCCACGCCCACACCTCCTCGGGATTTCCATAGACGAACGCCACGAAGCAGCAGGCGAACACCGAGTGGGATAGCGACGCCCCGAAATACTGCCACGGCGCCGCTGCGGCCCCGGGATAATTGCTCGCGAACAGGAGCGCCAGCATGTAGAGGAACCCCGCGGCACTCGCGACGCGCGACAGCACTCCGATGGTGAGCGATATCCCGATGGCCGTCTCGCCAAAGGCGACGAGAAAGGCGATGGCGGTGCCGTGCGGCAGCACGAAGTCACGCAGGATGGGGACCATGAACGGATACGCCGAGCCGTCGGCGAGCCACCCGGTGATCCAATGCTGGAACCCGCCGTGCAACGTGAACCCGGTCCACAGCACCTTGTAGCTGCCAAAGATGAGGAAGAACGCCCCGACGGCGATGCGCAGCGCCGCCACGGCACGATCATTCGGCCTTGCGGGGTCGGTGGCGCTCACTGCACCGAGTCGCTGCTCCTCACCCGCGCGCTGGTCGAATCCGCGGCGCTCATCGCCCGCCCCACCGCGCTCGCCCCCGGAATCGACGACCTCGCGAGGATGCTGTCCTGCTGGCGCTCGGTCAACGTGTCGCGGTTCACCTTACTGGTGTTGCTTTGCCCTCCACCGCCGCACGCAACGACCAGAACCAGTCCTGCCGCAACGATCGCTCTCATATCATGGCCTCTCGTCAGACAGGAATGCCCTTCCGCACCGTATCCTCCACGACATCCGCAAACCGATCCACCTCATCCGCCAGCGTATACACGTTCGGCGTCACCCGGATGCAGTTGAACTCGGGGTGCACGATCGGCGTCACGATGATCCTGTACTTGTCCCACAAATAGGTCGTCAACTTCCCGACATCCAACGCCCCCGGCGTGAACGACGCCAGGCCGCACGCCTGCTGCGGATCGTACGACGTGAGAATTTTCACCCCCGGTGCCCGCTCGAGGCGCTTCGCCCAGCGGTCGCGCAGATAGCGCAGCCGCGCCGCCTTGCGCTCCGCCCCGATCCCCTGATGGAACGTCAGCGCCTCGGCGATCGCGTTGTGGTTCGCCGCAGGGTGTGTCCCGATCTCCTCGAATTTGCGGATGTTGGTGTTCATCTCGGGGCCCGCTGCCATCAGCGGCCAGATCGACCCGATCTTCTCCTTGCGCACGTACAGGAACCCGGTGCCGTGCGGCGCGAGCAGCCATTTGTGCAGGCTCGTCCCGTAGTAGTCGCAGTCCAGCTCATCGCGCGTGAAGGGAAAGTGCGCGTAGGCGTGCGCCCCGTCCACGATCGTCTCGATGCCGCGCGCGCGCGCCATTTGCACGATCGTCTTGATGGGGAAGATCTGCCCCGTGAGGTTCGTGATGTGACAGACGTGCAGCACCTTCGTGCGCGGTGTGATCGCCGCCTCGAAGCGCCGCGCCAGATCCTCGGGCGACGGCGGCGGCACGGGGAAGGTGATCTGCTTCAGCACGATCCCCTCGCGCCGCTCGCGCTGCTTCCACGTCGTGATCATGCGCGGATAGTCCTGCGTCGTGGTAATCACCTCGTCGCCGCGCCCGAGCGGGATCCCGAGCTGCACGATCTCGAGCGCCTCCGAGGCGTTGCGCGTGATCGCCATCTCCTCGGTGTCGCACCCGAAATCCGCCGCCAGGCGCCGCCGTACACTCTCGATCTCGGGCTCCAACCACCCCCACATCGTCACCACCGGGGCGGTGTTGGAGATCGCGAGGTAGCGCGCCATGGCATCCTGCACGACGCGTGGGGAGGGGGATACCCCGCCGTTGTTGAGGTTGATGAGCGTGCGGTCGAGGGTGAACGCCTCCTGAATCTCGCGCCAGAAGTCCTCGTCGTCCGCCAGCTCGGCGGGCGTGCGGGAGGTGACCGCACCGACGGTCCGCGTGATGTGATGCAGCCAGTCGTCCCGCAGCGCGGGGACGACGGCCGCGCTCGAAAAGAGCGACCCGAGGAAATGACGGCGTGACGGCACGGCGCAATCCTCCTAGCCGTTCAGCAGGTTCACGATCGGACTGAACAGCGCTGCGGTGAATTGGATGACCAGTACGACCGCGAACTGGATTCCCTGCAGCGCGACCAGGATGTCGTGCTGCTGGGTCGTGTCGATGATTTCCTGGCCGTTGCTGTCATAGAACGTCACGCCCAGGCTGTTCCCCCGGACGGACGCGTAGGGCTGGCCGTTCACCTTGATCGCGGCGTCGACGGTGTCGACGACGTCGCTCGTGGTCACGAGCTGCCCCGCAAACCCGATCGTCTCCCCCTGCCGGGTGAAACTGAACGTGAGACTCACCGAGTCGGTCGTCACCACCTTCGTGTCGGTCGCGTCGAGGGTGATCGTGACCGCCGGGTTGTTGAGGGCGTACGTCGCGTGGACGGAGATAGCGGTGACGGTGAAGTTGGCGGTCACGCTGAACGTCAGCGTCTTGTTCCCGGCGCCCGAGAGTGCGTTGGTAAGCGAGCCCGTGAGCGTCGCGACGAGCGACGTCTGGCTGAACGTCAATCCCGCCGTGTAGTCGAGGTAGGTCGGCGTACCGCCGGTGCCGCTCACGATGATGTGGAGCTTGGCGCTCAACCCGGCGCTCTCATCCAGCAGGTCGGCCTGGCCGACCGGCGCCAGCGGGAGCGCCAGGCTCCCGGTGAGAGGGTTGATCGCGTACAGGATGAACCGCACGCCGTTGGCGGGCCCCCCGGTCGTTGCGGAGCGGACGTACTTCAGCTGGAGCGTGTCGTAGGTGTAGATCGAGCCGTACAGCGTATCGGGGACGACGGGTCCCTGGGGATTCTGCGGCGCGAGGGCGACCTGGCGCAGCGCCGACAGCCGGCGTACCGCCGCTGCTTCGGCCGACGTCGCGAAGTCCGTCGAGCGCGGCAGCGTCGCTTGCAGGATCGTCCCCGCGCGGCCGAGCGGCGCCGTCGCCGCCGTCGAGCCGATGCTGCCGCTCAGCGCGCCGAAGCTCGCGAGGGCGGGCGACAGGAACGCGCTGTCGAGCGCCGCGACCGCCGCGATGGTGGCCTGCGGGTCGGAGAGGCTCGCGGGAGCTGTGGGGTTGCTGTTGCAGGCGGCGGCGAGTGCCAGCGCGGCACAGGGCGACAGTCGGAAGAACGTGGACATCCGCATCGAGTACCTCCCGCTAGGCGATTGCGAGTGTGAGGCTAGGCGATGACACCACCGCCGAGCAGCCGGCCGTCTTCGCCGTACAGCGCGCCCGACTGGCCCGGCGTGATCGCCCGCACCGGCTCGGCGAGTCGCAGCGCGAGGCGGTCGTCGCGCGCCGTTTCGACCGTACCCGGCACGGCGCGGGCGCGGTAGCGGCACTGCACCCGGACGTCGTCGCCGGGTCCGAGTGCGGGAGCGAGCCAGTTCACTTCCTCGAGCGTGACGGCGTGGCCGAAGAGGTCATCCCCCGATCCGATGACGACTTCGCGCGTGTCCGGACGGATGTCGACGACGTACATCGGGTGCGAATGCCCCCCCGGGAGGCCGCGCCGCTGGCCGATCGTGTAGCGCGCGAACCCGGTGTGCTCGCCCACCACCACGCCGCCCACCGTGACGAGCGGGCCCGGGGCGAGCGCGGGCGCATCGACGGGCAGCCGGCGCTCCAGCACCTTGACGTAATCGCCGTCGGGGACGAAGCAGATTTCGACCGACTCTTCCTTGTCGGCGGTGACGAGCCCGAGCCGGCGGGCCATCGCGCGCGTGTCGGCCTTCGTCAGCTCGCCGACCGGCGTCAACAGGCGGGGCACCACGGCGCGGTCGATGCCCCACAGGAAGTACGACTGATCCTTGCCGGCATCACGCCCACGATAGAGCGCTCCCTCCCGCGCCACGGCGTAATGTCCGGTGGCGAGATAGTCGCAGTCGAGCGCATCGGCATGGTGCAGGAGATCGCGGAACTTCGTGAACGAGTTGCAGCGCACGCAGGGGATCGGCGTGCGACCACGCGCGTACTCCCGCACGAAGTCGTCGATCACATCGTGCCCGAATCGGTCCTCGAGATTGAGGACGTAGTGCGGGATGCCGAGGGTGTGCGCGACCAGCTTCGCGTCCGTGATCGAGTCGAGCGAGCAGCAGGGGCGGTCCGGGACATCGTCGCCGTAGCAGAACAGCTTCAGCGTGGCGCCGATGACGTCGTAGCCGGCCTCGACAAGCAGCGCCGCGGCGACGCTCGAGTCGACGCCACCGGACATCGCGACGAGAACGCGCTGGCTCACCGGTTCAACACGGTCTGCAGCGACCGTACCTTCTCGACGATCTTCGGGAGCGCGTCGCACAACGCGTCCACGTCCGCCATCTGGGTAGACCCCCCGAACGAGAACCGCAACGCCGCGAGCGCGAGCTCGGGCGGCACCCCCATCGCCGTCAGCACGTGCGACGGCTCGACCGATCCGGTGGTGCAGGCCGATCCCGCCGAGCACGCGATGCCGGCGCGATCGAGGTGCATGAGCATCACGTCCGAGTCGGTGCCCGGGAACGAGACGTTGAGAACGTGTGGCGCCCGCGCTCCCTTGCCGTCGTGGCCGTTGACGCGCGCGTCGGGGAACAGCGCCAGGAGACGCTGCTCGAGGGCGTCGCGCAACGTCGTCAACCGCCGCTCGACCTCGGCCTGCTCGGCCGCCGCCAGTTCCGCCGCCCGCCCCAGCGCGATGATCCCCGGCACGTTCTCCGTCCCGGGCCGGAGGCCGAACTGCTGGCCGCCGCCGTGGATGATCGCCTCGACCGCCGCTCGGTCGCGCACCACGAGGGCGCCGATGCCCTTCGGGGCGCCGATCTTGTGGCCGGAAATCGAGAGCAGGGTCGCGGGAACATCGGACAGCGATACGGGGAGCTTGCCGAACGCCTGCACGGCGTCGGAGTGGAACGCAATGCCCGCCTCGCGACATCGCAGCGCCATCTCGCGCACCGGCTGGATCGTTCCCACTTCGTTGTTCACCCACATCACGCTCACGACCGCGACCTCGCGGCGCACCGCGTCCTCGAACGCGCCGGAGTCGACCCGGCCGCTCGCGTCGACGGGGAGCAGGACCTCCTCGCCTCCGAGGTGGCTCACCGCGTGGGCCGCGGCGAGGATCGCCTTGTGTTCCGTCGCCGCCACGGCCACCCGGAACGGCCGGCCGCGCGCCTTTGCGGCGAGCGCGGCGCCGATCACCGCCAGGTTGTCGGCCTCCGTGCCTCCCGAGGTGAAGATCACCTGGTTCGGCTCGGCGCCGAGCGCCTGGGCCAGGGCGCGCTTGGCCGTCTCGATCCCCGCCTTCGCCGCCTGCCCGAAGCGGTGCGCCGAGGACGGGTTGCCGAACTTCTCGGCGCCGAGGTAGGGCAGCATCGCCTCGAGCACCTCGGGCCGCACCGGCGTCGTCGCCGCGTGATCGAGATACGTGGTGCGTGTGGCCGTCATGGAAGGCAATCTAGGCTCAGAGACTCGACACGCCAAGCGCGAGCACGTCGTCGATCGCCACCGTCTCGTGGGTGAAGTACGGCTCGCCGTACGGTTTGCGGATCAGCGACCCGTAGTGCGCCGACTGGATGCGAATCAGCTCGTACAGGTCCTGTCCGGTCGGGAAGATCTCGCCCGCCGCGAGCGCGCCGTCGAACTGCGACGCGTAGCAGCGAATCGCCGCCATTTTCGTCTCGAACGTATCCGAGATGTCGACGACGAAGGACGGCTTCACCGGATCCTCGCGATAGGCGAGGGCGTAGAGGATCTTGAACGGGCGGTGTGGCTCGCTGCCCACCGCCGGGGCGTACTTGGCGAGCCCCGCGAGGTAGCAGGCGTCGCGTCCCAGCTCGGAGGCGATGCGGTGATCGGGATGGCGGCCGATCGGGAAGGGAAGGATCACGACTCTGGGGCGCAGTTCGCGGATGAGGTGCACGAGCGTCGCCCGTGACGGCTCATCGTTGTGGAGATGTGCGTCCCTGAGCCCGGCGTTCCTCCGGACCGCGACGCCGAGCGTCCGTGCGGCCCGCTCGGCTTCGGCGGCCCTGAGCTCCGCCGACCCGCGCGTCCCCATCTCCCCCTGCGTCAGATCGAGGATCCCGACCCGATGCCCCGCCTGGGCGACTTTGGCGAGCGTGCCGCCGCAAGTGAGCTCGACGTCGTCTCGGTGTGCCGCGATCGCGAGGACGTCTACGGGTCCGCTCACTCGTACCTCAACGCTTCAATCGGATCCAGCCTCGCCGCCCGCGTCGCCGGCATCACGCCGAACACGAGCCCGATCAACACCGACACCATGCACGCCACCGCGGCGCTCCAGATCGGAACTCCGGAGCTCGTCTGTAGCAGCATCTTCAGGAGCTCGCCCAGTCCCAGGCCCACGACGACGCCGATGAGACCGCCCATGAGGGTGAGCGTCGACGCCTCGACGAGGAACTGCCACAGAATCTCGCGCCGCGTGGCGCCGAGCGCCTTGCGCACGCCGATCTCGCGCGTCCGGTCGGTCACCGACACCATCATGATCGCCATCACGCCGATGCCCCCGACCATCAGCGCCACCGACGAGAGCGCCAGCATGACCATGAAGAACACGCTCGTCAGGTTGTTGAACACGTTGAGGATCTGATCCTGCGTGATGAGGTCGAAGGTGTTGGGGTCGCCGGCGCGCAGTCCCCGCATGCGGCGCAGCTGCACCGTCACTGCGTCCATCGCGTCGTTCACGGTGACGGCATCTCGCGGCTTCACGACGATCCACAGCGCGTTCGTCTCGTCGTAGCGGAAGAAGCGCCGCGCCGTCTCGAACGGCATGATCGCCCCGATCTGCTGGGACGGCGGCTGGAAGATGTTGTCGGGGTTCTGGTACAGGCCGATCACCCGCAGCGCATGTCCCGAGACGCGCACGTAGCGGTCGATCGGGTCGAGCCGCCCGAACAGCTTCTCCGCCGGCTTCTCCTCCAGCACGATCACCGGGGCGCCCCCGTTCTCCTCCGCCTCGGTGAAGAAGCGCCCGCGCAGGAGTTGCCCGCCCTGGATGTCCATATAGTGATCGTCGGCGCCGAACTCCGTCATGATCTGCGTGCGCTCGCCCTGGTATTCCATCTTCTGGAACAACTGCACCCAGGTGCCGGCGTAGCGAATCTGCGGCAGGTCGGCGACGGCTTCCGCTTCTTCCTTCCTGATCACGGGGCGGATGCGCACCTCCTTGGGGAGGGCGTCGGGGTTGAGCGGGGTCTGCGAGAAGAACCGGACGACGTAGAACGTCGTCGGCCCGGCGACCTCGATCGTGTTGATAATCTGGTCGCGGATACCCTGCACGATCGACGCCATCGCCATCACCGTCGCGACGCCGATCACGACCCCGAGCATCGTCAGGGCCGAACGCAGCTTGTTGGCGCGGAGTTGGTCCAACGCAATCCCGAGGCCCTCGGAGAGCGAGTGGAATTTCACTCGGCTCTCAACGCATCGACCGGATCGAGCTTCGCTGCCCGGGCCGCCGGGTACACGCCGAACAGCACGCCGACCCCAGCGCCGAGCGACAAGGCCACGAGCACCGACCAGAGCGTGACGCGCGCAGGCAGGGGCGTCGCCATGTTGATGAGGCCGGCGAGTCCTGCGCCGGCGGCGAGTCCCAGCACGCCGCCCAAGAGCGACAGCGTCACCGCCTCGGCCAGGAACTGGCGCAGGATGTCGCGGCGGCGGGCGCCCAGCGATTTGCGCACGCCGATCTCGCGGGTGCGCTCGTTCACGCTCATGAGCATGATGTTCATGATCACGATGCCGCCGACCACGATGCCGATTCCCACGACGGCGGGGATCACCGTGAAGAGGATCCGCGTCAGGTTCTTCCAGAACGACACCAGCGCGTCGGCGGTGTCGACGCTGAAATCGTTGACCTCGCTGGGGCGCAGCCGGTGCGCGATGCGCATCGCCTCCTCGGCGCGCTGCATGCCGCTCGTGACCGCGGCGGCGTCGAACATCTTCACCGAGATCACCGACGTCTGACGCCGTCCGTACATCGCCTCGAACGTCGACAGCGGCAGCATCACGAAGCCGTCCCATGAATTACCGAGCACGGTGCCCTTCTTCGCGACTACACCGGTCACGGTGAGCTGCACGCCGTGCACGCGGATCTTCTGGCCCACCGCGAGCCCGACGTTGCCGTCGAACAGCTTGTCGGCGATGTCGTAGCCGAGCGCCGCGACGGGCCGCCGCTCCTGCACGTCGATGTCGGTGAGCGGCTCGCCGGCGGCGAACTCGTAATCCTGGACCACCTGAAACGGCGCCGTCACCCCGAACACGAACACGTCGCCCACCGTCCGGTCGCGCCACACCACGTCGGCCTGCGGCGTCGGCCACCCCGATTGCAGCGCGATCGCCTTGGCGTCGGGGAGTGCGCGCCGCACGTACGGCACGTCCTCGGGGGCGATGATCGGCCGGCGCTGAATGGCGCGCCAATCCTCATCGTCGATCAGCCCGATCGCGATCGGCGTGCGGCGCACCTGGAAGGCGTTGACGCCGACGATCGCGCCGCCGATGCGGTCGCGCACGTAGGCGTTCATTCCCTGGATCACCGCCACGACGGCGACGAGAAACGCCACCGACACGATGATCCCGACCAGCGTGAAGAACGAGCGCAGCTTGTGGCTCCACGCGGCCCGGAGGGCCATGGCGATCGCTTCGGTGACCTGCATGCGGGAAACCTAATTGCGGATTGTGGATTTCGGATTGCAGATTGTCAGCGAACGGTCGATTGCCGATCGAACCTCCCGTGAAATTCCGCAATCCGGATTGCGTACTCAGCAATGATGCTTATTCGTACCGCAGGGCCTCTACCGGATCGAGGCGCGCGGCACGACTCGCGGGATACAGCCCGAATCCCACGCCCGTAAACGCCGAAGCCGCGAGCGCCGCGACGATCGACCAGAGCGGCACGTGCGCCGGGATCGGCGTGAGGCGCGATACCGCGAAGGCGAGCACCCCGCCCGCGAGCATTCCCGCCACGCCGCCCACCAGCGTCAGCGTCGATGCCTCCACCAGGAACTGCCACAGGATCGCGCCGCGCGTGGCGCCGAGCGCCTTGCGCACGCCGATTTCCCGGGTGCGCTCGGTCACGGAGATCATCATGATCGCCACGACACCGACGCCGCCGACCATCAGGCCGATCGAGGAGAGCACCAGCATCACGAGAAAGAACATTCCCGTCACCTGATTCCACGACTCCAGCAGCTTGTCCTGTGTGACGATGGAGAACGTGTTCTCCTCGCCGGGCTTCAGGCCGCGCATCGCGCGGAGCGTCGCCGTGACGTCGTCCATCGCCCGCTGCTGGGTATAGCCGGGTGCCGGAGCGACCGCGAGACGCATCCACCCCTTGAGATACGGCACGTATTTGGTGAAGGCGGTGTGCGGCACCGCGGCGAACGGGGGGGTGGCGCCGCTGAAGAGGTTGGGGGGCTGGCGGTACACGCCGATCACGCGGAACGGCGTGCCGGCGATCTTCACCACCTGCCCGATCGGGTCGCGGCCGCGGAACAGCTGCGTCTCGAGTTTCTCGTTGATCACGACCACGGGGGAGCTCGCCAGGTCCTCCATGCGCGTGAAAGTCCGGCCCGGAAAGACGTCGCCGCCGTTCACTTCGATCCACTGCCAGGACAGGCCGGCGATGAACACCGACTCGAGCCGGCGATCCTCGAATTCAACGGCCCCCTGGCTCTCCTCGCGGCTCGTCACGTAGTGGACGCTCGGCAACGCGGCGATCCGGGTCACCTCGAGATCGCTGATCGGCGGGTTGCGGCGCCACGGCGCGTTCTCGCTGCCGTCACTCACCACGACCCCCGCCTGGAAAAAGCGCCAGACGAGAAAGGTGCGGGGGGCGATCTGCTCGAAGATGTCGGACACGCTCTTGTTGATGCCGCCGATCAGCGCGGCGATCACCATCACCACCGTCACGCCGATGGCGACGCCCAGAATCGTCAGCGCCGCACGCCCCTTGTTGGAGCGCAGGCTGTCGATGGCGATGCTCATCCCCTCGAGCAGCGGCGTCATGTCTCCTGCCGCAGCGCCGTGATCGGATCGAGCCGGGCCGCCCGGCTCGCGGGATAGACCCCCGCGAGAATGCCGACGCCCGCGCCGAGGAGCACTCCCACCGCGATGGACCACGGCGCGACCGCCGCCGGGAGCGGCGTCAGGGCCGCCACGGCTCTGGCCAGCCCGAGACCCGTCCCGACCCCGAGCGCGGCCCCGAGCGTCGCCAGCGTGGTGGATTCGACCACGAACTGGCGCAGAATGTCGCGCCGGCGCGCGCCGAGCGACTTGCGCAATCCGATCTCCCGCGTCCGCTCGGCGACGGCCATGAGCATGATGTTCATGATCACGATGCCGCCGACCACGAGCGACACCGCCACGAGCCCGGGCAGCGCGACGAACAGGATGCGGCTGATCTTCCCCCAGAAGTCCAGCACCTCGTCCGCCGTCTCGAGCGCGAAGTCGTCATCCGCCCGCGGGTGCAGCCGGTGCCGGCTGCGCATGATGCCCTCCGCCTCCCCGAGCGCCACCCGCATTTCCTCCTGCGTGCGGGCCTTCACGGCGAGCGCATCCACGACGCGCGGCTGGTTGACGTAGCGCTTCATGTCGGACGTTGCCGGGACGACGGCGAACTTGTCGAGCGACAGGCCGAACAGGTTTCCCTGCTTCTCGACCACCCCGATCACGCGGTAGGGAATCGCGAACATCTTCACTTCGCGCCCGAGCGGATCGACGCCCTCGAACAGCTTGTCGGCCAGCTCCCATCCGATCACCGCGACGGGGGCGCCGGCCTGGACTTCCTGCGCGGTGAACGGCCGGCCGCGCTCGATGGTGAGCGAGCGGATCGCGAAGTACTGGTCCGTGGCCGCCGTGACCTGCACGCCGTCCACGTGCTTCGTGCCGGCGAAGAGTGTGGTGCTGGTCGTCGACTCCCACGCCGTCGTGACGGGCACGGTGAGCCCCCGCGCGACGGCGCTGGCGTCGTCGTAGGTGATGTGCGGCCGGCGCCGCCACACCCGCCACGTCGAGTCGGTGACGTTGCCGATCTGGACGTCGGGGAACTGCCGCAGGCGGAACGTGTTCACGCCGAGAATCGTCCCGGCGAACTTGTCGGTCATGTAGCGGTTCATCCCCTGGACGACCGACACGACGGCGATCAGGAACATGACGCCGATGAAGACGCCGATGATCGAGAAAGCACTCTTGAGCTTCTGGGCCCGGAGCGTCTGAAACGCCAGCCGGATCGCTTCAAAGAACGGCATGGCGGGAGAAGCTAACGCGTTCCCCGATCCGCGTTCGTGCTATTCGTATCGCAGCGCTTCCACCGGATCCAGCCGCGACGCCTTGCTCGCGGGATAGATGCCGAACAGGATTCCCGTGAACGCCGCCGCGAACAGCGCCGCGACCACCGATCCGGCCGGTACGTGAGCCGGGAAGTGCAGCAGGATCTTGATGAGGAAGGAAATCAGCCCGCCGGCGATCATCCCGCAGATGCCGCCCGCCACGGTCAGCGTGGCCGCCTCGACCAGGAACTGCCAGAGGATCTCGCGCCGTCTCGCGCCCAGCGCCTTGCGCACGCCGATCTCCCGCGTCCGTTCGGTGACCGAGATCATCATGATCGCGATCACTCCGACGCCGCCCACCGCGAGGCCGACCATCGACAGCACCACCATGAGCACGCGCATGATGAACGTCGTCTTCCCGATGTCGGAGAGGTACTGTTCCTGCGACACCACGGCAAAGTTGTTCGGCTGGCCGGGCCGCAGGCCGCGCGTGATCCGCAGCGCCTCGGTGACGTCCTCCATCGCCTTCTCCGTCGTGGCGTTTTCGGTCGGGCCCACGAGGAAGTCCATCCACCCGCGCCAGTAATTGATGTACTTGACCAGCGCGCCGTGCGGGATGTACACCTCGAACTGATTGTCCTCCCCGAACAGGCTGGGCGGCGGATTGAACACGCCGATCACCTGGTAGGGCATCGCGCCGATCTTGATGGTGCGATCGAGGGGATCGAGGCCCGCGAACAGCCAGTCCGACAGCTTCTGATTGATCACGACGACCTGCGCGCCGGACTCGTCCTCCGCGGGTGTATAGGAGCGGCCGGGATAGACGTCGCCGCCCCCGACATTCACCCAGTCCGCGCTGCGGCCGTGCACGCTGACCGACGACGTGCGGCGGTCGCCGAACGACACCTCGATCCCGCCGGTCCCCTCATCCAACGCGAGGAACTGCACGCTGGGGAGCGCTTTGATGATCTTGGCGTCCGCCATCGACATCGGCGGGTTGTGCCGCCACGGGCAGTTCTCGTCGGTATCGTCGCAGATATTGATACCGCCCGAATAGAACCGCCCCACCCAGAACGTCTTCGGTCCCAGCGTATTGAGCTGGTCGCTCAGCCCCTTGTCAAAACCGGCGATGAGTGCGCCGATCACCATCACGACCATGACGCCGATCGCCACGCCGAGAATCGTCAGCGCGGCGCGTACCTTGTTCGCCCGCAGCGAATCGAGCGCGATGCCGACGCCTTCCATGAGTGGGGTCATGAGGTCACTCGTGCCGCAGCGCGGCGATGGGATCGAGGCGAGAGGCCCGCATCGCCGGGTACACGCCGGCCATCACGCCGACGCCGCCGCCGGTCACGATGCCGAGCAGGATCGACGACGGGGCGACGGTCGCGGGGAGCGGGGTCGCCACATTGAGCAGAATCGAAATGAAGATGCCGGCGCCGATGCCGAGGGACGCGCCGATCACCGCGATCGTCACGGACTCGGCGAGAAACTGGCGCAGGATGTCGCGGCGCCGGGCGCCGAGCGACTTGCGAATGCCGATCTCGCGCGTCCGCTCGGCGACCGCCATCAGCATGATGTTCATGATCACGATGCCGCCGACGACGAGCGAGATCAGCACCAGCCCCGGGCCGAACACCATGAGGATGCGCTCGATCTTGCCCCAGAAGTCCAGCACCCCCTCCGACGTTTCGAGGGCGAAGTTGTCGTCCTGGCGGGGGCGCAGGTGGTGACGGCTGCGCATGACCGCCTCGGCCTCTTCCATCGCGCTGCGCATCTCGGGCTCGGAGTTGGCCTTGACCATCAAGGCGTCGATGACGCCGGGCGGGTTCACCTCGCGCTGGATCGGCGACAGGGCGGGGGCGACGACGAACTTGTCGAGCGAAATCCCGAACAGATTGCCGCGTCGCTCCGCGACGCCGATCACGCGGTAGGGGAGACCCTTGACGCGGACGTACTTCCCGATGGGGTCGACCCCCTCGAACAGACGGTCCGCGAGGTCGTGGCCGAGCACGACGACCGACGCGCCCGCCTTGTCCTCCTGGGCGGTGAACGGCCGCCCTTCCTCGATCCGGATGTTGCGGATGTCGAAGTACTGCGTCGTTGCCCCGTTGAGCGAGACCTGGCTCACCTTCTTCATTTCGTACTGCACGTCGCCCCGGTCCTCCGACCACCAGGCCGTCATGACGGGGAGGGTGAGCGCCGCGGTGACCGCGTTCGCATCCTCGAAGGTGATGCGTGGGCGGCGCGCCCACGCCCGCCACGTGGAGTCCGTGACGTTGGGTGTGAAATTGGGCCGCTTGCGCAGATGAAACGTGTTCACGCCGACCAGGGTGCCGGCGAACTTGTCGGTCATGTAGGCATTGACGCCGTTCACGATCGACCAGGCCCCGATCAGGAACGCGACGCCGATGAACACGCCGAGCAACGCGAAGCCGCTCTTCAGCTTCTGCGTCCGCAGCGTCATGAAGGCGAGACGGATCGCTTCGAAGAAGCGCACGCTACGCCGCCTTCAGCTGGTCGGTGGCGACGAGCCCGTCGCGCAGCGTCACCACGCGCTCGGCGTGGGCCGCGATGTCCGCCTCGTGCGTGACCATGACCACCGTCTGGCCCTGGCGGTGCAGCTCGCCGAAGACCGCCATGATCTCCTGGCTCGTCGTCGAATCGAGGTTGCCGGTCGGCTCGTCGGCCAGCAGAATGCTCGGTGCGTTGACGAGCGCCCGCGCGATGGCGACGCGCTGCCGCTGCCCGCCCGACAGCTCGTTCGGCTTGTGGTCCATCCGGTCGCCGAGACCGACGCGGGTGAGCGCCTGGGCGGCCTTGTCGCGGCGCTCGCGCGACGACAGCCCCGCGTAGATGAGCGGCAGCTCGACGTTGTGCAGCGCGTTGGCGCGCGGCAGCAGGTTGAACGTCTGGAACACGAACCCGATCTCCTTGTTGCGGATCCGCGCCAGGTCGTCGTCGCCCAGGTCGGAGACCTTCTGGCCGTTGAGCCAGTACTCCCCCGCCGTCGGCGTATCGAGGCACCCGATCAGGTTCATCAGCGTCGATTTCCCCGAGCCGGACGGTCCCATCACCGCCACGTATTCGTTGCGGCGGATCTGGAGATCGACGCCGCGCAGCGCGCGCACCACCTCCGACCCCATGTCGTACTCACGCGCCAGCTTGTGCGTGAGAATGACGATGTCGGGGAGCGGCGTGTCGCCGGTACGGAAATCCTGCGGCCGGCTCACGACGCGGCCTTGTGCGTCGAGTCGGCGGGCGTCTTCATCGCCCGTACCGGGGACCCTTCCTTCAGATCGCGGATCGCCTGGTAGGGCCCGGCCACGATCTGCTCGCCTTCCTTCACGCCGGACAGCACCTCGAAGTACTCGTCGCCCGCGATGCCGACCTGCACCGGCCGGAACGTGGCCTTGCCGTTCGTCACGACGAACACCCCTTCGGTGTCCTTCTTCTTCCCGACCGTGGACGTGTCGCGCCGCGTCTCGGGCGTGACCGGCGTGTTCTCGCGCACCGTCAGCGCGATGATCGGAATCGCCAGCGCCTGCTTGCGCGTGTCGGTGACGATCCGCGCCGTCGCGGACAGATCGGGCCGCACGTCGGCCGGCGGATTGATGAGGGTGATCTCCACCTCGTAGTCCACCGCCCGGTCGTTCGTGCCGGTGGCGGCGGAGGCGGCCGCCTGCGCCAGCAGCGCGCTGTTGGCGATCTTCGTCACCCGGCCGACGAACGTCGTGTCGGGGAAGGCGTCGATCGAGACCTCGACCGAGTCGCCCAGCTTCACCCGCACGACGTCGGTCTCATCGACGTTCACCTTCGTCTGGATCACCGAGAGATCCGAGACCGTGAGCAGGAGCCCGACGTCTTTCGAGAACGTGCCGGGTACCGCCACCTCGCCTTCCTCGACGGCGAGGCGCGTGACACGACCGGTCATCGGCGCCACGATGTGCGTCTTGGACAGCTGGTCGCGCGCGGCCTGGACGCCGGCGCGGGCCTGATCGACCTGATGCTGCGCCGAGTTGGCGACGGCCTCGGCGACGTTGAACGCGGTCTGCGCCTGGTCGAGCTGCTCGTCCGAGATGAGGTTCGGGTTCTGCTGCTTCAGCTGCTTGGAGCGATCCAGCGTACGGCGCGCCTGGTCCCGGCTCGCTTGCGCCTGCACGAGTGCCGCCTGCGCCGACGAGAAGGTCGCCTGCGCCCGCGCGAGATCCGCCTGGTAGACGGTGGGATCGATCTGCAGCAGGAACTGGCCCTTTTTCACGAAGTCGCCTTCGCGCACCGCCAGCTTGGTGATCCGTCCCGTGATATCGGGACTCACGTCGACCTTCGTCTTCGGTTGAATCTTGCCGCTCGCCGTCACCGCCGCGACGAGATCGCGCCGGCCGACCTTCTCGAAGCGGACCTCGGTGCCGCGCTCGCGCTTGGCGCTCGCGCTCACGAGGATCAGCCCGAAGAGAACTGCGACGCCCGTGATCCCGAGTGCGACCTTGCCTGCCTTGGACATGTGAGTTCCTTCCGGTTAGCGCAACGGCCGGCCGACCGCAGCTTCGAGCGCGGCGACCGCCTTGTGGTATGCGTATACGGCGCCGATGTAGTCCGTTTCCGCCTGGAGCTGCGTCACCTGCGCCTGCAGCAGCTCGAAGAACGTACCCGAGCCGACCTTGTAGCGGTCGGTGGCGAGCTGCAGCTCTTCGCGCGCCAGGACGCGGTTCGTGTCCTGGATCCCCACGGACTGATAGGCCGTCTCCAGGGTGTAGTACCCCTGGCTCACCTCGGTCTGCAGGCCGAGCGCCCGCGCCCGCACGCTTTCCTCGAGATCCTGATGATCGGCCTTGGCCTGGGCGACCTGTTGCGCCTGCCCGAAGTTGGTCCACAGCGGCAGCGAGATGGTGAGCCGCGCCTGGAACGGCTGCCCGATGAAATTGAACGGGAAGATGCTGTTCTGATCGCGCATCGCCTGCTCCTGCGACGCCGTCCAGACGAAGGCCGAGCAGCTGAGCGGTTTGAGCCCGCTCGAGGTGCGGATCGTGTTGTTGTCGAGGCACGAGTTGTACTGCTGCCCGGCGGCGACCTGGCTCTGGGCGATCACGCTGTTCAGGTCCCCCGTCTTGGCGAACGCCTGGGTGAAGCCCGACCAGAGCGCCGACAGCTGCAGGGAGGGGCCCCAGCTCGAGGTCGCGGCCCGCACCCCCCACGCGGCCGAGCGCTCACGCGCGCGGAACGCCAGCAGGGCCGGGTTCTGCGCCTCCGCCATCGTCAGGAGTTCGTCGAGCTTCCATGCCGGCGCCGTGACGCGGAAGGTGTCGGTGAGCTGCACCGAGTCCACCGCCGTAGGGGCGTTGACACCGATCTGTTCGAACAGGCGCAGCTTTTCGACACGCTGCGCCGTCTGGGCGCGCAGCAGTCCGACCTGGGAAGTGCCCAGCGCCACCTGCGCCTGGCGTACGTCGATCAGGGTCGCCTGGCCTACGGTGTAGCGCGCCTGGGCGAGACGCAACAGCTCCTGATCGCGCGTCACGAGCTGGTCGGCGACGCCGACGTTGTCCCGCGCCTGTAGCACGGTGAGGTACTGCTGCGTGACGCCGCTCTCGAGAGTCGCACGCGCCCCATCGATGTCCGCATCCGCGGCCGCGAGCTGCGCGTTGCGCAGTCCGGGAGCCGACAGGGTCGAGCCCGAAAGGGTCCAATCGGCCTGGATCTGATAGCTCGAGCTCACCGTGGCATACGCCTGCGAGAAGTTCGACGTCAGGAACCGCTGCGACCCGGTGCCCGAATAGCCGATTGATCCCGCGCCGGTGACCTGCGGAATGATCAGATTCGCGAACGCGTTGCGGTTTGCCCACGCGGCGGGACCGCGGTTGTTCACCGTTTGCCGGTACGCCGGGTTGTGCTCGCGGGCGATCCTCAAGGCGTCGGCCAGCGTCAACGTCGCCGGCACGCTCTGCTGTTGCGCCACGGCGGGTTGGGCGAGACCCAGGAAAGCGAGACTAAGAAGGAAGGGTTTCATGTAGATCCTTGGGCTGGCGACGGTGGCGGTCGACGGCAGTCTCTGGAGGACCTGTGGAACCTACCGCAGGACCGTCGCCTATACGGGTACAGCTATGGTCAAGTTTCGGGTCGAGACGCCCCGGTGGTCACTCGGGAAACGTAGCCGGGCCAAGGATTTCCGGGCAGGGTCAGCCGGGGAGGCGCTCGGCGGTGATTTTCCGGTCCGGGATCTCGACCTTCATGATCCGGCCATCGGCAGCGAGCCACACATGTACCGGTCCCGCCGGGCCACCGGTGATGAGGACGTGTCGGAGCGTCGCCGGGTCGCGGTTCAGCATGGTGGTCTCGGACCCCAGGTCCTGCACGGCCACGCGCCGGCGCAGGGGGATGCGGGGGAAGACGGCGGTGAGGCTCTCGACCGCGGCGCGGGCGCGCCAGGCCACGAGCAGGTAGGGCGCGAAGACCGAGTCGTCGATGAAGACGAATGCCGAGTCGGCGGGCAATTCGCGGGCGCGCTCTATGCCGGGGCTGACGTAGCGCAACGTCAGGCGAGTGGGCCGGGGAAACCCCGAGATCCGGAGCGGTGCCGGTCCACCCTCGACGTTGAACGAGAGGGCTTCGGTCATGGAGTCGCGGCGGATTTCGATCACCGGGGCGTATACGGCGGGGCGTCCGGTCCCGGGCCAGCGCGCGCTGGCGTCGATCAGCCACCCGCTCGTACTGTCGCCGACGCGGCGCTCCAGCACGCGGAACGTTTCGCGCCCCATCTCCTGCGTATCGGCGCGGATCACGAACGTCCCCTGGTCGATCACGCCTCCCGGGGTGGGGACCTGGAGCAAGAGAAGAAGAGGAACGATCATCCATCCGCCTGGGCGGAAGACCGGCCGGAGGCGGGAGCGAGCACTCGCGACGCGACGCGCTCCCGGATGATCTTATAGATACGCTCGCCCTTTTCCGCGGTGGCGAGCGTGGGGCGCCCCAGCGATCCGGGGGACAGCGCCGGCAGCGGCTTCGTGAGACCGCGCACGTGGCGCGCCACGTTGCCGGGTGGCAGGAAGTCCTGCGCCAGGTCCATGCGCGCCAGGCCGGGCGCGAGATAGAGGAGCAGGGAAGTGTCGAGTTCCCCGCCGTGCATCGGGGATTCGGGGTCGAGCAGCAGGTCACTCAGATCGAGGGCGAACACGTCCACCGTGAATACACGCGCGCGCGTGGTGCGCAGGGTGCTGAGCGCTTCCTGGTGCGGGTCGTGGCCATGTGCGGTCAGGATGATGAACTGCTCGACGCCGCTCTCCTCCCATGATCCGAGCAGATCGTTCATCCAGCGATGCAGCGTCTTGCGGCGCACCGTCGCGTTGCCGGGGAATGGGCGGCGCGTGGCGGTGTTGACTCCGTACTCGACCGTCGGTGCCCGCAGCACCTGGAACTCCGCTGACAGGTCGTCGGCCAGCCGCTCCACGATCAGCGTATCGCAGCCGAGCGGCAGATGCGGGCCGTGTTGCTCGCAGGTGCCCACGGGGATCAGGAGCCGCGGGTCCCGTGTCAGGTGTTCGCGGATCTCTTCCGGGACGAGGAGCTTGAGGTGCAGCGGCCCGCTCATCTCGTAATCGCCGGGGTGACGGCCGCCAGCGCCGCCGCCGAATGGTTGTATGGGATCGACGCGGTGTGGGCGTGGGTCGCCGCCGGGGCGTGCGCCGTGACCGCCGCCCTGGCGTTGCTGCCGCCACGCCGTCCCGTGGCGCTCGCCGCCGGAGCGGGTGCGCTCCTTCTCGGGCTCGTGCTGATCTTCGGGATGCACGGCGTACGCCGCATCGAATGCTGCTGGCCCGCCCTGCGCGAGGAGCTGGTCACTACCGCCTCGAAGACGCTCCAGGGGACGATCGGCGACGCCGAGGCGGAGGCCCGTCGTCTCGATTCGCTCGCGGCCGCGGTCGCCGCCGAGCCCCAGCCGCGGATGTTCGACGCGCTGCAGCGGGCGATGGCCGCGGGGCCCCAGGGCCTGGAGCGGGGGGTGGTGGTGCTCGGGCCGAACGGGGCGCCGCTGGCGTGGGCGGGACGGCATCGCATGGTGCCGGTGGCCGACACGGCGGAGCTGCACGCGGTCATCACTCCATTTTACGTCACGCTCGAGGCGCGCCGCCAGACGCGCACCGGTGGAACGGCCATCGGCACCGTGTTGCTCGATGCGGCGCCCGCCATCGCCGACCGCGGCGGCGCCTTGTCGGTGCTGTTCGCCCGCGCGCACGGCGTCGAGCTGCGCTTCGATGCGCCGGAAGTGGCGCCGCGCGACACCGACGAGTTCGATGTGTGTCCG
This sequence comes from Gemmatimonadales bacterium, assembly GCA_033853695.1. Classification (GTDB taxonomy): domain Bacteria; phylum Gemmatimonadota; class Gemmatimonadetes; order Gemmatimonadales; family GWC2-71-9; genus DASTHG01. The sequence continues at coordinate 33,957 of JAWOLH010000050.1, read as the reverse complement.
AGGCGGTGCGACTCCAGCTATGTCATGCTCGCCGTGCGCCCGCGGCCTCCATCGCAGGGAGACGCCAAGCTCGCCGCGTTGTCCGGCGTCGCCACGCGCGCCGGGATCGTCCTCGCCGCGCTGCTGGTCCTGCTGCTGTTCGCCGCGCCTCCCGGGCGGTGGCGCTGGTTCGTCGCCGCTGGAGCGGCGTGGACTGCGGCGCGCGGTCTCTTCGGCCCCGCCGTCCTGCCGCCGGCGCTCTTCTCTCCGGCGACCTTCTACCGGCCGCTGCTCGGCGAGTTCTCGGATTCCGCGGGCTCGCTCCTGGCGCTCGCCGGTCTCGCCCTGCTCGCGGCGGGCACGCTGTGGCGCCGCGGCATCCGGCGCCGCTGGTGGAGTGTGCCGCTCGCCGGTCTCCTGCTGATCTACGCTCCCTACTTCGTGCGCTACCTGGGACGCGGCATCGCGCCGCCGGCGACGGGAGTGAGCTTCGGGCTCTGGCTTTCGTGGGAGACGGCGCTCGCCGTTGCGAGCATGGCGCTCGTGCTGTTCGCGGCGGCGCTGGTGCGGGGTCCGGGCGAGCCTCCCAGACGCCGCTGGACCATAGTCGCGGCGTGCGCGTGGGCCGTCCTCGCCGGGCTCGCAGGCCTCCTGCTCTGGCAGCCCTCCGGCGCGTGGCCGGAGTGGTACACGTTCCTCTGGTTACCGGCCCTCGTCGGCGTGATCGTTCCCGCCCCGCGCCGCTGGGCGTTGCCCGGCATCGCCGTCGTGGCCGGGACGGCCGCTGCACTCGTCACCTGGGGGGCGGCCGTCGAGGGCCGGCTCGCCCTGGCCGAGCGCGATGCCCAGCGCCTCGGCGCCGAGCCCGACCCGCTCGCGGACGCCGCGCTGGAACGCCTCGGTGCGGAGGTGGCCGAGGAGCCGCCGGCCCGCACCGCCGCCGACCTGTACGCGCTGTGGCGTGGCTCGCCGCTGGCGGAGGAGGATTATCCCACGACCCTCGCCGTCTGGGGGCCGCGCGGCGACGAGCAGGCCGAGCTGCGGCTCGCCGCGGTGGACCTGCCGACGCCGCTGCTCGCCGCCTTCGCTCGTTCCGAGCCGTCCACCGGGTTGCGCGTCGAGCGGCTCGAGCGCATGTACGGCGTCCACTACGTCCTCACCACACCCCTGCCCGGCGACGTGACGCTCACCGTCGGGGTGGGGCCGCGCTCACGCCTTCTCCCCGAGACTCGCGTCGCCCGCTTCCTGCGCGGGGAGCCGGCGCTCGAGCCGCCCTACGCCGTGACCTTGACGATTCCCGCCTCCGAGCCGACGCCCGTAGCGGTGAAGTGGACGCGGGTCGGCTGGACGGCGCACGGGCACCGCGGGGTGACGCTGCCGTTCGGCACCGCGCTCGTGCATCTCACCGTCGAGCTGCGCGGGCCGTGGCCGCTCCTCGTGCGCGCGATCCTCGTCGTGCTGTTCGACGTCGTGTTGCTCTTCGTGGCCTGGGGCACGGGACTCGTAATCGCCGGGGGGGCGCGGCTCAGGTGGCCGGTGCCGCGCGGGGCCCTGACCAGCTACCGCGGCCGTCTCACCCTCGTGCTCGCGGCGTTCTTCGTCGCGCCAGTCATCGCCTTCTCGGTCTGGAGCTTCGCGCGGCTCGGCGACACGACGCGCGCCAGCGGGGACCTGTTGATCCATCAGACGCTGCGCGACGCGGCCGCGAGCGCCACCGCTGCGCCGGCGGGCGGTCTCGAGGCGCTCGCCGCTTCGGTCGCCGATCTCGGCCAGCGGCTCGACGCCGACCTGTGGTCGTACCGGGGCGGGCGTCTGGCGGGGACCAGCGCGCCGGTGCTCGCCGAGCTGGGCCTCGTCGATCCGCTGCTCGACCCGGCGGTCTACCGCCGCCTGGCGCTCGAGGATGAGCTCGAGATGAGCGTCGACGCCCAAACCGCGGGCCGGCCGACCCGCATCGGCTACCGCGTCATCGGCGGGGAAGGGGCGCAACAGGTCGTGCTCGCCGCGCCCCAGCTCTCCGACGACGAGACGCTGCGCCGCCAGCAGGAGGACCTGGCGCTCGTGCTCATTCTCGCGACGCTCGCCGGCTGCATCGCGGCGATCGGCCTCGCCGGGCTCGCCGCCCGCACGATGGCCCGACCCGTCGCGATTCTGCGCGACGCCGCGCTCGCCGTGGGCCGGGGTGACACGCCAGCACCGTTCCCGCTCGACGCGCCGCGCGAGTTCTCGCCCGTGCTCAGTGCATTCGATCGGATGGTGCTGGATGTGCGCAAGAGCGCCGCCGCCCTGGAAGAAGCGCGGCACCGCACCGCTCAGGTGCTCGGCAACGTCGCCACGGCGGTCGTCGCGGTGGACGCCCGGCTATCGGTGACCCTCGCCAACCCGCGCGCCGCCGAGCTGCTGGGGGCGGAGCTCGAGCCGGGCGCCGACCTCGAGGGCGCGACGCCGCCGGTCTGGGCCCCGGTCTGGAAAGCGGTGCGCGAGTTTCTCGCGGCCCCACCGGCCGGTGGCGGCATCATCGACCGCGAGTTCACGATCGGAGGACGCGACATCCGCGTCCAGCTCGCTCCCCTCGGCACGGCGCGCGAGGGGTGCGTCGTCGCCCTCGACGACACGACGGCGTTGGCGCGCGCGGCGCGTATCCTCGCCTGGGGCGAGATGGCGCGCCAGGTCGCCCACGAGATCAAGAATCCGCTCACACCGATTCGCCTCGGCATCCAGCACCTCGAGCGCGCCCATGCGGCCCGGGGGGCCGGGGGGGCCGGGGCCGACTTCGAGGCGACGCTGCGGGAAACCGCCGAGCGCATCACGGCGGAGATCGATCGTCTCGATGCGATCGCGCGCGCGTTCTCGCGCTTCGGCGCGCCAGGCGGGGAGCAATCCCCGCTCGAGGCGGTGGACCTCCTCTCCGTCGCCCGCGAGGTGGTCCAGCTCTACGCGCTGGGGGGAGGCGACGCCGATTCCGGAGCGCGCGTCGTGCTCCAGGGCGAATCGGGTGCGCTGGCGCGGGCTCGCAAGGACGAAGTCAAGGAAGTACTCGTCAACCTGGTCGAGAACTCCCGCAACGCCGGCGCACGGCAGATCGCGGTCCGGGTGGAGGACGGCGGCTTACAGTTGGCTGTCCAGGACGACGGCAGGGGGATCCCCGCCGAGGCGCTGGCCCGGGTCTTCGAACCCACCTTTTCCACTACTACGAGCGGTTCGGGGCTCGGTCTGGCGATCGCGCGGCGGTTGGTAGAGAGCTGGGGGGGCTCGATTACCCTGACGAGCGCCCCGCGGGAGGGAACCACGGTCCGGTTGAGCCTCATGAAGGCTCCCCGGGCTGGTGCGCCGTGACCAGACTCACAACATTGTACGCCGTTTCGTGCCACCATGTACCCGTTCCCCTACGAGGTGCCTTGTGCGGCGTACGGCGGTCATCGGCTGGTCGCTGGTCGGTCTTCTTGTGTGGGCCGTTCCGGCGCATGCCCAGCTGTCGTTCGACGCCCGCCGCATCGGCATGGCGGGAGTCAGCCTCAGTCGCGACGGTGCCCTGAGCCGGTACAACCCCGCCTATCATGCCGTCCCGCAGCGCCAAGGGCGGTCCGCCAAGCTCACGATCCCCATCCCCCTGGGGCTCTTCCAGGCACTGAAGGACAGCGCCGCGTTCGACATCCATAAGTCGTACTTCAACCCGATCGCCCTGGCGGATTACATCCTCCATCCGCCGCTGTATTACGAGATCAAGAAAGTTCCGGAGCCGACGAACGACGTCGAGTTCACGATCGGGAAGGACTCGCTGGTCGTGAATCTGGGCGCGTCGGCGCAGCTCGTCCCCACCGACCGCTTCAGTTTCGGCGGGTCGAGCCGGCTGATGGACATCGGACCGACGATCAAGGGCTTCCACGTCGGCGTGCTGTTGTGGGAGGACCATGAAGTCGGGTTCCAGCTTGGCGACACGCTGCTCCAGTTCCTGCGACAGGCCGCCCCGGCGAGGACCAATACCGACTACACCGGCGTCGGGGACGGCATCGCGCAGGCCGGCTTCGCGCCGACGCTCGCGTATGCCGGGAAGGTGTGGGGCGATTCCTCGCATGGGATCTATCTCGGTGCCGCCGTGCACTACTACCTCGGCGCTGCGTACGGCTCGATGCGGGGCACCGCGGGGATCAAGACCGGCGATTCGCTGTTCACCGGACCCAACCCCGTCACCCCGACGATCGACGGGCGGGTGCAGTACTCCCGGGCGGGGAACACCCTCGGCCACGGCTTCGGCAGCGACGTGGGGATGGTGTACACGAGCGGGCCGGTCGAGATCGGGCTCGGCATCAACGACCTCGGCGCGACGCTGACCTGGACCGATACGCGGGTCGACTCCACCCACTTCGATACGGCCGCCAACGACTTCGCTTCGCAGGAGATCGCGAACCACGTCACGACCAAGACGAGATTGCCGGTCACGTATATCGCGAACGCGGCGCTCGAGCTGGGCACGAACACCACGGCCGGTACCGAAGTGATGAACAACGGCCGCGGCACGACGATTCAGATCGGCGTGGAGCAGCGCGTCGGGCCGCTGGCACTGCGCGGCGGCGTGGCACGCGATCAACGCAAGCGCGTGCAGCTCGCGGCCGGCACGGGGCTGCGCTTTGGTCCATTCAGTCTCGACGTCGGGTTCATCACGCACTCGAGCTCGCTCTCCGACACCCGCGGGATCACCATGGCCACCTCTCTTTCGATCTACTGATGACACCCCGCGCGCGCAGTCTCGCGATCGTCATGGCGGCCGCTCTGGTGCTCGAGTGCGGCGAGGGCCGGGCGATCTTCAACGTCGATGTGCTGAGCTTCCTGGGCGGCGGCGGGAACGACACGGTGGCGTACGTCTTTCCGGGCGGCGCTTCGGGGACCGTCGACAACCCGCCGGTGAAGGTCACGCTGCTGAAGGGACTCGGCAATTCGACCGTCGACTCGGTGAGTCTCACCGTCGGCGCGACGGTGGAGAACCGGACCGACACCGGCACCGTCAAGTTCCAGATCTTCTTCTCCGGTACGCAGGCCGGGACGTATGCCGGCACGCCCTATGCTCAGGACTCCGCAGTCGTGCACGGAGCCGATACCGTGACGCTGTCGCCCGGACCGATCCCGCTCGTCGCCGACAGCATTTTCGGGAAGGACACGATTTTCGTCGGTGTCCGGGTGGGGGTCGCGGCGCGTCCCGGACCGACGATGGCTGGTACGCTGCGGCTCTCCAAGGTTTTCCTCCGCATCGTTCTGCAGGACCATATTTTCCATTGATCGCGAGGTCCGCTGGCCTCCCGGTCGTTCGGGTGGCACATTCTGACGCATAGATGAGCCGTCTCTCGTGAGCGACGCCCGTATCGGACACCGCCATGGGCCGTGGCCTCGCCGCCGCGGCCTGGTGGCGTTGTTGCTGTCGACGGTGCTCGCGACATGTACCACCGACCACTCGCCCACCGGTCCCGGCCGCGGTGGGCGCGGCTTCTTCGCCGTCCGGCCGGTGCTCGCGGTCCCCGTGGATCTCGCCGCGTTCAACCTGACGATCGACAACCTGCGCGTCATCGCGATTCGCCCGCCGTCCGACACCGCCGCCGATACCACCGTCGCCTTCAGCCCCGATTCGGCGCGCCTGCACGTGGCGCTCCCGGTCACGCTCAACGCGTCCACCGAGACGTTCACCCTCGTCGTCCAGCTGCTCGCCGGCACCAAGGTGCTGTTCGACGGCACGTCGAGCGTGTCCGTGTCGGTCGGTCCGCCGGACACCTCCGCGGCCGCGACGGTGCCGCTCTTGTTCGTCGGACCGGGCGCGAAGGTCAATCACATTCACATCAGTCCGGTCGATTCGGTCGTGAACCTCGGCGGCACGCAGCTGTTCCACGCCACCGCGGATTCGAGCGGCACACCGGTCGATTCGTTCTACGTGAGTTGGTCGACGAGCGACTCGGGCGTGGCGAAGATCAACGCCCAGGGGGTGCTCAAAGCGCCCGGGGCGCGGGGCGTCGTGCTCGTGCGCGCCGTCACGCCGAACAACGTGCGCGATTCGACCCGCGTGACGTTCATTCCGACGCCCGCGAAGATGACGATCGACTCGGGGAACAATCAGTCCGGCACGGTGGGCACGCGGCTGGCGAAGCCGCTGCGCGTCTTCGTGACGGCGAGCGATCAGCTGGGGGTCAAGGGTGTGCCCGTGAAGTTCCAGGCGCTCACCCCGGGCGGGTCGGTCCAGGACTCGATCGTCGCGACGGACAGCGCGGGGTACGCGCAGGACTCGGTGGCACTCGGTCCGACTGCGGGGCAAGCGGTGTTCCTGGCGACCTCCCCAGCCATTCAGGGCGACACGTTCTTCGCCACGGGGACGCCGGGGCCCGTCACCGCCGCCAAGTCCGTCGTGACCGTGTCGAGCGCCACGATCGGATCGGGCGCGGTGGCCACCCTCACGCTGCAGGCGAAGGACGCGTTCGGCAACAATCTCACGTCGGGCGGCGCGACGGTCGCGTTCAGCGCGTCGGGCGGGACGAGCACCGGGACGATCGGGGCGACGGTCGATCACGCCAACGGCACCTATACTGCGACGTTCACCGGTCTCCTCGCGGGGACGGCGACGACGATCGGCGCCACCGTCAACGGTACTCCGGTCGGCACGACGCTGCCTACGATTGCCGTCACGGCGGGAGCGATCTCGCCGCTCACCTCGGTCGTTTCCACGTCCGCGGGCACCGTGTCGTCGGGAGCGAGCGCCACGCTGACGCTGCAGGCGAAGGACTCGGGCGGCAACCTCATCCCGACGGGCGGCGCGACGGTGGTCTTCTCGCGGGCCGGCGGCACCAGCACCGGGACGATCAGCGCGACGACCGATCACGGGAACGGCACGTACACCGCGATCTTCACCGGCGACACGGCGGGCACCGCCACGACGATCCGTGCCACGATCGGCGGCGTGCTCGCGACCTCGACCACGACGATTACCGTCGTCCCGGGGAACACCACCGCGGCGAAGTCGGTGATCGCGGTCTCGAAGGACACCATCGCCTCCGGGGCCAAGGACACGCTGACCCTGCAGGCGAAGGATTCGGCGGGGAACAACCTCACGACCGGCGGCCTCACCGTCGTCTTCAGTCACGCGGGCGGCACGAGCACCGGGACCATCTCGGCTACGACCGACAACGGCAACGGGACGTACACGGCCGTGTTCACCGGCGACACCGCGGGAACGGCGACGACGATCCACGCGACGATCGGCGGCCAGCAGGTGACGTCCACGCTGCCCACGATCACCGTCATTCCGGGCGCGATCTCGACGGCGAAGTCGGTCGTCACGTCGAGCGACTCGGTGACGACGACGGGCGGCGTGCTGACGCTGACCCTGACCGGGAAGGACGCGGCCGGGAACGCCCTCACCAAGGGCGGGGCGACGGTCGCCTTCACGCAGAGCGGCGGGACGAGCACCGGGACGATTTCGGCGACCACGGACAACGCCAACGGCACGTATACCGCGACGTTCACCGGCGTAAACGGTGGCACGCCCACGACGATCGGGGCCACGATCGGCGGCGTCGCGGTGACGTCGGTGCCGCTGCCCACGATCCGCGTCATCGCCACGGTGCACTCGACGGACATCACGGCCAGCGAGACCTGGGTCGCGGGCACGCATACGGTGACCGCCTACATCCGGGTGCGCAACGGCGCGACACTGACGATCGCCAACGGTGCGACCGTCATGTTCAACGCCGGCGCCGGCCTCCAGATCGGCGATACGGCGTTGGGTCAGACGGGCGGCTTGATCATGGACGGAACCCAGCCCGGCACCGCGCCCGGGATCACGCTCACCGCCAATACGGCATCGCCCACGCCGGGCTTCTGGAAGGGCATCGAAGTCCAGCGCAACCTGGCGCTCGCCACGTGGCGGCGGACGCTGATCGAGTGGGCCGGTGGTACCCGCACGCCGTTCGGCGCCCTCGCCAGCGAAGCGTGCGTCCTGTTCGTGAACCGCTCGGGCGCCGAGGTGGACCTCGATTCGGTCCGCATTCGGCAGTGCAACCACGCTGGGGTGCATCACTTCGGCGGCGCGGCGCACATCCATCGGTCGGAGATCGACACGGTCACGGGATCGGCGATTCACGCCGACCTCGATGCCCAGCTCGAGCTCGATTCGACGGTGCTGCGCGGCGCCGCGAACGACGGCCTCGAGATCCCCAGCCCGCGCGTGCGGCTCCTGCCGTCGTCGGGGAACGACGTCTTCGGAACCGGCGTCGTCGCGATGGCGATCCAGGGCGCGCAGCTCCCCGGAATGCTGCGGCAGGACACCCTTGGCGGGAATGCCGCCAACATCATCGATGTGACCGCGGGGGCGCCGCTCGATTCATCGTTCACTCTCTTCCGGCAGCCGCGCGGTCTCGTGTTCGGCAACGACTTCGACTACCGCATCACAGGATTGCTCCAGGTGAGCGGCGCGAACGGCCCCGTTGTGACGCTCGACTCGAACGTCGTGGTGCGCTTCCTGGCGCAGTCGGGGCTCGTCATCGGCGATTCGAGCGGTACGGGAACGGGCTCGATTCTCTCGCTCGGCGCGGGGCGGGGGAACTCCCCCATCCTGACGTCCATCGACGTCCCGGGGGCCCCAGGGGAATGGTACGGCCTCGAGATCGGCCGGCTCTCGGCCAACACGCGGCTCGCCAACATCCACGTCGAATTCGCGGGCGACTCGATCCCGGGTCGGAGCAAGCATCGCTTCGGAATCCTAGTGCACAGTCCGGCCCCTCACACGCTGGCACTGGACAGCGTCGTCGTGGTGCAGAGCGGGCTCGCGGGTGCGGACACCAACTCGGCCGGCATCGGAATCCTCGGCTCGGGCGCCGGGGTGGACGTCCGCCGCTCGGTGGCGCAGGGAAATGCGGGGTACGGGTTCGCGTTCGCCGGCGTCGCGAACGTCAAGGCGGTGGCGGACACCGCGCGGTCCAATACGGTCGGGTTCGCGCTATTCACGGATGCGGGCGTGAGCGCGGTCGCCCCGGGCGACTCGGTCGCGGGTAACGTAGCCACCGGTAACACGCTGTATCCGCTGAGTCTCGATATCCGCCGGCTGCCGGTGCTCTTCCCTAACAGCTTCACCGGGAACGGCCGCGATACGCTGCTCGTCGATGGGCACCGGGTCACGTTCACCGACACTCTGCCGCATTTCGCCGGGCTGCCCTGGCGCGTGACCCACGGGCCGATTCAGATCGACTCCGGCGGGTCGCTCACGCTTGCGGCCGGCGATACGCTGGCGTTCGATCCGCAGCTGGGCATCGTGGTCGGGGCGAGCGGCACCGGGGTGCTCGCCGCTCCCGGCACCGCCGGGGCGCCGATTCTCCTGACGGCGAGCTTCGTGCCGACCGGCCTGAATGCGTTCGGGTGGGGAGGCATCGAGTGGCGCCAGCCTGCGGCCTCCGGGAACGCGTTCACCTTTGTCACGGTCGACAAGGGCGGCTACGTGCTGCAGTCGTGCATCGACTGCAGCGCGACGCCGTTCGGCGCACTCCAGTTCGCCGACACGGGCGCGGGGGCCGCGACGAGCGTGAACCTGACGCTCGATCACGTCATCGTCCGCGGCTCGCTGGGACCGGCGGTTCAGGTCCGTCGCATCGGGACCGGCACGATCTCGTTTACCAACAGCCAGTTCTACGCCAACAACCTGTACGACCCGATGATCAGCGCGTTCCTCGCGCAGCCCAACCAGCTGTCGATCACGGGATCGGATCTCTATCACTACCGCCGCTGGGCGGTCTCGGTCAGCGCACCGGCCGGTGATTCGGTCGCCGCGACGAACAACTGGTGGGGCGACGTCCTCGGTCCGGACGTCGGCTTCGCGGGCGTGGACAGCCTGGGACGCACCGCGCTCGACGGCAACGCGGTGAGCTTCACTCCGTTCCGCACGACGCCGGCCTTCGCGGTGGGACCGCTCGCCGCGGTCGTCACGACCCAGGACTCGGCGTTCTCCACGGCGCTCTCGACGGCGGACTCCATCCGCGTCCGGACGGTGGATGCCTTCGGCCGCGGTGTGGCGGCGGTGCCGATCTCCTGGAGTGCGCCGAGCGGTACGTCGATCGCCCCCGCCAGCGGCTCGGGGGACGCCGGCGGCCGGTTCGATGCGCTGTGGCAATTCACCACGTCGGCGGGCACGAAAGTCGCCACCGCGAGCGCGAGCGGCGCGACGCCGGGCCACTACGTCGCATCGATCACACCCGGTGCGACGACGGCGGTGAGCTGGACCCTCGTGACCGCGCTGTCACAAGGGTCGGTCACGCTGCCGCGGCAGATCACGTTCACGAGCACCAACCGTCGCGGCGTCATCGTGACGTTCGCCCACGATTCGTTCGGCAATGCGACGCAGCCGTTCAGCCTCTGCTCGGCCGCTCCCGGCCAGACGTGCCCGTTCGCGTTCCCGCCCGAGGGGCAGGTCGATTCGACGCACACGAGCGGCGGCACGAACGGCGACACGATCTTCTTCCACGCCAACGCCACGACCCCGTCGCCGTTCGTGCTGCGCGGCACCTACGCGGGACCGAACGCGAGCCAGCTCAATGATTCGGTGATCGTCACGATGGTGCCGATCCCGGGCGGCGTGAAGATCGACCGCGATCCGAACGTGCAGGGCGTCCAGGCCGTGCCCGACACGGTGCTGATGACGTCGATCTGTCCGACCGGCCCCGGGAACGCGGCGTGCCAGGCGAGCTACACGGCGCTCGTCGTGGATTCAGCGCTCACGCCGATCGGCCAGGGGAACGCCAATTTCGTGTGGCACCTCGTTGCCGGCAGCGCGGTCACGTTCGATTCGACGAATGCGTTCCCGCACGACGTCGGATACGTGACGGCGCGCAGCAACGGGGTCGTGGTGCTCGCGGTGAAGGACACGAGCGGCAATAACTTCGGCAGCGACACGCTGCCGATCCGCGTGGTGCAGCTGCCGTCGGTCGTGCTCGTGACACCCGACACCGTCAGCGTGGCGGTCGGCGGCACGACGACGTTCCACGGCACCGTCGTGGACGCCGCGGGCGACACGATGACGACTCCGGTGCACTGGCGCGACGACAATACCGTCAACCGGCACCTGACGATCACCGACACCTCGGTGGCGAACCAGGTGACGGTGCGGCTCGACAGCACGCCGTTCGGCGCGGAGACCATCACCGCATACGCGATCGGCGGGCCGGGCGATACCGCGTACGGCGCCGGCCAGGTGCTGAATCCCGTGATGCTGCAGCTGCCGGTCAGCGCGCAGCCGTGGGCCATCGCCGCCAATTCGCAGACGCATGCGGTCTACGTCGGCCACCAGAATGGCCAGCTCTATCTCGTGAACGGCTCGACCGATCAGGTGGCGGACTCCGTCGCCGCCGGGCTCAGCGTCTCCGCGGTCGCGGTCAACGCCGTCACCGGTGAGGTGTACGTCGGGACCGATCAGGGGGTGCGGGTCCTCAACGGCACGACGCTCGCGACGATCAGGAACATCGCTACCGGGACCAACAGCCAGGGTGTGACAAACCTGCAAGGGCTGACCGTGGATTCCGCCGGCGGCCGCGTTTTCGTGGTGGCCTCCTTCCCGCTACCGGCGCCGGTCCTGCGCCAGATCAGCACCGCGACCGATACGCTCGTCGCCGGTACCGACGTGGCACTCCCTGCCGTGGGCGGCGACGCCGTATACAACCCCGTCAACGGTCTCGTGTACGTGACGATCCCCGACAGCAACGAGGTCGTGGTGATCGATCCCAATAGTCACGCGATCACCGGGCGGATCGCAGTGGGGACTACGCCGACCCAGATCGCCGTCAACCCGGTGACGAACCGCGTCTACGTCCTCGATCAGGGCTCGGACGACATCGCGGTGATCGACGCGGCGGCGGGCAGCGTGATCACGAACATCAACACGTTCTACTCGGTCTCGAGCCTGGCCGTCGACGCCGTGACGAACCACGTCTATGTGGGCGTCAGCAATCTGCCCCTGGCGGTCCTCATCGACGGCAGCACGAACACCTTCTTCACGACCTTGAACGTCGGCAACCCATCCTTCGGCGACGCCATCTTCGGGGTGGCCTTCGACGCCGGAAACAAGAAGGTCTGGACGGCGAACTACTCGACGAATACGACGGTGAGACTGAAATACTAGCCGACGTCCATTAAGTTTCTCGTATGCCCCGCCGCCAAACGGTCACCGTCCGCGTCGACGACGTTCTCGTGGGAAGCTGCCACCCCATCGTCGTCCAGTCGATGACCAATACCGACACCGCCGACGTGAACGCCACCGTCGCCCAGGTGCGTGCCCTGCACGGGGCGGGCTCCGAGCTCGTGCGGGTGACCGTCAACAACGACGCCGCGGCCCAGGCGGTCCCGGCGATCGTCTCGCAGGTCGATGTGCCCGTCATCGGCGATTTCCATTACAACGGACACCTGCTGCTCACGAAGTATCCCGCCTGCGCCAGGGCACTCGCCAAGTACCGCATCAACCCCGGCAACGTCGGCGCCAGGCGCCGTGACGAGCACTTCCGCCAGATCATCCAGGTGGCGATGGACGAGGGGAAACCCGTCCGGATCGGCGTGAACTGGGGAAGCCTCGATCAGCAGCTCCTCACCGAGCTGATGGATGCCAATGCGAAGCTGGCGGAGCCGCGCGACGCGCGCGACGTGACGATGGACGCGATGGTCGAGAGCGCCGTGCGCTCCGCCGCCCTCGCGGAGGAGACGGGCCTCGCGCACGATCGCATCATCCTCTCGGCCAAAGTGTCGGGAGTGCAGGATCTCGTCGACGTCTACCGCCGCCTTGCCCCGACCGGCGACTACCCGCTGCACCTCGGGCTGACCGAGGCGGGGATGGGAACGAAGGGTGTCGTCGCCTCCAGCGCGGCGCTCGGCATTCTCCTGCAGGAAGGCATCGGCGACACGATTCGCGTCTCACTCACCCCCCGTCCCGGCGGCGACCGCACCGAGGAGGTCCGTGTCGCCCAACAGATCCTGCAGTCGCTGGGCATCCGCAGCTTCTCGCCGCAGGTCACGGCGTGCCCGGGGTGCGGCCGCACGACGTCGACGTTCTTCCAGGAGATGGCCGAGCAGATTCAGGACTACCTGCGGGCGCAGCGCCCTGAATGGCAACGCCGGTTCCCGGGGTCGGAGACGCTGCGCGTGGCGGTGATGGGGTGTGTCGTGAACGGCCCGGGCGAATCGAAGCACGCCGACATCGGCATCTCGCTCCCGGGGACGTTCGAAGAGCCGAAGGCGCCGGTCTACGTCGCCGGCGAGCTGCGGGTGACGTTGAAGGGTGACACTCTCGTCGCCGACTTTCTCAGGATTCTGGAGGAGTACGTCGAGCGCCGCTACGGCGCCGGATCCGTCGTTTCGACCGGGTAGCCCGCCTGTTTCCAGGCGGCGAGACCGCCTTCCAGGTTCCACACCTCCTTGCCTCGCGCCAGGGCGATGCTCGCCGCAATCGCCGAGCGGCTGCCCGATTGGCACTGCATGACGAGCGGACCGCCGGGCAGCTCCCCGATGCGACGGGGCAGGGCCCCGAGGGGAATATTTCGCGCGCCGGGGAGGTGTCCGTCGTCCCATTCATAGCCGGCTCGCACGTCGATAACGGAGACCTCGCCCTTTTGTAGCTGCTCCGCCAGGCGCTGGGCGGTGACTTGCCTGACGGACCCGAGCGGACGCCCCGTCGCGCGCCACGCCGCGAGGGTGTCCTCGTCGCAATCGATGTAGCCGCCGACGCGATCGAGTCCGATCATCGCGAGATCCCTGACCGCCTGGTCGAGCGCGTCGACGCGCGCATGGTCGATCAGCAGGTAGAAGTCCCGGGTATAAGGGACGAGCCATCCCGCCCACCCGGTGAACGCGCGGTTCAGCGGGATGTTGATCGTACCGGGGATGTGCGCGACGGCATAGTCGGCCGCGGGACGCGTATCCACGAGTAGCGTCCCCTGGGCGAGCAGCTCACCTACCCGGGCCGCGGCGATGCGCTGCGGTCTCCGCCACCCACCGAGGATCCGCGGGCCGTCGCGGTTGATCCGCTTCATCTCCCCGAAATACGCCGGCGGATCCGGTTGCCCTTCGAGGACCGCGTTCACGAAGGCGCTCTCGTCCGCGATGTGAAATGCCCAGTTCGCGATCCGCTCGTAGCCGAGCGTGCTCTGCGGCAGGGCGCCGAGCGATTTGCCGCACGCCGACCCGGCGCCGTGTCCCGGCCAGATCTGGAGGTGGTCGGGGAGGGTGCGGAGCTGCTGCATGGAGTGGAACAGCTGGCGCGCGCTCGCCACCATCGTGCCCCGGATGTTGGCCGCCTTCTCGAGCAGGTCGGGCCGCCCCACGTCACCCACGAAGACGAAGTCTCCGCTGAACATCCCGAGCGGCGCGGCAGCGGCCGAGCGGTCGACGACGAGAAACGACAGGTGCTCGGGGGTGTGGCCGGGGGTGTGCAGCGCGGTGATCGCGATGTCCCCCACGTCGATGCGCGACTCGTGTTTCAGGAGGACGGCGCCGCTTTCGGCGGCGAAGCCGTAGCTCCAATCCGGTCCCCCTTCGTTGGACAGGTACAGCGTAGCCCCGGTTCGCTGCGCCAGCTCGCGACTGCCCGAGACGAAATCGGCGTGGATGTGCGTCTCCGTGACGTGTGCGATCCGCAGCCCCTCCGCCTCGGCGGCGGCGATGTACTGCTCCACGTCGCGGTTGGGATCGACCACGATCGCCGCATCCGACCGCTCGGAGGCGAGGAGGTAGCTGGCCTGGGCGAGGCCCTCGTCGTAGAATCGCTTCAGAAACACGGCGGCTCTATCCTAGCACCCCGGGTCAGTCCCGGGAACTCTCCAGCTCCAGGTGACGTTCTAGCGACGCCATGAACTCTTCCAACCATGAGCTTGCGACACTCGGCGGCGGCTGTTTCTGGTGCCTCGAGGCGGTGTTTCAGGGCTTGCAGGGTGTCGAGCGGGTGGTCTCCGGCTACGCCGGCGGCGCCGTCCCGAATCCCTCGTACGAAATGGTCTGCACCGGACGCACCGGCCACGCCGAGGTCGTCCAGGTCACCTTCGATCCGGCGGTGTTGAGCTATCGCGACCTGCTGCACGTGTTCTTTGGGATTCACGACCCGACGACGCTCAACCGCCAGGGCGCCGATGTCGGAACCCAGTACCGCTCGGCGATCTACTATCACACCCCCGAGCAGAAACGGACGGCGCAGGAGGTGATCGCCGGTATCGAGCGCGAGGTGGTGTTCGATGCCCCGGTCGTCACCGAGGTCGCGCCGTTCACCGCTTTGTATCCCGCCGAGGAGTACCATCAGGACTACTTCCGCCGGAATCCGGGACAGGGGTACTGCCGGGCGGTGATCGCGCCGAAGGTCGCCAAGTTCCGTAAGGAGCACCTCGAGCGGCTCAAGGCTACTTGAGCGGAGCCCCAAGCGGCACGTCACGGTCGGGGTGCACGAGCACGATGTCTCCCGGCGCGAGCTCGATTCCCAGGGTCAACACCTCCGAGAAGAAGCGCGCGATCTGGCGCGGTGGAAAGTTCACCACGCCGAGGACCAGCTTTCCGAGCAGGTCGTCCTTGCCGTAGTGCAGCGTGATCTGTGCGCTCGATGTCTTCACGCCCAGGGGCCCGAAGTCGATGCGCAGTTTCCAGGCGGGCTTCCTCGCTTCGGGGAAGTCGTCGACGGCGATGATCCGGCCCACCCGGATGTCGACCTTCGCGAAGTCCGCAAAGGTGATCTGGTCCATGTAGTGTCCTCTCGATAGGTCAGCATCCCGGAAATCGGCCGTGAAATCTAGCCTTTCCTGAGGTGGCATATCGCTTGCCCCTCTCCTGGGCCGACTCGAACGGACAGGCACGATGAACCGCACGATGGGGCTGTCACTCCTCGTCTTCATGGTCGGCACAGGAACCGCGGCGGCCCAGTATCGCGGTCTGCGCGAGATTCGCGGCGACGCCGGGAGTTTCGGTGTCAACCTCGCCGTGGGTGCGCCGCAGGGTGACTTCGCCCAGAACGTCGACGTGGCGGGCGGGATCGACGCGTTCGCAGCAGTGAACTTTCGCGCCGGCAACCCGCTGGGACTGCGGTTCGAGGGTGCCTATCTGGTCTACGGCTCGGACCACCAGTTCGATCTCAACACGACCTACGCGATCGCTACCCTGGGCGTCGGCCCGCAAATCACCCTGGGCCAGGGCCCCACGCGGTTGTACGGATTCGGCACGGTCGGTTTTTCCTACATCTCGGCGTATTCGTCATTCCCCGGCGGTTGCGGCTGCTACAGCTACGGCTCCCAGACGGATTTCAGCGACTGGACGTCGGCGCTCCAGGCCGGTGGCGGCGTGCTCCTGACCCTTGGCAGGCGCACGCCGGTGTCCCTGGATCTCGGCGCCCGCTATCTGTACAGCGGGTTCGCGAATTACGTGGCACCCGGGGACGTGCAGCCGCAACCCAACGGCGACATCGTCGTGTTCACGTCGCGGGCGCGGCCGAACCTGACAATCGTGCACCTCGGCGTTTCGATCGCAATTCGCTAAGGATTCTCCTGACTCTCCTGTAGTCCTTCGTTGGCACACCACGATCGACCCCGGGGTCTCGCCCCGGGGTAAGCCGAGCAACGGGCGGTCGATTTCCGTGGACTGATTCACGGCCACGAAGTCGATTCCGGCGAGTCCCATTCGTCGTGCTGATGGGCGGCGGGGAGAAACTCTCTGCCGCACTGGTGCGTCCGATACCTTGGGTGAGGTCGCTTCACCGTTTCCTGACACGATTCCGTCACTCGGTTCCTTCACAAACATTCCGCGCTAACTTTCGCCCACTATGAAACTCTCCGACACCGCCATCCGCCGCCCCGTTCTGGCCAGCATGTTGTCGGCCGCGCTGGTGCTGTTCGGGGTCATCGGGTACACGCGCCTCTCCGTGCGCGAGCTGCCCGACATCGATCCGCCGATCATCTCGGTGTCTACGACCCTTCCGGGTGCCAACGCCCAGGTCGTCGAGACCGCCGTCACCGATATCCTGGAAGAAGAGCTCTCCACCATTCAGGGGCTGCGCACCCTCTCGAGCACCTCGTCCGAAGAGGTGAGCAACATCACACTCGAGTTCACCCTCGACCGGCCGGTGGACGTCGCCGCGCAGGATGTGCGGGACAAGGTCTCGCGCGTGCGCGGCCGCCTGCCGGTGGACGTCCTCGAGCCGGTGATCGCGAAGCAGGAGGCCGACGCGCAGCCGTTCTTCTGGCTCGCCCTGAGCAGCCAGAATACCGATCTGCTGCAGCTCTCCGACATCGCCGACCGCCTGGTGAAAGCGCGGCTGCAGAGCCTGCCCGGGGTCGGCAGCGCCGGGATCTACGGCGAGCGGCGCTACGCGATGCGTGTGTGGGTGCAGCCCGAGCAGCTGTCGGCGCGCGGCCTGACGGTGCAGGACGTGGAAGCGGCGATCAATGCGCGCAACGTCGAGATTCCGGCGGGCCGCATCGAATCGACGCGGCGCGAGTTCTCGGTCCGCTCACTCGGCGAGCTGAAAACGCCGCAGGAGTTCGGCGAGCTGGTCGTGGCGAGTCAGGGTGGTCAGCTCGTCAAGCTCAAGGACGTCGCGCGGGTGGAGCTCGGGCCCGAAGACGACCGCTCGATCTTCCGGTTCAACGGCAGCCCGTCGGTGGCCATCGGTGTAGTGCGGCAATCGAAGGCAAACCTCATCCAGGTGGCGCAGCGCATCCGCGATGCGCTCCCCGCCATTCAGCAGACGCTCCCGCCGGGGGTGAACCTCCAGATCGCGTTCGACGGGTCGGTGTTTGTCACCCATTCGATCGACGACGCGCGGCTGACCCTCGTGATCGCAGCGATCCTCGTCGTGCTCATCATCTTCGTGTTCTTGCGGAACCTGCGGGCGACGATCATCCCGGGGCTCGCGATTCCGACGTCGATCATCTCTGTGTTCGCGATCCTCTACTTCCTCGGCTTCTCGATCAACAACTTCACGTTGCTGGCGCTGACGATCGCCATCGGCATCGTAGTGGACGACGCGATCATCGTGCTCGAGAACGCCTATCGTCACCAGGAAGAGCTGAACGAGGAGCCGCAACAGGCGGCGGTGAACGGGACGCGCGAAATCGCCTTCGCCGTGATCGCGACCACCATCGCCCTCGTGGCGGTGTTCACCCCGCTCGCATTCCTGCAGGGGACCACCGGACGGCTGTTCAACGAGTTCGGCATCGCCATGGCCGGAGCCGTGATCATCTCGGGGTTCGTGGCGCTGACCCTCACGCCGATGCTGAGTGCGCACATCCTGCGCGTCTCGCGCCAGCACGGAGCGCTGTTCAAGGTGTTCGAGCGGGGGTTCAACGCCATCGCGGAGCGCTATGCGACGCTGCTGCGGGCGGCGTTACGGCATCGGGCGATCGTCGTCGGCGGGATGGCGGTGGCGGTGCTGCTGGCGGGGGTGTTGTACATGAATCTCAAGCAGGAGCTCCTGACCGCCGACGATCGCGGATTCTTTCTGGTCGTTGCGTCGGCTCCGGAAGGGGCGTCGCTCGAATACACCGATGGCTACGTGCGCCAGATCGAGCAGACCATCAGCAAGCTGCCGGGTGTCCAGGGGTATTTCACGATCATCGGCGGCTTCTCCGGGGGCGTCAACCAGTCGTTCGTCGGCGTCATTCTGAAGGATTGGGGGACCCGACCCCCATCGGACCAGCTGATGGGGATGCTGTTCCCGCAGCTGTTCGGCATCGCGGGCGTACGGGCGTTTCCCTATGCGCCCAGCGCGCTCGGGTTCAGCCAGCCGATTCAGTACGTCGTGCAGAATCCCGATTTCGGGCGTCTCGCGCAGGCGATGGACACGATGCTGGCGAGCGCACGCACCGTGAAGGGTCTGACCGGCATCGACACCGACCTGCGGGTCAACAAGCCTGAGCTGCGGGTCACGTTCGATCGTGACCGCGCCGAGGATCTGGGCGTGCCGGTGCGGGACGTTGCGGCGGCGCTGCAGACGTTCCTCGGCGGGCGCCGCGTCAGCACCTTCACGCGCAACGACAAGCTCTACTACGTGATGGTGCAGCTCGATCCCAGTCAGCGGGCCACGCCGAGCGACATGTCGGGGATCTACCTGCGTGGTACCGGTGGGAAGCTGGTGCAGCTCTCGGCACTGGCGAGGGTCGACGAAGGAGTGGGCCCGCGGTCGATCAACCACTTCAACCGCATCCCGTCGTTCACGCTGACGGCGTCGCTGGTTCCGCCATTCTCGCAGGGCGAAGCGCTCGATTCGCTCGATCGGATCGCAAAGCGGGTGCTGCCGCCGGGGAGCACGACCGCGCTGGCGGGCGATTCGCGCGAGTTTCGCGAGAGCGGTGGCGCGCTCTACTTCGCCTTCGGCGTCGCCCTGCTCGTCGTGTTCATGGTGCTCGCCTCGCAGTTCGAGTCGCTGGTACATCCGTTCACGGTGCTCCTGGCGGTGCCACTCGCCGTGACGGGGGCTTTGGCGACGCTCTTCGTGGCGGCGATCTTCAAGCAGCCGGGCGGGACGATCAATCTGTACAGCGAGATCGGGATGATCCTGCTGATCGGACTCGTGACCAAGAACTCGATCTTGCTGGTGGAATACGCGAACCAGCTGAAGGCCCGGGGGCTGTCCACGCTCGACGCGGTCATCGAAGCCGGGCGAATCCGCCTGCGCCCCATTCTCATGACATCGGTGGCGACGATCATGGGCGCCATTCCCGTGATGATCGGACTCGGCGCCGGCTCCACGTCGCGGCGCCCGCTCGGCTACGCGATCGTGGGCGGCATCTTCTTCTCCACCGCGCTCACCCTCTTCGTGGTGCCCGTCGCCTACACGCTGCTCGACCGGTTGCGGGCGCGGGAGGTGCAGGACCTGAAGGCGCTCGAGCCGCTGGAGGCGAAGTGATCCTTCCGCTATTGGCGGCGTTGCAGGTGACGTCTGCCCAGTCGTCGCCTGCTCAGGATACGATGCCGGTGGTCACGCTCGCCGAGGCGCTGGAGCGCGCGGCGCGCCTCGACCCGAACTATGTCTTCGCGGCGGGGCAGGTGACCAACGCCGAGTGGACCCGCCGCGCGGCGGTGGCGTTGTTCATCGTCCCATCGGTCACGGTCTCGTCCCAGTGGACGCGCTATTACCCGCCGACATTCAACCTGGCCACGTTTCAACCGGCGCGGCAATCGGTCACTGCGCTGATCGACGCCCGCCTCGACGTCTTCACCGGCGGCCAGAAGCTCGCGGGGTTCGCATCGAGCGGGGCTCTCCTCGAAGGCACGCACGCGCAGGAGCTGCAGGCACGCCTGACGACGGCGATGAACACGGAATCGGACTACTACGTCGTGCTCACCGCCGGCGCCTTGCTGCGCGTCGCGGAGGACCAGGTGCAGCGCGCCGAGCAGCAATTCAGCGTAGCGCGAGCCCGCGTCACCTCCGGCGCTGCGGTGCAGACCGATTCGCTGCAGCTGAAACTCGGCCTGACCCAGGCGCGCGTGACCTTGTTGCAGCAGCAGGCCGCGCTGCGGGCCGCGCAACTGCAGCTGGGCCGCCGCATCGGGCTCGAGGGGCCCGCGGATGCCGCGCCGGTCCCCTCCGACAGTGTGGCGCCCGCGCTGCCGTTCCCGGTCCAGGATGCGGTCGCGCGGGCGCTCGCCCAGGGACCTTCCTGGCGCATCGCGCGCGCCAACGAGCGGGCGACCCGGGCCCAGCTCTGGTCGCAGCGCGGCAACTATCTGCCCCACGCGACTCTCGAGTTCCTCGGTGGGGCGTTCGACACGACGTTCTACCCGAGGCTCGCGCGGCGCTCGCAGCTGTCGTTGACCGTGTCGTTCCCGATCTGGAACAACGGCCAGCGCGAGGTGCAGATGTCGGTCGCCAAGGTCAACCACGACGTCGCATCCGCGGTCCGCGCCGATCTCGAGCGGTCGGCGTGGCACGACGTCACGGCGGCGTATGACGCCTACGAGACGAACCGCGCGACCATCGCGCTCGACCGGGATGCCGTGGTCGTAGCGCGTGAGAACAACCGCGTGCAGGAGACCCGCTATCGAGCGGGCGCGACGACGATCCTCGATCTGCTGGACGCCCAGAACCGCCTCGTGCAGGCCGAGGCCGATCTGGTACAGGCGATGTACAACACCCGACTCGCTCGCGCCGGACTCGAGGTGATCCTCGGCGAGCGGATCAATTTCGAACAGGGAACCCAGTGAGCCATCGGAACGTGGTGCGCGTCTGGTTGGTTGCCGCCGTGGGCGTCGTCGCCGCGATCGGCTGCGGGAAAAAGGGTCCCGCGGCTCGGGGCGGTGCAGGGGCCGGAGGGCCGCCGGCCATGCCGGTCGAAGTGGCCGTCGCCCGCTCCGACACCGTGCGCGACGAAGTCGCGGCGACGGGAGAGATCGAGGCGATTCAGTCGATCGAGCTGCGTCCCGAGGTGGAAGGCCGTATCGTGGCGATCCTGCCGCGGGAAGGCCAGGAGGTCGCCGCAGGGACGCCGCTGTTCCAGATCGATTCGGTCGAGCTCAGCGCGCAGGTGGCTCAGCTCGCCGCGCAGCGCGACCTCGCGACGCAGGATCTGGCGCGCACCAAGGACCTGCTGGCGCAAAACGCGGCGTCGACGCAGGACCTGGAGCACGCCGAGGCCAACGCGCGCAGCATGGAAGCGCAGTACCGGCTCATGAGCACGCGGCTCGCGCGCACCACCGTGCGCGCCCCGTTTGCCGGGGTCGTCGGGCAGCGCTTCGTGAGCCAGGGGGATTACGTCAACAACACCACGCGGCTCTGCACGCTGCAGACGGTGAACCCGATGCGCGCGACGTTCAATGTCCCCGAGAAGTACGCCCAGGCGCTGAAGCGGGGACAGGAGGTCGCCTTCACCGTCGCGGCGATCCCCAACCGCCAGTTCGTCGGCGAGGTGGATTTCGTCGATCCGGTCGTGTCGAGTCCGGGGCGCACGATTCTCGTGAAAGCCCACGTTCCCAATCCCCAGCGGCTGCTGCAGCCGGGGATGTTCATCGAGGCCCGCCTCGTGACGGCGGTCCGGCCGAAGGCCGTGGTCGTTCCCGAAGACGCCGTGGTCCCGCTTCAGGGGGCCAACTTCGTCTGGGCGGTGCAGGAGGGGAAGGCGGTGCGGCGGCAGATCGGCATTGGCGTGCGCACCCCGGGATTCGTGGAGATCACGAGCGGCGTCGATGCCGGCGAGCAGGTGGTGGTGGGCGGACTCGACCTGCTCTTTCCGGGAGCGCCGGTGATGGCCAGGGTCGTCGACCGCAGCCCCAAGCCGGTGCCGACGGAGCGCTGAGCAAGCATCTTCTCCTCGCTGCCCTGCTGAGCGTCTGGGGCGGAGCCGCGACCGTGGCGCAGACGCCGCTCGAGGAGCGGCTCGGCTACCCGCATGGCTCCCGTCTGCTGATCCTTCATTTCGATGACCTGGGCGTTGCCGGACCCGAGGACCGGAGCGCCTGGGCTGCGCGCGACTCCGGTCTGCTCGTGTCGGCGAGCGTGATCGTTCCGGGACCGAAGCTCCAGGAAGTCGCGGCGTATGCCCGTGCCCACCCGGAGTTCGATCTGGGGATCCACCTCGCGCTCACGAGCGAGTGGCCGGGCTATCGCTGGGGACCGATTGCGCCGCCGGAGAGTGTGCCGACACTGCTCGACCCGGACGGCCTGCTGCGCCGGGTCTGGGATGATACGACCACCATCCGGTGGCAGGATGTGGAGCGCGAGCTGCACGCCCAGATCGCCGCCGCGCGCGCCGCGGGAATCCGGCCCACGCACCTCGACGTGCATGAGTACGTTCTGTTCACTCGGGGACCGGTGTTGTTCGAGATCCTGCGCCGGGTGGCTCAGTCCGAAGGCCTCCCGTTCCTGAGCGCCGCGGAATGGGTCGCCGGCAGGAGCACCATCAGACGGTTTCCCCGTGGCCCGCTCGTGCTCGCGCGCGTGGTCGCCACCGCGCCGGACGTACCGCCGGCGGGGTGGGCCGCGTACTATGAAGAACAGATCCGCGCCCTGCCGCCCGGCGTGTCGGAGCTGATCCTTCACCCTGCGGCCGATTCGACGCGGATGAAGGCGTTGACGGGAGAGCGCATGAATTGGGGCGCCGCGTGGCGGGCCCGCGACTGGGCCTTCGTCGCGAGCCCGCGCTTCCGGCGCCTCCTGGCGGACGAGCACATTCACCTCGTGACGTGGCGGCAGATCGACTCCGCCCTCGCAAAGGGACGACCATGACCCAAGCGATGATCGCCCGACCGGGTGCCGATGAATACGCGCCGTATTACGGGACCTACATCGACAAGGTCCCTGATGGAGACCTCCAGGCGCTCCTCTCCACGCAGCTCGCCGAGACGCTGGCGCTGGTCCGCTCTGTCCCTGAAGCCCGTGGGGTCCATCGGTATGCTCCGGACAAGTGGAGCATCAAGGGAGTGATCGGTCACATCGCGGACAGCGAGCGGATCTTCGCCTATCGCGCCCTGCGCATCGGGCGCGGCGACGCGACCCCGCTCCCCGGCTTCGAGCAGAACGACTACGTATCGAAGGGAGACTTCGACGCGCGCACGTTGAGCGATCTGGCCGACGAGCTGGCCGCGGTGCGCCAGGCGACAGTCCACCTCTTCGCGCATTTCGACGCGGCGGCGCTCGAGCGGCGCGGCACCGCGAGCGGCAAGACCGTCTCCGTGCGCGCGCTGGCGTACATCATCGCGGGCCACGAGCGGCACCACACTGGCATCCTCAAGGCCCGCTACCTGAGCTAGGACCCGATGCGCACACGTTCTCTCGGTCCCGGTGCCCCAGCCGTTTCGGCCGTCGGTCTCGGCGGCATGCACCTCTCTATCGCCGGCCGCCCCGACGACGAAACGACGGCGCTGCGCGTGATTCACGCGGCGCTCGATGGCGGCGCCACGATCCTCGATACCGCCGACGTGTATTGCCTCGACGATGGCGACATCGGGCACAACGAGCGCCTCATCGCGAAGGCGCTCCGCACCTGGGGTGGACGCCGCGACACCGTCGTGGTGGCCACGAAGGGTGGCATGACGCGGCCCGGGGGGCGCTGGGAGCGCAACGGCCATCCGGAACATCTGCGGCGTGCCTGCGACCGCTCCCTCAAAGCGCTGGGGACGGATCGGATCGACCTGTACCAGCTGCACGCCCCCGACCCCGAGACTCCCTTCGCGGAGAGCGTCGGGACGCTGACCGAGCTGCAGCGCGCCGGGAAGATCCGCTGGATCGGCGTGTCCAATGTCACGGTGGAAGACATCGCGACCGCGGCGCGTCTGACGTCCCTCGTGGCGGTGCAGAACCGGCTCAACCCCTTCTTTCGCGAGGCCGTGACGGGCGGGGTGGTGGCGGAGTGTGCGCGCCGCGGCCTCGGATTCCTGGCCTACAGCCCGGTCGGCGGTGGCCGCCTCAACAAGAGGCTCCCCGATCATCCAGCGCTGCAGCCGATCGCCCGGCGTCACGGTATCTCGCCGCACGCGGTCGTCCTCTCTTGGGTGCTCGCCCAGGGCGCCACGGTGATCGCGATCCCGTCGGCCCGGACCACCGCTCACGCGACGGACTCCCTGTCCGCCGCGGACATCCAGCTGTCGCCGGCCGAGCTGTCCGCCATCGATGCCGCGGAGTTCTCCCGGAGCTAAAGCGTCTACGAACGCGCTCTTCGACCGTTTCCCTGCGCTCGCCGATCGCGTGCCCTGGATCGCGCTCGCCGATACGCCGACCCCCGTCACCGAGCTTCCGGCCCCGGACGGATTTCTCGGCCGGCTGTTCGCGAAACGGGACGACCTCACGTCCGCCGTGTTCGGCGGCAACAAGGTCCGCAAGTTCGAATACCTGCTGGCCGACGCCGAGCGGCGCGGGGCACGGTCACTCGTCACGATGGGAGGGATCGGCTCCAATCAGGCGCTTGCCGCAGCGCTACATGGCCGGGCCCGCCGGCACGCCGTCGAGCTGTCGCTCGTGCGGCAGCCGGTCACCGACGCGGTGCGACGCACCGCTCGGGGCATCGCCGCGAGCGGGGCGCGCGTGCGGTACGCCGCCTCGTTCGCCGGCGGGATGTACAACGCCCGACGCGCCGTCCGTGCGCGCCGGAGAGCGGGGGACCGTCCCTACTACCTCCCGCTCGGCGCGACGAACGCCCTGGGATCGCTCGGCTATGTGTCCGCGGGCCTCGAGCTCGGACGCCAGATCGAGGACGGCGTGTTGCCGTCCCCTGATTGCCTCTTCGTCGCCGCCGGAACGTGCGGCACGGCGGCGGGACTGCTCGTCGGGTGCCGGTTGGCGGGGCTCGGAACGCGGGTGGTCGCGGTACGCGTCGCGCACCCCGCGATCACGACGCGGGCGCTCCTGTTATGGCGCGCGCGCCGGACGGCCGAGCTGCTCACCTGGCTGGCGCCGTCGGCGCCTCGGTTGCGGTTCGGGTGGACCGATATCACCGTGATCGGGGCGGATGCGTACGCCCGCTATGGCCGCGTGACGCCCGAGTCGCAGCGCGCACTCGAGTGGGCTCGTCCGCACCTCGCGCTGGATACGACCTACACTGGCAAGGCGCTCGCGGCGTGTCTGGAGCGATGCGAGTCGCGGGCGCGCGACCACACCGTGCTGTTCTGGAATACGCACAACTCCTCCGATTTCGGAACGGCACCGGGGTTTGACGGACTCCCCGATCGCCTGCAACGACTTTTCCAGGAGCGCTCGTGAAGCCTGCTCGCCTGCTGACGTCGATCGTGACCGGTGTGCTCTGCGCCGCCGCGCTATCGGGGCAGTCTACCACGGCGGCCATCACCGCCCAGGACCTGCGGCAGCGCCTCTTCGCCTTCGCCGACGATTCGATGGGGGGCCGGCGGTCGGGGTCGATCGGCGACTTCAAAGCGACTGAATACGTCGCGGGGGAGTTCCGGCGTCTCGGCCTCCAGCCCGCGGGCGAAGGCGGCACGTGGTTTCAGACCGTGCCGTTCTTCATCGCCGAGCCCGCCGCGACCAGTCTCTCCGTCGGCGACGGCACGCTCACGTGGGGTGCCGACTACGTCCTCGTCGGCCAGGCGCTCGCGACGGCCGAACTGCACGATGCCACCGCGGTCTACGGCGGCGCCGTCTCGGATTCGACGACCTGGATGGCACCGGGGCAGGCCGGTGGAAAGGTCGTCGTCCTGGATGTCCCGCCGGGCACCGACGGAAAACGGCAGTTGGTGCGCGGACTGACGCGCGTTGCGGCCAACGCGCGCTTCACCGGAGCGGCGGCGGTGGCGGTCGTCGAGCTGGACCTGCTCGGTCCCGAGGTGCGGTACCTCATCGCCGGCCAGCGCCTGACGTCCGACACGTCACGCGGCACGGGACAACCGCCGATCGTGTTGCTCACGCCACACGCCGCCGAGCTGCTGCTCGGCGCGCCCCCGGCGCGGCTCACCGCGGGTGGCGCCGGCCGGTCGGTGCGGGGGGATCTCGGCGTGCGGTTCTCGCCGGTCCCCTATCCGGCGCGCAACGTGATCGGCGTGCTGCCGGGAAGCGACCCGGCGCTGCGCGGTGAATACGTCGCGTTGAGCGCCCACAA
This sequence comes from Gemmatimonadales bacterium, assembly GCA_033853695.1. Classification (GTDB taxonomy): domain Bacteria; phylum Gemmatimonadota; class Gemmatimonadetes; order Gemmatimonadales; family GWC2-71-9; genus DASTHG01. The sequence goes on along the minus strand of JAWOLH010000050.1, from coordinate 7,465 downwards.
CGACCACGTCGGCTTCGATCACATGGCCGTCGACCACGATTCGCTGCGTGCCTACAACCGCGTCGTGCGGCCGATGGGAGCCGATTCCCCCGACCATCCACCGGGTCCCGAGGAGCGGGCGCGCATCCGCCAGATCCTCGACTCCCTGCGCCGCCTCCGCCCCGCCCGGCTCGACTCGATCCGCAACGGCGCCGACGACGACGGCTCCGGCACCGTGGCGATCCTCGAGATCGCCGAGGCCCTGGCCGCGGCGCCCGCCGCCCAGCGGCCCCGGCGCTCGATCCTCTTCATTTCGCACACCGGCGAGGAGGAAGGTCTCGTCGGGTCGTCGTGGTTCACCGATCACCCGACCGTCCCGGTCGATTCGATCGTCGCGGAAATCGACGAGGACATGGTGGGGCGGGGGACGGCGACCGATCTCCCGGCCGGCGGTCCGGGATATCTCGAGGTGATCGGGTCGAAGCGACTCTCGGCGGAGTTCGGAGCCGTGCTCGAGGCGGTGAACGCGGCGCAGCCACGACCGTTCACGTTCAATTACGCCTATGACGCCCCGGGGCATCCGCTGCAGTACTACTGCCGCGCCGATCACTACAGCTATGCGCGCTACGGTATTCCGAGCGTCTCGTTGTCCCGAGGTGAGCACCTCGACTACCACCAGGTCACCGACGAGGCCCAGTACATCGATTACGACGACCTCGCCCGCGTTGCCACGATGGTTCGGGATGCCGCTCTTCGCATCGCGAACCTCGACCACCGGCCCAGGCTCGATCACCCGAAGGGCGATCCGCACGCCCCGTGTGTCCAATGACGCGCGTCGCCGTCACCCGCGGTGTCAGCCCGGCGATCGTGCGTTGCGAGCTGGTCCATCTCGAGCGCCGGCAGATCGACGTCGCGACCGCCGAGCGCCAGCACCGGCGCTACGAGGAGGCCCTCACCGCGCTCGGCTGCCGGGTGGAGGCACTGGCGGCGGATCCCGATCTCGCCGACTCGGTGTTCGTGGAGGATACGGCCGTCGTGCTCGATGAGGTGGCGGTCATCACGCGACCAGGCGCCCCGTCCCGCCGCTCCGAAACGGCGGCCATCGCACGGGCGCTCGCCCCATATCGGCCGCTCGTGCATATCGAGCCGCCGGGGACGCTCGATGGCGGAGACCTACTGCGGATCGGACGCACGCTGTACGTGGGCCGGAGTGGGCGCTCCAACCAGGCCGCGATCGACCAGCTGAGTGCCGCGGTAGCCCCGTACCGGTACGACGTTCGGGGCGTGGCGGTGAGCGGGTGCCTGCACCTCAAGTCGGCGGTCACGACGGTCGACGCCGACACGGTGCTCGTCGATCCGGAGTGGGTGGACGCGGCCGTCTTCTCCGACGTGCGCGTCATCGAGATCGAGTCACGAGAGCGGGGTGCCGCGAACGCCCTGCGGATCGGGGAGCGGGTCATCTATCCTGCATCGTTTCCGGCGACGCGCCGGCGCCTGGAAGCGGCCGGGATGGATGTGTTCGTGGTGGACGTGTCCGAGCTTCAGAAAGCGGAGGGCGCCGTGACCTGTTGCAGCCTCGTCTTCGAGACGGTCGCGTGACCCTGAACGCCGACGACCCACGTTCTCGTCTCTTTCCACCGCTGATCACCCTCGTGAGTGTGCTGATAGGCGTCGGAGTGCAGCGGCTTCATCCGCTCTGGCTCGCCGGTACTGTGGGGCGCTGGATCGGAGGCGTCCTGATCGCCGGAGCGGTGGCGCTGGGGGTCTGGTCTGTACTGACCTTTCGGAAGGCCGGGACGACGCCGCATCCGCGCGGAGAGGTCAGCGCGTTCGTCACTCTGGGACCGTTTGGATTCAGCCGCAATCCGATGTATCTGACGAATGTCCTCGTCCAGATCGGGATCGCGTTCCTGCTCGACAACACATGGATTTTGATCCTCGCTCCGGTCACCTGGCTGCTGCTCGACCGGATCGTGATTGCCGGTGAAGAGCGCTACCTGGCGAGCAAGTATGGCCGGGCGTTCGACGAATATCGCCAGCGTGTGCGGCGGTGGCTCTGAGGCGTCACTCGTGCATCCTCGCGCTGGGCGCGGCGCTTGCCGAGTCCACGACATCGAGTCCTCTCCCGTCCGCACTCCTCCCTGAAGACTCGTTCATGATCTTCGGCTTGCGGGGCTCGGGATAGCGGGTCATCCTCCATCGGGACGCGCTTCGCAGCCTGACACTTCATTCACGGGAGGAGCGATGGCAGACCAGGCAGGTGGATCCAACCCGCTGGTCAAGTCGGCTGTCGTGGGCATCGTGCTTCAGGTGCTGATGGCGGTGCTGGCGAAATACGTGCCGAGCCTGGCGGGGGCCGCGCCCGCCGCGGGAGCGGGGATCGGCGGTGTCGCGGGTCTACTCTACTCGCTCTGGAACAAAGGCGCGGCGATGCCGAACGCGGCGGGTGGTGGGGCGGTGGCCGGGGGCGCGAGTGGCCTAGTCGGCACGATCGTGGCGAACCTGCTCGGCGGCGGCGCGGTCACCAACGCCGTGGCGACCGGCACCGGCTACCCAGCGGTCGGGGGCATCGTCGGGGGCTTGATCGGAAAGCTCCTGGGTGGGCGAACCGCAGCCTGACTCGAACGTGATTGGCCCGGCGCCCGCGCGCGGCCTGCCGCGGGCGCCGTTCGTTTCCCGCGGGCTCATCCCCCGCATGCAGCTGGCGGAGCTCGAAGATCAGTCGTGGTGTCCCGCCGTCATCCGTGATGCCATGACCGACTTTCTGCGTTTTCTGATGGAGACGTTCGCGCCGTACCGTCACGCAGCATCCATTCTGACGCGCGCACTCGGCACGCTTGGCGACTCCCAGATCATCGATCTTTGCTCCGGGGGCGGCGGCCCCTGGCTGGACCTCGTGTCCCGCGTCCGTGGTGCGCGGACACCCGCGTTGCGCATCCGGCTCACCGACCGGTATCCCAACCTGGCGGCGTTCGCCCGGCTCCGTGCGTTGCGTCCCGGCGTCATCGAGGGCGACCCGGAGCCCGTCGACCCTGCGGCGGTCCCGGCGCGACTCGCGGGATTCCGGACGTTGTTCACCGCACTGCATCATTTCCGGCCGGTTGATGCCCACGCGATCTTCGCCGACGCCGTGGGGGCGCGGCAGGGCATCGCCGCATTCGAGGTGACCCGGCGCACGCCGCTCGCACTCCTCGGGATTCTCTTCCTGCCACTTCTCGTGCTGCTCTGCACGCCATTTATCCGGCCATTTCGCTGGAGCCGGGCGCTCTGGACGTATCTCATCCCGGTGCTGCCGCTGGCGGTGTGGTTCGACGGCACGGTGTCGTGTCTGCGGACGTATACGCCGGAAGAGCTGCGCGATCTCGTGGAAGACTTGCAGGAAAGGTATGAGTGGGAGATCGGGTCGGTGCAGTCCACACCGCTCCCGTCCCGAGTCACCTACATCGTCGGGTTGCCGCTCGCCCGCAGCCGCTGACCCTCCCTGAAACTCCCGGCCTCCGCTCCCGTTTGATTAGGGCATGCGGTCGCATCAGTTCCTGCATGGGCTGCGCGTGTCACTGCGTGTGGCCGTTCCACTTGCCGTGATCGTGCTGCCGTTCGTCATCCTGGTGCGCGGAGCGGTGACGCTCTACAGCAGGGCCGGGTGGTCGCCCTGGCTTGCCCTCCTCGGCTCCAGCGTGGCGACGATCGGGATCCTCGCACTCTACGGCGCTCTGATGACGCGACGATTGACGGGACGGGCGCGCTACTGGTGGATCGCGCGCTGGCTGGCGCTGCCGCTCGTGGCGGGGTTCGTGTTTCGGGGACTCGTCTTCCTCGATCGGTCGCATGTGCAGGACGATGCGACCCGAACGGAATACCATCAGGCTCATCCGCTGCTGCGGGTCGCCCTCTCGACGCTCGAGCTGGCCGATGGCAGACTCGTCGTCACCGACGTCAGCCGGACGGCGGCCGACTACGTTCGCCTTGGCCTTCCGGTCGTCACCGGCACGCTCCACGCGCCGCAGGCGGATGGCTGGGTGCATGCCGTGGACATACACACCCGCGGCCGCGGATTTCTGGTGAACTGGCTCGTGGCGACCTACTTCCGGGCGATGGGGTTCCGGGTGCTCCGTCACGTCGGCACCGCGGACCACCTGCACGTCGAATTACCGCTGCGCTGACCGCAGCTCCTCCTCCAGTGCCAGGGCCGCCGTCTCCAGTTCATCCTCCGTGTTGTAGTAGTGTGGTGAGAATCGCAGCACCGATGTCACGCGCTTCTCATCCATGTCGATGACCGCATCATCCCGTTCCGAAACACTGGTGTTGATGCGGCGTGCGCGCAGCCGCTCCTTCAGATCGGCCGCTGCCCGTCCATCGGTCGCAACCGTGACGATCGCCCCCCGCTCCCGTCCCCGGTCCATCGAGCGGACTCCCGGGATGGCCGCCAGCCGCTCGCGCAGCCCGGCTGCCAGGTCCCGGGCTCGCGTCATCCCCGCGGCTCCGACCAGCGCGGCATACCGGGCTGCCGCACCGAGCCCCAGCACGAGCGCGTGGGAAAACTCCCAGTTCTCGAAACGGCGGGCACCGTCGAACAGCCGGAACGAATCGGCGGCCGTCCACTCCGCGCCACGCATGTCCACAAGCAGCGGATGGTCGCCGCGCGACAGCGCCTGGTCCGAAACGTAGAGAAACCCCACGCCGCGTGGTCCCCGCAGCCACTTCCGCGCGGTGCCGGCGAGGTAATCGCACCCGAGCATCCTCACATCGATCGCGACCTGTCCCACCGCCTGGCAGGCGTCGATCAGATACGGCACGTCCGCCGCTCGGCACACGTCGCCGACTGCTCCCGCCGCCTGTATGAGTCCGGAGTTCGTCGGAATCCAGCTCAACGTCACGAGACGGCAGCGGCCGTCCGCCAGGAGCGGCGGGATGCTCGCGGGATCGATTCCCCCCTCGGGGAGATCGGCCGCGCGCCGCACCGCGACTCCGAGCCGGCGGCTGAGGGAGAGGTACATCAGCTGGTTCGAGACATAATCGGCGCGCGAGGTGACGATGACGTCCCCCGGGCGGAAGTCGAATGCCTGCAGCGCCTGGGCGAATGCGACGGTCGCATTCTCCACGACCGCGATGTTGCGTGCGCGGGCCCCGACGAGGGCGGCGACGGCTTCGTACGTTCCCTGTATCCGCTCGGCCGCTTCATCAGCGGCCTCGTAGCCGCCGATCTCGGATTCGCGAACGAGGTGCGCCACGACCGCGTCGCGAACGACGGCCGGCGGCAAGGCGGCGCCGGCGTTGTTCAGGTGAATGCGCTCGGCACACCCCGGGGTGTCGGCGCGCCAGAGGGAGAGTCGGGGATCCATCACCACTCGCGTCTAGCGCGTCCGTCTGGTCGTGGTCCGTGCTTTCGGTTTCGGTTTGGGTTTCGGCTTCGCCGCGGGGGCTGGGGGAACCGGCAGTGGAATGTTGCTGCTCCACGCCACGTCGGCGACCAGCCACCTTCCACCCACCTGATGCCAGTGCAGGAGGTATTTCCCGGTATCCGCGACCGCTTTCATCGCGGGAGGGGAGTGCGGTCCGGGTTTGATATCCAGCGTGTAGTCGCCACGCGATACGGCCAGTGGCCCGTTCACGAGCACTTCGTCAGTTGAGATGCTCAAGGTGGTCGCGCCCTGACTGATCAGCTGCGCCTGAAATGCCTGGATGGCCGGTCGTCCGACGACCGGGCGGGCATTCGGTGGGAGCTCCTCACCCTGCTCGGTGAACAACATGGCGATCGAATCCGGCTGATTGGCGGCGGTGTAGCGCTCCCAGCTGCGCGCGATCGCATCGAAGATGGGCCGGGCCGCGGCGACTTCGCGCGACATGCGTGCCTGGGCCTGTTCGGGAGTCTCGGGCTTCGCACAGCCTGACAGGATCAGCAACAGGGCGCCAGACGCGCCCAGGACGACACGCATGAGAATGCCTCCAGGGATCAGGGTGCCCCTCGGTGTCACTGCTGCGAGATGACGACCCGGAAGTCTAACAACGTGGAGTCCTGAGGCGGAGTGGGCGAGACCCAGATGCTGAATCTCGCCCGATCATCGTTGATCTGCCGTGGGGTTAGAAAGTCGCGCCGAGGCCGAGCCCGAAGCCGATCTCGTTCAGATCCTTGAAGTCGGAGAACCAGCGACGGTACCGGGCGTCGAAGCGGATCGCCAGGCTGTTCTTGACCTTGAAGCGGTAGCCCAACACCCCGCCAACCCCCTCGCCGTTGATCGACGTGCCGTCAGATATCGTTTGGTACGCGACGTTGACCGCGACGTACGGCGATCCGGACGTCGTGGGGGTGAACAAGTATCCGAACTGCCCCGCGAACCCGAACGCCGATAGCGTCGACCCGCCGCCCGAAATATGGGTGAACGAGATCTGAGGCTCGACCATCAAGGATGGTGTTGCGAAAAACGTAGCATACAGTGTCGGGGATGCCTGGATGCCATCGCCAGGGATGCCGATGTGGGTCACACTTGGGAAGCCCGTTTGGCTGAGAATGGTTACTCCCACGAGCGTGCCCACCTCTGCGCTTGGTTCGCTTGACCTTCTCTGGGCAGCGGTCAGTGTGCCGATGCACGACAGCGCCACGACTGCCGAAAGGATTCGATGCATACGCCTCTCCCGGTAATGAGCGGTTCCGACAATTCAGGCACAACTCTATTTCCATACCTCGCTGCCCTTGAAGAGAGGATGAGATCCCGGCGAGGGGGCATTCACACAATCGCGCCCGACGTCGCTGCGTAGGTTCGCAACGGCTCGCAACGGTTCGATGCCGCAGTTCGCGGCGCGCGGCAGCATCCTAGGGGGTGCTCGCGCGCGTTCGCTCCGCCGCCGTCCTCGGTATCGACGCTTACCTCGTCGACGTCGAGACCGACATCGCCAATGGGCTCCCCACGTTCGCCACCGTCGGGCTGCCCCACGGGGCGGTGCGCGAGGGACGCGAGCGCGTCTACGCCGCGATCGCCAATACCGGCTACACCTTCCCCCTGAAGCGCATCACCGTGAATCTCGCCCCGGCGGACGTTCGCAAGGAGGGCTCGGCATTCGATTTGCCGATCGCGGTCGGGATTCTTGCCGCCACCGATCAGATCGGGACCGAACGGCTCGGGCACGTCGTCGTGCTGGGAGAGCTGGGTCTGGAGGGTGCCATCCGGCCGGTCCGGGGTGCGCTTCCGGTGGCATTGGCGGCACGTGCCGCCGGCGCCGATGCGCTCGTGCTCCCGAAGGAAAACCTGGCCGAGGCCGGCGTGGTGTCGGGGCTCCGGGTGCTGGGGGCGAGCGGGCTCGCGGAGCTGGCGGATTTCCTCGATGGCAAGATCGAGCTTCCCGCGGCCGCGGTCGATCCGTCTCGCCTCTTCGCGGAGCGCGCGCGGGAGGAAGTCGACTTCGCCGAGGTCAAAGGCCAGTCGCACGCCAAGCGCGCGCTCGAGGTCGCGGCGGCGGGATCGCACAATCTGCTGATGGTCGGTCCGCC
>JAWOLH010000049.1:0-21001 GCA_033853695.1 Gemmatimonadales bacterium | reverse complement strand
TCGAGGCATGCCGTACACGACGCAGCTCTGCTCATCCTGGGCTATGGTGTGCGCGCCGGCGGCGCGCAAATCGACCATCCCCCGCGCCCCATCGCGCCCCATGCCGGTAAGCAGCGCCGCGGCCACCGCCCCGCCATCGAGGGCCCACGGTGGCACGAACGCCGACAGTCCATTCATCCACGCCGTGTAGGCGTAGGTGTCGGCCGTGATATCGAGACCCGCACGGCGGGCTGAATCGACCCGGGCCACGAACCGCGGCATCGAGCCGAAGTTGGCTCGGCCGCTCGCCTTGAAGTGAAAGATCTCAACCGGGATACCCGCCTCACTGGAGATGCGGAACGTCTCGTCGAGCGCGGCCATCTCCGCGTCTCCCTCGTTCCGCATGTGCGTTGCGTAGATGCCACCATACTGCGCCGCCGTGCGGGCGAGCGCGATGAGCTCTTCGGTCTTTGCATACGGCGCCGGTGGGTACTCGAGCGCGGTGGAGACACCCAACGCCCCGTCGCGCATCGCGGCGCCCACCAGGTCCTGCATCTGGTGCAGCTGTGCGGGCGTCGGCGTGACGTCGCCGTAGCCCAGCACCATTTCGCGGACCGAGGTCGCCCCGACGTACGTTCCCAGGTTGATGCCCATGCCCTGCTTCCGCACGCGGGCGAAGTACTCGGCCAGGGTATGCCAATCGACATCGATGCCGTAGTGGCGATAGACCGACGCGTTCTCCGCGACCATCGCACTGTCGATCGGGGCGATAGACTCGCCTTCACCGGTGACCTCGGTCGTGATCCCCTGAAAGACCTTCGAGGGCACCCGGGGGTCGATGAGGATCGAGAGCTCCGATTGTCCCAGCATGTCGATGAACCCCGGCGCCACGATCATGCCGCGGGCATCGATGACCCGGGCCCCTGAGTCCTGCGCCAGGTCGCCGATCGCCGCGATGCGACCGTCGCGTACCGCGACGTCGCCGCGATACCACGGGGAACCTGTGCCGTCGATGATCAGGCCATGGCGGATGATCAGGTCGTAGGGTGCGCCGGGCTGCTGCGCGTACGCCGAGGCGGCGCTCGTGAGGGACAGGACGAAGGCGAATCTTCCGAGCATTGTGCTGCAAACCCTCCTGTTGATTTCAACCCGACTTCACCAACCGGGTGTATCAGTGTGGGACTTGCCGGCCCAACCGGCCCCCACAGTTCGAGGTCATCCCCATGCTTTCTACTATTATGTCGCTTCGCCACGCGAGCCGGGCCATCCTGTTATGCGCCGCGCTCGTGCTTGTCGCTTGCTCCACCGACCGTCCCCCAACGGCTCCCCCCACCGGGTCCGCCCCGCTCGTGAGCGCCGGGAAGCAGGGGCCGGATCTGCAGGCCGCCACCATCGCCAAAGAGAAGTATGCAGCGGCGATAATGCGGCAGCAGGGGATCGAAGGCGTGGGCGTCACGCTCACCACCGGCAACCAGCCGGCCGTCGCCGTCTTCACCACGGATGGCACCGTGCGGCTGGCCGCGCAGAACCTGGACGGCATCCCCGTGGTGATCACCGTCACCGGTCCCTTCAGCGCCATCCTGCCTCACGGGCAGGCCGCGGGGAAGGGTAAGCGTGGCGTGGACCCGACCAGCAGGTTCCCCCGGCCCGTGCCGATCGGCGTCTCCATCGGCAACATCGGAGAATGCTCGGCTGGAACGCTCGGCGCGCGGGTCAAGGCGGGCAACACTCTCTACGTCCTCAGCAACAACCACGTCATGGCGCTGGAAAACACCGCACCGATCGGCTCGGACATTCTCCAGCCCGGGCGCTACGACACGAACTGCTCCGCTTCGACCGATGACGTGATCGCTACGCTGAGCAAGTTTCAGACGATCAGCTTCACGCGCGACAACACCGTCGATGTGGCGATCGCGGCCGTCGTGCCGGGCGCGGTGGACAACAAGACGTGGACCGGAGGCTACGGGGTGCCGAACCACACCACGGTCAACGCCGTCCTCGGCCAGGCGGTGCAGAAGTGCGGGCGCACCACCGGCTGCAACACCGGCACGGTCAGCGCCGTGGACGCCACGGTTCGGATACGGTTCAACAGCGGCATCGCCACTTTTGTCGGTCAGATCGTGATCACCGGTGTCCACGGCACCTTCAGCCGCTCCGGCGACTCGGGCTCCCTGATCGTGACCAACGACGCTGCGGCCAACCCGGTCGCCCTGCTCTTCGCCGGCGGCGCGAACGCCACCATCGCCAATCCCATCGCGCCCGCGCTGCAGGCCATGGGCGTTTTGATCGACGGGAAGTGACCGCGCGACATGCCGCCGGTCTCGTCCTGCTGCTGTTGCCCGCCTGCCGGCCGTCCGCACCGCCGGCAGGCGGCGCGCAGCACCCGCCCATGACGATCGACGAAGTGCTCGCCCGGCACACTCGCAGCCTGATGGCGATCTCCGGAGTGGTCGGGGTCGCGCGCGGCGCGGTGAAAGGAAAGCCAGCCATCCAGGTGCTGGTCGTCAAAGCGACCCCAGAGCTACGCCGGCGACTGCCCGCCACTCTGGGCGGGTATCCGGTACAGGTGGTCGAGACGGGCACGATCGAAGCCCAACCCCGAGGCTCGACCGGCTCCTAGGCGGCTGGCCGTGAGACAGCGAGTCTGTGCAGCGCCCAACTCCAGAGCAGGACCCAGGCGACCGGCGTTGCCCGCACCAGCCCCGCTCCCACGACTCTCTGCTGCTCGAGGGTGTACGCCGTGCAGATGAGCCCCGGGTAGTGCAGGTAGACGATGCCGAGCGCCATGAGCATGGCGGTCGCCTGAACCCCCAGTGTCATCGGAATGGCGAGCGAGAGGTACGGCAACGACCGTGCGAGCGCGAGGCCCACGGCAAACACCGACAGGTGCAGCGCTTTGTCGACCAGGTGGCTGCGGGCGGCGAGGTCCAGGGATCGGGGAATCATCCAGAACAGCATCGCCCCGACAGCGAACGCCAGCGCGGCGAGGTCGCCGGAGCGCCACGGCCGGTGGGCGGCTCCCGCCGGCCAACCGGCGAGGGCGCCGAGGACCAGGATCGCGGGAATCTGGATCAGCAGACGGCGCTCCATGGTCGCATCGAGGAAGACGTCGGCGGGCGGGAGTGCGAGCAGGCACGCGGCCGCGATGGCGGCGGCGCGGCGTATCACGACAGCCTCCTCCGCACGGCCGCGACCAGCGCGGTGGCGGGGACCTCGGGACGGAACACCTCGACGACGTTTCCAGCCGGGTCGAGGAGGAAGGTGGACGCGGCGTGATCGATGCGACCGCTCGGGTCGCGCGATACCCAGACTCCCAGGTGCGCAAGGTCGGCCAACTGACGGTGGTCGAGCGGGCGAGCGAGTCGACCCACGACCCAGCCCGCCGCGGAGCCGAGGGCGCGCCAGTGATGCGCGAGTGCGGTGGAGTCGTCGCGCTCGGGGTCGAGGCTCACGCTCAGAAACAGCAGCCGGTCCGGGGGGGCCTCGGCCAGGTCGACTCGTGCCTGCTGCAGCCGCTGAGTCACCAGCTGGCAGACTCCGGGGCAGTGCAGGTACATGAACGTGAGGAGCACGTACCGGCCCTGGTAGCGGGCCAGCGTGGTCGTGTCGCCGGAGGCGTCGATGAAGGTGAGCGGCGACGCCGGTCGCGGCAGCGGCCCGGCGGCGGCGAGAGCCGCGCCGTCGGTCGTGAACGCCCGGAACCCGAACGTCCACCAGCCGGCGAGCGTGATCCAGCCGGCCAGCACCGCCGCGGCGGGGAGGTAGCGGCGCATCCTTCTCCCGGCTCAGGCCTCCGCCCAGCTGCGGCGCCAGCCCTGCAGGAGCGAGACGCCATAGCCTGCGAGACCGAGGAGGACCAGCACGACGAAGAACGCAGCCACGAGCGCCAGCACCCTGCCGGTGTTCGCGAGGCCCTCGACCGGGATCGCAGTATAGCTGGCATACCGGCGCGGCACGCCTTGCTCCCCACCCACGTAGAACATGGTCAGGAAACCGTAGGCGCCGATCAGAAATATCGTCAGGCCGGCCTTGGCCCACCGTTGCGCTTCCGGCGCCGCGATCTCGTGGAAGGCGGCGAGGAGCATCAAGACGAACCCGGCGAGAAAGTAGGTGTGGAAGTGCGCCGGGACCCAGAGCGTGTTATGGAAGTAGATATTGATCGCGATCGTCGAGTCCACCACCGCCGCGAGCCCACCGATCGTCCAACCGATGAGACCCGTGTAGTAGGCGAGCGGCGCAAACTTCCAGCGCATGTCCGCGCGGTACACCTGCGTGGCGGCGCCGAACAGCGTCACCGCCGTCGCCGGAACGGCGCTGAGATAGGAGGCGATCTGGCCGATCATCTGCACGGCGCCGGGCTGGGCGAAATCCATGTAGAGGTGATGGAAGAACGCGGTCAGCACGAAGACCAGCGTGGCGTTCCATGCAATGGCCACGATCCGGTTGGTCGACCACTTGCGCCCCGAGTACTCGGGAAGCCGCTCGTACACGAGCGCGATCCCCAGATACATGGTGATGTTGACGATCGTGTGACCGAAGAGAAACATCATGTTCTTCAGCAACAGCGGGTCGAAGCGGAGCGCCGGCATGAACCACTGGAACAGATAGAGCAGCAGGACGACGGCGCCCACCACCGTCGTCAGAGCCCCGGCCAGGAGCGACACGGTGGCGATGAGGATGAATGGGGGGAGGGGATCCGCGGGTGACGCGCCTCTGAGGTAGTCCCAGGCCAGCAGGCGGCCCACCCCGTAGCGGGCGGCGAACGCCCGCAACAGATCGAGCTGACCGAGAAGCCACGCCACTCCCAGCACCAGGGTGGATCCGATCGCGAGGCCCGTGGACCAATGGGGCCAGAGCTGCACGAAGGGCAACGGATACAACATGTACCAGCCCGGGCCGTATCGTCCCAGGAGGGTCGCCGCGATCAGACCCACCGTGCCGGCCAGAACCAGGCCGTAGATCCAGCGGAAGAGCGCGAGGCTCGGCTGGACGTAGCGCAGTGACCGGTACCAGATGGCCGCGACGCCTCCGATGAACAGCGTGCCGGCCATTCCCAGGCCGTGTAGCGTCATGATCGAGTAGAAGCGGTCTGGAGGGATCGCGATCGCCGTGGCCTGATTCAGGCGCATCACAAGCCCGAGGAGCACGAGCACCAGGAACAACACGACGATGGTGATTGCCCAAACCATCGCCATGCGCTTAGCCGGTAGCGGCGCGACTCCCGTGGAATGCGTCACGCGTCACCTCGCTTCAATCGAGGAGAACATGGTCTGATGACCCAGCCCGCAGTACTCGAGGCACAGTATTCGGTAGGTGCCGGGGGCCGGGAAGGTCAGGGTCAGGACATTGTGGTAGCCCGGCATGGCCTGGGTCTGGCCGAGGATGCCCCCATCGGGCCGGTAGACGGCGAATCCGTGGTTCACGTCGAGCGCGCCGACCTCGAAGCGCACCGGTTTGCCGACGGGAACGATCACCGGGCCGGCCGGTCGAGATGAGGTGTCCGGGCCCGCCACGCGCCACGCCCACATGACACCGTCGACCGTGAGTGTCATGGCCGGCGGCTCCTGCTGTCCGCGAGGGTATGGAGTTCGGGGGAGCGTCAGAGCCAACGTTGCGACGAGGATCGTGAGAAGTATGAAGAAGTAGACCCGTCGGACGCGGTAGATCAGCGGTCCAACCTGCTCTGCCGGGACCGCCGGATGGCGGGTCGCGACCACCCAGGCGACGAGGACGATGGCCAGCGCGCCGATCAGCGTGAATGCGGCTGCATACAACACGGTCACGGGACCCTCCTGGCTGAAGTGGGACCGAGGAGAGCAAACCTTCCGTCCGGTAGCCTACAGAAGAACCGGCTGGAGGCAAGACAGCAGTTGACCGAAGCGACGACTGGGGAGACAATCGAACAATGCAAGGCTGTGTAGCCCGAACACTCACCAGCGCCCTAGCCTGGGCCGCGCTGGCCGCCGTTCCGCCGTCGCTCGTGGCGCAGGTCACTGCGGACACAACCGCGAAACACCTGATCGCGCTCGAGCAGCGGTGGAACGACGCCATCCTCCGCAACGACAGCACCGCGGCCGGCGCCTTTATGGCCGGGGAGTGGACCGAGATTACCAGTGACGGATCGGTGCTCACCCGGGCAGAGGATCTCGATGAGCTGGTCGGTGGGTACCACGCAACCTCGCTGCAACTGTCGGACATCGCGGTCCACGTCTATGGCAGTGCGGCGGTGGTTTCCGGCATCAGTGAAGAGCAGAGCAGTTACCGAGGGAAGGACACGAGCGGCAGGTTCCGCTGGATGGACGTGTGGGTGCGGCGCGCGGGGAAGTGGGTGTGCGTGGCGTCCACGGACGCCAGGATTGCGTCGAGGTAAACCCCGTAGAGGCTCGTTCCTTTACCGAACGTTTCACCCTCTCTTACGGCGCCGCCCTCCATACTGCGAATCGTGGGCAGACTTTTCAGGGGGGTTGCCATGACCGCAGACATCGCCACCACTACCGACATGCACTGCCACGTTGGCTTGGTGGGTGACAAGCACCCGGAGTGGGGCGGAATGGATCCGGCGTTTCAGAAGGAGCTGCGTTTCAACGTGTTCATGCTGTACGCCAAGGTCTCGGGGAAGACGATCTGCGACGACACCCTGATTCCGGCGACGCTCCGGTTGCTGGCCGAGACGCACCTGGAGCACGTCGTCTGCCTCGCGCAGGATCACGTGTTCAACCACAACGGCGTGAAGGACGAGACAGCGTCACGGCTGTGGGTGGCGAACGAGTACGTGATGTGGCTGCGCGAGCAGCCCGAGGCCGCGGGGAAGGTGCTGTTGGGCGCATCGGTGCACCCCTACGATCCGGAGTTCCGCGAGCGCGTCAAGAAATACGTCGACGCCGGCGCCGTACTGCTGAAGTGGGTCCCCTCGGCGCAACAGATCAGCCTCGCGGACCCGCGCGTACGCTCGGCCCTCGAGTTCCTCGCCACCGCGGGGCCCGGCACGAGTCCGCTCCCCTTGTTGCTCCACGTGGGCGGCGAATACGCCAATCCGACTTCCAATGAGCGCACTCACTCCTACGACTTCCTGTCATGGTCGCCGTGGGACGAGCTCCGGAACCTGTTCCGCTTCAAGAACCGCTGGCATCGGCCGCGCGTGCGGGCGGTACATCAGAACCTCCACGCGGGCCTCGATGCGGGCGCCGTCATCATCTTCGCGCATGCCGGATTGCCGTATTACGTCGGGGGAGCGCTGGGTGAGCTGTTCGAGCACTCCGACTTCGGGGTGGTGCGTGACTACCTGCATCGATACGGTCCTCAGGCCGGCGCGGGCAGCGGCACCTGCTATGCGGACGTTTCCGCTCTCGCTACCCCGTTCCGGCGCCCGCGCTACCCGGACATCGCGGCACTGCCGCCGGAGGCGCTGCTCTACGGCTCCGATTTCCCGACACCGGTATTCGAGTTGACGCGGACGCCCGAGGAGCGACTCGACGATCTGCGCGCGGTGGTCGCCGGCGACCTTACGCGTCTCTTCGTCCCCGAGGGGAATCTGCTCGACCAGACTTACCACGAGCTCGCGGAGGCATTTCCGGGTCACCCGATGTTCACGAATTTCCGCGCGCTCATGGCTGGGGTACTGGAGGAGACGGAGGGACCATGGCCACGATGAACTGCCAGGAGTGCGGGAAGCGCCCCGCGACGCACGTTGTTTCAGCCGTACACGGTCAGCCGCTGTACGTCGGCACATCGGAGAAGCGTGCCCAGGCCGTGCATCATGTATGCGATCAGTGCGCGGAAGCTCGTCCGGACAACGAGAAGCAACGACTCTAGGAAATTCCCTGGAGCTCTCCTCATCAGGAGGCATCGATGGAGCCGGTTTACTGGGGACACGGGTTCGGGCTTGGCATTGTCGCCGGACTCATTTGGCTCGCGGTAGTCGTCTACGTTCTAACGCTTGCCACGCGGCTGGTTCGAGCGATCGAGCGGATCGCGACGAAGTTCGAAAGTAAGCCGTAGGAGCGCCCCGCTCGAGAGGCTCATGCCTTCTCGAGCGGGGTAGATCGGTTCAGTCCTACGCCCAGGTCCGCAGCGTCGCCGTGTCCTCGGCGAAGAGCATCGAGAACATGCCGTCGATCATCTTGAGCTCATCGGCTTCGCTGAGCCCCGGCAGAGCGGGGAAGTCTCCCTCCAGGTCCACTCTCGTCCGGTCGCCGAGTGGCGTGTAGGAGTGGACGAACCTCGCGCCGTCGAAGGGGCCGCCGGTCATCGTCGTCACGATGTTGGCAGGCGGGTTGAGGTGGTGGGTGACGGTCGTGCGGAAGGTCGAGCCGTCCGGGTTGTAGAATTCGGCGTCGACGGTCACGACGTTCCCCGTGACCCCGACCAGGCGGTGTGACTTGATCGCCTTGTGCGGATGGTTGCCGGCGCTCATGTAGCGGAAGATCTTCTCCGTCGTGGCGTCGAACGTCGCGATGCTTTTCTTCTTATAGTGGACGCTGCTCGTGGTCGCTGGCATGTCTCGATTCCTCCCAATTCCGGGTTTGGTGTCTCGAATTCGCGTAGTCAGTCAGCCTCAGGCCGGTTGCGGCACGATGCGCATGTAGGCCCTAGGCTCCTTCCAGCCGTTGGGGTAGAGCTGCTTCGCTTCCTCGTTGCTCACCGACCCCGAGATGAACACGTCCCCACCCCGCCGCCAGTTCACCGGCGTCGATACCTTGCTCCGGGCGGTCAGCTGGAGGGAGTCGACGACCCGCAGGATCTCGTCGAAATTGCGGCCCGTCGTCATCGGATACGCGATCGTCAGCTTGATCTTCCGGTCCGGCCCGATCACGTACACGGTGCGCACGGTCTGGTTGTCGGCCGCCGTCCGGCCTTCGGCACTGTCGCCGGCCGTTGCGGGGAGCATCTCGTACAGCTTCGACACTGCGAGGGTCGGATCGCCGATCATGGGATAGTTGGGCGCCGTCCCCTGGGTCGCTTCGATATCCCTGGCCCACGCGTGATGTCTGTCGACGGGATCGACAGAGAGGCCGATGACCTTCACGCCGCGCTTGTCGAACTCCGGCTTGAGCTCGGCCATGTAGCCTAGCTCGGTGGTGCAGACGGGCGTAAAATCCTTGGGGTGTGAGAACAGAATGCCCCACGAATTCCCGAGCCACTCATGGAAGCTGATCCTGCCCTGTGTCGTGTCGGCCTGAAAGTCGGGCGCCGTGTCACCGATTCGTAGCGTCATGGGTCCTTCTCCTGTTGGGGTGCGGTTGGTAACGCTGGCCAGAGTTTAGGACGGACCCGTTCCCCCACCGTTCCCCGTGGGGGCAGGGTGGAGGTCTTTGTGAGGAAGCGACATGCGCATACAGGTGGAGCTGCTCGGGGGTTTCCGGGTGGTCGTCGATGGCAAGGTCGTAGCCCCAAGCGCCTGGCGCCGGGAGCGCAGCGCCGCCCTTGTGAAGCTGTTGTCCCTGTCCCCAGGACACCGTCTCCATCGCGAACAGGCGATGGAGGCGCTCTGGCCCGAGATGAACCCCGACGCCTCGGCCGCCAACCTGCGCAAGGCGGTCCACTTCGCGAGAAAGGCACTGGGGAACCACGAGCTCATCTCCGCGGATAACGACGTCGTGGTCCTGGCGCGGGATCACGAGCTGGTCGTCGATGCGGAAGCGTTCGAAGCGGCGGCGCGCGACGCGCTGCGCGCCCCTTCCCCCGATCCGGCGGCGTGCGCTCGCGCGGCGGATCGGTACGGCGGCGAGCTGCTTCCGGACGACCGCTACGTCGCGTGGGCCGAGGAGCCGCGTGACCGGCTACGGCGGCTCTATACGCGGGTCCTGAAGGCCGGGCGTCTGTGGGACCGCGTTCTCGCCGTCGACCCCACCGACGAGGAAGCGCAACGCGCCGTGATGCAGGCGGCGCTCGATGCGGGCAATCGCGGGGAAGTGGTCCGGCAGTTCCAGCGATTGCGTGAGCGGTTACGGGTCGATCTGGGCGTGGGGCCCGCCGCGGCGACGGTGGCCATCTACTCGCGCGCGGTCGCCGGCGACGCGCCCGAACCGCCCGACATCAGCGACCGCGTCCGCGCGTCCCTGGCCTGGGGGATCATCCATCTCCAGAGCGGTGAGTTCGCGAAAGCGGAGCAGATCGCGAAGGACGCGCGCGTGCTGGCCATCGAGGGCGGCCTGGGGCGCGAGGTGGGAGAAGCGAGCGCCTTGTACGGTCTCGCGGCGCACATGCAGGGGCGTTGGCCCGATCTGTTTAAGTCCGAGTTCATCGAGTGGATCCGTCGTGCACCGCGGTTCGCGCCCACGGTGTTCGACGGGCACCTGTGTCTGGCCGAGTTCTGCCTGTGCGGCGCAGGCGGACACGAGGACCTCGCGCGGGCGACCCGCGAGCTCCTCACCATCGCCGTCGCCGCGGGATCCGTACCCGGCCGGGCGCTCGCGACCCTGATCCTCGGCGAGGCGGAGCTCTTCTCGGGGGAGCTCGATGCCGCCGAGGCATCGTTCCGCGCCGCCGAGCGGATGTACGAAGAGATCGCGGAAGGCGCGGCCCGGGTGATCGCGCTGCAGCGACTCGCCGAAGTCGCCCTGGCGCGCGGCCAGAAGTACCGCGCCGGTCGCATCGTGCAAAAGGCATTTCGCATCGCGGAGTCGAACTGGCTGTCGCCGCACTTGCTGCTGCGACTGCAGGCGATCGCCGTCGAAGCGGCGGCCACCAAGCCCCGTGTGGCGGACGCGATCCAGCGCGGCGATCAGTGGATCGCGGCCGGGAGCATGTGTCAGCCGTGCTCCATGGGGTTTCGCGTGGCGGCGTCGATCGCGCTCGCGGAGGCGGGAGAGCTGGAACAGGCGAGCCGGCGGCTCGACGAGGCGGAACGGCTCGCGGGGATGTGGAACGGTGGTCCGTGGGTGGCGGCGGTGTGGGAAGGGCGTGGCGTGCAGCGCCGCGCGCAGGGGCAAGCCGATCAGGCGGCGGCGCTGTTTCGCGAGGCGGCGGCGCGCTTTGCGGCGTTAGGCAGACGTCGCGATCAGGAGCGGTGCCTGGCGCGCGCCAAGGTGCCCTAGATCAGGGAGCGAGGACTCGCGCGAAGAAGTCGGCCAGGTCGATCTCGAGCCCTGGTACCGCGGGATCCGGCTGCCACGTGAGGCGGTCGCTTAGTACCTCGGGACGCGTATCGTCGGGGCGCCAGCGTTCCACCAGGCGAGCATCCGAATCCACAATCCAATATTCCGGCACGCGGGTGCGCTGAAACAGCTGCCGCTTGACGGTCCGGTCGGCGCGAGCACTCGATGGCGAGATGATCTCAACGGCGAGCAGCAGATGGCTGAAGTCGGCCCAGTTGCGAGGCCGTCGACCCTCGATCAGTGGACCGACGAATACGTCGGGCTGTACTAGGGCCCCGGCTTCCGGCTCGATGTCGGCGGGCGACAGCAACGCATACCCCACCCCTGTGCGCTCAGCATACTCCTGTAGCATTCGCGCCAAACGGAAGGCGGCGTCCTGGTGGCTGAAGCTCGGTGCAGGGGTCACGAGCAGTTCGCCCTTGACGACTTCGTAGCGGCGGCCGTCGTCGGGGAGCGCCCGCACCTCCTCCGGAGTCCAAGTGTGCAGCAGCTGAGGCATACCCATAGTGTGCTCGACTCGGCAAGGTCTCGGCAAGGGGGCACCCAACCACGGTAAGGGGTTCCCCGACTCACGCGTCATCGGTTTAACGCGATCCGGAGCAAATTGTTGCGGGTGCGACGCGAGGCGCCGCGGTGCCAGTCAGCGCAGCGCGAGCGCCTCCTTGATCCGGGCCTCGGTCAACGGGAGCCGCACGACCCGCGCGCCGGTCGCGTCGAACACCGCGTTGGCCAGGGCGGCGCCCACGGTGACGATCGCCGGCTCGCCCCCGCCCTGCGCCGGCGTATCGGGCGAGTCGAGAATCACCGTCTCGATCTTCGGCAACCACGAGAAATGCGGTAGCGTGTAGGTGCCGAAGTTGCGGTCCAGCACCTGCCCGTTCGCGAAGCGCACCTCCTCGCTCAAGGCGTAGCCCAGCCCCATGGTGAGGCATCCTTCCATCTGTTGCTGCGCACCCTCGGGATTCACCACCACTCCCATGTCCTGGGCGCACACCATCCGCTCGACGGTGATAGCTCCGGTGGCGGGCTCCACCGCCACCTCGGCGATGGTCGCGACATAGGTCCCGGCGTCGATCCCCGCCGCCACGCCATAGCCGCGCCGGCTCGGACCCGTCGCGGGCCGCCAGCCGAACTTGTCAGCCGCGGCCTGCAGCACGCGTCGCATGCGTGCGTCACTCAGGTTGAGCATCCGGAACGCGACGGGGTCCATACCTGCCTTCACCGCCAACTGATCGATGTGCGACTCGCGGGCGAATGCGTTGGCGTTGGCGCCCGGCGCGCGCCACGGTCCGATGGCGAAGGGGTGCATGGCGTTCTCGTTGCCCTGCCAGCCGCCGCGCACCACGGTGCGGTGGTGCGGGATGTCGTAGAACTGCTCCGCGCCGCGACTGCCGGCCCCGATCACCTCGTAGTTCCAGGAGACGATCTTGTGTGACGCATCGAGGCCGGCGCGGATGGAGATCACCGCGGCGGGGTCGAACGTATCGAAGAAGAACTCCTCCTCGCGATCCCACACCACGCGCACCGGCTGCTTCGCGGCGACCGCGAGCCGGGCCGCTTCCAGGGCCTGCTGGCCGGCGCTCTTACCGCCGAACCCGCCCCCGACGTACGGCGTGATGACGCGCACCTGCGCCAGAGGCACGTTCAGGGTGCGCGCCACCTGAGTCTGCAGCGGGAACGGCGTCTGGGTGCTGGCCCAGACGGTCACCCTGCCGTCCGCCGCCACCTGGGCCACCGCGGAGTGGGTTTCCATGGCCGCGTGCGACACGTAGCCCTTCAGGTACTTCTGCTCGACCACCTGGGCGGCGATTCGCTCGCCGTCGGCGACGTTCCCGCCCTGGGCGATCGCGCGGCCCGCGGGGGCGACCGCCTCGAGATGGGCGAAGATGTTGTCGTTGTTGAGCTGTGACGGCGACGGCGTAGCCGTCACCTTCACGGCGCGCAGCGCGGCGTCGGCTTCGTCGCGGTGCCGGTGCAGCACCGCCACCAGGTCGCCGGTGCGGATCACGCGCACACCGGGAAGCCGCTCGGCCGCGGATGTGTCGACCGCCGTGATCGTAGCGCCGTGCGCCGGCGGGCGCACGATGCGGGCGTGCAAGGCGTCCGTCGGCACGACGTCGCCCGCGTATTTCGCTCCCCCCGTCACCTTGGCCAGCGCGTCGCGGCGCGGCACCGACGTCCCGACCACCGTGAAGTCGGCGACGCGCTCGAGCGCGGCCTTGCCCTCGAGCCTGCGCTCGATGCGCTTGCCCGCGGTCAGCTCGCCGTAGGTCACGTGCTTGGTCGGGTCCTTGCGCGACACGACGACGCCGTCCTTCACCTCGAGGTCGGCGACGTCCACCTGCAGCCGCTCGGCCGCCATTTGTGTCAGGACGGCGCGCGCCTCGGCGGCGGCCGCGCGCAGCACCGGTCCCAGCGACCGGACGCTGAGCGAGCCGTACGTCCCGCGATCGAACGGGCAGAGATCGGTGTCGCCGAGGACCACGTCCACGGCGGCGAGCGGCACGTTCAGCTCCTCGGCCGCGAGCTGCGGCAGCGACGTCATGACCCCCTGGCCCATCTCGATCTTGCCGACCAGTACTGTCACGCGCCCGTCGGCGCCGATATGGATGAACGCGTTGAAATCCGACGTCGCCTCCTGCATGCCGGCCGGATTCCACTTGGCCTGCACCATGTCGGGCGTCGGTTTGATGCCGAACATCACGAGCAGCCCCACGCTCGTGAGCGTCACGAACTCGCGCCGGTCCATGGTGGTCACGAATCCCCAGCCCTCGGGGACGATCATCTCATCGAGGTCGGGTCTCATGAGGCACCTCCCGCCGCGGCTTCGACGGCGGCGATGATGCGGACGTGCGCGCCGCAGCGGCAGAGATGTCCCTCGAGGCCCTCCACGATTTGCGCGCGGGTCGGTTTGGGGTTGGCGTCGAGCAGGGCCTGGGCGCCGACGATCATCCCGGACGTGCAGTAGCCGCACTGGTATCCGGCGTGATCCATGAACGCCTGCTGGATCGGCTTGAGCCGGTCGCCGTCGGCGAGGCCTTCGATGGTCGTCACGCGCTTGCCTTCGACCGACTTGAGGGAGGCGGTGCAGGAGCGGACCGCCTGGCCGTCGACGAGCACGGTGCAGGCACCGCACGCGGCGATGCCGCAGCCGTACTTGGTGCCGGTGAGGCCGAGGTCGTCACGAATCACCCACAGCAGGCGGCGATTGGTGTCGGTGCTGAGTGTGCGGACGACCCCGTTCAGGGTGAACGTGATATCGGGCATACGAGGGGCCTCGCATGGAGGAGTGCGACGGTGACTGTAAAGGAGAGAATGCATGATCCGCCGAGCCGCATCGAGCGCCTGCTCGAGGCGGTGCTGATCGAGGAGCATGGCTTAGAGCCGCGACCTACGTCGGCCGGACACATGGCTGGTGACCTGCTCAATGTGGCGAGGCTGGCGTCGCTCGGCTAGGGTGCCTCACCCCAACTGAGTCAGCTCAATGTCGGGGGAATCATGTGATATCGCGAAGGACGTACGGATCGGTCGAATCCCTACAAACGTGGCAAGGCTCTGACCTCTTTGCCCTTGCGCCGCTCCGCCCCGCGCGCACCTTTGCCGCCGGTCCATTTCAAGGAAGCCGCATGGCTCGATCCGCGTTCGCCGCCTGCCTCGTCACCCTGACCGTCACCGCCCCCGCCCCCCCACTCGCCGCGCAGACCCGGCTGCTCCGCGAGCCGACGATCAGCGCCCGCGAGATCGCCTTCACCTACGGCGCCGATCTCTGGATCGTCGACAAGGCCGGCGGCATCGCCCGCCGCCTGACGAGCACGCCCGCGGTCGAGAGCAACCCGCACTTCTCGCCCGACGGAAACTGGATCGCCTTCACGTCGAACCGCTCGGGGCTCCCGCAGGTGTACGTGGTGAGCCGCGAGGGCGGCGAGCCGACGCGGCTCACGTGGTATCCCGCGCCGGCGCTGGCGCGCGGCTGGACGCCCGATGGCAACGCCGTGCTCTATGCCACGACGCGCGGCACAGCGCCGCAGACGTACGACCGCCTCTGGACCGTTCCCCGGACCGGCGGACCATCCACGATGCTCCCAGTGCCTTGGGGCTTCAGCGCCTCGTATTCGCCCGACGGAAAGAAGATCGCGCTGGACCGGATGGCGCGGTGGGACGTGGAATGGCGCAGCTATCGCGGCGGGCAGAACACGCCGCTCAGAATCGAGGATTTGGGCGACCTCTCGGAGACCGTGATCCCCGACACGATCCGCGCGATGGACATCCAGCCCGCCTGGATGGGGAACACCGTCTACTTCCTCTCCGATCGGGATTGGGCGGAAAACATCTGGGCCTACGACGTGAGCACGGGCGCCCTGCGCCAGCTCACGCACGAGACCGACGTGGACATCAAATGGCTGTCGGCGGGGGACGGGCAGCTGGTGTACGAGCACGACGGCTGGATCAAGACGCTCGATCCTCGGACGGGGCAGAGCCACCAGGTGAACATCACCGTCAACGGCGATTTTCCCTGGGCCGAAACGCGCTGGGAAGACGTCTCGGACGAGGTGGCGCAGGCATCGCTCTCGGCCACCGGCCAGCGCGTGCTGATGCAGGCCCGCGGGGAGATCTGGACGGTGCCGGTCGAGCATGGCGACGCGCGCAACCTCACCCGGAGCTCCGACCGCGCCGATCGCGCGCCGGTCTGGTCGCCCGACGGACGGCGGGTGGCGTGGTTCTCGAGCGACGGCGGCGACTATCAACTGTGGATCGGCGACCAGGACGGGATGACTACGCCGCAGGCGATCGACATCGCGCCGTCGAAGATGGGCTGGGGGCAGACGTGGTCGCCCGACGGCAGCCGCATCGCGTTCATGGACGACGACGCGCGCGTGCGCGTGGTGGACGTGGCGACGGGCAAACTGGTGACGGCGGACGTGGACGGGACGGTCTTCAACCGCGGCAGGCCGCTCGTCTGGTCGCCCGACTCGAAATGGCTGGCATACGCCAAGACGTTCCCCAACCAGTACCACCGCATCGTCCTGTGGTCCGCGGCGGACGGCCGCACGCACGCCGTCACCGACGAGCTCGCCGACGCGATTTCGCCGGCCTTCGACCGCGGCGGCAGGTACCTCTACTTCCTCGCCTCCACCAACCTGGCGCTGGGCTCCGGGTTCCTGAACCTGAGCAGCCTCCTCGCCGACCCGACGTACCAGCCGTACGTGATGGTGCTGGCGGCGACTGATTCGACGCCGTTCCCGCTCAAGAGCGACGAGGAGCCGCAAAAGAAAGACAGCGCAACTGTCAGCGGCGGCAGGGCCGGCGGGCCCGGCAGGAGCGGCCGTCCGGACAGCACGAAGGCCGATACCGGCGCTGTCACCGTGCACATCGACTTCGACGGCATCGCGCGGCGCATCGTCGCGATCCCGATGCCCGCCCGGCGCTACGAGACCGTGCTCGCGGGACCGAAGGGAACCGTCTTCCTCGGCGATAGCGTCGAGAACCAGCCGGGGATAGTGCTGCACAAGTTCGCGCTGAAGGACGCCAAGGCCACGGACTTCGTGAGCGGCGTGAGCCAGGTGAGCATCTCGGCGGACGGGAAGAAGATCCTCTTCCGCAAGGGCAAGACGTGGCACGTGGTGGGGACCGATGCACCACCCAAGGAAGGCGACGGCACGGTCCAGGTGACGCTGCGGATGCAGGTCGACCGTATACAAGAGTGGCGCCAGATGTTCGACGACGTGTGGCGCTTCGAGAAGGAATACTTCTACGATTCCACGATGCACGGCAACGACTGGAACGCCGTGCGGGCGCGCTACCGCCCGCTGGTCCAGTGGGTGCGGCACCGGGACGACCTCAACTACATCTTCGACCTGGTGAACGGCGAGCTGTCGGTGAGCCATTCGTTCGTGAGCGGGGGCGATTATCCCGCCGTGGACACGAGCCGCGTGGGGCTCCTGGGTGCCGACCTCGTGGCGGACCACGGCCGCTGGCGCATCCAGCGGATTTACACGATGGAGAGCTGGAACCCTGAGCTGTCGGCCCCGCTCGACAAGCCGGGGCTCAAGGTGCGCGAGGGGGACTACATCCTCGCGATCAACGGCATGAACCTGACGGCGGCGGACGATCCCTATCGCCTGCTGGACGGCACGGCGGGGCAGCAGACGGTGATGCGCTTCAGTCACGCACCGGGCGAGAGCGGATCGTGGACCGAATCGGTGGAGCCGATCCGCAATGAGAACGACCTGCGGCAACGCGCGTGGGTGGAGGACAACCGCCGGCTGGTGGACTCGCTGTCGGGCGGGCGCCTGGCCTACGTCTGGCTGCCCAACACGGCGAACGGCGGCTACACCTCGTTCAACCGCTATTACTTCGCCCAGCAGGACAAGCTGGGCGCGGTGATCGACGAGCGGTACAATCACGGCGGGTTCGCCGACGACTACATGGTGGACCATCTGGCGCGCCATCTGCGCAGCGCGCTCACCAACGCTGCCGCCGGGGGCAAGCCGATTCCGCTGCCGCAGGGGATCCTCGGCCCCAAGGTGCTGCTGGTCAATGAAGTGGCGGGTT
Source organism: Gemmatimonadales bacterium (assembly GCA_033853695.1). Taxonomy (GTDB): domain Bacteria; phylum Gemmatimonadota; class Gemmatimonadetes; order Gemmatimonadales; family GWC2-71-9; genus DASTHG01. The sequence continues at coordinate 3,374 of JAWOLH010000049.1, read as the reverse complement.
CGGGCGGCGACTATTTCCCGTGGACGTTCCGCGAGCTCAAGATCGGGCCGTTGATCGGCGAGCGCACGTGGGGCGGGTTGGTCGCCAACTCCTCACCGTATCCCACGATCGACGGCGGCCGCGTGACGGCGCCGACGCCGGCGGTGTACGACGCGGTGCACAACGTGTACATGGCCGAGAACGTGGGGATTGCGCCCGACATCGAGGTGTACAACGACCCCAAGTCGGTGGCGGCGGGGCACGATCCGCAGCTGGAGCGCGGCGTTCAGGAGGAGCTCAAGCTGCTGCGCGAGGCCAACATTCAGCCGGTGACGATGCCGCCGATTCCGAAGACGTCGCGGCGGCCGGGCAAGCCCTAGTCCTCACCCCCTGACCCCCTCTCCGCCATGCGGAGAGGGGGGATTATGAGCGAAGTCCGGCGGTCGCGCTGGAGGTGGCGATTAAATGGGTCGGAACAGTTCCGACAATTCTAGGGTGTATGGCGTCGTGGCCCCGGTCGGGTGCCAGACCAGTCGCTCGCGCTCGATGGTGGGGAAGCGCATGTCCGGCGTCCAGACCTCGACGTCTCGCGTGTCCCCGTCAACGATCCAGTAGGCCGGCACTCCGGCTTCCTGATAGCGGCGCCGTTTCAGGAACCGGTCACTCCGGGCGGAGGACGGACTGAGCACTTCGGCGATCAGCAGCAGCCGTTGAAACCGTGCCCAGTCGAGGGTGCGGGCCTGGGCGATGTCCACCACGAAGACATCCGGCTGGACCAGGACGTCCTCACTCCATGAGATATCGGCGCGCGATCCCAGGACGATGCCGACGCGCTCACGCTGGAGGTAGCTCCCCAGACTGTGTATCAGGCGCGTCACCAGGACCTCGTGCCACGGGCGCGGGGCAGGGGTCACGAGCAGCTCCCCGTAGACGACCTCGTAGCGGTTGCCGTCTTCGGGGAGGGCACGGACCATGTCCGCGGTCCAGTAGGCAGGTGCAGCCATGCCCATATGATAGGCTCCTCGGCAGAGGCGTGCCAATCGCCGGCCATCCGGGAACCTGCCGTGAATGACCCGCCGCTGTGTCATCATTCGCATGCCGAGGGTGGCGTTTTTTGCAGTGGGACGGAGTTAGAATTCCGCTCGCCAACCACATCCCGAGCCGCGCATGCGCCTTCGCCTCCTGACTCTCGTCGCCAGCCTGCCGGTGCTTCCCACCCTGCTGCTTGCTCAGGAAAGCGCCCCGAAACCCTACCAGTTCACCGTCGAAGACTACGCCCGGGCGGAACGGATGCTTGCGCCGACGGTCCTTCCGCTGGTGAGCGGTACCGCCGGCCCCACGACCTGGCTCCCGGGCGACCGTTTCTGGTACCGGGCGACGACGACCGACGGGGCCACCTTCTTCCTGGTCGACCCGGTGAAGCGGACGCGCGCGCCGGTCTTCGACCATGCCGCCCTGGCCCTGGCGCTCGGCCGCGCCGCGGACACCACGGTGCAGGGAGAGAAGCTCCCCTTCACCTCCTTCGCGATGTCGGCCGACGGTTCGGGCGTCACGGTGGTTCTCAGGAACCGGCGCTGGACCTGCGACCGCGCGGGAAAGGGTTGTACCGGCGGGCAGGCGGTGCCCAAGCTGCCGCCGCATTCGAGGGTGTCGCCCGACAGCACGACCGCGGTGTTCATCCGCCACAACAATCTCTGGGCCGTGAACCTGGCCAGCGGCGCTGAGACGCAGCTCACCACCGATGGTGTCCAGGACTTCGGGTATGCCACCAACAATGCCGGCTGGGTGCACAGCGACGATCCGGTGGTGACCTGGTCACCCGACAGTCGCCGCATCGCCACCTTCCAGCACGACGGCCGCGGGGTGCGCGACATGGTGCTGGCCGGCACCAATCCCGGCGCTCCCACGCTGCAGATGTGGAAGTATCCCCTCCCGGGAGACAGCGTCGTGTTCCGGATTCAGCGGGTGATCATCGACCTGGGCGTCGGCGGCGCGCCAAAAGTCGTGCGGCTCAAGATGCCGCCCGATGCGCACCGCTCGACCGTCAGCGACCACGTCGCCTGCGACGACGGGATCTGCGACGTGCAGTGGTATCCCGACGGCTCGCACCTGGCGTTCATCTCGAGCTCGAGGGATCACAAGGATGCCTGGCTCCGGGTGGCGGATGCGGCGACCGGCGCGGTGCGGGAGGTGCTGCACGAGCAGAGCAAGACGCAGATCGGCGACGCCTCGCTGCCGCAGCATCTCTGGCGTGTGCTTCCGGCCAGCAACGAGCTGATCTGGTGGTCGCAGCGGGACAACTGGACTCAGCTGTACCTGTACGATCTCACGAGCGGGACCCTCAAGAACAGGATCACGAGCGGGGAAGGGAACGTCACGCGGCTGGTTCGGATCGACGAGCGGGCGCGCCAGATCTGGTTCACCATGAACGGCCACGAGCCGGGGCGCGACCCCTACTTCCAGCATCTCTACCGCGTCGGGTTCGACGGCAAGGGGCTGACCTTGCTGACGCCGGAGGTCGCCAACCACGACGTGTCGGTATCGCCCGACGGAAAGTATTTCACCGACACGTACTCGACGCCCGACATGCCTCCGGTGACGGTGCTGCGCGACGGGGCCGGCAAACTGCTGCGCTCGCTCGAGCAGGCCGACATCTCGCGGCTCCTCGCCTCCGGCTGGCGGCCGCCGATTCCGGTCAAGGCGAAGGCCCGGGACGGACAGACCGACATCTACGGCCTGATGTACGTCCCAACCTCGGTCGATTCGACGCAGCGGTATCCGATCGTCAATCACATCTATCCCGGGCCGCAGGCGGGCAGCGTGGGCCCGCGGTCGTTCATTCCCGCGCGCGGGGACGATCAGGCCCTGGCCGAGCTGGGCTTCATCGTGGTGGAGCTGGACGGGATGGGGACGCCGGGCCGCTCCAAGGCGTTTCACGACTACTACTACGGGCGGATGGGCGACAACACCATTCCCGACCAGGTCGCGGGGATGAAGGACCTGGGGCGGCAGTACCGGTTCATCGACATGGACCGGGTGGGGATCTGGGGCCATTCGGGCGGCGGGTTCGCCACGGCCTCCGCGATGTTCGATTTCCCCGACTTCTTCAAGGTCGGAATCGCGGAGAGCGGCAATCACGACAACCGGGTCTACGAGGACGACTGGGGCGAGCGCTACGAGGGTCAGATGGTGACCGCGAGCGACAGTGCCGCCTACGTGGCCGCCGCGAACGAGTCCCGTGCGGCCAACCTGAAGGGGAAGATCTTCCTGATCCACGGGATGATGGACGACAATGTCCCGCCCTACAACACGCAGCTGGTGGTCGCGGCCCTGATGAAGGCGGGGAAAGACTTCGATCAGATCATGCTCCCTGACGCCCGTCACGGCTACGGCCA
>JAWOLH010000048.1:0-28119 GCA_033853695.1 Gemmatimonadales bacterium | reverse complement strand
TCGATCGGCGTCGCGCCGGCGCTCATTCAACAGACGCCCTTCTTCAATCCCTATGACCTGCTCCGTCAGACGGCCGGCGTGGAAGTCCACGATCAGGGCCAGGGCCCAGGGTTCGCGTCCGATGCGTCGCTGCGCGGCTTCTCGAGCGACCACTCGACCGACATCGCTCTCTGGGTCGACGGCGTCCCGAACAACGAGCCGGTGAACGGGCACGCCGAGGGATACAACGACTGGAACCTGCTCTTTCCCGAGGCGATCGACGGCATCGACGTCCTCAAGGGCCCCACCAGCGCGCTCTATGGAAACTTCGCCCTCGCCGGCGTGGTGAGCGTCCGGACGCTGGAGCGCGCGAGCGGCACGACCACCTGGCTCGACCCGGGGTCGTTCGGCCATGTCGAGGCCGGCCTGTTGACGGGATTCGACCGCGAGAAGGACGGCGGCGTTTTCGGTCTCCGGGGGGTGCGCGAAGATGGGTGGCGCCCGCGCAGCGACTACACCATCGGCCAGGGACACGCCCGGCTCCTGCACGAGCTACGGCCCGGGGCGACGCTCGATGCAGGGATCGAGCTGTACTCGACCAGGTGGGACTCCCCCGGATTCCTGTCCGACAGCGCGTTTCGGGCACATGCCTTCGACCTCATCGCCAACCCTACCGATGGCGGCTACAAGAACCGCGCGCAGGAGCGCGTCAGCTTCCGGATTCTCACGGGATCGGCGCTGTGGCGCACGACGGTCTACGCCACCCAGGGACGGTGGCAGCTGTTTCTCACGATTCCACCGGAGCCCGGATCGGGCGAAGGCACCGGCAGCCAGACGGAAGAGGAGGACCGGCGGTACGGCTTTGGCCTGACGAGCGCACTCACCTGGGATCTCCCCCGCGTCGAAGTGACGGCGGGGATCGAGGGCCGTTGGGATCACTCGAGCTATGAGAACTGGCTCACGACGAACCGCGTGCGCGACTCCGCGCACATCCTCGTGGCGGCGCACCAGCTCTCCGGCGCGCTGTTCGTCCAGTCCACCGAGGACCTGGGCCACCACATAAGGCTCAGCCTCGGCGGGCGAGCGGACGTGCAGCAGATGAGGGGCGCTTCCGCCACGGGGGTCTTCGCTCCGAAGCTCGGTGCCCTCTACCACTTGCCCCGGATCGGCGACCTCTACGTCAACGTGTCACGAGGATTCCGCCGTACCGACGGGGTGATCGAAAACCCGACTCTCCCGTTCATCACCGCCTGGGCCTATGAGACCGGACTGAAGATCGACGGCCGCTACGCCAACGCGAGCGTCGCCCTCTTCCGAATGGATGTCTCCAACGAGCAGACCTTCGATCCGATCACTGCGACCTCCTCGAGCGGCGGACGCAGCCGGCGACAGGGAGTCGAGCTCGAGCTCGTCGCTCGCCCGTGGCCGTCGCTCAGTCTCAGTACCGACTGGACCGTGAACGACGCGAAATACCGGCAATTGATCACCGAAAACGGAGACACCCTGAATGGCGCCCGGGTCTTCAATACGGCAGAGTACGTCGGCTCGGTCGCCGTCGAGCTGGCGCCGCCCGCCGCAATCTGGCGCCTGCGCGTCGGATCGAACGTGCTCGGTCCCTACAGCCCATTCAACGAGCCGGGGGTGCTGCTCCCGGCCTATGGGCTCGTGCATCTCTCTGGGGGCATCCGGCTCGGCGGGGCGCAACTGGAGCTCGGCGTGCGGAATGTCTTGGACCGCGTTTACCCCGAGCTGCGCGCCAGCCGGTTCGTCACGCCGGGGCAGCCGCGCGCCGTGTTCGGGTCGGTGAAATACCTGTTCTAGCTCGCCTTAAGATACGGCTCGTTCCAGGCGACCTCGAACAGACCGTTGCAGCGCGTGCAGCGCATGTTGGCCGGCTTCCCTTCGAGGGGCGAGCGTGCCCGGCACGCGGGGCAGACCGCGTAGCGGTCCCCCCAACCCGCCGGGAAGCGCATGGCGTTGCGCGGGGCCGGGACGACCGTCCAGCGGCTCGGGGCGACGTGGACGATTTGGAGGAGCCCGCGCGATACGGTGTGCGGTTGGCGATTCACGTCGAGGATAGCCTCGAGCGGGCCGAGCTTGATGATGCGATACCAGGCCCCACGGCGCAGTTTGACGTTCACGTCGGTCTGGAGTCTGGCCCATTGCTGTTGAACCATCGCCTGCCCTCCCGCGCGGAAGTCTCCCTGAACGTTTAAGGAAATCCCCGCGGCGCGTCAAGCAGCAACGAGACAGGCTGTCGCCGTATCCCCCGCGGCGACAGCCTGTCTCGCTCGACGATGGCACCCCGGTCGCCGGGTGTCCACCGGGCGACCCCTCAATTCTCGCTGAACGCGCTACTCGTCGCGCTGGTGAGCCCGGTCGCGGTTGCCGTCAACTTGTAACCCGTTCCCACCAGGTTGATGCTCAGGTTCGAGAACGTCGCCAGCCCAGCCGTTGCCGCGACCGTCGTCGTCCCCGAGAGGACCGCGCCGGCCGTGCCCGTGCCGGAGGTGATCCCGACCGTGACGTTGCCCGTAAAGGCCTTCACCACGTTGTTGAACTGATCGCGCGCGTCGACTTCGACGGCCGGGGTGATGATCGTGCCGTGCGTCCCCGTCGTCGGCTGGACAGCGAAGTGCAGCGTCACTGCCACGTCCGCATTGATGGTGAAGGATGGACTGGTGCCGGCAGCCGTCCCCGGAGAAGAAGCGGTGAGCTTGTACCCGGTTCCGGCCTTCGTGATCACCAGGTCCGAGAACGTGGCAACGCCGTTGACCGCGTTCACGGTCAAGGTCCCGCCTAACGTGCCTCCCACCGCGCCAGTGCCGGAAGCGATAGCGACGGTAACCGGGCCGGTAAAGCTCGTGACGAGGGCGTTCAGTGAATTCAATGCCGACACCTGCACGGGTGGCGTAATGACCTGCCCCGCCGTGGTGGTGCTCGGTGGCACCGAGAACACGAGGTGGATCGTCGCCGCGGTAGTGATGTTGAACGCGGCGCTGGTGGCGGGCGTCAGGCCGAGCGACGTGGTCGCAGCGAGCGTGTACCCCGTGCCGACCTTGTCGATGCTCAGGTTCGGGAACGAGCCCACACCGGCGTTGATATTCACCGTCGTTGTGCCCGACAGGGTTCCACCGGCCGGATTCGTGCCGATGCCCACCGTAATCGTTCCCGTCAGGCCCTTCACCAGATTGCCCAGCGCGTCCTCGACCGCGACTACGGGTCCAGGCACGATCGTGGAGCCGGCTGGAGTGTTGCTCGGTTGCGTCGTGAAGGCGAGCTGCGTCGGAGCTCCAACCACTGCGTTGACGGTGAATGCGTTACTGACGGCCGTCGTGAGCCCGCTACTCGAGGCGGTCAGCTTGTATCCCGTGCCGCCCAGATTGATGCTCAAGTTCGAGAACGTCGCGACGCCGTTGACCGCATTGACCGTCGTGGTCCCCGAGAGGACCGCTCCCGCAGTGCCCGTGCCGCTGAGAATCGCCACCGTGATGGGCCCGTTGAACGCGGTCAACGTAAGGTTGTTTGCATCCTTCGCCGTCACCTGCACGGCCGGTGTGATCGTCGCCCCGACATTCACGGATGAGGGCTGCACCGTGAACACCAACTGCGAGCCGTTCGTGATGTCGAAGGATGCGCTCGTGGCACCCGTCAACCCGGTCGATGTGGCGACCAGCGTGTAGCCGTTGCCCACCGAGTCGATGCTCAACGTCGTGAAGGTGGCGACACCCGACGACGCCTTGACCGTCGTAGTGCCATGGAGCGCGGCGCCCACTACCGGGCTCGTCCCGATGGCCACGGTCACGTTGCCCGAGAAACCCGTCGCCACGTTGCCCTGCGCGTCCAGCGCTGAAACGCCGACCGGCGACATGGTCGTCAGCGCGGGCGTCGAGAGCGGCTGCGTGGAGAAGATGAGCTGCGTCGCCGTTCCCGGGTTGACGTTGAAGGGCAGACTAGTCGCCGACAGCAACCCGGCCGAGCTGCCAACCAGCGTGTATCCGACCCCGGACTTATTGATGGTCAGGTTGGAGAACGTGGCCACGCCGGACGAGGCCTTCACCGTGAGCGTACCGCCGAGCGTGCCACCAGAAGGGTTCGTTCCGATCGCGATGCTTACATTGCTCGTGAAGCTTGTCACGGTGTTCGCCATGGAATCCTGGGCAGCCACCTTGACCGAGAACGACTTGCCGGCGGTCACAGTGCCGGGCTGTGTGGTAAACGCGAGCTGCACCGCTGGCCCGGCCGTGATGTTGAACGGCGTGCTGGATGCAGCGGTGAGGCCGGTGGCACTCGCATTCAGCACGTAGCCCGAGCCGGCTTTGTCGATACTGATCGTCGAGAAGGTGGCTACCCCGGACACCGCGCCTACGATCGTCGTCCCGCGCAGCGTCGCGCCGCTCGCCCCGGTCCCCGACTTGATCGCGAGCGTGATGCTACCCACGAACGTCGTGACCGTGTTTCCGGCCGCATCCTGCGCCGTGACCTGAATCGCTGGCGTGATCGACGCTCCGGCCGTCGTCGTCACCGGCTGCACGGTGAACGCCAGCTTCGTCGCCAATCCGACGAGAATATCGAAGGGCGCGCTCGTGGCGCTCGTGAGACCGGTCGCGCTCGCCACCAGCGTGTAGCCGGTGCCTAGCTTGTCAATCTTCAAGTTCGAGAAGGTCGCCACCCCGGCGACGGCCGCAACGCTCAGGGTCCCCGAAAGCGTTCCAGCCGATGGATTGGTCCCGATCGCCATCGTGACGTTGCCGGTGAAACTCGTGGCGACGTTGTTCAGAGAATCGTACGCCGTGACCACAACGGGCGGCGTGATCGCGACGCCGGCCGCGCCGCTGGTTGGCTGCACGGTGAATTGCAGGGACTTCGCCGGGCCCGCGGACACGTTGAACGCCGCGCTGGTGGCCCCGGTCAGCCCCGACGCGGCTGCCGCGAGCGTGTAGCCGGTACCGCTCTTGTCGATGCTGAGGGTCGAGAAGCTCGCCACCCCGGCGACCGCAGCGACCGTCGTCGTCCCCGACAGCGTCCCGGCGCCCGGATTGGTCCCGATCGTCAGCGTGATGTTGCCCGCGAAGGCGGTCACCGTGTTGCCGCCTACATCCTGGGCCGTCACCTGCACTGCGGGGGAGATCGTACCGCCCGTGATCAGGTTCGACGGCTGGACCGTGAAGACGAGCTTCGTCGCGTCGCCGATCAGGACATCGAATGCGGAGCTGACCGCACTCGTGACCCCACTCGCCGTCGCGGTGAGCGTGTAACCGGTCCCGGCCTTGTCGATGCTGAGCCCCGAGAATGTGGCGACCCCGGCTACGGCGGGAATGCCCGCTCCGCCAGTGAGTATGGCGCCGGCGGTTCCGGTGCCCGACGTGATCGCCAGCGCGATGTTGCCGGTGAAGCCCGTCGCGATGTTCTGCTGCGCGTCGAAGGCCGTGACTGTCACTGCGGGAGTGATCGTCGCCCCGGCCGCCACCGTCGTCGGCTGCGCGGTGATGACGAGCTGCGTCGCCGCACCGGCTGCGATGTTGAACGCACTGCTCGTGACGCCCGTCAGCCCCGCCGAGGCGGCATCGAGGGTGTAGCCGGTCCCGACCTTGTCGATGCTGAGGCCCGAGAACGTCGCCACGCCGCCGACGGCGTTGACCGCGTTCGTGCCGGAGAGTGTCGCGGCCGGGTTCCCCGTTCCGGACGTGAGGGTAATCGAAATCAGACCGGCGAAGCTGCTTACCAGGTTTCCGCCGGCATCGACAGCCTCCACGCTGATGGCTGGCGCGATCGCGGACCCGGCCGTCCCGTTGGACGGTTGCTGTGTGTAGACGAGCTTGCTCGCCGTGCCGGCGACGATATTGAACGCCGTGCTGGTCGCAGGAGTCAATACCGATGCCGTGGCGGTGAGGGTGTAGCCCACTGCGATCTTGTCGATGCTCAACGTCGAGAACGTCGCGACCCCGGATACCGCCGACACGGTCGTCGTGCCAGAAAGCGTGCCACCCGCCGGATTATTGCCGATCGCGATGGTGACCGGGCCGTTGAAGGTGGTCGCCGTGTTGCCGAGGCTGTCGTGTACCGCGACCTGAATCGCCGGACTGATTGCCACACCGGCGGCGTTGGACGCGGGCGGCTCGGTCACGAAGACCAGCGTTGCGCCAGTGCCGGACAGAATGTTGAACGCGCCGCTCGTGACGCCCGTCAACCCCGACGCGCTCGCGCTGAGGGTGTACCCGGTGCCGGCCTTGTCGATGCTCAGGTTCGAGAATGTCGCTACGCCAGCCGTGGCGCCCACCGGCGTCGTCCCGGACAGGGTACCGCTGGCCGGGTTCGTGCCGATGGCGATCGCGATGTTCCCGGTGTAGCTCGTGACAACGTTGCCGTGACCATCCTCAGCGGCTACCTGCACCGCCGGTGTAATCGACGCTCCTGCGAACGAAGAGCTCGGCGCGACCAGGTAGTCCAGCTCACTGGCTGAGCCCGCTGTAATGTTGAACGGTCCTGTCGTCACGCTGGCCAGGCTCGGCGCCGACGCCGACAGTGTATAGCCAGTACCCGCCTTGGCGATGTTGAGGGTCGAGAAGCTGGCGACGCCGGCGACCGCGGCAACGCAAGTCGTGCCGCCCAGCGTCGCTCCGACTGAACCGGTCCCGCTCGTGATCGCCAGGCACACGTTCCCCGTGAACCCCGTCGCGACATTCCCCATGGCATCGTGCGCGGTGACGGCCACTGCCGGCGAAATGTCCGCGGCCGCCACCGTGTTCGACGGCTGGCCGGTGATGATCAGGTCGGTCGCGGGACCGGGGCTCACGGTGAACGTCCCACTGGAACTCCCGGTCAGACCGCCGCCCGTCGCCGAGAAGCTGTCGCCCGTGCCGATCTTGTCGATCGTCAGGTTCGCGAAGTTCGCGACCCCGGCGTTCGCCGTGACGGTCAACGTGCCCGAGAGAGTCGCACCGCCGGTCGCGTTGAGCGACAGCGTCACCTGCCCCGTGAAAGACGTCGCGGTGTTGCCGTAGTTGTCGAGCGCGGTCACCGTGAGCCCAAACGGCGCGCCTGCCGAGAACGATGGGGGAACGTTGGAGAATGCGAGGCTGGCAGCGGCGGCAGCGGTGATGCTGAACGGGGTGGTCTGCGCGGCGGTCAAGCTCCCCGACGTCGCCTGCAGGACGTATCCGGTTCCGCTCTTGTTGATGCTCAGCGTGGAGAAGGTTGCCACGCCGCCCACGGCGTTGATGCTCGTGGTTCCCGACAGTGTCCCTGTCCCGGGATTCGTCTGGATCGTCAGGGCGACCGTGCCGGTGAAGTCGGAGACGAGGTTGCCGTTCGCATCTTCGGCCTGCACGACCACGCTCGGCGAGAACAGCGCACCGGCCGTGCTGTTCCCCGGGCCGACCTTGAACGCCAGCTGCGTCGGACCAGGAGGGGGTTGCGTGGTCTTCTCACCACTGCAGGTGACGGCGAACAGCGAGACGGCGAGTACGGCCACATCCCGCACCAGGTGGCGAGAGATGGCCTCACGGCGTGCAAACATGATGAATTTCCTGCAGGGGTCGGGTCGGAAATGGAAAGCGCAGTTTCCATGCCAACTCCTTGTCTTCGCGCTTGACTACGACGACTGGAAAAGCTCGCGCCCGTCTGACGGCAGCCTGTTGCGCCTGTGGCGGCCGTTCCACGTCTTGCAGCGATTCCGTCTCGGATCGCAGCGGCCCTCCAACAGTGTGCCACGACAGGCACTTGTCATCTGCCCACCACAACCGGTGACTCCGGTCACCTGCTCGCCGCCTGATGCTTCGCTATCAATTCGCCGGCCGCGGGTACTACCTGGGCCCGTCAGATGACCGCGCGTCATTCCGCATTTCCCTCACGTCGAACATCGACCAAGACCCTCCTGGGGGTGAGCTGATGCTCGCATCCTTGCTGCAGTCCTTGCCGCAGTCGCTTCCCGATCAATGGCGGGAGACGTTGCGGTTTCTCGCATCCGGCTTCACATGGATCCTCGACTGGCAGAGCGCGGTCCTCGGATTCTCGGTGACCGGCTCGTCCGGAGGGCTGATCGCCCTCAAGAGCGTCCTGCTCCTGTTGCCGAGCGCCCTGCTCGTGGCGGCGCTGTGGTGTACCATGGCCTCGCTGTACAGCCTGCCGTTCCGCTCCGGCCGCGGCGGGTTTCTCGCGACCCTGCTCGTCAGCTGGTGGGATGCGGGGCGCATGATGTGGTTCTACTGGGCCGGCCTGGTGCGGTTCGTCCTCGTCCTGCTCGGCTGGGTTTGGAGCCTTCTGAAGCTGCTCGGCTCGCTCATCGTGCGGTTGGTCCGGTTCATGTTCACGAGCCCACTGGCGTTGCTCGACTGGGCATCGCGTCAGTACTTCCAGCCGGGCGTGCCCTGGATCGCGTTCATCTTCATCCTGTTCTGGTCGGCGCTCGAGGCCACGATCTTCACGTTCACGCTGCGCCCGACGCTGACCGAAGTCCTCGCGGACCTGACCGGCACGGAGCTGGGCAGCGTCGCCGTCACGCTGATTCTCTGGCCGTTCCTCTTCATCCTGATTTCGGGAAGCTTCGCCGCGATCCAGGCACTGACCGAGGCGATTCGTACCCGCAAGACGGGGCAGATCGTCGCGATGGCGCTGGTGGAAGCGTTCGTGATGTTCTTCGAGGTGATGTTTCTCTACCGCGAACTGATCGACGCAATCACGCCGTGGATCGCCCAGCAGACCGGGTTCCAGCTGGGCTTCTTCTCGACGCTGATCCTGGCGTCCTTCGGATGGATCGGCGTGCGCGCCATGACGTGGTTCCTGTTCGGCCGCTTCGGCACCCCCGCGCTGCTCGGCATCCTGGGGCGGCAGAACGTACAGGGTGCCCACCGCGCCGCGGGCCCCACGGTGGCGCCCGAGAGCGATTTCTGGCGCGGTCCCATCGCGGCCCTGAAGGAAGAAGCAGAGTGGTTCAAGCGCGAAGGGCGTGAGGTGTTCGAGCTGCTCTCGTTGCCGGTGCTGCAGCTCCTCGCGGCGGGCGTGAATTTCGCCGTCGTCGTGATCATGAGCCGGCCGGTGTTCACCCTGCCGTTCCGGAATCTCGAGCAGGTGCTCGCCAACACGCCCCAGATTCTCCCGACGGCGCGCCACCCCGTACATGGAGCCACGCCATGAGTCGCGTCCTCTGGCGACTCGGCGCCCCCCTGGCGGCAGCCCTGCTCGTGGCCTGCTCCCACTCCGAGGAAGCGGAGCAGCCGGCGGCGTCCACCCTCGTTCTCGGAATCGACGTCAGCGGATCGTTCCGCGACGCCCACCTCTACGACGACGCTGTGGAGTTTGCGGCCAACTACATCTACGCCCACCTGAACGGCCTCGGAGGCTTGCACGTCCCCACCGCCCTGTTCGTCGGATCGGTGGGTGGCGCGCGCCCGGGTGAGCCGAAGACGTTTCACCCGATCAACGATTTTCAGAATCGCTCGGTGCAGCAGATCGCCGGCGACATCCGGGCGTGGTACCCGGCAACCGACGAGTACACCGACTTCAACGCCTTCTTCCAGCGGGTGTCGGGGCTCATCAAGGAGCGCGGGCTGATTCTCGCGCCGTTGAACGTCGTGATGTTGAGCGACGGGGTTCCCGACGTGCCACCCGGTACGCGGCTCGCTGCCGGCGAGACGCCCTACCAGCGTATCGACCTGAGCCCGCTCGAGTACCTCTCGCGCAGCGTGACGGTGCGACTGCTGTACGCGAGTCCCACGGTCGGCGAGAACTGGAAGAAGCAGGTGCGCCGCAAGCGCGTACGGCTGTGGACCGAGGAGGCGCAGGTCATGGCGGGGTGGCACACCCAGGTGAAGCCGGACCTGCCGCTCGACCAGCAGCAGGACCTCTGGAAATGGGTCGCCGACAACGTGGACTTCCGCGTGCGGGCGGTGAACCTCTTCTAGTCGCACACTCGGGAGGCCACCCGTCGTGGCGTGGCCTCCCACCAGAAACGCGGTTCCGTTAAGTCACCCGGTCCTCCTCGACTCGGAGGCCGTGGCTCGTCCGCGCTCTGGCGCATTCGGCTCTCGACGGCCAAGTTCCATGGCACAAGAATCCGAGCCACAATGGACGGCATCACCCCCTGGGTGTCGGTCGAGCCCCTGCGCACTCCTCGAGCGATTCTGGGGCCCTTGCCGATGGTGCCGGGGGCCACGACGACGTTCACAATTCCTTCCAGCGTGGTGCCCGCGTCCGCCACCGGGATCCTCATCTTTGCCTGGGCCTCCATCGCCGGTGCCAACGGGAACGGCGTCTCGTTCTGGCATTTTGTGGTCAATGTCGCCTTGAGACGGCAGAATTTCTTCTCGCTGCTCGTCGAGGGCCGCCCTGAGCCATCCGCCACCTGCGTCAATTCACAGGCGTTCTGGCTCCCCATGCCGGGCGACGGCAACCTGCAGGTCACGCTGTTTGGTGCGTCCCTTCCATCCCCGCACAACCACGGCGAAGTCGAAATCCACGGGTTCTACCCCGCCCTCGAATGACGCTGGCCGAACGGTCGGTGCGATGAGCCGTTGGTTCGAGCCCGGGACCGTGCTGGCGGGGCGGTATGCCATCGTCCGGGAGCTGGGCCGTGGCGGCATGGCCACTGTGTATCTCGCCGACGACCGTCAGCTCGGGCGTCAGGTCGCTGTGAAGGTCCTCGCGCCGGAGGTTACCGGTGTCATCGGGCCGGACCGGTTCCTGCGCGAGATTGCGGTCGCGGCGAAGTTCTCGCATCCGCACATCGTGCCGCTGCTCGACTCCGGGGCCGAGGTCGGCACCAACGGCACCCCCTCGGTCCTGTACTACGTCATGGGGTTCGTCGAGGGAGAGTCGCTGCGCGACCGGCTCATCCGCGAGCGTCAGCTCCCGATCGACGAAGCGGTGCGGGTCGCGCACGAGGTGGCGCTCGCCCTTGCCTACGCACATGCCCGCGGCGTCGTCCATCGCGATATCAAGCCGGAGAACATCCTGCTCACCGGCGGCACCGCGGTCGTGGCGGACTTCGGCATCGCCAAGCTGCTCGGCGCCGCTCCCAATGACAGCGGGCCGCAACTGACCGAGACCGGCATATCCCTCGGCACCGCCGGGTACATGAGTCCCGAGCAGGCCACGGGCAGCGAGATCGATGGCCGGAGCGATCTCTACAGCCTGAGCACGGTGCTCTACGAGATGCTGGTCGGCGAGCCGCCGTACACCGGGCCGAACGCGCTGGCGATCACCGCCAAGCGATTGATGGATCCGGTGCCGAGCGCCCGGCGCTTGCGCGACACTATCCCGCCCGCCCTCGACGCGGTGATCACGCGCGGGTTGCAGCGCGCCCCGGTCGATCGGTTTGCCACGGTCACCGAATTCGCCGAGGCACTCGAGCACGCCCGCCGCGGTCCCCCGACGGCGCCGGAGCAAGTGGTCACCCTGGCCGAGGCGCCCGCCGCTCCCCGCTGGTCGCCGCGCCGCAGCCGACGCTGGCGTCTCTCCGCGGTCGCGCTGACCGCGGTGGTGCTCGTGGGCGGTGCATTGGTGGTGCGGGCTCGCTGGCACGCGGGCGCCTCTCACGCCGCGCTGCACTCTCTCGCGATTCTTCCCTTCGAGGATCTGAGCCCCGCGCACGACCAGGAGTATTTCGCCGCAGGCATGACGGACGAGCTCATCACGGCGTTGTCGCGCCTGGGCGGCCTCCGGGTCGCCGCCCGGACCTCGTCCCGGACCGCCAAGGCGCGGGGCGGCAGCCCGCCGGAGATCGGCCGCGCGTTGGGCGTCGATGCCGTGCTCGACGGCAGCGTCCGGCGTGCCGGCGACTCGCTCCGCATCGCGGTCCAGCTGGTGAGCACCGCGGACGACTCCACCCGGTGGAGCGAGTCCTACGACGGATCCCTCAAGGACGTGTTCACCGTACAAGAGCGCATCGCCCGCTCGGTGGCGCAAGCGCTGCAGCTGGAACTCGCCGCCTCGCGGCACCTCGTGGCCCGCCCCACAGCCGACCTCGAGAGTTATCAGCTCTACCTGAAGGGACGCCTGGCGCTGGCGCAGCGAACCGAGGCCTCGATCAACGAGGCGGTGCGCTACTTCGGTCAGGTGGTCGACCGCGATCCCGTTTCGGCCCGCGCTTGGACCGGGCTCGCGGACGCTTATGCAATTCTCGCGCTCAACTACTGGGGGCCGCCCGGGGACTTGTATCCGCGGAGCAAAGCCGCCGCGCTCCGCGCCATCGCGCTCGATTCGGGCACCGCCGAGGCGCAAACCTCCCTCGCTGTCGTGAGTTTCCTCTATGACCGAGATTGGGCGGCCGCGGAACGCGAGTTCCGAAAAGCGATTACCATCGACTCGACCTACCCCGCTGCGCACTACTTCTACTCGATCTTCCTGTCGGGGCGCCTGCGGGTCGACGAGTCCATCGCCGAGGCGCAACGGGCCCAACGGCTCGATCCGCTCTCGCCTCCATTGTCGCAAGGTGTCGGCATGGCGTTGGTCCTCGCGGGTCGGCCGGCCGAGGCCGCGGAATCGCTGAAAAACGCCATCCAGGCGTTCCCCGACTATTACTTCCCTTACGCCTGGAGCGGCCTTGCCCTTGCGAGCTCGGGACGACCCGACTCGGGGATTCGGGAGGCCGAACGGTCGGCGCAGCTCGCTCCCGGCAATGTGCTGGTGCAGACGTTCCTCGGCATGACGCTGGCGGCTTCAGGGCGGGATGCGGAGGCGCGGCGAGTCGCGGCCGCGATCGCCGCTCGGGATCCCGACAGTCTCGCGCTGCCCTGTACCTATATCGCCCGCATTTACGCGGGGATCGGGGACAAGGAGCAAGCGTTTGCGTGGCTGCGCCGCGCCGTGCGCACGCACGAAGGCCAGGTGGCAACGATGCTGACGGCGGGATTCGAGCGAATCCGGTCCGACCCCCGTTTCGCGGAGATTGCCCGGCAGGCGGGAGTGCAGTAAGCGATCACCTTCGAGGAGGTTCCGTGCCGCTGTCGACAATCCGTACCGTGACACTACTCCTCCCGCTCGTCGGGCTGGCCTGCTCCTCCCGCCCGACGTCGACCGCCGGACCGATCGTCCTGGCCGATACCGCTCACTACACGGAAGTCTCTCAGATCGGCACCTTCCCGACTACGAAAGCGGTCATCGACGGGTGGATTGCCGCAAATGACTCAGTCGCGATCCGACACCACGGCTGGTCCATCTGGGGTGCGCTGACCGCGCCGAGTGGCCGGGGAGGCCTGCCCGTCTGGCAAACGTTCCACTCAGGACACGAACTGTTCGAGATGGCGCGTCCGGGCCAGCCGATTCCCGTGAACCTGGTCGAGCGCCGCACGGCCTTCAACCGCTTTTCGCGCAGCACGGCGAACTACATCGCCATGCATCGGCTCAACTTCGCGTCCACGCTCGATTCGATCAACCGCAGCTTCGATGCTCAGAAGACCCCGGTTGCCCAGCGACAAGTCTTCGTCTCACCGCCCGATTCACTCGATCCGCTGTCCCTGGTGCTCAAGCCGGTCTTCCAGTTCATCGCGGGCGACCGGGTGACCGCCGTGCCGTACTGGGGAGGATACGATCCCGCCCATTCGGTCAACGACACCCTCCCGACTCCGGAGACCTGGCGTCAAGGCGTGGCCGTCGACCCGACTGGCAAACTGCCCGTAGGGAGCACCATCGTGATGCGGGTCAATGGCGGACCGCCACAGGCCCTGAAGGTCGTGCACTTGAGCTCCTTCTATTGGACACGGCTGACCCAGGCGGACGTCGATTCCTTCAGCACGTTCGTGCGACCGCAGGGCGACTACGTCGGCAAGGACAACAAACGGGATTCCCTGAGCCTGATGGAGATGGTGAAGCCGGGGAACATCGCGCTGCTCATGGCCATGCACGTGACCGGCAAGGAGATTCCCAACTGGACGTGGCAGACGTTCTGGTGGAGCCCCTACCCCGCCAACATGCAGTACGGTGCGGACCGGCCGGCGTTCATCGCCGCGCCGTGGAACAATTACCTGATGAATGTCGCGTACGCGATGACGGTGAGTCCCACGGACACGACGCCCCGGATCACGTTCAATCCATACCTGGAGACCAACCTCAACGGACGGTTCCCCGACACGTTGACGAGCCCGAGGTGGTTCGGCATCCATACCAATTGCATGACGTGTCACCGCCTCGCGGCGCGCGGGACCACGCAGGGGAATGGCGATTTCGACGCCCCGCCCTATGGACCGGCGATGTTTCTCTCTCCCGGCGACTCGGCGCTGTTTGCTGGACTCGTCAAGACGGACTTCCTCTGGTCGGTCGCGTTCCGCGCACAGCAGCCTGGGGCGATCGTGCTGCCGAGGGTGCGCGGGAGGCCTTAGAGGAACCCGGACCTACCGCTTGCCGACAGGCTCTGGAGCGGCGATCCGATTCCCCCCCGCGCGCTTCGCTTCCGCGAGGCGCCGCTCGGCGGCGGCGCACACCTCCCGGCCGTCCATCCCATCTGCCGGGAAGGCGGCGATTCCGATGCTCACGGTGACGGGCTCGGGCGCACTCGTCCGCGACGGGTGCAGCGGCGTCGCGGCCGTCGCGGCACGGATCGACTCGGCGAGGTGCGCCACGCCGTCGGCCTTCGATTCCTCCACCAGGATGGCAAACTCGTCGCCGCCGTAGCGGGCGACCAACCCGCGGCGCCCCGCCACCTGGCGGATCGTGCCGGCCACGAGGCGCAGCGTCCGGTCTCCGGCCGTGTGGCCGAACGTCTTGTTGAACGACCCGAAGTCGTCGAGGTCGATGAGGACGACCTGGAGGGTGTTCCCCGCCCGCTGCACGCGGGCCGCCTCGGTCGCGAGGAGGTCGTCGAACACGCTGCGGTTGATGACATCGGTGAGACGGTCCCGCGCCGAGAGCCACTGCAGCCGCCGGGTGCGCAGCACGATGCTCGTGCTCACGATGGCGGCAATGGCGAGGAGCATGAGTCGCGAGATCTGGTCGCTCCACTGGAATTGCCCGTACACCGCGGCGTCGGGCTCGCTCGCAAGCGCCGGATGGCTCTGCAACGTGATCGCGACGACTACCATGTACTGCACGATCGCTCCCAATCCAGTCACGGCGCAGATGCGCGGGTCGAACCGCAGCGCCGATGCGGCGATGGCGAGGAGATACACCGGGTACACGACGCGACTGTTGAGGGTCGTATGCGGCTGATCGATGAGGAGAAAGCCAATCAGGGCGAGACTGACCAGGGTGACGTCGAGCAGCCCGGTCGCGAAACCGATCCACGGACGATACAGGGTGCGCCGAGTGATCCGGTACGCCAACGCCGCAAGGAGGAATCCGATCGCGGCAAAGCTCAACCCGATCGTGACCTCCGGCTCGTCAGGGCGGACGAAATGATCCACCGCGGGGACGAGGAGGACGAGACCGGTGAGGGCGAGACGCACTCGCGCCACGAAATGCTCGCCGGCCGCGCCGACATCCATCAGCAGGGGCTCGGGGGTGCGCGCGAATTCCGACCACCGGTCGAGGAGCCAGAGGGCCCACTCGCGCGGTGTATGCGGGTTGCCTTCGAGACGACGGCGTGTGCCGCGAAGTCGACGGTGCGTAATCACTGCTCCTGTAAACAAACGGAGCCCGCCGTTTCGCGAAAGAGTTGGTCACGCGACGTGTTACCCGGGATCGCGTGACCCAGGGCACAGGGCTACGGCCGTTGCTCAGTCTTTGAGCACGAACGTCACTTTCATTCGCACGCGGTACTCGCTCACGCGGCCGTTGGTGATGTTGACCTTCATATCCTTGATCCAGGCGCCGCGGATGTTCTCCAGGGTCTTGCTGGCGCGCGTGACGCCGGCTTGGATGGCGTCCTCGAATCCCTTCGCGGAGGACGCGGTGATCTCAGTAACTTTGGCAACGGCCATGGCGACAGCCTCCGGTTGGATGGGTTGACCTGGCTCGAATGTGCCGGTCTGATCTGAATCCGTGCTGAGACACGCGTGAAGAACCACTTCACGCGTGTGGTGTGAGTCGGCAGACGGATTGGACTCGCCTCCTGGCTGGTAATGGCCTGCTTGATGACAACCGCGGGCGTTCTATGCTGGACGGAGGTCTATCCGGGGGGGCTTTTCGTGAACAGATCGTGTGGTCTCATGTTGCTGTTGGTGGTCAGTGGCGGCGGAGCGTCCGCTTGGTCACAAGGCAACCCGTTGAGCGCGGAGCTGCGTACCGATTACCAGACCATCCGGGACTACTTCATCCGGGCGGCGGAAGAGATGCCCGAAGCCGACTACGGCTTCAAGCCATCGCCCGATGTGCGCAGCTTTGGCCAGCAGGTGGCCCACGTGGCCGACGACCAGTACAACCTGTGCGCGCCCGCCAAAGGGGAAACCCGCAAGGCGGCCTACCAGCTGATCGAGCATACGCTGTCCACCAAGACCGACCTGGTCGCCGCGCTCAAAGACGCGTTTGCGTATTGCGACGGCGCCTACGACGCCCTCACCGACGTGGGTGGGACCGCCATGGTCACATCGGGGCAGCAACGCACCCGTTTCGGAATGTTGAACTGGAACCTGTGGCACACCTGGGAGCACTACGGCAACGTGGTCGTCTATCTCAGAATGAAGGGCCTGGTCCCGCCGTCGAGCCAAGGGATGAAGATGAAATGAGCGGTCACGAAGCGGTTTGCGACAGCCCGATCTCCCGGCCCAATACCTCGAGATCCAGCGCCTCCTTGCGCACCCGCAGGTCGTAATAGAACAACGTCAGAACGCAGCTGCTGAGCGGGTAAAAGAACAGCATCAACGCCGCCAACAGGATCTCCGCGGGAATCGCCAACACGGGAAACGCGGCTTCGGCGATGCCGATCAGGATCCCGACCCCGAAGAGCACCAGGAAAAAGACCAGCAACATGACTAGGAAGAGCCCAAAGGCCTTTCCCTTGAACCCCTTGGTGAGCGCCCAGGAGCGCCCCAGGGAGTCAGTGGGCGACGGCAATGTCTCGAGCACCACCACCTGGACGGTGACGGAGTAGCCACAGGCGACGATGATGCCGGGGATGATCAGCGCAAGCAGAGCCAGCATGGTCACCAGCCCCGCCGCAAACCCGGAGAGGAACAACCCACCCATTTTCCCGCTGGCGAAGCGCAGCGCCGGCCCCAGTTGCGGTGTCCGCTGCAGGTACGTTTCCGACACGACGTACACCGATGCGCCGGTCAGCAGCAGGTAGCCGAGTGCGCTCAGCAGTCTCGAGAGCAGCGAAAGCCCGGGATTCGTCTCACCGGAAAATGTGGCGGACAAATCGATGACCGTCGGGACCCCGAGGCAGATGACGGCGAGCGCGAAAAACAGGCCGAGGTGCTGCCGCAGCACGGTCAGCGCACCGTCGAGGATCTCTCCGAACGACATGGGTCGCAGCTGGTAGGTGGCCAAACGCCCTCCGGGCGGAAGCTAAGAAACCAGATGTCGTCGCCGGGACCAAGATGGCGTTGCCAGTCCGCGTACGCGAGACCCGACCCACAGGGCCGGGCGATCAACGAGGTTTTCTTGTGCAGGGCCGGTGGTGTTAGGCAGTTTCGACGTAGATCAGTTTCTCGAGCAGGTGGGACGCTCCACCTCGCCGCTTCTGGGTAGCGAGAATAGTACGGGCATGTGGACCCTGGCCCTCACCTTTCGGCCATAGACCCGTGCGGGAGTGAAGACCGAACCCAATACGAACTTGCTCGCTGACGGATCGAATCCTGGGTCGCTCGTACACACAATCGAGAGCGACTGTGGCTCCGGGTGTCCGGTCGTGTCGACGATTATCCCCACCATTACATAACCCGACTTGCCGCTGCTCAGGAGGAACCTGGCGTCCGGGATCCCTCCCCGCAGGCGCACCGGAGGCTCCTCGACAGAGTCCTGGTCAAAGACCCCTGCAAAGTCCTGATCGCTCTTGGGGCAGTGGGTCATCGAGAAGCGGACAGTATCAGGACTCGTGGCGAGCGAAGCGACGTAGACGAATTGTGGGCACTCACCGGCATGAGCGGGCAATGCGTGAATGCGGAGCGGCTGCTCAACCCCAAGGACTCGTGGATGGTCGTAACGAGCTACGACGGGAGATCGGGTAGCCAGAGTTTCCGCACCGACGACGATGACGGCGCCCGGCGGATCGGTCAGGATCGCCGTTTGCTCGAGTGGTTCGGGGGCCACGTTGTGCTGCTCGAGGGGTTTGGGGAGCACGTTGGTTGCGGTCGGCTTGCTGCACGCCAGCGCGAGTCCCAGCCACGAGAGGGCCCAAACAACGCGCGATCGCATGCGGGCTCCGAAGGTGATGGCGAGTGCCAATGCTCGAGGCGGGAATCGAACCCGCATGGGGTTGCCCCCACCGGATTTTGAGTCCGGCGCGTCTGCCAGTTCCGCCACCCGAGCATCTATACAGCGTTTTTACAATTTGCCGAGATGTTCTAGCGTTCCCGAGAACGCGCAAGAGATTCTGAGTTCCCTGCGTCTGCCATTCCGCCACCCGGGCCCGCTACTTCTGCTCCGACCCCAACCGCTCCGCCTCGCGCTGCTTCGTCAGAAGCCGCTCGGCGAAATCGAGCCGCTCCTCAACTTCCGCCAGCCGACGCTGCACATCCTCTAGTTCCTCAAGGCGCTGCTGCAGGTCTTCCGAGCCACCGATCTTCCCACGGATCTCGTCCATCGCCTGGGCCAGCGCCCGCCGCGAAGCCTGGCGGCCGCGCAGCCGCTCCTCCGCGCGGCCGGGCGCGATCGCGAACGCCACCGACCTCGCGATGGAAATCGCGATGATGATGACCCCGGCGCCCAGCGCCCATTCCGGGATCCCGAACATGCCCGCCTCCATCCATCGAGCAGGCGGGAAATATAGCCTTAGCGAAGATTGTGCTGACGGTGCTGCAACTACGGCCGGGGACGTCTCCCTACGCCGGGGGGGACCCCAGGGCGAAGGCCAGGCCGCATCATGCCTCCCCGTCCGTTGCGGACCGCCTCGGCAATGCGCTCGCGGAAGCGCTGGCGAAAATCCTGGTACTGGGCGCGCTGCACCGGGCTCAGGAATCCGGCCAGCTCGCGGTCTTCTTGATCGTCCACCTGAAAGAGCGATTGTGTGACCCGCCGGCGTGCGTCGAGCAGGTTGCTCACGCTGTCCGAGTTCGCGGCTACACCAGGGCGCATCTGGCCCTGCAGCGCGACGTTGATCCGCCGCCGCTCGATCATCAGCTGCCGGCGCTGCGCCCAGGCGCGGGCCTGCGCCGAGTCGAACTTCACCGCCTGGTCAGGGCTCAACCCCAGCGCTTCGTGGGCACGGGTGCGGTAGCGGTCGAGCACCTCCTGCCGCAGCGTCTCGAGATGCGTCGAGTCGGCGGTCATCCCTGAATCTTCCGGATTCTGCGCCGCGAGCGTCGTTGCCGCAGCAACCGAGAGAGCGAGCCAGAGCGCGCGCATCAGTCCTCCATCGCCTGGAGCAGCGACTGCAGCTGGGACTTCGAGAGATCCTCCACGCCGGCCTCTCCGGCATGCACCGCCGGCGTCACCTCAATCGGCTCGTTCAGGCCCGCCAGCACGTCCTGTAGCTGACCGGACGTGAAGCCGGCGAGCTCACCCGCCGCCGGTACCGCAATCGTCGAATCGCGCCCGGATGATTGAGCGGTTGGGTGGATGATCCGGTAGGTCAGAAGGCCGGCGCCGAAGATCAGGACGACAACCGCGGCGGCGCGCATCCACGCCGGCTGGATCCACCGGATCGGTGACCGCAGCGGCGCATCACCGGCCTGCAGCCGGGCGAGGACGGCCTGGGCGGTCCGGTCGACATTGAGCCGCTCGGCGGCGGCGGCGCCGAGCCGCTGGGCCACCCGCCGCAGTTCCTGATCGTGCAATTCGTCGTGGTCGCGCATCATTTCAGCCACTCCTTCAGTCGCTTCACGGCATGGTGATAATGAACCCGCGCAGCACCGGGCGTGGTATCGAGGGCCGCCGCGATCTCACCGTACTCCAACCCCTGCTGTGCCCGCAGCAGGAACACTTCCCGTTGCATCCGTGGCAGCCGGGTCAGGCCCTGCTGCAGGCGCTCTTCCATCTCACTCGCCACCGCCCGCTCGTGCGGATCACCGTCTTTCGACTCGAGCCGGTCATCGAGCGGGACGACCCGCCGCCTGGCGAGGCGCCGCCCCAGGTCCTTCAGGGCGTTACCGCCGATCGTCAGCAGCCAGGTGCGGAACTGACACTGGCTGCGGAAGCTCGCCACCGCCCGGAACGCGCGGATGAACGTCTCCTGCACCAGGTCGTCGAGGTCCGCCTCGGGGGCACCAGCCCCCGCGAGAAACCGCGCGACCGCCCGCGCGTGGCGCCGCACCAGCTCGGTCGCCGCGCGCTCGTCGCCGGACTGCCAGGCGGCGATCAACTGGGCATCCTCCGCCGGCAGGACCGCCGGCTCTGCTGGTGCCATGGTTATCCGGTTGACGTGAAAGAACGCTGGAAATTAAGGCGGGCTCTGGTTAGCTTTTCGAACGCTCGTTCGAAAATTCATGCGCCCCTACGACGAACGCTTTACCGCCCTTCTCACCCACGCCGCCCGGGTTTTCGCCGACCGGGGCTACGATCGCACATCGATGCGCGATCTGGCGGCGGCGAGCGGGATGTCCCTCGCCGGGATCTATTACTACGTCCGCGGCAAGGAAGAGCTGCTCTTTCACATCCAGGAGCGGTGTTTCGCCCAGGTCCTGGACGGCGCCGAAGCGGCGCTGCAGGCCGCGGTCGATCCCGAAGACCGCCTGGCGGCATTCATCAGGCATCACGTCACCTTCTTCGCGGCGCACATGCCCGAAATGAAGGTCCTGTCGCACGAAGCGCAGGCGCTCTCCGGCGACCGGCTGCGCAAGGTCAACCAGATCAAACGCCGCTACGTGAATCTCCTCGAAATCCTGTTGCACGACATCGTCCCGGAGCGTCCGGCGCTCGAGCGCTCCGCTGCGACTTACGCGTTGTTCGGCATGATGAACTGGATCTACAACTGGTACGACCCCGCGGGCGCGCTCGACGCCGACCACCTCGCGGATCTCTTGACCCGCATCTTCCTCGGCGGCTTCGCCGAAGCCCGTACTCCGGTGAATGGAGGCTCGTGAGCACCATGGCGACCATGACGGAACCCCAGGTGAAGACTCTCATCCGCTATCACGTCGAAGACGGGCTGGCGATCATCGAGCTGGATGATCCCCCCGCCAATACCTACACGTACGAGATGATGCACCAGCTCGACGAGGCGATCCTGCAGGCGCGCTTCGACGACAACGTGCACGTCATCGTGCTGCGCGGCCACGGCGACAAGTTCTTCTCCGCCGGAGCAAACATCAGCATGCTGAACTCGGTGACGCCGCGCTTCAAGTACTTCTTCTGCCTGCACGCCAATGAAACACTCAACCGCCTCGAGCATACGCCCAAACTCACGATCGCCGCGCTGAATGGCCATACCGTGGGCGGCGGCCTCGAGATCGCGATGGCGTGCGACATCCGCCTGGCGCGGGAAAACGCGGGCAAGATCGGCCTCCCTGAAGTGAACCTCGGCGTGCTCCCGGGTACCGGCGGCACCCAGCGCCTGGCGCGCATCGTCGGCAAGCCCCGGGCGATCGAGATGATGATCAAAGGCGAGACCTTCTCGTTCGACAAGGCGCGGGAGCTGGGCCTCGTCAACGAAGTATTCCCGAACGACACTTTCTGGGAGCAGGTGATGCTCTACGCCAGGCAGTTCTGCCCGCCCCACAAGGCGTCCAAGGCGGTGGGGTTGATCAAGCGCTCCGTCCAGTCGGGCGCCGAGGTGCCGTTCGAGTCCGGCCTCACGATCGAGCGCGAGCTGCAGCAGCAGCTGTTCCAGAGCGACGACGCGAAGGAGGGAATCGCGGCGTACGTCGGCAAGCGCGTGGCGGAGTTCAAGGGCCGGTGAAGACCGACCTGTTCATCAACAACGAGTGGCGTCCCGCGGCCTCCGGCAAGCGGTTCCCCGTGGAGAACCCCGCGACCGAGGAGACGATCGCCGAGGTCGCTGCGGGCGACGCCGCCGACATCGACAACGCCGTCGGAGCCGCCCGGTCATGCTTCGACTCCGACACCTGGCGCGGGCTCTCGGCGCGCAAGCGCGGCCGGTTGTTGACCAAGGCGGGCGACCTGTTGGAGTCCCGGCTCGACGAGTTCGCTCGGCTCGAAACGGCGCACAACGGGAAGACGCTGTTCGAGTCGAAGATCGAATTGACGATGACCGTCAACACCCTGCGCTACTACGGCGGGTGGGCCGACAAGATCACCGGCGAAACGCTGCCGGTGGACGGGCCGTTCTTCTGCTACACGCTGCGCGAGCCCGTCGGCGTCGTGGGCGCTATCGTCCCGTGGAATTTCCCGCTCAACATCGCGAGCTGGAAGTTCGCCCCGGCGCTCGCCGCCGGATGCACGATCGTCCTCAAGCCGGCGTCCGAGACTCCGCTCACCGCTCTCGCCATGGCCGAGGTGATGCAGGAAGCGGGGCTCCCCCCCGGCGCTTTCAACGTCATCCCGGGCGGCGGCTCGACCGCCGGCGCGGCCCTGGTACGCCATCCCGACGTCGACAAAATCTCGTTCACCGGCTCGACGGAAGTCGGTCGCCAGATCATGAAAATGGCGGCCGATACGAACAAGCGCGTCACACTGGAGCTCGGCGGGAAGAGCCCGAACATCATCTTCGCCGACGCCGATATCCCCGCCGCTGTGAAGGGGGCGCAGACCGGGATCTTCTATGGGAAGGGGGAGGTGTGCGCCGCGGGCTCCCGTCTTCTCGTCGAGGCGAGCGTGCACGATCAGGTGGTCGAGCAGCTCGCCGCCGGCGCGAAGAAACTCACTCCCGGTGATCCCCTCGACAAGAACACGCGCCTGGGCGCTCTCGTCTCGAAGAAACAGCAGGAGACGGTGCTCTCGTATATCCAGAAAGGAAAAGACGAGGGCGCGGCCCTCGTCGCCGGCGGCAATGCCGTACGGCCAAACGGCAAGGGCTACTACGTCGAAGCGACGGTGTTCGACCAGGTCAAGCCCGAGATGACCATCGCCCGGGAAGAGATCTTCGGGCCCGTCCTCGCCGTCCTCACCTTCGACAGCGTCGAGGCGGGCGTGCAGCTCGCCAACCGGTCGATGTACGGCCTCGCGGCGGGGATCTGGACGAAGGATCTCCAGAAGGCGCATCGCACCGCGCGCGCGATCCGCGCCGGCACGGTCTGGATCAACAGCTACAACTTCTACGATTCCATGGC
Organism: Gemmatimonadales bacterium; assembly: GCA_033853695.1. Classification (GTDB taxonomy): domain Bacteria; phylum Gemmatimonadota; class Gemmatimonadetes; order Gemmatimonadales; family GWC2-71-9; genus DASTHG01. The sequence goes on along the minus strand of JAWOLH010000048.1, from coordinate 4,945 downwards.
TCCCTTCGGGGGCTTCAAGGCGTCGGGATTCGGGCGCGATCTGGGACGGGACGCGTTGGACGGGTATCTGGAGACGAAAACCGTCTGGGTGGCGATGTGACCGAGGCCTACATCTACGCGGCTGCGAGAACACCCGTCGGCAAGCACGGAGGTTCGCTCGCGCGCGTGCGTCCCGACGATCTCGCCGCCGTGCCGATCAAGGCCGTCGTGGAGCGAGCGCAGCTCGATCCGCAATCGATCGACGACGTGATCCTTGGCTGCGCCAACCAGGCGGGCGAGGACAACCGCAACCTGGCGCGCATGGCGCTCCTGCTCGCGGGGTTGCCGGTCGAGGTCCCAGGGCAGACGGTCAACCGGCTTTGCGGATCGGGGCTCCAGGCGGTGGCGAGCGCGGCTCAGGCGATCAAGGCGGGAGAGGGCGACGTGTTCATCGCCGGGGGCGTCGAGAGCATGACCCGGGCGCCCTACGTGATGCTCAAATCGGGTGAGCCCTGGAATCGGCGCGCCCCGGAGATCGCCGATTCGACGATCGGGTGGCGCTTCACCAACCCGAAGCTCAAGAAGGAGTGGACGATCTCGCTCGGCGAAACGGCCGAGGTCGTCGCGCGGCAATACGGCATCACCCGCGCCGAGCAGGATGCGTTCGCCGTCGAGAGCCAGGCGCGCGCCGCCAAAGCGCTCGAAGCGTGCGACTTCACTGACGAGCTCGTCCCGGTGCCCCTCCCCGACGGCACGGCCTTCGCCAGGGACGAGTATCCGCGTCCCGGCACCACGCTCGAAGCGGTCGCGAAGCTCCGGCCCGCGTTCAAGCAGGACGGCACCGTGACGGCGGCGAGCTCGAGCGGGATCAACGACGGTGCGGCGGCCGTGGTAGTGAAGGCGGGGAAAAGCGGAAAGCCGCTCGCGCGGGTCGTCACGACTGCTGTCGCGGGAGTTGACCCGAGCTGCATGGGTCTGGGTCCGATACCCGCCACTCGCAAAGCACTCGATCGCGCCGGCCTGAAGATCGATCAGATCGACCTGGTCGAGCTCAACGAAGCGTTCGCCGCCCAGGCAATCGCCTGCATCCGCGAACTGCGGCTCGACCCTGCCAAGGTGAACATCTACGGCGGTGGCATCGCGCTCGGCCACCCGCTCGGATGCACGGGCGCCAAGATTCTCACGACGCTCCTCCACGCCTTACAGCGGACGAATGGTCATTACGGTCTCGTGACCATGTGTATCGGCGTCGGCCAAGGCATCGCGATGATCGTGGAGCGGGTATGAGCCTCGTCCTCGCCACCGTCGCCGATGGTCTCGCCACGCTGACGCTGAACCGACCCGAGAAACTCAATGCGCTCACCCGCGCGTTATGCGACGAGCTGCTCGCCGCGCTGCGGACCGCGTCGCACGACCCCCGCGTGCGCGCCGTCGTCATCACCGGCGCGGGGCGTGCGTTCTGTGCCGGGGCCGATCTGACGGTGTTGGGGAGTGACGGTGATGCCCTCGTCCGAGCCGGGCGCGAAATCGCCCTGCTGGTCCGGGCCGCCCCGCAGCCGGTGCTCGCGGCCGTCAACGGTGCCGCGGCGGGTGGGGGCGCGAACCTGGCGCTCGCCTGCGATTACCGCATTGCTGCCGACACCGCCACGATCGGCCAAGTGTTCGCGAAGCTCGGACTCGGCCCCGACTGGGGCGGGAGCTACTTCCTGCCGCGGCTCGTCGGGACCTCGCGCGCGCTCGAACTGTTGTGGAGCGCACGCATGGTGCCGGCCGCGGAGGCGCAGAGTCTGGGCTTGTTCGATCGGCTGGTCCCGGCCGACCGCCTCGAAACCGAGGTGCGGGCGCTGGCACTGGCCTGGGCCACGTTCCCGCCCCTGGCGCTGCGACGCGCCAAAGAGGCGGTGTATCGCAGCCTCGACGCGGCGCTGCCCGAGATGCTCGATTTCGAGGTCGCCATGCAGCACGAACTGTTCGCCACCGACGAGGCGCGCTCGCGCCTCGAGTCCCTCGCCACACGGAGTCGCTGAACCATGGTGCGCAAGCTCAATAACTTCGACGACTGGATCGACTATTTCCGCTACTGGCAGGATTCGATCGGGCTCCCCCCGGGCGCGCTGCGCGATTTCAAGTTCGAGGCGAAGTTCGGCGATCAGGAAGTGCCGCATATCGAATTCGGCCATTACAGGGGGCAGCGCAAGTGGCCCACCGTGATGCACATCCCCGATCAGCGCATCCGCGATGCCCTCCTGAATCTCATCGTGTATCAGGGGGACACCGAGTTCGCGTCGGTGGAGCAGCAGCGCAATCTGCTGACGAACGCCCCCTCGGACTACGATCTGCTGTCGCTGCAGCGTGTGATGACCGAGGAAATGCGCCACGGCTGGCAGATGTCCTACCTCTTGTGCGCGCACTTCGGCGACGAAGGGAAGCGCGAAGCGGCGAAGCTGCTGGAGCGGCGCGCGGACGAGGGCGAGCGGCTGCTGGGCAGCTTCAACGAGCTCGTCGACAACTGGCTCGACTTCTTCACCTATACGCAATTCATTGACCGGGACGGCAAGTTCCAGCTCAAGATGCTGTCGGTATCGAGCTTCGACCCTCTGTCGCGGTCGATGGGACCGATGTTGAAAGAAGAGTCGTTCCACCTCGGCACCGGCAACAACGGCCTTCTGCGGATCGTGAAGGCCGGGAAGATGCCCCCGGAGGTAATTCAACGCTTTTTCTACAAGTGGATTCCCACGGCGTTCGACCTTTTCGGCACCGACAACTCCTCGTCCGCCCACTGGGCCTACGTCTGGGGGTTGAAGGGGCGCTACGACGAGCGGGACAGCCAGATCGAGGCGGACAAGACGAAGCTCAACGAGCTGTCACGGGGGCTGTACCGGCAGGAGATCGTGAAGCTCGTCGAGCGGCTCAACATGTTCATCCCCGAGCGTGAGCGCTGGCTCAAGGTGCCCGTGCTGCAGTTCAACCGACGCATCGGGATGTACGCCCATCAGCACTTCACCGTGGACGGCTCACCGATCGACGCCGACAAGTATCCGGCGTACCGCGAGTCGGTGCTGCCGCGACCCGAAGACATCGCCCTGGTCCACGATATCGAGAAGGAGCCGGGCTGGATCGAGCCGAAGAAGGCGGATAGCCTGCTGCAGTGAGCCGCCCGCTCGTCATCGCGCACCGCGGGGCCTCGGCGCAGGAGCACGAAAACTCGCTCGCCGCATTCCGACTGGCGGGGCGCCTCGGCGCCGACGGGATCGAGCTCGACATTCACGCGACGTGCGACGGCGCGCTCGTCGTGCACCATGACGACACGATCGCCGGCGTCCACATCCCCACGTCGACCGCCGTCGCGGTGCGCGCGAAGCGCCTCCCCAACGGAGAAGTGCCGCCGCTGCTCGCGGAGGCGCTCGGCGCCATCGACCCGCGGCTGCGGGTTTACATCGAGATCAAGACACTGCCACCTGCGTTCGACGCGCACCTGCTCGACATCCTGGATGCGGGCCCGCACCCGGCGGGCTACGCCGTACACGCATTCGACCACCGCATTCTGGCCCGGCTCGGCGCGGCCCGCCCGACCCTGCCGCGCGGCATCTTGAGCGCCTCGTATCCGATCCGCCCGCTCGTCCCGCTCGTGGACGTGGGGGCCGTCGGGTTCTGGATGGACCGTTCGCTGGTCGACGGCGAGCTCGCATCGCTGCTCCACATCGCCGGCGCGCAGCTCTTCGCCTGGACCGTCGACGACGCCGTGGAAATGGTGCGGCTCGCGGGCCTCGGCGTCGACGGCGTCTGCACCAATCGCCCCGACCTGGGACGCCGTACCATGGATGCGTTGCGCGCATGAGCACACCCACCGCACCCCCTGTGTCGCGGATCGCCGTCATCGGGGCCGGCACGATGGGCCACGGCATCGCGTACGTGGCCGCGCTGGCCGGGTGCCGTGTCGCCCTGCACGACAGCCAGCCGGAGGCTCTCACCGAAGCCCGGCGTCGCATCGAGTCCCTCGCTGCCGCGGGACTGCAACGCGGCAAGATCACCGAGGCGGATCGCGCCGGCGTACATCAGCGCCTGCGCTACGCGACCGAGCTGGATGACGCGGTGATGGACGTGGACCTCGTCATCGAGGCCGTCGTCGAGCGCATCAACACCAAGCAGATGTTGTTCGCCGCAGTGGAGCGGCAGGCTCCTCGCGAGGCGCTGCTCGCGACCAATACGTCGTCGCTTTCTGTCGGGCAGATCGCCGCCGCCGTCCGGGAGCCCGGCCGCCTGATCGGGATGCATTTCTTCAACCCGGTGCACGTCATGCGGCTCGTGGAAATCGTGCGCCACGGTCGCACGCCGCAGGAAGTAGTCGACCGGGCCTGCGCCATCGCCCGTCGCCTCGGCAAGGAGCCGATCGTAGTGCAGGACTCCCCCGGCTTCGCGTCGAGCCGCCTGGGCGTCGTCCTGGGCCTCGAGGCGATGCGGATGCTCGAGCAGGGCGTCGCATCGGCCGAGGACATCGACAAGGCCCTGAAACTCGGCCTCAACCATCCCATGGGACCTTTCGAGTTGGTCGACCTGGTCGGCCTCGATACGCGCCTGCACATCCTCGAGTATTTGCACAAGACGCTGGGCGAGAAGTTCCGGCCGTGTCCGCTGCTGGTCCAGTACGTCAAGGCGGGACGGCTGGGGCGCAAGTCGGGCCACGGCGTTTACGACTACGGTGAAGAGAAGAAAGCCCCTGGAGCGGTCAGGAAATAGAACGCTCACCTCTTTACCCCCGCCCGGTCTAAGTAGCCGTGGCGGGGATTTCTATTGCACTTTCCCGGAACCAAGCGGCGCGCCCGGACGTATTAATGGGTGTTAGGGCCAATATGCGCCTGCTGCTCGACATTTTCGGACAAACCTTGCGCACACTGTGGGCGCACAAGCTGCGCTCGTTCCTGACCATGTTCGGCATTGCCTGGGGCGTGGGCTCGCTGCTGCTTCT
>JAWOLH010000047.1:0-174818 GCA_033853695.1 Gemmatimonadales bacterium | reverse complement strand
TATCAGGAGCAGATGCAGATCGACGGCGGGAAGATGGACAAGTTCGCGCTGGTGAGCGATGTACAAGGCGAGTCGATGGGCTTCTATCACACCGCCGGCTTGCCCCTCGCCGCGCTGGCGTCGCAGTACACGCTGTGCGACAACTTCTATCACGCGGCGTTCGGTGGCTCTTTCCTGAACCACTTTTGGCTGATTGCGGCGCGCACACCCGTCTTCCCGAACGCCCCCGCGTCGGTAGTGGCGCAGCTCGACGCCAACGGGAATCTCGTGAGGGACGGTTTTGTCACGCCGGATGGATACGCGGTGAACACCGCGTTCAGCGTCAATCAACCGCATCCGGCCACGACTCCGGTCGCGAATCTCGTCCCCAACCAGACCTTCGCCACCATTGGGGACCGGCTCTCCGACAAGAACGTGAGCTGGGCCTGGTACTCCGGCGGCTGGGACAACGCCCTGGCGGGGAATCCGGATCCGCTGTTCCAGTTCCACCATCAGCCCTTCGTCTACTTCCAGAACTTCGCCGACGGCACGGCGGCGAAGGCCGAGCACCTGCGGGATGAAACCGAGTTCTTCGCGGCGGCAGCGGCGGGAAACCTCCCGGGCGTCGCGTTCGTCAAACCGCTGGGGCCCGATAACGAGCACCCGGGCTACGCCGATATGCTCACGGGCGAGCAGCACGTCCTCGACCTGATCGACGCGGTGCGCAATGGGCCCGACTGGAGCTCTACTGCCATCATCATCACGTACGATGAGCACGGCGGCTTCTGGGACCACGTGGCCCCCCCGGTCGTGGACCGTTGGGGGCCGGGGCTCCGCGTCCCCACGCTTGTGATTTCGCCGTTCGCGCGACGCCACTTCATCGACCACAATGTGTACGACACGACGTCGATCCTGGCGCTGATAGAACACAGATGGGGATTGCAGCCGTTGACTGACAGAGACGCGAATGCGAACGACATGGCAGGGACTTTCGACTTCGCACAGTAGATCAGTCGGCCGACCGCCGGAGAGACGGTTACGAACCTGCTACGGCGCCTGGCGGTCCGATCGCCAGGCGCCTATCCGTCTACCTACTGAACTTCGGCAGTTCCGATCGATGGCGTGCCAGGAACTGCTCGTAGATGTGACTGTCGGTGTAGTCTCTCATCTCGCAGATCCGGTCTCCGCTGAACCTGATGACGACACACGTCCGTTGATCCATCACGTCGGCCGGCGCGCTCTTCAGCCAGCTGCGTTCTCTGATCTCGACGATGACTCTGTCCTCGGCCTCGTACCACACCCGCCACACGTCTTCGTAACCCCAATCCGCGGCCCCCAGCCCCGGCTCACGATTCCACAGGGCGTCGAGGACGGCCTCACGCCCACGCCATTCGCCGCCGAGTCGGGGCCCCCCGGCCACCCAGTACACGATGTCGTCGGTGAAGTGACCGCCGACGCCGTCGCGATCTCCCGCAAACAGCGTCTTCTCGTATGCCTTCGCCAAGTCCATGCGCCGACTCATACCACCGCCTCTTCCGGCATCGGGATCGTGTTGGCCTTGCGCCCGGCGCGTTCCATCGGCTTGGCCATCTCCTTCTTGTGTTCATCCAGGATCTTCCAGAAATCCACGGCGCGTTGCGCCAGCTCGCGCGAGGCTTCGGCGAGCGCCTCGCTCATCTTCACCTGGCGCACGTTGTTCTCCATGTCCTCGGCGTCCCACCCGCGTGAATGCGCGATGAATGGGAACGGCGGGAACATGAAGCCGAGCTCCGACCAGAAGGTGAACATCGACCCCGCCACGCCCTGGATGTTGTCCTGTCCACCGGTAATGATGAACGCCGCCACTTTGTTCCTGATCAGGACCTTGTTCTTGATCGTGACCTGATTCTGCACGCAGTTCAACCGCTCCGCCATCTTGTAGTAGAGCGACGACGCGTTGCCCCAGCGGATCGGTGTGGAGATGAGCACGACGTCGCCCCAGTTGACCAGTCCCTCGTAGACCGCGGTGAGCTGATCTGCCGGATCCCGTTCCGTGATGGCGCACGGCCAGGTGCAGGCGTGCGAGGCCTTCGAGTAGTTCCCCTCGCAGGGGCGGAACTGCAGATCGCGCAGCCGGATCGTCTGCGTGTCCGCGTGCAGCGTCTCGCTGGCGAAGCGCATCGCGTGCTCGAGCAGGGCATCAGAGGTGGAGAAGCGCGGGTTCGTGTCGTCCATCGCCGTCGTCGAGATGCCGAGGACGCGGGGCGGTGCGCCGGCAGGCTTGGGCGCCGGGTGGAGTAGGGGATGCGGCTCGTGCCTGGCGAGCGTGCGTGGGGAAATCGGCGGGGTCTGCACGTACACCCCGTCCGCGCGCTCCTCGACGGCGAACACGGCCGCCGCGTCTTCTCCATACCCTTCGGGGCCTCTGCCCGTGATGACGCTGTATTCCCAGGCGTGCCAGGGGCACATCACGTACTCGCCGCGGAGCCGGCCCTGACTGAGTGGGCCACCTTGGTGGTTGCAGGTGTTGGAGATGGCGCGGAACCGTCCATCGTAGAAGAAGACCGCGATCGCGTGCCGGTCGAGCTTCACCGCGAACGGCACCCGGGCGGACACTTCGTCCTTCGTACCGAGTCGATGCCACGTGCTCATGGAAAGCTCCACGCAGTGTGAGGGCTCGCGTAACGTACGCCTTGTAGATTACTCCGACCATGCCCACCGCCCGCCCGCGGCTCGCGATCATCTGGCTCACCGTCTTCATCGATCTCGTGGGGTTCGGGATCGTGATCCCCCTGCTGCCCTTCTACGCCACCCAGTTCGGCGCGCATGGGCTCAAGTTCGGCATGCTGATCGGCGCCTTTTCCCTGATGCAGTTCCTGGCGACGGCCTGGCTCGGTCGGCTGTCCGACCGGGTGGGGCGGCGGCCGATCCTCCTCACCACGATGGTGCTGAACGCGAGCGGCTATCTGCTGTTTGCGTTCGCCCCATCCTACGGAGTGCTTCTCTTTGCGCGACTCGTGTCGGGGTTCGCGGGCGGCAACATCTCAGCGGCACAGGCCTACGTCGCCGACATCACGACCGCCGAGGACCGGTCCAAGGGGATGGGAATGATCGGGATGGCGTTCGGACTCGGTATGATCCTCGGTCCGGCGATCGGCGGGTACGGACAGGCGCTCGGCCATCCGGTGCCGGGGCTCATCGCCGCGGGGCTGTCGATCCTGAATCTCCTCTCCGCCTACCTCATCCTTCCCGAGTCCCTGCGAGAAGAGCATCGCGCCGTCCGTAGCTTCTGGCCATTCGGGCACATGGCGGAAGCCCTTGCCCACCCCGAGCTGCGGCCCCTCATGCTGGTATGGGCGATCGCGCCCTTTGCATTTGCAGGGTACACGGTTGCGCTGCCGCTGTGGGCGGCGAGCACCCTCGGGTGGCAGGAGCAGGACCTGGGGCGGTTCTTCGCCCTCGTGGGACTCGTGGCGGCGTTCGTCCAGGGCGGTCTCTTTCGGGTGCTGACGCGTCTTGTCGGCGACCGCGCGCTCTTGATTGCCGGGATGCTCGGCATGGCGATCGCGATCGGCGTGGTGCCGTTTCTCGCGCACAACGGCCCGCTGTATGCCTGGACCGTCGTGCTTGCCTTCTCCAACAGCATCATGTCGCCGGCCGCGACGGGACTGGTATCGACCTTCGCCGCGGTGAACGAGCAGGGGGCGGTCCTCGGGGTGGCGCAGTCGCTCGGCGCCCTGGGGAGGTTCTTGGGGCCGGAAGCGATCGGGATGGTGTACGACGGCGCGACGCCGATGGCCGCGTTTCTAGCGGCGGGGGGAGCGATGCTGGTAGGATGGACCGCCTCGCTAGGAGTACCGAAGGCAAGACGTCGAGGCGGCGAGGTAGACGCCGAGCCGCTGAGCCGCCGAGCGGACGCCTCGTGATTGGGAGTGAGGTCTTTCCTGAGCCCTATCCCCTCGATGTCCTCCCGGCGGCTTGGCGGGTCGGCGCCTTCCCGATCGTCTAGCCGTCTTTTTCCGCCTTCCACATATTCCCCTTCCCCCAGGCAGGAGATCGTGCGCTCATGCGCATCTACAGGACAGGCGAGATCCGCAACGTGGCCGTCGTGGGCCACGGCGCGAGCGGAAAGACGTCCCTCGTCGATGCCCTCGCGTTCGTGGCCGGCACCAGCAAGCGACACGGGTCCGTGAAAGACGGCACCGCCCTCACCGATTACACCGCAGACGAAATCGAGCGCAAATACTCCATCAACCTGGCCCTTGCCGTCGCCGAGTGGATGGATGCGAAGCTGAATCTGATCGACACCCCGGGGTACCTCGACTTCACCGGCGACGCGCTGGCGGGGGTGAGTGCCGCGGACGGCGCCGTGGTCGTCGTGTCGGCGACGGCGGGCGTCGAGGTCGGCACCGAGAAGGTGTGGGACTACTGCGAGCATGCCCGAGTCCCGCGCATGTTCTTCGTTTCGCTGATGGACAAGGAGCACGCCGATTTCGAGAAGGTATTCGCGTCGATCAAGGAGCGGTTGACGACCAAGGTGATTCCGGTCGAGATCCCGGTCGGGGAGGGGCCGGCGTTCCACGGCATCATCAACCTGTTCTCCAAGAAGTGCCATCTCTACAAGAAGGGGACGAAGGCCGGCGAATACGACGAGGTGGACGTGCCACCCGAGTATCAGGAGCGGTTCACCAAGTACTCCCAGGAGCTGATCGAGAGCATCGCGGCGACCGACGATGCCCTGCTCGAGCGCTACCTCGGCGGCGAGGAGATCGGCCGCGATGAGGCGATCCGTGCCATGAAGGCGGGGATGGCGAGGGGAGAGCTGTACCCGCTGTTCTGCGGCGCCGCCGAGCTGACCTACGGCACGCGGGCGCTCCTGTCGAAGATGGTCGAGCTGCTGCCGTCTCCTGCCGAGCGGCCTCCGGTGACGGCCGAGACGTGGGGCAAGGTCGAGCAGATCACCCTGCAGCCCGAGGACACCGGCCCGTTCGTGGCCCAGGTTTTCAAGACGATCTCGGAGCCGCACGTGGGGGACGTGACGTTTTTCCGGATCTTCTCGGGGTCGGTAAAGAACGGCCAGGACGTCTACAACGCGCCGCGGTCGGCGAGCGAAAAGCTCAATCACCTCTGCGTCGCGGTCGGGAAAGAGCGGACGGAGATCGGTGAGCTGCACGCCGGCGACGTCGGTGTCGTCGCCAAGTTGCGTGATACGCATACCAACGACACGCTGTCGACGCAGGCCCGTCCCATCGTCCTGCCGAAGATCCCGTTCCCCGAGCCCGTGATCACCGTCTCGGTGGAGGTCAAACAGCGCGGCGAGGAAGACAAGCTCTCGACCGGCCTGCACAAGCTGCACGAGGAGGACCCGACATTCCACCACGAGTACAACGCGGAGCTCGGCCAGACGCTGATCCGCGGGCTGGGAGAACGACACCTCGAGATCGTCGTGGGCCGTCTGGCGCGCAAGTTCGGCGTGCACGCCGTGATCGGAAAGCCCAAGATCGCCTACCGGGAGACGTTGCGCGGGAAGGGCGAAGGGCAGGGCAAGCACAAAAAGCAGACCGGCGGCCGCGGGCAGTATGGCGATTGCTGGATCCGGCTCGCGCCGTTGCCCCGCGGGTCGGGATTCGTCTTCGACGATCAGATCGTCGGCGGCGTGATTCCGCGGCAGTACATCCCCGCGGTGGAAAAGGGTATCATGGAGGCGAAAGAGCGGGGCCCCGTAGCCGGCTACCCCGTCGTGGATTTCAAGGTGGAGCTGTTCGACGGCTCCTACCACGACGTCGACTCGAACGAGATGTCGTTCAAGATGGCCGGGATCCTGGCCTTCCGGAACGTGAGCCCGAGCTGCAAGCCGGTGTTGCTCGAGCCGATCATGGAGGTCGAAGTCTGGACCCCCGATGAATACCAGGGAGCCGTGATGGGCGATCTCTCCTCGCGGCGTGGCCAGATTCTCGGCACCGAACCGGACGGGAAGCTGGTGAAGGTGAAGGCGCTCGTGCCGGAAGCGGATCTTGACCGTTACGCCACCTCGCTGCATTCCATCACGCACGGTCGCGGCACGTACCGTCAGAAATTCCACACCTACGAGCAGGTCCCTCCCGAGGTCGCCACGCGCGTGGTCGAAGCGCGCAAGAAGGAGCAAGAGGAAGAGAAGGAATAGCCTCGACCATGGCCGACCTGCTGGATCGACTGCGCACCGCGCTGGCCGACCGCTACACGTTCGATCGGGAGGTCGGCCGTGGGGGGATGGCCACGGTATATCGTGCGCAGGACAAGAAGCACGACCGGCCGGTGGCGATCAAGGTTCTGCACCCCTATCTCGCCGTCAACCTCGGCCCCGAGCGATTTCTCCGGGAGATCCAGATCGCCGCTCAGCTGCAGCACCCGCACATCGTGCCGTTGTACGATTCAGGGCAGGCGGGCGATCTGCTCTACTACGTGATGCCGTACGTCGAAGGGGAATCGCTGCGGCAGCGCCTGGAGCGGGAGCACCACCTCGCCGTCGAGGACGCGCTGTACCTGGGACGGGCGGTCGCGGCCGCCCTCGATTACGCGCACCGCCACGGCGTCGTGCATCGCGACATCAAGCCCGAGAACGTGATGCTGCACGAGGGCGAGGCGGTAGTGACCGATTTTGGCATCGCGAAGGCGATCACCGCCGCCGCCGCGAGTGCGCTGACCCAGACCGGCGCGACGGTGGGGACGCCCGCCTACATGAGTCCGGAGCAGGCGGCGGGGGCGGCCGAGCTCGACGGGCGGAGCGACGTCTACAGTCTCGGCTGCATGGTGTACGAGATGTTGTCGGGGCGGACGCCGTTCACGGGCCCGACGGCGCAGGCGATCATCGCCCAGTGTTTCACAGAGTCTCCGCCGCCGCTGCGCGGGGTGCGCAACGATCTTCCGGAATGGCTCGAGTCGGTCGTGATGAAGGCGCTGGCGAAGGAGCCGGGAGATCGCTACGCCACGGCCGCGCAGTTCTCGCAGGCGCTGAAGGCGCCGGGGACGAGCACCCCACCCGGCATCACGACGTCGACCGCCGCCTCCGGCGGCACGAAATCGATCGCCGTGCTGCCGTTCGTGAACATGAGCGCCGATCCCGAGAACGAGTACTTCACCGACGGGATCGCCGAAGAAATCATCAACGCGCTCACCAAGATTCAGGCGCTGCGGGTCGCCTCGCGCACGTCGTCGTTCGCGTTCAAGGGGAAGAACCAGGACATCCGCAAGGTCGGCGAGCAGCTGAACGTCACCACAGTGCTCGAGGGCAGCGTGCGGAAGGCCGGCTCGAAGCTCCGGGTCACGGCACAGCTGGTGAACGTCGCGGACGGCTACCACCTGTGGTCGGAGCGCTACGACCGCGAGCTGCAGGACGTGTTCGCCATCCAGGACGAAATCGCCGGCAACATCGTGCGGGCTCTGCGCGTCGTGCTGTCCGACGCCGAGAAACGGGCGATCGAGAAGGTGCCCACCGCGAACGTCCAGGCGTACGACTATTACCTGCGCGGCCGCCAGTTCTTCCACCAGTTCCGCCGCACCGGCATGCAGTTCGCGCGGCGTATGTTCGAGCGCGCCATCGAGGTCGACCCGGGGTATGCCATCGCCTACGCCGGGGTCGCCGACTGCTGCTCGTTTCTGTACATGTACTGGGACGGCAGCAAGGCGAACCTCGAGGGCGCCGACAGCGCGAGCCGCAAGGCGCTCGAGCTCGACCCCGAGCTGGCCGAGGCGCACGCGTCACGGGGATTCGCCGTTTCGCTGAGCCGGCAGTATGACGAGGCGCGCCGCGAGTTCGAAACGGCGATCCGGCTCAATCCCAAGTTGTACGAGGCGCATTACTTCTACGCCCGGGCGTGCTTCCAGGAGGGAAAGCTGGAAGAGGCGGTGCGGCACTATCAGGAAGCGTCGCGGGTCCGTCCCGAGGATTACCAGGCGCTGCTATTGATGCAGGCGCCGCTGAAGGGGCTGGGGCGCAAGGCCGAGGCGGAGGAGGTGCTCCGGCGCGGGCTGGGCGTCGCGCGGGCTCATCTCGAGCTCAATCCGGACGACGCACGAGCGCTGTATCTCGGGGCCGGTGCCCTGGCGCAGCTTGGGGAACGGGACCGGGCGCTTGAGTGGACCCGGCGGGCGTACGCAATCGATTCCGAGGACCCGGGCGTACTGTACAACGTCGCCTGCTCATATGCGATCATGGGACAGACCGACGAGGCGATGACGTGCCTCGAAAAGGCGGTGCAGAACGGCTTCGGTCATCGCGAATGGTTCGAGAACGACTCCGATCTCGACTCGTTGCGCGAGGATCCGCGATTCCAGGCACTGTTGAAGCGACTCTGAGCGACGTCATTAAAGGAGTGACTATGGTCGACTACAAGCGTATCCTGGTCGCCGCGGCCGTCATCGCGGCGGCCTGCAAGAAGGCGGAGCAGGCGAAACCCCCGGCGGCGGCACCGCCGCCCCAGGCCCACAAGGTGTCCGAGATCGATTCCCTGCAGACCCCAGAGTCGTTCCTCTGGGACGCCGCGCAGGACGTGTACTTCATCTCGAACATCAACGGTAACGCGAGTGCGAAGGACAACAACGGGTTCATCAGCCGCATCAAGCCCGACAGCGGCGTCGAGAACCTCAAGTTCATCGAAGCGGGCAAGAACGGCGTCACCTTGAATGGGCCCAAGGGGCTCACGCTCAAGGGGGATACGCTGTGGGTGACCGACATCGACGAGGCCCGCGCCTTCAACGCCAGGACGGGAAAGCCGATCGCCACGGTGGACCTGCGTCCAGCGGGGGCCGTCTTCCTCAACGATCCGGCGATCGGCCCCGATGGGGCCCTCTACATCACCGACACCGGCATCAGATTCGACAGCGCCGGGAACGTCTCACATCCCGGGCCCGACCGGATCTTCCGCATCATCGGCCGGAAGGTGACGGTCGCGGCGCAAGGCGACACCCTCGAGCGGCCGAACGGCATCACGTGGGACGTCACCGGCAATCGGTTCATCGTGGTGGCATACGGGGGCCCGTCGATCTTCGAGTGGAAGCTGGGCGACAAGAATCCGACGGTCATCGCCCGCGGTCCCGGTGGGTTCGACGGCGTCGAAGTGGCCCGCGGCAAGATTCTCGTCTCCAGCTGGAACGACTCGACGGTGTCCGCATACCAGAGCGGCACCGAGGCGAAGGTGATCACCGGCGTGCCGAGCCCGGCCGACATCGGCTACGACGCGAAGCGAAACCGGGTGCTGATTCCGCTGTTCACCCAGAATCGCGCGGAAATCTGGCAGCTTCCGTAGTCCGGCGATGCGCGACGTTGGCGCGTCACGGCTGAGCACCAGCCACTGGCCCGCGGGGGCCTACCCGGGGGCCAAGCTGCCGGAGCGCGTGCTACAGTTCGGCAGCGGGATGTTGCTGCGGGCCCTGTCGGCCGAAGCGGTCGACGCTGCGAACCGGCGCGGCCAATTTAACGGCCGCATCGTGGTCGTGCAGAGCACGCCGCACGGCGTCGCGAGAGCCATGAATGCCCAGGGCGGTCTCTTTACCCTCATCGAGCGCGGGCTCGAGGACGGGGTACCGATTGACCGGGCCCGTCTTGTTGGTTCCATCTCGAGGGCCTTGGTGGCGGACAGCGAATGGGACGCCGTACGCGCCGTCGTCGCCCGACCCGAGCTGCAGGTGATTGTGAGCAACGTGACGGAGGCCGGCTTCGACAGGGATGCGGCCTTTCCGGCACGACTCGCAGACTTGCTGCGCGCTCGCTTCGCGTCGCTGCCTGATGGCCCACCGCTGTTCGTGATCCCCACCGAGCTCGTTCCCGAGAACGGGGCCCGTCTGGCCGAGATGGTCGCCGAGGTCGCCGGGCGCTCGCCGTCGAATCAGCACTTCCGGAGCTGGGTGTCGCGCCATGTCAGCTTCTGCTCGTCGCTGGTGGACAGGATCACGACCGCCCCCTCCCCCGAGCTCCGTACCGAGCTCGAAGCCCGTCTCGGCTACTCCGACGACCTCCTCACGCTCACCGAGCCGCACTCTCTGTGGGCGATCCAAGCCGACCCGAGCGAACTGTCCGCCGTGTTTCCGATCGACGCGAGCCCAGGCGTCGTGTTCTCGCCTGACATCGCTTTCTACAGCCAGCGCAAACTCCGGCTCCTGAATGGCGCGCACACCGCCATGGCACCACTCGCGATCCTCTCGCGTGTCGCCACCGTGCGGGAAGCAACGGAGCATCCGACGCTCGGGCCGTTCCTCGAGCGCCTGCTGTTCGACGAGATCGTGCCCGGGTCGGGGCTGCCCCTCGAGGAGGCGCGCGCCTTCGCGCGGACCGTCCTCGACCGCTTCCGCAATCCCTGGCTGGAGCACCGCTGGGACGTCATTGCAGCCAACCAGACGCCAAAGTTGCGGGTGCGCGTGCTGCCTTCGGTTCTGGGTTTCGCAACATCGTGCCACCGGGCCCCGCCGTGCCTCGCGCTCGCGGTCGCGGCGTCGCTGCGCTATTCACGGTGCACCGCGCAACTGTCGGCGAGCGAGGGCCGCGGGTGGTGGCGCGGTGCCTCCTACCCGGTCCAGGACGTCGATGTGCCGCGGTTGACCGGCCACTGGTGGGCGGTCGACACGGAACACGCGGCGGGGCCGGTGCCGGCCAGCACGCTGCAGCGCCTTGCGGCTCGAGTCTTCGGCGACGCGGTCCTGGTGGGTCCGTCGTTTACGGACTCCCGCGAGTTCGTGGCCGCTGTGACGGCTGCGTTGTGCCGGCTGGAGGAAGTCGGCGTAGAGGGAGCGATCGCGGCGCTGGACGGCCCATGATGGATGTTCTCGATCAACTGTTGGCGAGCGGAGTGATTGCGGTACTCCGCGCGCGCGACATGAAGGGTCTCACGGAGGTCGCTCGGGCCCTCCACGCCGGCGGCGTGAGCGCTCTGGAGATCACCCTCACGACGTCGGGAGCTGTCGACGGCATAGCCGAGCTGTCGCGTGCCGGGGATGGAATGCTCATCGGCGCCGGGACTGTACTCGACGCAGCCGCCGCGCGCAGCGTGCTGGATGCCGGGGCGCGGTTTGTCGTGAGTCCGACGCTCGAGCCGGACGTGGTGCGGGTCTGCCACGACCGCAACATCCCCTGCATTCCGGGGGCGTTCACGCCGACCGAAATTCTGGGGGCGTGGCGTGCCGGAGCATCGCTCGTCAAACTGTTTCCCGGCGGTGTGCTCGGTCCGGGATTCCTGCGGGATCTGCTCGCGCCGCTGCCGTTTCTGCGCGTCGTGCCGTCGGGTGGTGTAACGCTCGAGCGCGTCGGCGAATGGATTCGCGCTGGCGCCGCGGCTGTGAGTGTGGGGAGCGCCTTGGTCGGCGCGCCGCCCGCCGAACTCGGCACGCGAGCGCGGGCCTATGTAACCGCGGTCGCGACGGCGCGGCAATCGATGGACCAGTCATCGTGACTCGTGTCGTCACCTTCGGCGAGCTGCTGCTGCGGCTGAGTCCGCCCGGAGAGGAACGGCTGCTCGCTTCGCCCCAACTCGTGACATGGTTCGGAGGCGCGGAAGCCAACGTCGCGGTTGCGCTCAGTCACTTCGGCGTCCCGTGCGAATTCGTCACCCGCTTGCCGGAAAGCCCCCTCGGCGAGGCGGGCTTCGAAGCATTGCAGCGCGAAGGTGTCGGCACGCGCTGGATCGCGCGCGGCGGCGAACGCCTGGGACTCTACTTCGTGGAGCCCGGCGCCGACCTCCGCACCATGCGGGTGGTATACGATCGCTCGGCTTCGGCCTTCGCCGAGCTCGATCCGGACGCCATCGACTGGACCACGATTCTGGAGGACGCGACCTGGTTTCACTCCACCGGGATCACGCCGGCGCTGGGGGAGGGGCCGGCCCGGGCCCTCGTTGCGGGAATGCTCCGGATGCGGGCCTCCGGACAGCCGGTGAGCTTCGACCTCAACTACCGGGCGGCGCTGTGGCGCGGGCGTGATCCCCGCCCGATCATCGAGCCGCTCGCGCGCAATGCCGATCTGGTGATCGGCAATGCGGCAGCGGTGCAAACGATGCTCGGGATCGACGCAGCGGATGGCCGTCTCGCCGAACGAGTCGCCCGTGGTCTCGGCTGTCGGTACGCCGCCGTCACGCAGCGCGAGCCGGTTGCGGCGCGCACGCACCGATGGAGCGCGGTGCTCTACGACGCGGCGGAGGGCCGCTGTGTCGCGAGTACGCGGCAGGAGGTGGAAGTCGTGGATCGCGTCGGCGGTGGGGACTGCTTTGCGGCAGCATTCATCGCCCGGCTGATCGGTGGCGCGCCGCCGGCCGCCGCGCTCGAGTTCGCCGTCGCGGCGAGCACCTTGAAGGTCACACAGCCCGGAGACTTCAGCCGGTTGACCGTGGCGGACGTCCTGGAGTGGCAGCGGCGATGATCCCGAGCTTTCGGTGGTTCGGTCCCGGTGATCAGATCCCGCTCGCCCACATTCGCCAGATTCCGGGCGTTCGCGGCGTGGTGAGTGCGCTGTACGACCTCGCCCCGGGCGCTGCCTGGTCACGGGATCGTCTGGAGAATCTGAAGGGACAGATCGAAGACGCCGGACTCGCGTTCGCCGTGGTAGAGAGCATTCCGGTGCACGAGGACATCAAGCTCGGGCGCCCCGGCCGCGATCGGTGGATCGACAACTACTGCCTGAGCATCGGCGCCCTCGGGGCGCTCGGGATCCCGGTGCTCTGCTACAACTTCATGCCGGTCTTCGACTGGATGCGCACCAATCTCGCGCTGCCGTTGCCCGACGGCTCGACGGCGCTGGCATACGACGACGATGCCCTCTCGGCGATCGACGTGTCCCGCGGCACCGGAGAGCTGCCGGGGTGGGCGGCGACGTACGACGCCACGGAGCTGCAATCCCTCCTCGCCGCGTATCGCGCCGTGGACGCGGAGCGCCTGTGGGACCACCTCGCCTACTTCCTGGAGCGCGTGGTTCCGGTCGCCACACGAGCGGGCGTCCGGCTCGCGCTCCACCCCGACGACCCCCCGTGGTCGATCTTCGGGCTGCCGCGCATCATCACGGACGCTCCAGCCCTGGATCGTCTCGTCCGGCTGGTCGACGATCCGGCAAACGGCGTCACCTTCTGCACCGGCTCGCTCGGTGCCAGTCCCCAGAACGACCTCGTGGGCATGGTACGTCGCCTCGGTGGAATGGGACGAATCCACTTCGCGCACTGCCGCAATGTGCGGGTCACCGGCGTGCGCCGCTTTCACGAGACCGCTCATCCGTCGGCGAATGGTGACGTGGATCTCTATCAGGTTCTCCGCGCCCTGAACGACGTGGGGTTCGCCGGCCCGATGCGGCCGGACCACGGCCGTATGATCTGGGGAGAAACGGGGCGTCCTGGTTACGGTCTGTACGACCGGGCGCTGGGAGTCGCCTACCTGCAGGGGCTGTGGGAGGCCATCGCGCGGGGGCGCCGGTGAAGCTGGGCTATCGCTGGACGGTGTGCGCCCTCTTGTTCGCCGTGACGACCATCAACTACATGGACCGCCAGGTGCTCGGCATCCTCGCCCCGACCCTGCAGCGCGAGCTGCACTGGTCGGAATCGCAGTATGGGGATGTCGTGTCCTGGTTCAGCTTCTTGTACGCACTCGGCTTTCTCGCGGCGGGATGGTGGATGGACCACGTCGGTGTGCGCAAGGGGTTTGTCGCGGCCGTCGTCGCCTGGAGCGTCGCGGCCATCGGCCACGCCTTCGCGCGCACGACCGCCGGGTTCTCCGCGGCCCGCGCCCTCCTCGGCCTGGGCGAGTCCGCCAATTTCCCCGGTGCGGTCAAGACGGTCGCGGAGTGGTTCCCGAAGCGGGAGCGGGCTCTCGCGACGGGAATCTTCAATGCGGGGACGAACACCGGCGCCATCGTCACGCCACTCCTCGTGCCGTGGATCGTGCTCACCTGGGGCTGGCGCTGGGCGTTCATCGTGACCGGGTCGCTGGGGTTCCTCTGGCTGCTCCTGTGGCTGGCCCTGTACCGCGATCCGCGGGCCCACCCACGTGTAACGGCGGCCGAGCTCACGCACATCCACAGCGACCCTCCGGAAGCCAAAGTGCAGAGCATTGCCTGGTTTCGCCTCCTCGGTCTCCGCCAGACGTGGGCGTTCGCCGTCGGGAAGCTGTTGGCCGATCCTGTGTGGTACTTCTACCTGTTCTGGCTCCCGAAATTCCTCGATGCCAAGTACGGCCTCAAGCTCGCACAGCTGGCCCTTCCACTGATTGTCGTGTACCTCGTGGCGGACATCGGGTCGGTTGCTGGTGGGTGGCTTTCGAGCGCGCTGATCGCGCGGGGCCTGTCGGTGAACCGCGCGCGCAAAACGGCGATGCTCGCGACGGCGCTGCTCATCGTCCCGACGGCGTTCGCGCCGCGGGCGGGGTCGATGTGGACCGCGGTGCTGATCGTCGCCGTCGCGGCCGCGGCGCACCAGGCGTGGTCCGCCAACGTCTATACGCTGGCGAGCGACATGTTTCCCCGTGCCGCGGTCGGGTCGGTGGTAGGGATCGGCGCCGCCGCGGGGGCCATGGCAAGCGTGTTCTTCCAGCGTGAAACCGGCCGCATCCTCGAGGCCACCGGTGACGATTACACGCCGATCTTCGCGGTGTGCGGCCTCGCCTACGTGAGTGCGTGGTGCATCATCCACCTGCTGACGCCGCGGCTGGCCCCTGCGACGATTGGGACCGGGCCGGCACCAGGGTGAAAATCGCGACTTGGAATGTCAACGGTATTCGTGCCCGGGCGACGCAGTTCCGCGAGTGGCTCGAGCGCGACCGTCCCGACATCGTTTGTCTCCAGGAGCTGAAGGCCGAGGCCAACCAGATCCCCGAAGAGTGCAAGGTCCCTGACTATCACGCGTACTG
This sequence comes from Gemmatimonadales bacterium, assembly GCA_033853695.1. Classification (GTDB taxonomy): domain Bacteria; phylum Gemmatimonadota; class Gemmatimonadetes; order Gemmatimonadales; family GWC2-71-9; genus DASTHG01. The sequence continues at coordinate 160,010 of JAWOLH010000047.1, read as the reverse complement.
GCACACCCGCAAAGGGTACTCCGGCGTATCGCTGCACGTCCGGAAGGACCTGTTCGCCGTAGATCCAATGTTCGGCCATCCATCCTTCGATTTCGAATCCCGCATCGTCCTGGCCGAGCTGGGAGACCTCGTGATCGCCTCCGTCTACGTTCCCAACGGTGGGAAGGATTACCCGGCGAAGCTCGACTTCGTGAACCGCCTTATCGAGTGGTCCCGCCAGCAAGTGCGCGAGGGGCGGGACCTCGTGGTGTGCGGCGACATGAATATCGCGCGCGCCGAGATGGACGTGCACCCGAAGGAGCGCAAGCCGAACACGATCGGCCAGCGGCCTGAGGAGCGGGCGTTGTTTGCAGCGCTGCTCGAGTCGCCGCTCGTCGACGTGGGGCGGACGCTCGACCCCGACAACGCGAATCTGTTCACGTGGTGGGCGCCGTGGCGTAATCTGCGGGCGCGCAACATCGGCTGGCGGCTGGATTACCTGCTGGCGTCACCGGCGCTGGCGGCTCGGGCTTCCTCGTGTGTCGTTCAGGCGGACGTCGGCACGAGCGACCACGCGCCGGTCGTGATGTCAGCCCTTCTTTAAATACCCGCTCACGACCGTTGCGTACTGGGCGATGGCCACCTCGGGCTCCTCGATTTCCGGGTGCCAGCGCTTCTCCCACTCGAAGCTATAGAGGCCGCGATACCCGATCTCTTGAAGTGCCTCCACCTGTCGCCGCACGGGCACGTCCCCCGTGCCGGTGAGCACGTAGCGCCGGTCGTTCCCGGCCGGGACCGAATCCTTGAGGTGGGTATGACGGATGTACCGCCCGAGCTGCCGCACCGTCTCCTCGGGCGCTTCGTGCCCTGCGACGAAGGTGTGGTGGGCGTCCCAGAGCAAGGCGACGTTCGGGGAGTCGGCGCGCTCGAGGATGGCCTGAAGCGACGGGGAATCGGTGAAGTCGCCATGCGACTCGATCAGCACGGTGACGCCTTTGCCCTGGGCGTAATCGCCTAGCTCGCGCAAGCCGCGCGCGATGTGCGCCAGCATCTCGCCCCGCGGGACGCCAGGAACATATTGATTGCCGAACACCCGCACGTATGGCGCGGCAAGCGCCTCCGCGAGATCGATGAAGCGGCGTCCTTCGTCGAGCGCGGCAGCTCGCTTGTCGGCGTCCATCTCGTGCATGTTTGCCGAGCTGCCGAGGCATGAGATGACGAGCTCATGTTGCGCGAGCTGGGCCCTGGTGGCGGCGATTTGTGCAGCACCGAACTCGGGGCGTTGAGGAAGGTCCATCGTGTCCTGCAAGCCGCGCAGCTCGACGGCGGCAAAACCGTGGCCGGCCGCGAAGTCGAGGATCTGGAGCCAGTCCCACCTGGGACATCCGAGGGTCGAAAAGCCGATCGGCAAGCGGGACAGGGGAGACGGCCCTCCCGGCCAAGCGGTCGCTGCCAGGACCGCTGCCGACGTCTCCAGGAACTCGCGACGGGTCGATTTCACATTGACACTCTAGGCAACAATATGGTACTACTGAGCAACACTGCGGGAGTCACTATGCTTCGTGCTGGAAGCGCCGTTCGCATCGCGTTCCTGACCCAGCTACTCGCGGCGCCGCTGGTGGCACAGACTGCGGCGCCGGCGAACGAGCTCACGGCCGCCGAGCGCGCGGCGGGGTGGCGATTGCTGTTCGACGGCACGACCCTCACCGGGTGGCGGGGGCTGGGCTACGACAGTGTCCCGAGCGCGCACTGGGTGGTCGTCGACGGCAGCATCAAGAAGATCGCGAGCGGCAACGTCCCCAAGCTGCCGGACGGCCAGCCGGCGCAGGGCGGCGATCTCATGACCGTCGATACGTTCCAGGATTTCGAGCTGTCGTGGGAATGGAAAGTCACGCCCGGGGCCAACAGCGGCGTCAAGTACAACGTCTCCGAAGCGCTATCCCTGCAAAACGCGCCGAATCACGCAGCCCTGGGCTTCGAGTATCAGATCCTGGACGATGACCGTCACCCTGACGGAAAGCTGCCGACACACCGGGCCGGAGCGCTGTACGACCTCGTCGCTCCCAATGCGGCGAAGCATCTCAACCCGGTAGGCCAGTGGAATCAGTCGCGGGTGATCTTCCGTGGCAACCACGGCGAGCACTGGTTGAACGGCGCACGCATCGTCGTGTTCGAGCTCGGCACCCCGCAGATGGATTCGGCGTTGGCCGCGAGCAAGTTCCGCACGCTGCCGTGGTTCGGCCAGCGCCGCACGGAAGGGGGCCACATCATCCTGCAGGACCACGGTGACGAGGTGTACTTCCGGAACATCAAAGTGAGACCCCTATGAAACGCCGCAAGTTCTTGAAGACCGCGTCCGCCGCAGGTCTCGGGATCGCGACGGCGCGCGTGCGCCCCTGGGCGCTCGGCGCACCGGGAGAGCGAGTTGCGGTGGCGGTGATGGGATTGAACGGGCGTGGGACGGTGCTGGCCAAGACGTTCGCGCGAACGCCGAACACCACGGTCGCCCATGTGTGCGACGTCGACTCCCAGGTTCTGGCCCGTGCCGCGGCCGCCGTCAGCGGCGTGCAGGCGCAACCTCCCCAGGCGGTCGGCGACTTCCGGCGCACGCTCGACGACAAATCGGTCGATGCACTGGTGATCGCCGCGCCGGATCACTGGCACACGCCCGCCGCGATCCTCGCGCTCCAGGCAGGAAAGCACGTCTACGTTGAGAAGCCGTGCGGGCACAACGCGCGCGAAGGCGAGCTGATCGTCGCCGCGCAGCGCAAATACCAGCGTGTCGTCCAGATGGGGACACAGCAACGCTCGGCGCAACGCTCCATCGAGCTCATGCAGGCCATCAAAGAAGGGCTCATTGGACGTCCCTACCTGGCGCGCGCCTGGTACGCGAACGATCGGGGCACGATCGGGCGCGGCAAGGAGGCACAGGTCCCCGCCAACCTCGATTACGAACTGTGGCAGGGTCCGGCACCCCGCACACCGTACCGGGACAACGTGATCCACTACAACTGGCACTGGTTTCACCGCTGGGGGACGGGGGAGATCTGCAACAACGGCACGCACGAGATCGACGTGAGCCGCTGGGCACTGGGCGTCGATACCTGCACCCGAGTCGTCTCGACCGGCGGGCGCTACCAGTTTGACGACGACTGGGAGTTTCCGGACACCCAGGAAGTGACGTACGAATTCGCCGGGGGGAAGACGATCATCTGGCAGGGACAGAGCTGCAATGGGCTAGCGACGTTCGGGCGGTCGCGCGGCGTCGCCGTGCTCGGAACGGGCGGCAGCGTCGTCGTCGATCGGGACGGCTACGTCGTGTATGACCTCAAAGGCCAGGTAATCCGGGAAGTGGTGGCCGCAAAATCGGCGGATCCTTTGAACGTCTTTGCCGACGACGAGGCGACGGGGACGCACATCGCCAACTTCATCGACGCCGTCCGCACCGGTGCTGCGTTGCACCAGCCGATCGCCGAGGGGGCGAAGAGCGTTCTGCTCTGCCACCTCGGCAACATCGCCCAGAGCACGGGACGCGCGCTGCGCATCGACGCGGCGGGGCACATCATCGACGACGCGGACGCCATGAGACAGTGGCAGCGGGAGTACGCCCCGGGCTGGACGCCCGTCGTGTAGATGAGCGCCCCCGCGCCGCACGAGGACCGCGGCTTCGACCCCGAGCCCTCGGTACGGCGCGCCGCTCGCGCTCTGTATGAGGAGACTCACGGGCTGCCCATCATCTCCCCGCACGGTCATGTCGATCCCCGTCTCCTCGCCTATGACGAGCCGTTTACGGATCCCTCATCCCTCATCGTCACGTCTGACCACTACATCCTGCGGATGCTCTATGCACACGGCGTCTCGCTCGAGTCGCTCGGCGTGCCGACTCGAGCAGACGCGGTCGGGGAGACCGATCCGCGCGCGATCTGGCAGCGCTTCGCCGAGAAATACTTTCTGTTCCTGGCGACGCCAACCGGCTTCTGGCTCGATCACGAGCTCCACGTGGTGCTCGGGGTGCGCCAGCGTCTCGATGGCGACACCGCGGGGCGAGTGTACGACGAAGTCGCCGAGAAGCTCTCAGCCCCGGAGTTTCTGCCGCGTGCGCTGTTCGAGCGCTTCGGTATCGAGGTACTGGCGACGACGGACAAGGCGGCCGACGGCCTCGAGCACCACCGCGCCATCCGTCGCTCGGGCTGGAAAGGCCGGGTCATCCCAACCTTCCGTCCCGATGCGGTGTTCCATATCGCCGCCCCGGGCTGGCGCGCGGAGCTCGACGCTCTCGCTCGTGCCTGCGGCCACTCGCTCGACGACTACCAGGGGTTCATCCACGCCCTACAACGGCGACGGGTGTACTTCCGGGAGCTGGGTGCCACGGCGACGGATCATGGCGTGCTCGAGCCGTTTACGGACCCGCTCGCTCCGGACGAAGCCGAGCGGCTGTTCCAACGGGCACGAAGCGGAGTAGCATCGGCTGCAGACCAACGGCGATTCGAGGGGCATCTGATGATGGAAATGGCCCGCATGTCCCTCACGGACGGGCTCGTCATGCAGATTCACGCTGGCGCGTTGCGGGACCACAATCAGGTTGTGTTCGAGCGCTTCGGTCCCGACAGAGGCGGCGACATTCCGATTGCGACCGAGTTCACCCGCAACCTGCGTCCGCTCCTCAGCACCTACGGCAACGATCCCCGACTGACCATCGTAGTGTTCACGCTGGACGAGTCCACCTACAGCCGCGAGCTGGCTCCGCTCGCTGGGCACTACCCGGCGGTGCGGCTCGGGGCGCCCTGGTGGTTCCACGATTCGATGCAGGGCATTATCCGGTTTCGCGAGCGTACCACGGAGACGGCGGGAATCTACAAAACGGCGGGCTTCAGCGACGACACGCGCGCGTTTTGCTCGATTCCTGCACGGCACGACCTGGCGCGCCGTATGGACGCAAACTTTCTCGGGGGCCTGGTCGCGCGGCACGTGATCGGGATGGATGAGGCGCGACGCATGGCAAGGGCGCTGGCGTACGATCTGGCGAAGGAGACGTACAAGCTAACGGTCGGCCCGTCGTCGTAACTCGGCCGTTACGGCGTCGAAGAACGCCCGGTCGTCGATCGCGTCGGCTCCCGTGGGCTGGGCGCGCGCGCTCCATACCACGATCACGTCCTTCGCGGCCGGATTGACATAGAGGAATTGTCCGAAGATGCCTTCGGCCACGAACGCACCATCGCGGCGGGAATCCGGGGTCGCTCCGGTCCACCACAGGTATCCGTAATCCAGCGCCGTGCCGTCGCGCAGGACCTTGGGCGTCGTGGCTTCCTGGACCCAGCCGGCGGGCAGTGTCGAATCACCACCGATGACCCCGTTCTCGAGCATGAAGAGACCGAAGCGCCCGTAGTCTCGCAACGTCGCACTGAACCCGCTGCCCCCGATCTCGACGCCATCGGGTGAATCCAGCCACCAATTCGCGTCTGCCTCCATCCCGAAGCGGCTCCAGATGCGCTCGCCGAGGTAGGTCGCGAGCGGCCGTCCGATTGCGCTGCGGAGGACGAGGGCGGCGATCTGCGTCTCGCCGGTGTTGTAGTTGTTCACGGTACCCGGCGCCGCCGCCCGGGGCAGGCTTCTCATCACCGCTAACGCGGACCCGGGGACCTGGGAGATCTGGGCCTCGAGGAGGTGGCGGCGATCGGACGCCGGGTCGGTATACGTCTCGTCCCAGCGAACTCCCGACGCCATCATGAGCACGTCCCGGATCGTCACGCCATCGTACGCGCTGCCCGCCAGCGCCGGCATGTAGCGTGTGACGGGATCGGTGAGGCTCGAGATGTACTTCTGTTTCAGGGCGGCACCGATGAGCGTGGAGGTGATCGACTTCGCGATGGACATCGACATCCAGCGGGTGCGCGCGCTGTTGCCAAGGCGATAGCGCTCGAGCGCCACCCGGCCATGGTCGAGCACGAGCAGCGCGGTGACGCGGTTCTGCTCGAGATAGTCCTCCAGATCGTATCGGGCTCCGCGGTCGATGAAGTGCACGTCGGAGAGCGGCGCCGCAGCGGGGGGCAGGGGCCACGGCTTCGACGCACGGGGCACCGTCCGCGTGGGGAACAGGCGGTCGATGTTTCGGAACGTGTTGACCGCCATCTCGGGGCTTAGCGCGCCATCGTAGACCTGGCGCACCGTCCCGATCGGCTCCGATGCATGCGGGTATCGATCCACTGTGCTCGCCTGGGCAGGCGCCTGCGCGATCAGCCGACCGCAGGCAAGGAGGCAGACACCAGCCATGAATCCGGCGTGGCTACCGCTGCTCATATACGACGAAGGCCACCCGCCGGCTGTCGGAACGGATCGAGTCGCCCGCCTGGCCCCGCCCGGTGTGCAGGAGGAGGAGGCTCGCGAGCACCAGGAAGCGCGGCCGCGAACCCGGCATTGGCTCACCCATGGAGGAGGAAGATCTCCGCTCGACGCTACGGCAATGCGAACGCCACATAGGTGTCGCTCGACTTCGTCCCCAGCTTGCCGCCTCCCGCAGCGATGACGACGTACTGCTTGCCGTCGATCATGTACGTGCTCGGTGTCGCGTAGCCGGCGGCGGGGAGGTCCGCTTCCCAGAGCAGGCGGCCCGTCGCCTTGTCGAAGGCGCGGAGCTTCGCATCCATGGTTGCGGCGATGAACACGAGTCCCCCAGCCGTCACGATCGGACCGCCGTACTGCTCAGTCCCGGTAGGCGGGTCGGACTTGCCGGCGAGCGCAGGGTGCTGGCCGAGGGTGATCCTCCAGCGGTAGTCGCCGGTGTTGAGGTCGATCGCGCTGAGCGTTCCCCAGGGCGGCCTCGCGGCCGGGAGTCCGCTCGAATCCCTCCAGCGCTCGTATCCGAGAAACTCGTAGGGAGACTGTGTCTTCACAGAGCCGTTGCTGGCCGGCACGGCGTTGGGTCGCTCGCCGAGCACGTACGCGATCACGGCGCGCCGCTCCTCCTCCGCCAGAAACCCGAAGGGCGGCATGATGCGTCGGCCTTGCTCCAGCACCTGCTGCAGCTCCTTCACCGAGAGGCGGGAACCGACATTGACGAGGGACGGCGCAGGGTCGTGGCCGCGCATGTCGGTGCCGTGGCAACCAGCGCATGCGGCGGCGTACACCTCCTCACCGCTTCGCCCCTTGGCGACGGGCGGCAGGACCGTCGCGGTATCGCGCATGGCAGCGATCCACGGCACGTCGCTCGCGTTGACGTAGAGCACGCCGGTCTCGGGATCGACCGCCGCACCGCCCCACTCCCCACCGCCATCGAACCCGGGCAACACGATGCTTCCTTCGGTGCTGGGCGGTGTGAACAGCGAGCCGTGCCGCAACCTGCGAAAGCGGTGCAGCGCGACGCTGTGCGCCTCGGGGGAGAGATCGGTCAAATCGCTGTCGCTCATCCGCTGGCGCGCGAACGGAGCGGGCTGGAGCGGGACGGGCTGTGTCGGCCAGGCCCGCTCGCCGCGCAGGTCGGAGGCCGGCACGGGACGCTCCGATACGGGGAAGAGCGGGGTCCCGTTTTCGCGGTCGAACAGGAACACGAACCCGCTCTTCGTGATCTGGGCGACGGCGTCTACCCGTTTCCCGTCGTGGGTTACCGTGACGAGGTTGGGTGCCGCGGGAAGGTCGCGATCCCAGAGATCGTGGTGCACCGTCTGGTAGTGCCAGCGCCGGGCGCCGGTCTTGGCGTCGAGCGCCAGCAGGGAGTTCGCGAAGAGATCGGCGCCGAGGCGGGCGCCGCCGTAGAAGTCCGGCGTCGCGGAGCCGGTCGGGATGTACGCGACGCCGCGTAGCGTATCCACGGTCATTCCGGCCCACGAGTTCGCGCCGCCGGCCGTCCGCCAGGCGCCGCGCGGCCAGGTGTTGTAGCCAAATTCGCCAGGGCGGGGGATGGTGTGGAAGGTCCAGCGAATCGTGCCGGTCTTCACGTCGTACGCCCGCACATCGCCTGGGGCCGAGCCTTCGCTTTCTCCGACGCGCGTACCCTGGATCAAGAGGTCCTTGTAGACGACGCCCGGACTCGTCGCGACGAGATACGCGTCCTTGACGTCACGATCGAGCCCTGCACCGAGGTCCACGGAGCCCGAGTCCCCGAACGAAGGGATCGGCGTTCCGGTCCGCGCATCGAGTGCGTAGAGTCGGCGACCGGCGACGAAGAAGATGCGCCGGTCGTCCCCGTTCCCCCAGTACACGACGCCGCGATTGACGTGCCACTCGCGCGCGCGATGCGCGAAGGGGTCGAAGCGCCAGAGCAGCTTCCCCTTCGCGCCGCGGAGCGCGATCACCGCGAGCGCGGGTGTCGTCGTGTAGAGCACGCCGTCGACGACGATCGGCGTGGCCTGGATCTCGGACGGACCGGCCTGCGGCATGTCTCCCGTGTGATACGTCCATGCCAGCCGCAGCCGCGCGACGTTGTCGCGGTTGATCTGGTCGAGCGGCGAATACCGCGTATTGCCGGGGTCGCCGCCGGTGATCGGCCAGTCGTGGGCCGCGCCTCCTCCACCGCAGCCGGCCGTGATGGCGAGGAGAGCAGCGAGGGGCAGGACGCGTCGCGCGGCACTCACTGGTGAGGCGTGGGGGCTGCGCTCGCCTCCAGCGAGGCCAGACGCTCCAGCATGCGGGAGCGCAGCTCGAGGGAGTCCATGAAGACTCCTCGCTTGGACCGATGGATGCCCCTGTCGCCCTCTAGGTGATTGTCCTCGGCGGCGAGGACGAGCGCGATCCGGCGGGCGTGGATCGGCTGTGCCGGATGCAGGGATAGCGCGAAGCGGCATGTGACCGATCCTCCGGGCGAACGGGTCCCAGCGCTAACCTACGGGCCGTGATCGGGCGCGACAACCGGCGCTGGCTGCGCCGCCGCGTTCGACGTATGATTCGACCGTTGATGGCTACCGCGTCCCCGCCCGCGCGTCCGGTTTCACGGGAGGAGCGGGAGCACGCCGTGATCCGGTTCGCCGGTGATTCCGGCGACGGCATGCAGGTCACGGGCTCCCAATTCACCCTGGAAACGGCGCTCGCCGGCAACGATCTCTCGACGTTCCCGGATTACCCGGCCGAGATCCGCGCCCCACCCGGCACGACGTTCGGCGTTTCGGCGTTCCAGATCCAGTTCGGCTCGTCCGACGTGTTGACCGCCGGCGACCAGCTCGATGCGCTGGTAGCCATGAACCCGGCCGCCCTCGCGGTCAACCTTGAGGACCTGCGTTCCGACGGGACGCTGGTGGTGGACAGCGCCGCCTTTACCGAGCGGAATCTCGTCAAGGCGGGCTACACCGCGAACCCGCTAGACGACGGCTCTCTCGGGATGTACCGCCTGCTGAAGGTGGATATCACGCGCCTCACCGAAGAGGCCGTGAAGCCTTTCGACCTCGGCACGCGGGAGGCCCACCGCTGCCGCAACATGTGGGCGCTCGGCCTGATGCTGTGGATGTTCGGCCGCGATCGCCAGGCGACGGTGGACTGGCTGCAGCGCAAGTTTGCGCGGACGCCGCACATCGCCGCGGCCAACGTCGCGGCGCTGAACGCCGGACATGCGTTCGGCGAGACGGCGGAGTTGCCCAGCAACGTCGGCGCCTACCACGTGGCGCCGGCTCCCGTCGCCCCCGGGCTGTACCGCGCCGTCAGCGGCACCGAGGCGATCGCCTGGGGACTGATCGCCGGCATGCGGGCGGCGGGACTCCAACGGATGGTGTTCGCCTCATATCCGATCACCCCCGCCTCCCCGGTGCTGCACACCCTCGCGGGACTGCGCTCGCACGGCGTCCTGACCTTCCAGGCTGAGGACGAGATCGCCGCGATCTGCGCCTGCATCGGCGCCGCCTACGCCGGCGCGCTCGGTGTCACGTCGTCTTCCGGACCGGGCATCGCGCTGAAGACCGAGGGGCTGGGACTCGCCATCGCGACGGAGCTGCCGCTCGTGGTCATCGACTCGCAGCGCGCGGGACCGTCGACCGGGATGCCGACCAAGACCGAGCAGTCGGACCTGTTCCAAGCGGTGCTCGGCCGCAACGCCGACGCGCCGTTGCCGGTGCTCGCGGCCGCCACGCCTTCGGACTGCTTCGAGGTGGCCATGGAAGCGGTGCGGCTCGCGACGCAGTACATGACCCCGGTGGTGCTGCTGTCCGACGAGAGCCTCGCCAACGCCGCCGAGCCATGGCGCATCCCCGATGCCGAAACGCTGCCGCGGTTTCCAGTACACTTCCGGACCGAGCCGAACGGATTCCATCCATTCCTGCGCGATCCCGACACGCTGGCACGCCCCTGGGCGGTGCCGGGCACTCCCGGACTCGAACATCGGATCGGTGGTCTCGAGCGTGACTACGACACGGGGCACATCTCCTACGATCCGGACAATCACCAGCGCATGACCAAGGCGCGGGCGGACAAGATCGCGGGGATCGCGCGCGATATCCCCCCGCAGACAGTGGCGCTCGGGGAGGATCACGGCGCCATGGCGGTCGTCGGCTGGGGATCGACGTATGGCGCGATCTACCAGGGGGTGAAGCTGGCACGGGCACAGGGGCAGGATGTGTCGCACATCCACCTCCGCAATCTCGCGCCGTTCCCCGCGAACCTCGGTGAGCTGTTGCGGCGGTTCGACCGCGTGCTCGTGCCCGAGCTCAACAACGGACAGCTCGTACAACTGTTGCGCGCGGCTTACCTCATCCCGGCCGAGGGGCTCAACCAGATCACGGGCAAGCCGTTCAAGGTCTCGACGATCGCCGCAGCGATCGTGGAGCGGTTATGACTGCCACCCTCGCTCCCAGGGATTTCGCTTCCGATCAGGAAGTGCGCTGGTGCCCGGGGTGCGGCGACTACGCCATCCTCAAGGCGGTGCAAAAGACGCTCGCCGACCTCGGCGTGCGGCGCGAGCAGACGGTGTTCATCTCGGGGATCGGCTGTTCGTCGCGCTTTCCGTATTACATGGCGACATACGGCTTCCATACGATCCACGGCCGCGCACCGGCGATCGCCACCGGAGCGAAGCTCGCCAACCCGGCGCTCGACATCTGGCTCGTCACCGGGGACGGCGACGGGCTGTCGATCGGCGGGAATCATCTGCTGCACGTGCTGCGGCGCAACGTCGACTTGCAGATTCTGTTGTTCAACAACGAGATCTACGGGCTCACCAAGGGCCAGTACTCACCCACCTCGCGCCGCGGCACCCAATCGCCCTCTACTCCGGGCGGCTCGCTCGACAATCCGGTCTTGCCTTGCGCCTTCGCGCTGGGCGCCGGCGCGCGGTTCGTCGCCCGCGCCATCGACACCCAGCAGCCGCGCCTCGTCGAGACGTTGAAGCGCGCCCACGCGCACCGCGGCGCGTCGTTCGTCGAGATCTTCCAGAACTGCGTCGTCTATAACGACGGCGTATTCGATGACTTCATCGACAAGGCAGTCGCCTCGGACATGCAGGTGCACCTCCAGCACGGGCAGCCGATGCGATTCGGCGCCGACGGGCGCAAAGGGCTCCGGCTGCTTCCCGGCAGGCTCGAGCTCGAGGTGGTGACCGTCGGGGAGAATGGAGTCGGCGAGGGCGACATCCTGGTCCACGACGAGACAAACGCGGCGCTGGCGAACCTGCTCTCCGGAATACGCCCACCGCGGTTCCCGATGGCGCTCGGGGTACTGTACTGCGACCCGACACCGCCGTATGACCGGCTCGTGGCTGAGCAACTCGAGGCGGCCGGGGCTGACCGTGACCTGAATGCGCTGCTGCGACGCGGGAGGACCTGGAGCGTCGACGGCTAGGGAAGCTGCTCTTGGACAATCGCGCCAGCTCCGCAGAACTCCCTAGGGTGCCGGGGCCGGTTCCTCGGCGAGGTAAATCATTGTCGCCCAGCAGGTCCGGCTACCGTGTCGCTCCAGTCGAATGCGGCCATCCTGGGCGAGTCGCTCGATCAGCGGCAGGTGTGGCGTCAGCGCTTCGCTCAACGGATACCACTGCTCTTCCAACAGTCGCACTGTGCCGAACCGCGCCCGCGCCCGTTCCAGCACGGTGTCCTCGCGCGCCAGCGTGAGCACGGGGAACACCAGCCGGCCGTCGGGCTCCAGGTAGTTGGGCGCCTTATCGAGCACCTCGAGAATCCAGCGCGTGCCGTCGGGACCGGCCGCGCTTGGGACATCGCCCGGGTACCACCCGGAGAGACGATCGAGCGGCTCCGCGACGCCGGCGACGTCGTCCACGATCAGGGAAAAGCGGCGGCCCCCCCACGGCTCGAACAGGCTGCCCGAGCGGCATTCCACGGACACGCCGTTGCGCGCGGCGTTCTTGAGCGTGAGACGGGTGGCGGCGGAGCTGACGTCCGATGCCGATACCCGTGCGCCGCGGCCGATCGAGCCCGCCAGCACGACGGCGACCACACCACACCCGCATCCCAGATCGAGCACAGTCGTGGCCGGCCTCTCTTCCAGGACGTGGCGTGCCGCCCGCAACAGCAGCACGGACGTCGAGGTCGGACAAAAGACGTCCGGCGCCGTTTCGAGCGTCACGGGCGTGGTGTCGCCCAGTTTCTTGTCGCGATAGACGTATTCGGCCGGGGCAGGAGTCGTCATCGCACCGCCACTTTGGGTGGGGGGGCCGACAGCACCACACCTTCCCCGATCGCCACCCCCGGTCCGGCCAGCCCGCCGAGATCGCCGCCCAGGTACGCCTCTTCACCATGCTGCGTGAGGTCGAGACCCGTGATCTCATCGTGCACCTCCGGCCGCACACCGAACAGCGCTTGCACGATGACGAAGATGACGACGGTGCCGACCGCCGCGATACCGATCGCAGCCACGACCGCGAGCGCCTGAACGCCGAGCTGCGCCGGGTTCCCGGCAAGCACGCCGTCTGCCGCGCCCGGATTCGCCAGCTTCGTGGCAAAAACGCCAGTCAGGAGCGCGCCGCCGATGCCCGCGAGGCCGTGGCACGAGAACACGTCCAGTGAATCGTCGAGGGCGCTCTTGGAGCGCCGCTGGATCGCGAAGTAACTCAGCGTCGCGCACGCGGCGCCGATGACGATGGCCGCCCGGGCGGTCACGTAGCCCGCGGCAGGGGTGATGCCGACCAGGCCGACGACGGCGCCGGTCGCTGCTCCCACAGCCGTCACCTTGCCGCCCCGCAGCGCATCGAGCGCCGCCCACGTCACGAGTGCCGCCGCGGCGGCGGTATTGGTGTTGACGAAGGCCAGTACCGCGATGCCGTTGGCGGCGAGCGCCGACCCGGCGTTGAAGCCGAACCACCCGAACCACAGCAGACCGGCACCCAGCAGGACGAGTGGGACGTTATGCGGCACCAGCGGGGTGCGTCGGAATCCCTGCCGTGGCCCGAGCATGCGGGCCGCGACGAAGGCCGACACACCGGCCGAGATGTGCACGACGGTGCCGCCCGCGAAATCGAGCGCCCCGAGTTTCTGCAGCCAGCCACCGGCGCCCCACACCCAGTGCGCGAGCGGGACGTACACGAACGTCGCCCACAGCACGAGAAAGGCGGTATACGCCCGGAAGCGCATCCGCTCCACGATGGCGCCGGAGATCAGGGCCGGCGTGATGACGGCGAACATTGCCTGGAAGATGGCGTGAGCCTGCAGCGGGATGGTGGCGGCATAGGCGGGATTGGGATCGAGTCCCACGCCCCGGAAGCCGATCCACGAAGGTCCGCCGATCCACCCGTTGCCGGGCGCGAACGCGAGCGAATAGCCGAACAACACCCATTGCAGGCCGATCACGCCGAGGGCCACGACGCTCATCATCATGGTGTTGAGTGCGTTCTTGGAGCGGACGAGGCCACCGTAGAAGAACGCGAGGCCCACCGTCATCAGAAGAACGAGGGCGCTCGACGCCAGCACCCAGGCGGTATCGCCGCTCGAGATCTGGCTCATGGCTTCTCCACCGCGTCGATCGCGGCCTGCTGCACCTGGTCGGCGTTGACGGCGGTGAGCGCCTCATTATCCGCCTCACCGGTGCGGATCCGGATGACGCGGTCGAGGGGCTGCACGAAGATCTTGCCGTCGCCCACCTCGCCGGTGCGGGCCGAAGAAAGGATCGCCTGAATGGTGGGCTCCACGAACGGCTCGGAGACGGCCATTTCGATCTTCACCTTTTCGTGGAACTCGGCGACGACGGTACTGCCGCGGTACTGCTCGATCACTTCGCGCTCGCCGCCGTGACCGGTGACGCGACTCAGCGTGATGCCGGTGACGCCGGCGCGGAACAGCGCGGCCTTTACCTCCGGCAGACGTTCCGGCCGCACGATGGTCGTAATCAGGCGCATCGTCCTCTCCTGGACTCTCGTGGTTGCGAAATACGAACGCCCGCCTCCGATACGAGAGCGGGCGGTGCATCAACAATCGATGAATCCGCGCGCGCTCCTATGGAGCTCCGCCGTTGGCGAGAGACAGGGGCGCGACGCGCGATATCGCAGGACACACGGGCATCCTTGAGTATACCGGGAGGTCGAAGGTCGTCAAGCAGCGGGCTCCTGCTGCGTGAGGCAATGCAACGTTCCGAGTCCCCATACGAGATCGACGGCGTGAATGCCGATGACGGGGTGGTCGGGGAACAGCTCCGCCAGGATTCCGAGGGCAACGCGATCCTGTGGATCGTTGAAGGTCGGAACGAGGACGGCGGCGTTGGCGATGTAGAAGTTGGCGTAGCTGGCGGGGAGCCGCCGGCCGTCGAAGCGCAGCGGGGCGGGCATCGGCAGATCGATGACCTCGAGGCGGCTGCCGTCCTCGGCGCGCATCCCCTGAAGGCGCTCGCGGTTCTCTTCCAGCGGCGCATAGTTGTCGTCCTGCGGATTGCGCTCGCGACAAAGCACCACGCGGCGCGCGCCGACGAAGCGGCACACATCGTCCACGTGGCCGTGAGTGTCATCCCCCGCGATCCCCCGGCCGAGCCAGAGGACGTTCGTTACGCCCAGCGTTTCGCAGAGCACCGCCTCGATGTCGTCCCGGGTAAACCCGGGGTTGCGGACCTGCACGACCCGATCGAGGAGGCACTCTTCGGTCGTAATCAGCGTTCCGCGACCGTTGACGTCGATCGAGCCGCCTTCGAGCACCACACGACGACCGCCACGCGCGACGTCGAAGAGGGGCAGGCCGAGCCGCCGCGCCGCCAGCTTGGGAAGCCGCGCGTCCTTCTTCCAGTCGCGATACTTGGCCCAGGCGTTGAAGTGAAACCGTACGATGGCAAGGGTGGGGTCGGGCTCGTCCTTGTGGACGAAGATCGGTCCCGAATCGCGCGTCCACCCGCGATTGGTCGGAAAGCGGAGAAACTGGATTGCGTCGAGCCCGGCGCCCGTTCGTTCGAGCACCCGGCGCGCGGCTGCCTCGCGCACCCGGGAATTCACCAGGATGCGCACCGTCTCGCCCGGCGCGACGTGGCGCACGATCTCCCCGTACACCCAGGGGATCGGACCGAACTTGCCAGGCCAGTCGGTCGTGTTGTGCGGCCAGCCGAGCCAGGTCGCGGCGTGGCGCTCCCACTCGGCGGGCATGCGATAGCCCAGTGCGCTTGGGCTCTGCGCCGATTGTGGCAGGGTGTCGCCCTAGTCGGGGTCGCCGAGGTAACGCCGGTCCAGACCGATATAGGCATCGACCCGCCGGTCCCGGAGGAACGGCCAGTTGCGCCGCACCTCTTCCAGCCGTGCCATGTCGATCGGAGCGACGAGAATCGCTTCCGCATCCGCCGGAGCTTCGGCGAGCACGACACCGAACGGATCGGCGAGGAAGGAGTGTCCCCAGAACTCGAGGCCCGCCCCCTGGCCGTCGAGCCGCTCGAACCCGACGCGGTTCACCGCGGCGACGTAGCAGCCGTTCGCGATGGCGTGGCTCCGCTGTATCGTGCGCCAGGCATCGAGCTGCTGCGTACCGTACTGTGCCTTCTCAGACTGATGCCACCCGATCGCCGTCGGGTAGAACAGAATGGCCGCACCCTGCAGCGCCGTGAGCCGGGCTCCCTCAGGGTACCACTGATCCCAGCACACGAGCGTGCCGATGCGCCCCGCCGCGGTGTCGAACGCCTTGAAGCCGAGGTCGCCGGGGGTGAAGTAGAACTTCTCGTAGTAGGAGGGGTCATCGGGGATGTGCATCTTGCGGTAGATCCCTGCGACCCGGCCGTCGGCGTCCAGCACGGCGGCGGTATTGTGATACAGCCCCGGCGCGCGGCGCTCGAACAGCGACGCGACGATCACGACCCCGAGCTCCTGGGCGAGCTTCCCCAGCGCCTCCGTGGAGGGCCCCGGGACCGGCTCGGCGAGGTTGAACAGGTCGTGATCCTCGCGCTGGCCGATGTAGAGGGTGCGGAACAGCTCGGGGAGGCAGATGAGCGAGGCGCCGCGGCCGGCCGCCTCACGGACGCGGGCGAGCGCTTTCTCGAGATTGGCCTGCGGGTCGGCGGTCATGCTCATTTGCACCAGCCCGACCGTGGTCTGGCGAGGAGCGCCCGCCCGATTCGTCATGGCAATAGACTACCGCGACAGCGACTCCTCGACCAGTCGTTCGATCGCGGGTGGGCCGCCGCTGACCGGCCGGGCTCTCACCACGCGAACCAGCGCCCGGACGGCAGGCCACGCTCGCAGTATCGCTCTGGCGCGGGGACTGCGAGTACCAACCCAGTGCCGCCGCACCAGCCTGCGGAGCACGACTTCCTCACGCCTGTCCAACGCGCTCAGCGATACCGACTCCTGATTGCAGCGACGCTCGAGCGTGCCGTCCTCATCGAGGACGTAGGCCGTACCGCTCGTCATTCCGGCGCCGAAGTTCCGTCCGACGCTGCCGAGCACGACGACCGTACCGCCGGTCATGTACTCACAGCAATGGTCACCCGCTCCCTCGATGACCGCGGTCGCGCCGGAGTTGCGGATGGCGAACCGGTCGCCGGCACGCCCCGCCGCCAGCAGGAGACCTCCCGTCGCGCCGTACAGCACGGTGTTGCCCATGATCACGTGCTCGTGGGACGCTCGACCGTACGCTGCGCGCTCGAACGGACGCACGACGATTTCCCCGCCGCACAGCCCTTTGCCCACGTAATCGTTGGCTTCGCCTTCGAGCAGCAGCTGCATTCCCGGCAGCGCGAACGCGCCGAAGCTCTGGCCCGCGCTTCCTTGGAAACGGAGTCTGACGGCTCCTGGCGGAAGCCCCACGTCTCCAAACCAGGCCGCGACTTGCCCCGCGATACGGGCCCCGACGCTGAGGTGATGGTTGCCGATCCGGTAGTCCCCGGTGAACGGCTGTCCGCGATCGAGGCTCCGCTTCACACCCGCGAGGATCGTCTCATCCAGCGATTCGACTCCGGGCCGCTCGACGCGGTGATTGTAGCGCGGTGGCCGGGACGGGACGGGCTTCTCGCCGAGCAGCAGGGAAAGATCGAGCAGCTGGGCCCGTGGCCGCTCAGGCCGGTCGATGCGCCGCAGCAGGTCCGCGCGGCCGATGACCTCCTGCAGGCTACGGCACCCCATATCGGCCAACAGCCGCCGCACCGCTTCGGCGATCAGCGTGAAGTAGGCGATTACCTGCTCGGGCGTTCCACGGAACTTGCGCCGCAGCTCCGGCCGCTGGGTGGCAATCCCGGTCGGGCAGGTGTTGAGATGGCATTGACGCGCCATGTCGCAGCCGATCGCGACGAGCGTCGCGGTACCGAATCCATAGGCCTCGGCGCCGAGAGCCGCGGCGATGACGACGTCGCGCGCGGTGCGGATCCCGCCATCGGTGCGCAGCTCGATGCGCTCGCGCAGTCCGTTCTCCGTCAAGACCGCGTGCGTTTCGGCGACCCCCAGCTCCCATGGGGACCCCGCGTGCTTGATCGAAGAGAGAGGTGAGGCGCCGGTGCCCCCATTGTGGCCGGAGACGAGCACGTAGTCGGCGTACGCCTTGGCGACTCCGGCGGCCACGCGCCCCACGCCGGCTTCGGCGACGAGCTTCACCCCGACCCGGGCCCGCCGGTTCACCTGCTTCAGATCGTGAATCAGCTGCGCCAGATCCTCGATCGAGTAGATGTCGTGATGGGGCGGGGGCGAGATCAGTGCCACACCCGGCGTCGCGTGTCGCAGACGCGCGATCAGCTCGGTGACCTTGTGTCCCGGCAGCTGCCCGCCCTCTCCGGGCTTCGAGCCCTGGGCGATCTTGATCTCCAGCTCATCGGCACGGACCAGATATTCCGTCGTGACACCGAAGCGCGCCGACGCGACCTGCTTGATGCGGTTGTCCGCCCGGTCACCCGTGGCGGAGGGACGGAAGGTGTCGGGGTCCTCGCCCCCCTCTCCGGAATTGGAGCGCGCCCCCATGCGATTCATCGCGATGGCGAGCGTCGCGTGCGCTTCGGGGGACAGGGCGCCGAGCGACATCGCCGTGGATACGAAGCGCGTGCGGATCGCCTCCACCGGTTCGACTTCGTCGAGCGCGACCGGACTTCCCGGGCGCAATTCGATCAGGTGATGCAAGCTCAACGGCCCGCGTGCCTCCGCCTGCTGACTGAAGGCGCTCCAGGCGGAGGGCTCTCGCGTCTGGGCCGCCTGCTGCAAGGAGTTGACGATCTGGGGCGCCCAGGCATGGTCCTCGCCGTCGCGGCGGTACCGCACCCGGCCATGATCGGGCAGCGGCGTCTGGGGTCCCGCCGCGGGAAACGCGGCGTGGTGCCGCGTCAGTACGTCCTCGGCGATCTCGACGAAACCGATCCCACCGACCAGCGATGCGGTCCCCGGGAAACATTCGTCAACGACCTCTCCACCGAGACCGATCGCCTCGAAGATCTGGGCGCCGCAGTATGAGCTCAGCGCCGAAATCCCCATCTTGGCGAGGACCTTCAGTAAGCCCTTCTCCAGAGTCGCGCGGAACGTCACGACCGCTTCCGTACTGCCACCCGCTGCCGTCTCCAGGGCGACCCAGGGGTGGACCGCCTCCGCGCCGTAACCGATGAGCGCGGCCACGTGGTGGACGTCCCAGGCATCGCCTGCCTCCGCAACCAGCCCGGTGCGGTGGCGCAGTCCCTTGTGCAGGAGGTGGTTGTGCACGGCAGCGATGGCGAGGAGCAGCGGGATCGGCGCCCGCTCCGCATCGACTCCCCGGTCGCTGAGGATCAGGATGCGCGCTCCGTGATGGATCGCGCGCTCGGCGGCGCGGCAGATGTCGTGCAGCGCCGGGCGGAGGCCCTCCGGTCCGGCGGCGACGGGCCACCGGCACGGGAGGGTGACTGCCTGTACGCCAGTCATGCCGCGCAGCGCTTCGAGTTCCTCCGCGAGCAGGACCGGATGCGGTAGCCGGACCAGGCGAATGGACGTCGGTTGCCGGGCAAGCAGCGAGCCGTGGCGCCCCATCAGCATCCCGAGCGACATCACGCAGGATTCCCGAATCGCGTCGATCGCCGGGTTCGTGACCTGGGCGAAGCGTTGCCGCATGTAGGTGTAGAGGCTCTGGGGGAACCGCGCGAGCGGCGGGAGGGGGGTGTCGTCCCCCATGCTCCACAAGGGATCCTGGCCCTTCTCGCTCATCGGCTGAACGACGTATCGCAGGTCCTCGAGCCCGTATCCGAAGGCGATCTGCCGCGCGCGCAGATCGCCCGTCGCGGCCGGCGGTGTCGGTATCTGATGCTCTCGGAGCGTTTGCACGCATTGAGCGACCCAGCGCCCGTACCGGTGGCGACCCGCCACCTCGCGCTTGGCCTGGGCGCTATGCAGGATCGCGTTGCGTCGCGTGTCGACGGCGATCAATTCGCCCGGTGCGAGCCGGCCACTTTCGAGCACCTGGTCGGGCGGCAGGTCCACGACGCCGACCTCCGACGCCGCGATCAGTAGTCCATCACGAGTAATCTTGTAACGGCACGGACGGAGGCCATTGCGATCCACCGCCGCGATGGCGGTGACGCCGTCGGAGAGCGCCAGCGCCGCAGGGCCGTCCCAGGGCTCGATCAGCGCCTCGTGGTAGCGATAGAAACCGCGCAACACCGGGTCGACCTCGCGCACGCCGTCCAGGGGTTCGGGGACGAGCATCATGAGCGCATGGACAGGATCGCGACCCGCGCGTACCAGCAGCTCGAGTGCGTTGTCGAGGCTGGCCGAATCGCTTCCTTCGGGCCAGATGACCGGCTCGAGGCGCTCGACCGCGTCGCCCCACTGCGGCGCAGCGAGCAGCGGCTCCCGTGCCCGCATCGCGTTGCGGTTTCCCCACAGGGTGTTGATCTCGCCGTTGTGCGCCAGCAGCCGGAACGGTTGCGCCAGGGTCCACTTGGGGGCCGTGTTCGTGGCGTAGCGCTGGTGGAAGACGGCGATCGCGGTTTCGTACTCGGAGCGTCGCAGGTCGTCGAAGAACGCCGGCAGCTGGGGACCAGTCAGCAGCGCCTTGTACACGATCGTGCGAGTCGACAGCGAACACACGAAGAACGGATCCTGGCCGAGGGCGGCGGAGCGCCGCTCGATCTCGCGTCGCGCCAGGTACAACCGGCCTTCGCACGCCGCCTCGTCGATCGCCGCCCCGGGGGCCGCGACGAAGACCTGCCGGATGACGGGGCAGGTAGCCCGCGCGGTTGCGGCCAGGCGCGCGGGCGTCACCGGAACATCCCGCCAGCCGAGCACCGCGAACCCATCGGCCGCGAGCACCTGTTCGATCAGGTCGATCGCCGCCGCGCGCGACGTCCCGTCGGCCGGGAGGAAGAACATGCCGACGGCGAACGGCCGATCGGGGGCCAGGGAGATGCCGAGCTGCCCGGCTTCCGCGGCGAAGAGACGGCGGGGAATCTGGGTGAGGATGCCGGCGCCGTCACCGGAATAATCGCTGGAGGCGGCACCGCGGTGCGCCAGTCGCGCCAGCGCCGTCAGGGCGATCTGCGTGACGTCATGGGACGCGGCGCCGGATGCACGAGCGATGAGGCCGACGCCACACGCGTCCCTCTCCCGCCATGGGTCGGGCGTGAAGCAAGCCCCGGGACGTTCCCAGGTCCGCCGGCTGTGGTCCTCCTTCAAATCGCGGCCCTCCTCCCCAGGTTCACCGGCAAAGAAAAACCCGCTCCGAGTCGGGGAGCGGGTCGGGTTTCGAGTCTGTCACGAGATGCGCGCTAGCTCGCCCGAACGCCCCCTTCATGGGGGTTCAGGTTATTCAGATTGGCCAGCACGACCTGCAGTGACCGGTTGCGCATCGTTTGTTCCTCGCAGATCAGGGATCGCGCACCTGCAATCAGCAATCTACTCCACTGCGATCGTGAAGCAATGGGGTGCCAACGTGACCGACTGAGTGCAGGTCGGGTCTACCTTCGTTGCCTTCAACCGGAGACTGGAGCTACCTCGTGATAACCCATGCCGTACTCGCCCTTGCAGCACTGGCAGCAACGTCACCCGCCCGCCTCAGTGACTCCCTGATCCACCGGCCTCCGGCGTCCAACAGGAGCGTGGATGTGCGATTCGATGAGCGGCGGCACACGCTGGCGGTCACGATCGGGCCGTTCCACGTGCCGCAGTCTCCGTCGATGATGGGCGACATGATGATGATGCGCCGCAATAGCGACTCGCTCGAGGGCGCCTTCGCGTGGCCGGTCACGGCGCGGTTCCACGGGGTGACGCTGGAGGTCATCGACAGCGCCGGGCACGCCCTGCCGCGACGGCTGCTCCACCACACCTACATGGTGAACTTCGATCGCCGCCAGCTGGTGGAGCCGATCTCCGAGTGCCCCTTCTCCTTCGGTGAGGAGACGGAAGACATCACCGCGCCCGGCGCGATCGGGGTCCCGATGGCGGCCGGCATGCGCCTCGGCATCGTGATCATGTGGGACAACCTCACGGGGCACGACGTCGATGGCGCCTACGTGCGCTACACCTTCCTGCTCAACCCGCGGCACCGACAGCCGGCGCCGCTCGACGTGCTGCCGTTCTTCGTGGACGTACACCATGTCAACGGCGGGAAGGACGGGTTCGAGGTGCCACCGGGGGGCCTGGTCGTGACGAAGCAGTTCACCGTGGCGGCCAGCGGCCATCTTCTGGCCGCGAGCGGGCACCTGCATGACCATGCGGTGATGATGCGGCTCGAGGACGCTGCCAACGGCCACGTCCTGGCGAAGGTGCGCGCGCGCCGCGACAGCACCGGACACACTCTGGCCGTCGAGCGCCCGATCTTTGCGCTCTGGAGCCGCGGCCCGCATCTCAAGGCCGGACACCCCTACCGGTTGGTGGTGGTCTACGACAACCCTACCTCAGATACGCTGATCAACGCGATGGGGATGATGGGGGGCTTGTTTTCGCCCGATCGGCTGCGAGACTGGCCGGCGGTGGATCCGCAGAATGCCGATTATCGCACGGACAAAGAGGGGTTTGGGGGCGTCGACTCACTGCTGGCCACGCTGGACTCGTCGCTCTCCTCTCACCCTGCTCCACGGGGGAAGGGAAGGTTTTAGTCACCCTACCATGACAGGCTCGAAATGCTCGGGGATCGCCCCGGAGTCGGACATCGGCTGCTTGTAGACGAAGTGCCTGCCGGCGTAGTTCCGTAGCACGACCTGCTCCTGATCGATCGATTCGACATACTCGGGGAGCAACGGGATTTTTCCCCCACCCCCGGGGGCATCGATCACGTAGTGCGGCACCGCGAGCCCGCTCGTCCAGCCGCGCAGCGCGCGGACGATCTCCAGGCCTTTCTCCACCGTCGTGCGGAAGTGCTCGGCGCCGGCCACCTGGTCGCACTGATAGATGTAGTAGGGCCGCACCCGCGCGGCGAGCAGCTTCTGCATCAGCCGCTTCATGACGGCGGGGTCGTCGTTCACCCCCTTCAACAGGACCGTCTGGCAGCCGAGCGGGATGCCCGCGTCGGCAAGCAGCCCGAGCGCGTGGACCGCGGCTGGGGTGAGCTCGGCGGGGTGGTTGAAATGCGTATTGATGTAGAAGGGATGGTACTTTCGCAGGATCCCACACAGCTCGGGAGTGACGCGCTCGGGGAGGTGGCAGGGAACCCGGCTGCCGATACGGATGATTTCGAGGTGCGGGATGGCGCGGAGCCGGGCGCAGATCTCGTCGAGCCGCCGGTCGGACAGGAGCAGCGGGTCACCCCCCGACATGATGACGTCCCGGATCTCGGTGTGCTCCTCGAGGTAGCGGAACGCCGACTCGAGCTGCGCCATCGGGATCTTCTCGGGATCGCCCACTTTGCGGCGCCGGGTGCAGAAACGGCAATAACTCGCGCACACGGGACTGACGAGGAACAGAGCGCGGTCGGGGTAGCGGTGGGTGATGTTGGGAACCGGGGAGTGCGCGTCTTCGGCGAGTGAGTCGACGATGCCGTCCTCGATCTGGAGCTCCTGCACCGTCGGGACGTATTGGCGCCAGATCGGGTCGCCGGGCTCACGGATCAGGTCCACCATGGCGGGGGAGATGCGGAACTCGAAGTTCTCCGCTGCCTGTTTGAGCCGCGCGATGTCGTCCAGGTGCTCGGGTCCGAACCGCTCCGCCAGCGCTTCCAGGGAGGCGATGCTCTTCTTCCGCAGCAGCTCCTGCCAGCTCATGTCCATCGCTTGAGGTCCTTCGTATAGATCACCAAGTCGTCGGCGGGGGCGTAGTACTCCGGGATCGTCGCTGTCTTTCTGTAGCCGCGCGCTTCGTAGAAGCCGCGCGTCGCGCCGTACTCCTCCCGGGAGGATGTTTCGACGACAATCAGCCGACCGCCGGCGGCCGATAGCGTCTCTTCCACTGCCGTCACGAGCTGCGTCCCGACTCCCATGCCCTGTCGCCGCCGGTCCACCGCGATCCAGTACAAGTCGAACGTGCCGAAGGTATCGGGCGTCGGACCGTAGCAGGCGTAGCCGATCAACTCCTCGCCGTCGAAGGCGCCCAGAAAGCGATAGTCGTCGTCGCCGTCCAGCGCCTCGTCGAGCAGCTCGACCGCGGTCCGGACCTCGGCCTCGCGAAACAGGCCGGTGTCTCGGACCAGCGTCTCAAGTCGCGCGCGGTGCGCGCGTCCGACGGGACGGAGCGAGCAGCTCACGCGCGGCCTTGGCGCCCTGCGCCTCGCGCAGCGCCGACTCCGCGATGCGGCGCACCAGTTCGGGGTAGTCCCACCCTGCCGCGGCGGCCATGCGCGACAGCCCGGCGTCGTCGTTCAGGTCGGGGTTGGGGTTCACCTCGAGCACCCAGGGGCGGCCCGTGTCGTCGACCCGGAGGTCCACCCGGCCGTAGCCCTTGCCCTGCATCGTGCGCCACGCCAGGTCGGCGACCTTGACCAGCCGGTCGGCGAGGCGCTGCGAGATCTGGGCGGGACACACGGGCACGCTGCCCAGGTCCTCAGCCGATCCCGTATGCCACTTGGCGGCATAGGTGAGGATCGGCCAGGATCCTTCGGGCATGCCGGTGAAATCGATCTCGGCGACGGGGAGCACGCGGCTCCCCACGAAGCCGACATTGAATTCGCGTCCGGGGACATACTGCTGGACCAGCACCTCGTCGAACTGCTCGGTCATCGACGCGATCTTGGCGCGCAGCGTCTTGCGGTCTGTCACCACCGAGCCGCGGTCGAGGCCCGCGCTCGCGTCTTCCGCTGCCGGCTTGACGATCGCGGGGAGCGGGAAGTCGTCGTCGATCTTCCCTTGGGCGAGCGCCCAGCGGGGAATGGGCAAACCGGCCTGCGCGAGGATGGCGTTGGCAGTCGCTTTGCGACGACAGGCGGCGATCGTCCAGGGACCGCAACCGGTGAAGGGAACCCCGGCGAACTCGAGCGAGGCGACGACGTGCTCCTCCCACTGGGAGAAGCCGTGGACACCCTCGCACAGGTTGAAGACGAGGTCGGTGCGGCGCGCTTCGGCGAACCAGCGCATGTCGTGTTTGACGGGGAGTTTCCGGGCGACGTGTCCCATCCCCTCGAAGATGCGGGCGATCTCGTTGACCGCCTTCATCACTCCCGCGATGTCCTCGGCGGTCCAATCCTCGGCGCCGGGATCGTACAGGATGCCGACCCTCATGCCGTCGCCCCGGCTCGAAGTGCACCGACCGATGTGCCGACCGCCAGCTCCCGCCCCGAGCACCGCTTCCAGGCGATGCGGACGACTTCCTGAATCAGCTCGTCGTAGGTGAATCCGGCGGCGCGTGCGGCCTTCGGGAAGCAGCTGTTCATCCGCGGATCGGGAATGATCCCGGGGAGCGGATTGAGCTCGACCACGTTGGGCACGCCGGCTTCATCGAGACGGATGTCGATGCGACACCAGTCGCGGCAGCCGAGCGCCTGATAGGCGTCGAGGGCGACGAGCTCGATGTGGCGATACAGCTTGTCGGGGACCTTGGCGGGGCACTCGAAGATGTCGAGCTGGTGCTCGGCGGTGTCCCAGATCCATTTCGCTTCGTAGCCGTAGACCGGCGTGGCGCCGGAGGGAAGCGTGGAGAAATCGAATCCCACGATCGGCAGGCAATAGGCTTCGGTGCCGTTGCCGAGGATCGCGACCGTGAATTCGGGGCCCGGGAGGTACGTCTCCACCAGCACGGGTTGCTTATAGGTCTCTAAAAGGAAGGAGACGCGCTCCCGCAGCTGCGCCCGACTCTGGCATAAGTTGTTGGCAAATATGCCCTTACCTGACCCCTCCGCGACCGGTTTGACGAACAGCGGGTAGGGGAGGCGGACTCGCGCCAGGTCCACCTGCTCGTGCACCAGCGCAAAGCGTGCCGTTGGCACTTCGTGATAAGAGAGAATCTCCTTGGCGCGGGCCTTGTGCAGCGAGAGCGACAGTGTGAGCGGGTCGCTCGCGGTGTAGGGGACGTTCAGGTACTCGCAAATCGCGGGGACGTGGGCTTCGCGATTCTGGCCGTAGAGTCCTTCGGCCATGTTAAAGACGAGTTGGACACGTGCGCGCGAAAGTTTCTGCGGGAAGGTGGCGTCGGCGTGGAGACGGATGACGCTGCCGAAGAGACCAAGAGCCTGCTCCACCGCATCGATGGTGGATGGCTCGTCCCACTCGGCGTAGACATCGCCGCTGGTTGTCGCCGTGTCCGGAGTGGGGTCGGTGTCCGGTTTCTGATTGTACGCGAGACCGATTCGCATGTGGTCTCGGGCGACCTCCTACAAAAAGGGGCCGTTCTGATGAACGGTCCTGCATCGCTAACTGCTTGCGTCTGTGAATGAATACGACAAAACGGCGGGATATGCAATACCCAGATCGGAAAAAAATTGCGGCGCACGCCTTTCAGACTTTGTGGTACTCCACTCGCGCAGCTTCCTGTCGGTCGTCCGCGGCGTAAAAGGAAAAGTCCGAGAACAACGCGGGCGCTTCGCGCTGCAGCACGCGCAGGCACGCGATCGCCATGCGCCGGATCTCGAGCTCCGCGCCTTCGCCGCAACGCAGCTCCAGCATCGTGCGCCAGGCGCGAGCGTTGGCGGAGACGACGATCTTCGTCTCGGTCGCGTTGGGGAGCACGGAGCGCGCCGCTTCACGCGCCATCTTGCGACGGTGCACCTTGTCGCTCACCCACCCGTAGCGCTGCATCAGCATCTCGACGGCCCGGACGTACGCTCCCTGCGCCGCGCCCACCTGCTGCTCCCACTCGGCCTCGAGCTCCGCGTCGCCGAGGATCGCGGGCGGCACGACGAAGGCAGCGTGCGACTCGTCGACGTAGCGCTGCGAGAGCTGCGAGTAGCCGAACCCGGCCCGGTGACGCACCAGCTCGTGGGAGCAGGAGCGCGAGATCCCCTCGATGAGCAGCACGTAGACGGCGTGCTCGAGCACCGATCCGTGTCCCTGCTTCTTGATGTTTTCGAGGTAATCGGCGGTGGAGCGCTGCGCCGGGTTGTGCTGGCTCATGTAGCAGATGCGTCCGGCGAACTCGGCGAGCCGCTCCCCGCCCGAAGCCTCACCCTGCCACTGTACGGCGAGGTGGGCGGGCTCGAGAAACTGGGGGCGCGCGAGCAGCGTGATGCGCGGGGCGCGGAAGACTTCCATGTCGTTGGTGGCCGGTTGTCGGTTGTCGGTTATTCTGCCAGCGAGTCCTTGGGTACTGCCCAGCCGGCGTTTCGCTCGATTTCGCGCAGCCGACGGGCGATGTCGTCCGGAATCGACGCGGCACTGTCGCCGACCTTCAGGTGCGCGAGCGGCGACCAATCGGCGGAGGGGAGTATAACACCGGGATTGAAGATCGAGCGCGGATCGTAGGCGCGCTGCAGCCGTCTGAACTGCCGCAGCACGTCGGCGCCGAGGAATAGCTCCAGCACGCCGGCCCGCAACCGCCCCACACCGTGCTCGCCACTTGGCGTCCCCCCGAGGCGGCGCTGCGCGTCCGTCACCTCGTCGAACAGGACACGGACATTCGCCTCCCACCCTGGCCGGGTGACGTCGGGGAGTGCGTTGACGTGAACGTGACCGTCTCCGGCGTGCCCGAAGATCGCGATCGGGATCTCCCGCGCCGTAGCCGCGGCACGGAGCGCCGCGATATAGGCACCCAGTTGGTCCACCGGGACGCAGCCGTCCTCGATTACCTGCAGTGACCGTCGGGTTTCGGGGAGCCGAGCCAAGGCAGGGCTCGCCAGCCGGCGGATCTTCCACAGCTCCTCGAGACCGGCGCGGTCGGGGGCTGTCTCGACGGTGTGCGTGAGGTGTTTCAATCCGCGTACCGCATCGCCGACCGCTCCGCGCGCCCCCGCCGCTTGCTCGCGCTCGAACTCCACCAGAAGCAGCCCCTCGACCCCCTGCGGCACCTCTCCTCCGGCTTCGGAGACGAAGGAGAGGAGGGTGCGATCGAGCAGCTCGACCGCTGTTGGATTGAGGCCGAGCAGGAAGGGAACGGCTTCGCCGAGGGAGGCGAGATCCGCGAGTCCGAGCGTGAGACCCGCGACGGCAGCCGGGATCGGATCGAGCCGCCAGTCGACGGCCGTGACGATCCCGAGTGTGCCCTCGGCTCCGATGAAGAGATCGATCTCGTCGCCGGAAGCGAGGAATGCGTCGAGGGCGTAGCCTGAGGAGTTCTTGCGGGTCCTTGGAAGGTGATCCGAAATCGGTCGTCGGTCGTTGGCCTCGATCGCGAACTGCATCCCGCTTCCAGCCCCGCGCCTGATCCAGCGACACTCGCCTCCGCTTCCGACTACTTCGATCGCCTCGACCCAGTGACGGACGCTGCCGTAGCGGACGGAGCGGGGGCCTGCGGCGTTCGTGGAGACCATGCCACCCGATGTGGCGAATGCGCCGGACGAGGGATCGGGGGGAAGGCGCAGGCCGTGCGGCCGTGCGGCGTCGTTGATCTGGGCCCAGGTGACGGACGCGCCCGCTCGCGCGATGCGCCGCTGCGGATCGATCTCCAGAGTGCGGAAGCTTTGGCTGAGGTCGACGATCTGCCCGCTCCCAACGTTCCCGCCGGGCATGCCGCTGCCGGCACCGCGCGGAACCAGGGCTGTCCCGTCGCGCTCCGCCTGTCGCACCAGTTCCTCGACATCGGCTGGGCGCCGGGGTATCGCGACGGCGGTGGGGATGATGCGATAGATGCCGCCGCCCTCCGCGTAGGCGGCGCGCACGCGGGGCTCGGAGTGGATGCTCGGCATGACGCGAAAGCTACTCGCCGAAACGCTTCTTCATCGCCTCGGCCAGCTGCGACGCGATGCGGTCTCCTTCCGACCCTTGAGGGGCGATGACTTCGAGGTCGCGCTCCGGGCGCGATGGATCGAGCGTCGGGCGGTACACCGCCTCGACGGTGAGCTGGCTCTTGCCGGGGACGTTGGGATCGGCCCAGCAGCGGATCTTCACGGTGTTGAGCAGATCGCCGGGCTCGGCGTCGCCGAACACCGATGTACGCGTGCGCACGTTGAACCAGGCCGTCTCGACGTAGCCGTCCTGCGGGCTGGACCACTGCACCTGCAGACCCTGGCTGGAGAGCCACCCGACCATCTCGGGAACGAGACGCTGGGCCGGCGCGTCGACAACGCTGACGAGCGCCTGAGGGTACGGCATGAACCCCGGCCGGGTGGTGACGGGGGTGCAGGCGAGAACTGCAATGACGGAAGACCGCAGCATGCCGAATGCCGAAGGCCGAAGAGTTTGGACCTTCGACATGTGTCTTCTAGTGCGCATGTGGCGGCGTGCCGGCAGGATGCACATGGCCCGAATCGGCATGCGCGGTGTCCGCGGCCGGCGCCGTGTCCTCATCGTGGTCCGTGTCGCCTGCTTCGTGATGATGCCCCTCAGCCCGGTTCTGAATCTCCTGCTGCAGCTTGACGGTCGGGACGCCCGCGGCATGGTCGAATACCATATTGCCGCCGATCTGGGCGGTGCGAATCAGAATCGCGAGACCGAAGAGGGATACGAGTTTGAGGATGCGATCTTCGAGGTTCGACTGCTGGAACCGGCGCCACAACTTCCAGGCGAGCACGACCGTGAAGATGCCCATGGCGACGAGGGCGTACTTCTCGTGGACCTTCATGAGCTCGTGGATCGCTTCGCCGTGGTCGATCTTCTCCTCGGCCAGCTCGCCGGCGATGACGGCCGCCCAGCCGCCGATCACGCCCGCCCACAACGTCCAGATCCCGGCCCAGACGAGCGACTCGCGTTTGAGGATCCAGCCGGCGAGGTCGAACAGCACGGCGCACAGCAGCAGCGCCGGCGGGAGATCATTCAGCGCCGCGTGGAGGCGCGGCAGGTCGTAGCCGAACATGTCGGTTGTGACTCCTTCCGGTCAGAGTCCGAGGCTCGAGACCACCGGTGGCGTCGACGAGTAGTCGTAGAATCCCTTGCCGCTCTTTCGGCCGTACATGCCCGCCAGCACCATGCGCTTGAGCAGCGGCGGGGCGGCGTACTTCTGCTCTTTATACTCCGCGAACATGATCTCCGCGATCTTGTAGGTGGTGTCCAGACCGACGAAGTCCAGCAGCGTGAGCGGCCCCATCGGGTAGCCGCACCCCAGTTGCATCGCCTTGTCGATATCGGGAACGCTGCCCACGCCCTGCTCGAGCGCGCGCACGGCATCGAGCAGGTAGGGAACGAGGAGCAGGTTCACGATGAACCCCGAGGTGTCCTTCGCCGCGACCGCCTCCTTGCCGAGCGAGCGCGCGAAGCCGAAGGCCCGCTTGAACGACTCCTCCGAGGTGGTGACGGTGCGGACCACTTCGACGAGCTGCATCAACGGGACCGGGTTGAAGAAATGTAGGCCCACGAACCGATCGGCGCGCTTCGTGGCGGCCGCCATCGCCGCGATCGTCAGGCTCGACGTATTCGAAGCGAAGATCGTCCCCGCTCCGCACAATCCGTCCAGCTCCTTCCAGAGTGCGTTCTTGAGCTCGAGGTCCTCGGTCACCGCCTCGATGACGATGTCACACGACTTGAGGTCCGGAACGGCGGTCGTGAACGTGAGCCGTTGCAGCGTGGCGTCGCGGTCCGCGGCGGGCAGCTTGCCCTTCTCCACGAGCCGCGCGAGCGACTTCTCGATCGCTCCCTTGCCCTTCTCGAGGATGGGGGGGGCCACGTCGCGAACGACCGTCTGGTAGCCCGCGGCGGCCGCCACCTGCGCGATACCGCTTCCCATCAAGCCGCACCCCAATACCCCGACGCGCTGGATGTCGTCCATGGATTCTCTCAGAACTGGAATTGTTTGCGGATCTCTTCGGCGATACGGACGAAGGCGCTGGCACGCGGACCGGGCAGGGCATGTTCGGGCCGAATCTCGCCCCGCTCGAGGCGGTCCAGCACCTGCTCCAGGCCGACCTCGATCTGCTCGAGCTGACGGCGGCGGCCGGCGAGGAGCGCGGCCACCGCCGCGACCCCGAAACCCACGGCGGGCGCGATGGTGAAGGGCGCTAGGATGCCGACACCCGATGCGACCACCGTCGCTACCGCACCCACGCCGACCAGGGTGAATGCGCCGCCGATCCGTGCCCGCCGCAGATTGCGCACGTCGGCCGACAGGCGCACGTGGCAGAACCCCGCTTCGAGCGGCGTGACCTGGCCGATGATTTCCGCGGCCCTGGTGAGGGCGAACTTCCGCCCACCCGCCTGCAACCCGCGCTGCATCGCGGCGATGAAGCCGGCCTGCGGCTCCCACGTCGTGCGATCGGGGTAGCGGCGCTTCACCCGCAGCAGCTCCTGATCCTCCATCCACAGCGACATTGCCCGCTCGATGCCGCCGCGGTCACCCGGGACGACCCGCTGCACGGCAAGCTCCGCGGGTCCGGCGAGCGACCAGGAGTCGCGTTGTGGGGTGAGCGCACGGGTGCGCTCTTCGAGAAGCGCCTGCTTCAGATAGCGGGCGGGGATTCCGACGTCCTTGCCGAGTGCCAGCAGTTCGATCTCGCTCAGGCCCTCGCCGATGTCGCGCTCCCCGGTTTGCAGTTCCGCGGCGCGCTGGATGATGCGGTCGAGCGCCTCCCGGCTGATCAGATCACCGGCCATCCTAGGTCCGCGCCGCGTCCTTGGTGGGAACGGGCGGCAGCCGTTCTCCGGACGCCTGTGCGGGCAGGGCGGGGACGGAGCCGCTCTTCTGACCGATCGCATCGAGTACGCCCTTGAACAGATCGATCGGGACGGGGAAGATCGTGGTGGAGTTCTTTTCCGACGCGATTTCGGTCACCGTCTGCAGGTAACGCAACTGGATCGCCGCCGGCTCCCGGCCGATCACGGCCGCCGCCTGCGCGAGCTTCTCGGAAGCCTGGAGCTCGCCCTCGGCGTTGATGACCTTCGCGCGGCGCTCCCGCTCCGCCTCGGCCTGCCGCGCCATCGCGCGCTTCATTTCGGGCGGTAGATCCACGTCCTTTACTTCTACCGCCGAAACCTCGATCCCCCAATCCTCACTGCGCTGATCGATGATCTTCTTGAGAATGGCGTTGATCTTCTCACGGTTGGCGAGCAGCTCGTCGAGCTCCGTCTCGCCCAGGACCGAGCGCAGCGTCGTCTGCGCCAGCTGACTCGTGGCGTACAGGTAATTCTCCACGCCGATGACCGCTTTCACGGGATCCTTCACCCGCATGTACAGCACGGCGTTCACCTTGATGGAGATGTTGTCGCGGGTGATCACGTCCTGCGGCGGGATGTCGAGAGCCATGACGCGGAGGCTCACCTTCTGCATGCGCGCGAACAGCGGCGGCAAGTAAATCAGCCCCGGTCCCTTCGCGCCCCACGAGCGTCCGAGGAAGAAATACACCGCCCGCTCGTACTCCCGCAGCACGCGGAGTCCCGTGAAGAGATAGAAGCCGACGGCTGCCAGAACTACCAGCATCGCCTCACCCATGGGCGCCCCTCAGGATGGGAAGGCCTCGACGATCACCGCGAGTCCCTGTCCGCCACCGATACACGCCGATCCGAGCCCGAGCCGCTTGCCCGCACGCCGCAGCGCGTGGAGCAGGTGAATGGTGATCCGGGCGCCGCTCGCCGCCAGAGGGTGGCCGATCGCGATCGCTCCGCCATGCACGTTGGTCTTGGAGCGGTCGAGACCGAGCTCCTTCTCCACCGCGAGATACTGCGGTGCGAACGCCTCATTCACTTCCACGAGGTCCATCTGCGCGAGCGTCAGCCCCGCCTTCTCGAGCGCTTTGCGGGCGGCGGGAGCCGGGCCGATCCCCATGTACTTCGGCTCGACGCCCACGACGCCCCACGCCACGAGGCGGCCCAGCGGCTTCAGCCCGTGCGTCTTGGCATACGCCTCGCTCGCGATCACCGTCGCGGCGGCTCCGTCGGAGATGCCGGACGCGTTGCCGGCCGTGACCAGTCCATCCTTCTTGAAGTACGGCTTCAGGGCGGCGAGTGCCTCGAGCGTGGTGTCGGGGCGCATGTGCTCGTCGGCCCGGAACTCGACCGTCTGGCCTTTCTTCTTGATCGGGACGCCGATCACTTCGTCCTGAAACACGCAGTCGTCCCACGCCTGCTTGGCGCGACGCTGTGACCCCACGGCCACCTCATCCACCTCGGTGCGCGTCAGCTTGTACTTGTCGGCGAGGTTTTCCGCGGTTTCGGCCATCGAGAAGCCGCACTGTGGATCCTTCAACGATTCCCACAGCAGGTCCTCGAGCGGCGCCGGTCCGAGCCGCAATCCCCAGCGCGCGCCGCGCACGACATGCGGAGCCTGGCTCATCGATTCGCCGCCGCCGGCGAGCACGACCGGCGTCTCACCGAGGATGATCAGTTGGGCCCCCTGGGTGATCGCTTCGAAGCCGGAGCCACAGAGGCGGTTCACCGTTACCGCCGGAGCCTCAACCGGCAGGCCGGCCTTGAGTGCGACGTGACGGGCCATGTAGATCGCGTCGACCGACGTCTGGAGGGCGTTGCCGAACACCGTGTGCCCGACCTCGCCCGGCGGCACGCCGGAGCGCTCCAATGCTTGCCGCGCCGCGATGGCCCCGAGATCGATCGCCGACAGGTCTTTCAGGGCTCCGCCGAATGACCCGAAGCCGGTGCGGACTCCGGAGAGGAAGACGACGTCGGTGGCACTGCCCTGGGTCTTCATGGAACGCTGGCTCCGCTCGGGAGAAGGCGGAATATAACTGTCTACACGCCCTGGCTCTTCCAGACCGCGTAGACCGGTGTGCCGATAAGGACGATCCCCAGACCCGCCAATGCCTGCACGGGACGCGCGACCACGGTGTTCACGACGATCGCCAGGGCGGCGAGGATGAAGAGCGCCGGCGTCACGGGATACCCGGGGACGCGGAATGGCCGTGGTGCCTCCGGATGGCGACGCCGCAGCACGAACACACTTGCGGCCGCGAGCGCCGCGAACAGCCAGCTGGCGAAGACGACGTAGGTCAGGAGCGGTTCGAAGCTCCCCCACAGGGTGAGCAGCACCGCCCAGGCCCCGCCCGCCGCGATTGCCAGCGCCGGGGTGCCGAAGCGTGGATGGACATTCCCGAGCGACCGGAAGAACACGCCATCCCGGCCCATCGCGTAGTACATGCGCGGACCGGTGAGGGCGAGGCCGTTGGCGGCGCTGAACACCGAGATGAGCACGGCCACGCTCACGAGCTTGGCCGCCACGGGGCCGAACAGGACGCGCACCGCATCGGCGGCGACCCGCTGCGAGTGGGCGACGCCATCGGGACCGAGCGTCGCGAGATAGCCGACATTGGCCAGCAGGTAGAGTACCACGAGCGCCGCGGTGCCGATGACGATGCCGCGCGCAAACGTGCGTTGTGGATCGAGCGCCTCGCCGGCGGAGTTCGTCACGTTGATCCATCCCTCGTACGCCCAGAGGACGCCGAGCAGCGCCACGCCCGCTCCTGACAGCAGCTCGGGCGAGTAGGACGCGGAGAAAGCGCGGCTCGCCGCCGTGGCACCGCCGGAGCCGAGCGCGAGTCCCGCAACCGCCAGGGCGAGAATGGCCGCGACCTTCAACCCCGTACTCCAGTTCTGCACCGTCGCCGCCTGACGTACGCCACGGATGTTCACGGCACTCACGGCAACGATCATGATGGCTGGCAGGAGCTTGTGGCCTATCGCTCCGAGGGGCACGAGCTCGCCGGCGTACGCGGCGAAGGCCACCGCCAGCGTTGCTGTCGATCCGGTGTTGATGGCGAGGAACAGGGTCCAGCCGAGCAGAAACGCGGGGAATGTGCCGAACGCCTCGCGTACGTACGTGTACGAGCCGCCCGCGTCGGGATACGACGAGCCCAGCTCGGCGAACGTGAGCGCTCCGAGCATCGAGCAGATTCCACCAATGAGCCAGACGAGGAGGGCAATACCGGGATCACCGGCGCTGTTGCGCAACACGGTGCCGGGGACGAGCCAGATCCCCGATCCGATGACGGTGCCGATGACGACCAGGACGAGGTCGCCCTGTCGCAGCGTCCGGACGAGGCCGCCGGCGCTCAATGGCCTGCCGCCATCCCGTCCTTACGCGGATCCGAGCCGGCGGCGTACCCGCGCGGCAGCCGCAGGATCGCCTGCGCGCCGCCGAACGCGATCCCGCTATCCGCAACGATCACGTGGCCCAGCTCGGTGAGCTGGCGTCGCACCGCGTCGCCGATCGCGGGCTCGAGCGCGACCCGCAGGCCATCGAAATGGCGGAACCGGGGCGCATCGATCGCGTCCTGCAGGTCCATGCCGAATACCAGGAGGTTGATCAGCACCTGGACTTGGCCCTGCGGCTGCATCGACCCGCCCATCACGCCGAAGGAGAGCCAGGGCTCTTCGGCACCGGTGGCCGCGGCCCGCGTGACGAAGGCCGGGATGATCGTGTGAAAGGGGCGCTTCCCCGGCGCCACCGTGTTGGGAAGGTTCGGCTCGAGTGTGAATCCGGCGCCGCGATCCTGGAGCGCGAATCCCGTGCCGGGGACGACGACGCCGGAGCCGAACAGATCGTAGAGCGAGTTGATGAACGACACCATGTTGCCGGCTGAGTCCGCGACGGTCAGATAGATCGTCTCGCTGGCGGTCAGCGCTTTGCCGGGCGCGGGATGGTCCTGTGCGCGAGCGGTGTCGATCTGGGCGCGCCGCGTGCCGATGTAGGGGTCGGCGAGGAGCGCCTCGGGCCGGATCGTCATCGCGGTCGGCTCACCGACGTAGTGCGCGATGTCCGCGTAGGCGAGCTTCTTCGTCTCGATCAGCAGGTGCAGGTAGGCAGCCGAGTTGTGCCCCAGCGCGCGCAGGTCGTATGGCTCGAGAATGCGGAGCATCTCGAGCGTCGCGATGCCCTGACCGTTGGGCGGCAGTTCCCAGACGCGATAGCCGTGGAAGGGCGCGGAGATCGGCGTCACCCATTCGGGCCTGTGATGGCGCAAGTCGTCGATGGTGAGGTAGCCGCCCAGCTCGCGCACGCGCTCGACGATCCGCCGGCCGAGGTCGCCGCCATACAACGCGTCCGCCCCTTGCGCCGCAATCAGGCGGAACGAGCTGGCCAGATCGGGATTGCGGAACCAATCGCCCGCGCGCGGCGCACGAACGCCGTCGACGAGGAACGTGGACCGGGCGCCGGGGTCGCGCTGCAGTTTGGCGGTTTCTCCGGCCCACTCCGAGGCGATGATTGGGGTGACGGGGAAACCTTCCTCGGCGTATCCGATCGCGGGCTGCAGGGCCTGCGCGAGGGAGATCGTGCCGTAACGGTGCAGCAACGCCTCCCAGCCGGACAGCGCGCCGGGGACGGTCACATCCTCGACCGTCTCCTCGGGCATCGTCGTGTGCCCCCGGGCGAGCAGCGCGTCGCGGGTCATCAGGCTCCCCGCGCGGCCGCTGGCGTTCAGTCCCACGAGGGTGTGGTCCTTGGCGCTCCACACCAGCGCGAACATGTCGCCCCCGATGCCCGTCATCGGAGGCTCGACGACGTTGAGCACCGCCGCCGCCGTCACCGCGGCATCGATGGCATTGCCGCCGCGCTCCAGAACGCTGAGTCCCGCGGCGGTGGCCAGCGGTTGGCTGGTCGCGATCATCCCATGGGGAGCGTATACGGTCGAGCGATGGGCCATGGTCGAAGGTCTTTGTGTCTGGACGACCGCGCTCAACAGCAGGAGATAGTGTATCACAGGCGCTCCTGGACGGCCGCCGCGACGGCACGGGTCGAGGTGGTGCCGCCGATGTCGGGCGTCCGTGCCCCAGCGGCGAGAGCGTCCCGCACCGCGCCCTCGAGCGCGCGCGCGGCTCCGGCGTGACCGAGATGCTCGAGCAGGAGCGCCCCGGTGAGGATCGCAGCCATCGGGTTGGCGACTCCTTTGCCCGCAAGGGGGGGCGCCGAGCCGTGCACCGGCTCGAACAATCCGGCGCGACCGGGGTGCAGGTTGGCGCTGGCAGCGAGACCGAGTCCCCCCACGAGTCCGGCGCCGAGATCCGAAAGAATGTCGCCATAGAGATTGTTGGCGACGATCACCTGGAAGCGGCCGGGGTCGCGCACCAGTTCCATGGCGAGCGCGTCGACGAAGCGATGCTCGGCCTCGATTCCCGCATGTTCGGCGGCGATGGCCTTGAAGCGTTCCTGCCAGATCCGGTGGGCCGGCACCGCGTTCGACTTGTCGCTCATCGTCACACGCGTCTTGCCGTGCGCCTTCGCCCATGCGAACGCGGCGCGAATGATCCGATCGACGCCCTTCGCCGTGTTGATTTCCTCGGCAATGTACTCGTCGCCCGCGATTCGGCCGCGACCGAGGTAGACGCCCTCGGTGTTCTCGCGAAAGATGACGAAATCGATCCCCGGCCGTCCTGCACGGTCTTTCACCGCCCGTAATGGCGTGAGATCCGGGTGCAGCAGCGTGACCGGCCTGAAGTTGATGAACAGATCGAGGCGGAACCGGAGACCGAGCAGGATGTCCCTGGCGTGCTCGTTTCCCGGAACGCGCGGATCGCCGATCGCACCGAGGAAGATCGCGTCCACGTCGTCGCGCAGATGCGCGAAGGCGTGATCGGGAAGCGTCTCGCCGGTCTTGAGATAGTGGTCGGCCGAGTAGGGCAGGCGCTCCCAGACGAGTTGCGCGCCATCTCGTGACGCGGCACGCTCCAGCACGGGGATGGCTGCTTCGATGACTTCGGGACCGATGCCGTCCCCGGCGATGACGGCTACCCGGTGCGTTCGAGTCATCTCATTCAAACCCCGTCGCTCTCCCGCAGCCGATGCAATATGCCCACCCCACGTCCACCTCGCTGCCGCACGCGGGGCACTTCAGCTCGCCCGATGGCGGCTGGCCGCAGTGCGGGCAGAAATTGACCTTGCGGTTGGCCGGCAACGAGCCGCCGCAATAGGGGCACTGCCGCGGCGGCACTCCCTCCTCCGTGTCGGCCAGCTCGAAGGCCGGGGCACTCGCCTCGAACGCTGGCGCGTCCTCGATATCGGCCCGGTCGACGGTGGAGAACGCCACGGGAGGAATGGGGTTCTCCGAGGTCCAGCTGATCGGCTCCTCCTCCGTCTCGTCGACCTCCAGCACGGGCTCCCGGACCGGGGTCGGCGGCGCGTACGCTGCGGCGTCGCCACGCAGCACGCGCTCGGCGGCGAAGCGATTGATCATCACGCGCGCGTCGGGAAAGTTGCGAAAGAACGCGGTGTCGGGGTTCGTGGCGGTGACTTCGCGCTGCATCCCCTCACGCACGTCGGCCGGCTCGACCTGCACCAGACCCCGTTCGCCCGCGAGGAGGCGCAGCACCGTCATCTCGTAATCCTGGTGCGTCGCCACCTTCAGGCGGGAGCGGTTGGAGCGGTAGGGGACGAGCCGCTCGTACAGGTCGGCAGCGGGAAAGGGAATGGCGAGCCGCGCGTCCTTGGACAGTGCTTCGACCAGGCACTCGAACAGACGGTCGAGCTCGTCGCTCACTTTACGACCACCACGCCTTTCATGAAGGGATGCGGCGTGCAGTGGTAGGTGAAGGTACCCGCGTGATCGAAGCGGTGCACGAAGGAGGAGTTGGGGTTGATCAATTGTGAACCCGGCTCTCCGCCGTCGAACGTGACGGTGTGGCCGAGGGGGTCGATGTTGTTCCAGCGAACCGCCTGACCCACGGCGATGAACACGGTATCGGACGGGAACTTCATGGCCCCGATCGTCACCGTCGCTCCCAGTGGCGCATTCACGTCACCCGTCACGCTCGCCGTCTCGCCTTTGTGGAACCAGGGAGCGAAGCGGCGCAGGTGAATGGGAATGGTGAATTCAAACCCGTACAGGCGTTGCGAGCCACCGATGGAATTGCCTTGAATCGTGCTCGCCGTGACGTTGGAGACTTCGAACGCGAACGTGTGCGGCGAATTGGGGATCAGCACCTGGAGTCCGGCACTCCACGCCGCGCGAACGGTCGGGTTGACGAACGAGCCGACGTCGGCGGAAACGGCGAAGTACCGCGACAACCGCGCGACGGCACCGCCGGCAAATGCCGCCCGCCCCTTGGAGAATCCGAGCGGCTTGGACGCGTACCGTGCCGCTCCCTCGAGGGTGAACGCTCCGATCGTATAGTCGACGCCGAGCTCCCCGTCCGCGCTCTTGGCGAGCATGCTGTAGGCGGGCGTCACCGCGATGTGCAGGCCGGTGCTGCCCTCAGGGCCTCCGAATGCCCGCCAGCGCGCAAACAACTCCGTCTCGTTGGTCGACGTGGCGCCGCGACCAACGCCCACGAAGGACTTTGTCGCGAACCACGTACCGATGGCGATCCGGTGCGTCATGCCGGTGGACAACGTGAATGTCGGCGAATTCACGACGAAGTGGCCGCTTGAAGAAGACGAGGGAGAGACGTAAAAGCGGTGCAGGAAATCGAACTGCACCACGTCAGGCTCGGCGACCCAAGTGCCGGCGAGGTTCGGTGAGCGATACAACAGCGACTGCGCCGACAGCGGGACGGCACACAGGAATACGGCACCGACGATTGACCGATGCATGCTCGATCTCCTCGTAGAGGATGGACCAGACGTCTTCACCGCCACTCGGTCACCCAGCGGTCGTAGAGCACCGTGGCGACTCCTCCCTGCGCGAGCACTTCGATTCCGGACGGATCCCGATAGGCCTTGCGATAGAAGACGTGCGTCACTCCCGAGTTGATGATGAGCTTGGCGCACATCACGCACGGGCTCGCGCTGACGAACAACACCTTGTCCCGCACGTT
This sequence comes from Gemmatimonadales bacterium, assembly GCA_033853695.1. Lineage (GTDB taxonomy): Bacteria > Gemmatimonadota > Gemmatimonadetes > Gemmatimonadales > GWC2-71-9 > DASTHG01. The sequence continues at coordinate 120,629 of JAWOLH010000047.1, read as the reverse complement.
GCCGGGCGCCTTCACCAGAGCGTTCATCTCGGAGTGAATGCAGCCGCAGCTTCCGGGCACGGCGCTGTCGCACCGGTTCGCGAGGCCCCTGGCGTTGCCGTTGTAGCCGATCGCCAGGACGTTCTCCAGCAGCTGATCGGTCACGACGGTCCCCACCTGCAATCGCACGCAGGTGGATCGCTTTGCGAGCTCTTCCGCCATTCGCATGTACACCTCGTAGAGCGGAATGCGCTCCACCGGTGGAGGCGGCGCGCCGTCGGCGAGGAGATTCAAGCGGTGGGTGTTTGCGGCGACGCCGTCCTTAGGCACGCTCATGCAGCTCCTCATCGGGATCGAACGATTGATACTTGCCGCGGGCCCGCTGCTGCGCGAGCCAGGTGTCGAAGCCGGACGGCACGAGGCCGTTGGATCGCTCCTGGCGCTCGGCGGCGCGGGTGGCGAGAAAATCGGCGTACTCGTTCTTGGCGACCTCGTTGTGGCCGCGCACCCATTCCCATTTGACGATCAGTCCCTGCGTCGCCTGGTCGAGTTTCTGCCACAGCAGGAGGTTCTCGATCTCCCCGCCTTTGCGCTTCCACCCGCGCGCCTTCCACCCGGGAAGCCACGCCGTGACGCCTTTGACGAGATACTCGGAATCAGAGATGTAGCGGATGCGCGCATGCTGCCACTGTCGGTGGACCCACTCCAGCGTGGCGATGGCACCGGCCAGCGCCATGCGGTTGTTGGTCGTGGCGGGCGCGCACTCGAAGAGGTCCCAGCGGGCGATGCTGTCGCCAGCGGGGGCTTCGATCAATGCCGCGTTGCCGCCCGGGCTCGGCTCGTCGCGGCGATTGCCGAGACAGCTCTCGTCGGCATGTACGAGGACGGAGGTGACGGCTTGAGCGGGCATCAGGGTTGAATGGCGACGGGAAGGTCGGTATGCAGCAGGATGTCTTCGGTATGTGAGGCGACGCTGGGACGCCGTTCCCCGGACCCGCGCGGCACGTGGGCACCGGCGAACAGGGAGTCGGCACGCATCTCGCGAACGACCCGACCGACGACCTCTCCGGCCGAGCCCTCCTCCAGGTGCGTCTGAAACGGGACGCCGAGCAACGACAACTCCGCCTCGGCCTGACCCAGGATTTTCATCCCCTCGGCGCGATCGGCGCAGGCGTGAATCACGTGCACCGTGCTGCCGGCGACGCTGGCGAAGCGCGCCGCGAGATCGAGTGCGCGCCGGTTGCGTCCGTCGAACGCGACGGCACACACCTGCATCGGGGAGGGACCGGGGCCACACACGATCACGGTGCGTTCGGCGAGACGGATGAGCGACGCCGCGGTGTGCCCCAGACCCGCCGGGCCCTTGCGTTCGGTGTCGACGCCGCGCCGACCGACCAGCACGGCGTCCACATCCTTCGCGAGCTCGGCGAGGGCGACGTCCGGATCTCCGCGCTGTTGCCGGCCGTCGGCGTCGAGTCCCGCGGATTCGACCCGGAACCTCCCCCGCTCGACCAGGGCGGCCGCTGCATCCGCGCCTCCTTTATCCGATTCTTCCACCGCAGCCACGACGACCAAGGAATGAAACCGCTTCCCCAGGACCACCGCCTGCTCCAACGCGGCGTCTGCGTGGGGGCTCCCGTCCAGACCCACGAGGAGTCTGGTGAACATCAGCGGGGGATCATGGCAGGACGGAGAACCGCTCGAGCTCGCGGAGCCGGAACCGCAGCAGCTCACCGGTCATCGGCAGACGGGCATCGAGTGATTCGTCCCGCCCTTCGATGTGAAGCTGTTCGGCCACGACCACGTACTCGGTGCCGCGGCGCGTCAACGCCACGCGGCGCCGCTCCCGGACCGCGCGCTCGAGCGCGTCGAGCGCATCAGGAGAGAGCGACCGGTACTCCGGAATGGCGCTCATGGCCTTGAGATTAACGGACGTCGATCGTTCCTGCTGCCCCTGACCCGTCGGCCGTAATGCCGCCGATCACCGGCGCCGGCGGCAGGCCCTCACGCGCCAGCGCCTGCTCCAACCGCTCCACGCGCTCCGGGGCGAGCGCGATCAGCAACCCACCAGACGTCTGCGCGTCCGCGAGCAGCAGGCGCTCGGCCTCTGGGATGGCCGCGGCGAAATGCACCGCCTCCCGGACACTCTCCAGATTCCGTTTCGTCCCTCCCGGCACCGCTCCGCGCGCCAGCATCTCGCGGGCGCCGCCGAGCACGGGCACACTGGCGCTGTCGAGTGTCGCGGCAACCCCGCTGGCGCGCAGCATCGAATGCAGATGGCCGAGCAGCCCGAATCCCGTGACGTCGGTCGCGGCGTGCACGCCGACCGCCAGCATTGCCCGCGCTGCGGCAGCGTTGAGGGTCGTCATCGCGGTCACCGCGCCGGCCAGTATCGGTGCATCCACGAAGTCGCGTTTCAGGGCGGTGGTGATGATCCCGGTTCCGATCGGCTTGGTGAGCACGAGAGCGTCGCCAGGCCGCGCCCCGGCATTGGTGACGATCCGCTCGGGGTGCACCTCGCCGATGATGACCATCCCAAACTTGGGTTCCGGGTCGTCCACCGAATGACCGCCCAGGACGAACGCGCCGGCAGCGTGCGCGACATCGGTTCCTCCCCGGAGTACCTCGCCCAGCAGCTCGAAGGGCAGGCGATCGCGCGGCCACCCCACGAGGTTCAGCGCGAACAGCGGCGCGCCGCCCATCGCGTATACGTCGGAGAATGCGTTGGTCGCCGCGATCCGCCCGAAGTCGTAGGGGTCGTCCACGATCGGCGTGAAGAAGTCCACGGTAGCGACCAGCGCGCGCTCCGGCGACAGCTGGAACACCGCCGCATCGTCCCGGCTCGAGGCATCGACGAGGATGCGCGCGTCGTGCGGCACGGGAATGTGGCGCAGCACTTCGCTCAGCTCGGAAAACCCGAGCTTGCAGGCGCATCCCGCACCGTGGGAAAACGCGGTGAGTCGGACAGCGGTGGCGGTCATGGGGAGGAAATATGCAGGGCGGTAGAAGACGGTAGAAGGCGGGAGAGGTCATGGCCTCGTCCGCCCTTCTACCGCCTTCCGTCGTCCTCTGCTCTCAGGATTCCTGCGCGACCAGTAGCGACTTCAGCCCGATGAGGGCCCGTTCTTCGTTGGCGGGCTCGTCGAAGCTGCCATCCTCGCGCTGCATCGCCAACAGGGGCGGCACCGCCCGCGTGATCAATGTCCGGGCCGGCCGAATCCCCGCGAGCAGCAGCGATTCGAGCATGTGGAACAGGTTGGCATCCCCCCACGTGCCGTCGAGGCGCTGGGTTTGACCGAGACGCTCGACGCATGCCGGGAGCCGGTCATGGTAAGGGACCGGTGCCACGGCCACGACGCCGAGCGCGCTCGCCGCCAGCTCGTTGTGCACGCTGGGCCAGAGGCTGAGCACACGCTCGAGCCGGCGCAGCACGCGCGGCCGGGCATCCTGCCGCGCCCGTAACAGCACGCGCAGTCCCAGGCATTCCGCCGCGAACGTCGCCCCCTCGGCACTCGTCAATACCGTGCCGTTCGGCAGTGCGAGCGGCGACGGTGCGGATGCCGCTGGTGGAGCTTCGAGGAAGGTGAGTACCCAGGCCACGAGCCGCGCCAGGGTGCCTTGCAGCGCGTCGAGCCCCAGGTCCATCATTTCCCAAGCGGCCCAGGCGGTCGTGACCAATGATCCGCCGATCGAGCCGTCCATCTTCGTCCTGGCCCGCCGTTCGCTCACCAGCAGCTCGGCAAGCTGTTCGTCTTCGGGGCGCTGGATCCCGAGCAATCGGCGACCCAGCACTCCCTGTCGCGAATCGAGGGCGGAGAAGAAGCCCTCCAGGCGTGTGATCGCCTGCTCCAGCGAGGTCGTCATGAAGCGCCTCCTTGGGTCTGGAGGTGAATCGAGATTGCGGTTGGCGCGAATTGAGATCACGGCGCCGGGCTCGGAAGGCCGCGCGACCTCAGTCCCGATGATAGTCGTGGTGCTGGAGAAAGGTTCCCTGTCCGAATGTCAGCCGAGTCGCCAGGCGAGGAGGGCGCCCGCACCGAGATAGCGCACGACTGAAAACGCGACCGAAACGAGAGGTGGACGTGATGGAAGCGCGGCAGCGAGAATGCCGGTCAATCCGAACAGCACCCACCACTCACCGTGCCCGAGGGTGTCGAACCAGAGCGAAGCGAACAGCGTGACGACGAGAGCCTCGAGCGCGGCGGACACGAGCGTGGCGGGCGACGGGGCCGGACTCCCGGTGACGCCGATCACACGGTGGATGATCCACCCGGCGGCTACGAACCAGAGCGTGAGTGGAGCCCAGGCGAGCAGCAACCGCCCGAGGGTCATCCGCTGGTAGCGGCGGGTCTCCGACCGCGTCGCTCGGGTGGGAGGTACCCGGGCCCGCGCAGCCCCCGGCCGGGACGGGCCGAGGTCAACTCACCCCGCCTCAGTACGATCTGGCCGTTGACCAGCACGTAGGTGATGCCGACGGATGGCTGGTGGGGTTTCTCGAAGGTGGCGCGGTCGTTGACCGCTTCCGGATCGAACACGGTGATGTCCGCGGCCATTCCGGGGCGCAACAGCCCGCGGTCCGCGATCCCGACGCGCTGGGCGGCGAGTGAGGTCATTTTCCGGACCGCGAACTCGAGCGGCATCAGGTGCAGCTGCCGCACGTAGAGACCGAGGATACGCGGGAAGGTCCCGTAGGCGCGGGGATGGGTGTAGTCCTTCCCGAACGCTCCGTCGGGCGCGACGCCGGAGGCGTCGCAGTCCACCGCGACCCACCACGTCTTCAACGCGGTCTGTACATCGTTCTCGTTCATCTCGAAGTAGATGGCGCCGGTGCGGGAATGGTCGGCGAGGACGATGTCGAACAGCGTCTCGATCGGATCCTTGTGGCGCTCGCGGGCGATCTCCCCGAGGCGGCGCCCATCCAAATAATGAAGGGAATCCTGAAACGGCCCGGCGATCATCACCCCGTCGGCGCCCCCGGAGTTGATGTACGGGTTCTCATCCCCGCCGCCGGTGAGCATCTCAAGCCGCAGCTTGGTGCGGGTCGATTTGTCCCGCAACCGGGCGAGCAATGAGTCCGTCCCTCCGGCGTGGGCCCATTGGGGGATGGCGGCGTCGAGCGATGTGGCAGCCGCGATGTAGGGATACTGGTCGGCGGTCACGTCGAGCCCCTCCGCTCGCGCGGAGTCGATCCGCTGGATCAGGTGCGGCATCCGCCCCCATTGCGGCTGGCCCCCTGCCTTGAGATGCCAGATCTCGGCCGGGATATCGGCGGCCTGGGCGATACGGAACACCTCGTCCAGCGCCTCGTCCTCGTTTGCCGCCTCGTTCCGGATGTGGGTCGCGTAGATCCCGCCGTGGCGGCGTGCCGCCCGGGCGAGGCCGATCAGCTCTTCGGTAGGAGCGTAGATCGCCGGGGCGTAGAGCAGCGAGGTGGAGACGCCGAGGGCGCCCTGCTCCATCATGGTGTCGACCAGCGCCTCCATGTGCGCCTGCTCGGGACCGGTGGCCGGCCGGTTGGCAAAGCCGATGACCGCCATCCGAACCTGTGTCGCTCCGACGAAGGTCGCGATGTTGATGGTGGAGCCGGTGTGCTCGAGGTGAGCGAAATAGCCGTCGAGATCGCGCCAGTCCTCGCTGAATTTGTATTTCTTCATCACCTCCGAGTCGAGTGCCACGAGCTGGTCGGTGAGCGGCGCCACCGAGCCGCCTTCGCCGGTCACCTCGGTCGTGATGCCTTGCGTCACTTTGGAGAGCGCCCGGTTGTCGATCAGCACGTTCGTCTCCGACTGGCCCAGCATATCGATGAAGCCGGGGGCGACGACGAGTCCCTTCACCTCGAGGGTTTCACGTGCCGCTCCGGTGAGCCGGCCAATCGCCACGATGCGATCGCCCCGCACGCCGAGGTCGCCCCGCCAGCGTGGATTGCCCGTGCCGTCGACGATCCAGCCGCCGGTGAGCAGTATGTCGTAGCTGGCGGTGGACGGTGGCGCGGCGGTGTTCGTCGCCGGGGGGCGCTGGCAGGCGACTGCGGCCAGCAGAACGAGCCCCGCACGAGTCACTTTTTCCATTGCGCCCTCAGGGAGTCCGGTTTGATCTGCCGCCCACGGACCATGACCCACGCGATGTCGCGGGTCGCGGATATGTCCTCCACCGGGCTGCGGTTGAGCACGACGAGATCGGCCACCTTGCCGGGCACCAGCGATCCGATGGAGTCGGCGGCGAGGACCTGAGCGGCGTGACGGGTGGCGGCGGTGACGGCTTCGATCGGGGTGAAACCCGCCGCGACGAGCAACGCGAGCTCTTCGTGCAGGGATGCGCCCGGCACCAGGAGCGGGCCGGCGGCGTTGGTGCCCGTCGCGACGAGCCCGCCTGCCGCCTTGAAGTCGCGGACGAACTGATCCTGGCGTGCGCGACCGCGCTGGAAGGCGGCGAACTGCGGGGCCCGCCAGCCGGTTTGCTGCAACCACGCGGCCGCGTTGCGCACCGCACTGCCGCTGTCGGCGGGGACATCTGACATGCCGAGACGCGACGCCAGGGCGGGATCGCCGAACCGTGCGTAGGTATCGTGCGCCACGAGGGCGGGGACGATGGCCACGTGTGTCTCCGCGAGGGCACGCGCGGTGCGCTCGACCGTCGCCGAGTCGAGTCCCGCCCAGCTCGCCTCCTCCAGGGTGAGGCCGGGGAAGAACAAATCGTTCGCGCGCACGAACGGAGCGGGGTCGGTCGCGGACGCCACGACTCCCGAGAGATCCTCGAGAGAGGCGACGCCGGCTCGCGCCGCGGCGACGGCGTCGAGTTTCCCGACCCGCGCCGCGACGCGCAGTCGCAGCGTGGAGGCTTCGTCGATGATCGCCCGTAACAGGTCCGGCGTGATCTTCGTGTACACCATCACGAAATCCGCTCCGGCGACGGCGCGCTGGTCCACCGCCTGGCGGGCTTCCTCGTCCCCGGAGACCGCTGCCGCGCCAGGTAACGTAGGGGCGAGCCCGTCGATCGCCGCCCCAGCCGTGTACACGCGCGGCCCGATGATGGATCCGAGATCCACATCCTTCTTCAGCGTAAATCCTGAATCCGCCGGTGAATGCACGTCGCGCACCGACGTGACTCCCCACGCGACGTACCGCGACAACGCCCACCGCTCCACCATCGCATCGGCATCGATGAGGCCGGGAATGATCGTCTTGCCCAGCAGGTTGATGCGCTCCGCCCCACGCGGCACCTTGATTTCGTTCACACGGGCGACCGCCTTGATCGCCCCATCCTTAATCAGGATCAGCGCGTCGCTCTTGGGAGGACCTCCCGAGCCGTCGATCAGCGTCGCGCCCTCCAGCGCGATCATGCCTTTCCCGGGAGACGTGCACGCGACGGCCAGCGCCAGGGCGCCGAGCTGCGCCGCTGTCCTCCAGCGACTCACGGCTTCGGATCCGCCGACGTGTGATCGTGCAGGATCAGCCAGCGGGATCCACGCTTCTGCAGGATGAGGGTGAACGGCCCGCTGGCGGTGAGCGAATCTCCCCGGTGCAGCTCGAAGCGGGCGGTCGCGAACGCCAGGTCCATGGTGAGCGGCCGGACGTGCACCTCCACGAAGGACAGCGAATCGCGGGATTTCCCGGGAGCGAAGTAGGTCGCCTTGTAGTGGTCATAGAGCGGCTGCCACCCGTACTGCACGTGACCGCCCGTGACGTAGCTCGTGGTCGAATCCTTCGCGTAGTCGCTCATGAAGCCATCGAGGTCACCACGGTTCCAGTCGCTCGCCGAGCGGGTGAGCGCGGCCGTGATTTCCTGCTGCGGATCTCCCGTGGGGACCTTCGGTGCCGCGCACGCCGCCGCGAGCACCACCAGGACGCTTACGCTGCGCACTTGCACCTCTTCGTTGGCGGGCCGCCACAACGTACCTTGCCGGATGGCCGATGCAACCCCGTTCGCGGGCGCCATCGTGTACGGACCCGTCCATTCCCGACGGCTGGGTCAGAGTCTCGGCATCGACATTCTGCCGGCCCGCTCGAAGCTGTGCGAGCTCGATTGCCCGTACTGCGAGTGCGGATTCACGACGCCGCGTGCTGCGGGGGCGCGCTGGCCGTCGCCCGACGAAGTCGCACAGGCGTTGCGGCGCGCGCTCGAGCGATCGGCCGCTGCGCCGGATTGGATCACGCTGTCCGGGCATGGGGAACCGACGTTGCATCCGCGATTCCCCGTCGTGGTGGACCGGGTACTCGCGGCCCGCGACGCCCTCGCGCCTGCCGTGCGAGTCGCCATCCTCTCCAACGGCATCAGCGCCGACGTGCCGTTCGTTCGTGACGCGTTGCTCCGTCTCGATGCACGCATTATGAAGCTCGATCCCGGGCCGGCCGAGCGTGTGAGCGGATTCGCCTTCGACGCGGAGCGGGTCGCCCGGTCCTATCGGGCCCTCAAGCCCGTGACAGTGCAGGCGATGGTGGTGCGCGGTTCGGGATGGGACGGATCGAGCGAGGCGAGTATCCGCGCGTGGTTGCCGCTCGTGGCGCTGGCGGAGCCGGAGACGGTCCAGCTGACCACGCTACAGCGGTCGCCGCCCGACCCCCTGGTGGAAAACGTGCCGCGGGAGCGCCTCCTCGAAGTGGCCGCAGCCATCGAGGGAGCGCTCCCGCGAACCGTCGTCCGAATCTTCTAGCGGCGCCGCCGCTTGGCCTTGCGCGCGGGCTTCTTCTTGGCCTTCGGCCGCGCCGCCTTCTTCTTGGCGACTTTCCTCTTCTTGGCCTTCGGCTTCGCGGCTTTCTTCTTTGTCTTGGCAGGCGCCCGCTTGGGCTTGGGCGGCGCCATCTCCTCTTCCATCGACGGCGTGTACAGCGGCGCCGGCGCCGGTTCGGGCGCTGGCTCCGGCGGGAACATCGGCTCCATCATTCCGGGGCCGCCCATTCCCGTGAACTCTGTGGTCGAGAGCATCTATGTGTCCTCCGCTGGGTGTGTCCGCTGTGGGCCTATAGCTTATCCGGCTAACACCGCGACGCAAGTGAGCGTTTGTGGCTCACCGGGTCTGTGCAGCGCGCTGTGACGGGCATCTCGCCCGATTCGCGACTAAACGCCTATCGTACGACCTGAATCAGGGTTACGAGCCCGCCCTGAGGCATTACATTAGGCGGCAATGATCGCCACCAGACTGCTCTTTCTGGCCGCCGCCGCGTCCCCGGTGGCGGCTCAGGCTGTTTCCGAGGTCCAAGTCGCCCCTCCGTCGATCAGCATCAAAGTGGGGGAGCACTACGGTCTGATCGCTACCGCCTACGACCGGGTCGGCAACGTGCTCCCCGCTGCTCGCATTCAATGGGTCTCCAACAACACCGCGGTAGCGCGGGTCGACGGCAGCGGAACGGTCACGGGCGTCGCGGTGGGGGTCGCCATCGTCGAAGCGCGCTCCGGTCAAAAGCGCGGCCAGGCAGCTGTCCAGGTGGCGGCCGCCGCGCCAGCGCCACCTCCCGCCAACGCCGCGGCGGCGCCGGCGCCTGGCGCGGGCGCCGATCCCTATGCGGGCCAACCCCCCGGGACGGGAACGGCGGCGGTGCTGCGTATCGATCCGCCGTCGGTCTACCTGCTGCCTTCCGAGCACACGCGGGTGTCACCGCGCGCGCTGCGCGACGACGGCTCGCCGGCCGCGCCTGTCGCGGTGCAGTGGAAATCGCTGCGCGAGGACATCGCGAGCGTCGACGCCGGCGGCACGGTCGTGGCGCTCGCCCCCGGCCAGGGGACGATTCAAATGACGGGACCGGGCGGGCTCACCGCCACGGCCCCCGTCGTCGTGCAACAGGCCGACTTCGCCATTGAGGAGGGTACCTCGCTCACCCTCGCCCCGGGCGAATCCGACACCCTGCACGTCGTCGTCCCGACGCAGGAGAGCCGGCTCATCAGTCCCATTGCCCTTACCTGGACCTCGAGCGATCAAAGCGTTGCCCAGGTGAGTCTCACGGGGGTCGTGCGGGCCACGGGGTCGGGGAAGGCGACGCTCACGGTGTCGGGGTTCCTGCAGCAGCGGAGCGTCGAGATTCTGGTCCACCGGGCGGTGGACCTGTTCGCCGTGCGGCCGTCGACCAAGACGGACGTCGAGGTTCCGGTGACCTCGACGGTGCGGTTCGAGGCGAAAGCGCTCGCGGCCGACAGCACGCCGGTTCCGGAAGCGCGGCTCGTCTGGACCATCGCCGACACCGGCATCGCGGCGTTCGATGCGGCGAGCGGGATCCTCACCGGCCGGAAGATCGGCCGCACCCAGCTGCAGCTGCGTGGCCCGGGCCCGACGCCGTTGCGCACCAGTTGGACCATCAGCGTGATCGCCGGCTCGCTCAAGCTGGGGACTTCGCGCATCGGCATCACGCAGGGCGGGCGCCTCTCGTTGAAGGCCAGTTTCACCGACGACACCGCGGCGGTACTCGGCCCCGCGAGCGGACTCACCTGGACCGCGGATCCGTCGAGTGTGGCCACCGTGTCGGAGGACGGCACCGTCTCAGGTGTCGGTCCCGGTCACGCCCGCGTGACGGCGACGGCGCCGGGGGGGAAGACCGCGACCGCGGACGTGTTCGTCGAGAGTGAGCTGCTCCTGGCGGGTACGCGGAACGGCTCGCTCAAGCTGTACTGGCTGGACCGGGCGAACCTCAGTGCGCTGCGGCGCGCCGTGAACGACACGTCGTTCGCGACGGATCCGGCGATTTCCCCCGACGGCTCGCGCGTGGCCTTCGTATCGACGCGCGACGGCAATCCCGACATCTACGTGATGGATGCCGACGGTGCGAATCTCATACGGGTCACGAACGATCCGGCACCCGAAAGCCGCCCGGTGTTTACCGCCGACGGGACGGGGCTGGTATTCCAGTCGCAGCGCACCGTGGCAGGCAGGCAATTCCTCGAGATCTACACGGCGGCGCTGGACGGCAGTGGCCTCAAGTCGCTCACCACCGATTCGTTGAACCAGACGCCCACAATCTCCCCCGACGGCGGGACGATCGCGTTCGCGTCGACCCGAAACAAGAACTCGGACATCTGGCTGATGAGCCGGGACGGGGCCAATCAGCGCAACTTCACGAAATCGCCGCAGCAGAGCGAGACCGAGCCCCATTTTCTCCGCGACGGCTCACTCGCGTACCTGGTGGAGCGCCGGGAGGAGAACCGCACCGTGCGCCAGGTTGTGAAGGCGAACCTCGCGACCGGGGCGACCACGCCGCTCACCGGCACGGATCTCTTCATCGCCGGGTTCGCGGTCGCTCCCGCGGGGGACATGCTCGCCCTCGTCGTGCCGGCGGATCCCTCCAACCGCAAGAACCCGCTGTACCGGATCTACCTGCAGCCCACGAGCGGCGGCGCCCCGACGATCATCCCGGCGGGACCGACCGAGCAGATGCAGGCTCCCGTCTTCCTGCCGTAGTGAAGGCGTTCGTCCTCCGGGCTACCGGAGGCGAAGGGCTGGAGCGCACCGGCCTCGCCGATGTCCCGGCCGCTCCCGCCCCCGGTCCGGGCGAGGTGCGCGTGGCGATCAAGGCCGCCGCGCTCAATCACCTCGATCTCTTCGTCGTCCGGGGCCTCCCGGGCCTGCCGAAGTCGCTGCCCCACATTCTGGGCTCGGACGGAGCCGGCGTCATCGAGGCGGTGGGCCCCGACGTGACGACCGTGCGGCCCGGCGAGCGGGTCCTCATCAACCCGGGGATTTCCGACTACAGCTGTGAGTATTGTCTGGCGGGAGAGCACAGCCTGTGCGTGCGCTACGGCATTCTGGGCGAGCACTTTCCCGGGATGCTGGCCGAGCTCGTGACGGTGCCGGTGCACAACGTGCTTCCCCTGCCGGCGATCACGCCGCCGCTCACGTGGCCCGAAGCGGCCGCATTTTCGCTCGTGACGCTGACCGCGTGGCGCATGGTGGTCACGCGAGCGCGGGTGAAGCCGGCCGAATGGGTGCTGGTCTGGGGGATCGGAGGCGGTGTGTCCCTCACGGCCCTGCGCGTCGCGAAACTCATGGGTGCGCGCGTGATCGCCACCTCGTCCAGTGACGTGAAACTCGCCCGCGCCACCGCGCTCGGGGCCGACGTCACGCTGAATCACCGGACGCAGGAGATCGCCAAGACAGTCCGCCAGATCACCGGGAAGCGCGGTGTCGACGTCGTCGTCGAGAACGTCGGGGAAGCGACGTGGGAGGAGTCGTTGCACTCTCTCGCCAAGGGCGGGCGGATCGTGACCTGTGGTGGCACGAGCGGCCCGAAACTCGTGACCGACGTGCGGCCGCTCTTCTGGCATCAATTCACGATCCTCGGCTCGACGATGGGGAATGCGGCGGAGTACCGGGAGATCGTGCGACGGTTGGGTCAGGGGGAGCTGCGCCCGATCGTCGATGCGACCTTCCCCCTGGATCGCGCCCGCGAGGCGTTCGAGCGGATGGTGCGCGGAGAGCAAATCGGGAAGATCGCCGTGACGGTCTCGGGCTAGGCGGGCACGGGCGCCACCGCTTCGCTCAGAATCGTTCGACGGCGCCCGTGCGGCACCCGGTCATCGTGCCCGAATCTGGCTCGCCGCCGTCAACCAAAGGTCAACTACTCCGTTACGGTGAGCGGGCCAAAGGGATCCTTCGCGCCGTTTGCGTTTTGGCATCTAAGTAGTTAGTCTTCAGTAACTTACGACGTGCCAACCACACTTCTATACCAGCTGACGGCCGACCGCTGAAAGCTGACGGCTCCCTATGACCGCACCCAACGCGAGAGAACGGATCCTGCCCCGGCTCATCGAGGACGAGCTGAAGGAATCGTTCCTCGACTATTCGATGAGCGTCATCGTGCAGCGTGCGCTGCCCGATGTCCGCGACGGCTTGAAGCCGGTCCACCGGCGCATCCTCTACGCGATGAACGAGCTGGGGCTCCTCCCTGGACGTCCCTACAAGAAGAGCGCCACCGTCGTGGGCGACGTGCTCGGCAAGTACCACCCGCACGGCGACATGGCGGTCTACGACTCGCTGGTGCGCATGGTGCAGGACTTCTCGCTGCGCTATCCGCTGATCGACGGGCAGGGGAACTTCGGCTCCGTGGACGGCGACGCCGCCGCGGCCTATCGCTACACCGAAGCCCGGCTGACGCGCATCGCGATGACGATGCTCGAGGACATCGACAAGAACACCGTCGATTTCGTCCCCAACTTCGACGACCGGCTGCAGGAGCCTACCGTCCTGCCGGCCCGCCTCCCCAACCTCATCGTCAACGGCTCGGCCGGGATCGCGGTGGGCATGGCCACCAACATCCCGCCGCACAACCTGGGCGAAGTGGTCGAGGCGCTGACGCACCTCGTCGATCACCCCGACGCCCAGGTCAAGGACCTGCGGAAGTTCGTCAAAGGGCCCGACTTCCCGACCGGTGGCATCATCTACGGGCGCGACGGGATCAAGGAGTGCTACGAGAAAGGGCGGGGCCGCATCGTGGTGCGCGCCCGCGCCGTCATCGAGGAAAAGGAATCGACCGGCAAGCAGCAGATCGTCGTGGCGGAGCTGCCCTATCAGGTCAACAAGGCAAACCTGATTGCGAACATCGCGCAGCTCGTCAACGACAAGAAGCTGGAAGGGATCTCCGACATCCGCGACGAGTCGGATCGCGAAGGCATGCGCGTTGTGATCGAGCTGAAGCGCGAAGCCGTGCCCGCCGTCGTCCTGAACCAGCTGTACAAGCACACGGCGATGCAGACGACGTTTGGGGCGATCATGCTCGCGCTGGTGGACGGCGTGCCGCGGGAGCTGACCCTCAAGGAGATCCTGCAGCACTTCATCGAGCACCGCCACACGGTCATCGTCCGCCGTACCGAATTCGATCTGAAGCGCGCCCAGGATCGCGAGCACATCCTCGAAGGGTTGAAGATCGCGGTCGACCACATCGACGAGGTCGTCCGCATCATCCGCAAGGCGAAGGACGTGCCCACCGCCGACGCCGCCCTGCGCAAGCGCTTCAAGCTCTCCGAGCGGCAGTCCGCCGAAATCCTCAACATGCGCCTGGCGCGGCTCACCGCCCTCGAGATCACGAAGCTCGAGGACGAGCTGAAGGAAGTCCGCAAGTTCATCAAGGAATGCAAGGAGATTCTCGCCTCGAAGCCCCGGCGCATGAAGATCCTGAAGGAAGAGCTTGGCGAGCTGGCCCACGGCTTCGGCGACGAGCGCCGCACCGAGATCGTGGCCGATCAGGGGGAATTCTCGATCGAGGACCTGATCGCCGAAGAGGACATGGTGATCACCGTATCCCACGGCGGCTACATCAAGCGGCTGCCCGTCACGTCCTACCGGCGGCAGCGCCGCGGCGGCAAGGGCGTCACGGCCGCCCACACGAAGGAAGACGACTGGCTCGAGCACCTGTTCATCGCCTCGACCCACGATTACGTGATGTTCTTCACCCAGAACGGGCAGTGCTACTGGCTCAAGGTGCACGAGATCCCGCAGGCGGCGCGCGCCGCCCGCGGCAAGCCGGTGCTGAACTGCATCGCCATCAAGCCGGACGAGCGCGTGGCGGCGCTCGTGCCGGTGCGCGAATTCTCCGACGATCAGTTCCTCTTCTTCATCACCCGCGAAGGGGTCGTCAAGAAGACACGGCTCTCCGAGTTCGGCAATCCGCGCTCCGTAGGGATCCGGGCGATCAATATCGAAAAGGGCGATGAGCTGATCGACGTGCAGGTCACCGACGGGAAGAATGACGTCGTGCTCGCCACCCGCCACGGCATGAGCATCCGCTTCCACGAGCAGGACGTACGGGACATGGGGCGGACGGCCACCGGCGTCTGGGGGATCGCGCTCGACAAGAAGGACAAGGTGATCGACCTCGTGATCATCCGCCGCGCCTCGACGCTGCTCGCCGTGACGGAAAAGGGGATGGGGAAGCGCTCCGAGCTCGACGAGTATCGCGTGCAGCACCGCGGCGGCCGCGGCATCATCACCCTGAAGCGCGGCGACAAGACCGGGGACGTCGTCGCCCTGAAGGAAGTGCTGCCCGACGACGAACTGATGATGATCACCAAGAAGGGGATCGTGATCCGCGTCCCAGTCGAGGGAATCCGTGTTTCCGGCCGCAATACGCAAGGCGTGAAGGTCATGAACCTCACACCCGGGGACCTCGTGGTCGATGTCGCGCGCATCGTGAAGGAAGACGACGCGGAGGGCGACGAGGACGAAGCGGCGCCCGCTCGCAAGGTCCCCGCCCCCAAGGCTTCCGCTCCCAAGACCGCGCCGCCAACGGGCAAGGGCAAGAAGAAGAAATGACGGCGATCGGCGATCGCGACGTCGCTGACGCCGCCCACGCCCTCGACGGCGTCGCGGTGCGCACGCCGCTCGTGTGGGTCGCGCCCCTGAGCGCGTGGCTCAAGCTCGAGAGTCGGCAGCCGATGGGCGCGTTCAAGATTCGTGGCGCGTACAACGCGATCCGCAAGCTCAGCCCCGAAGCCCGTGCGCGGGGTGTCATCACCTTCTCCTCCGGGAATCACGGTCAGGCGGTGGCGTACGCGGCCCGGCGCTTCGGCGTCCGCGCCGTGGTCGTCATGCCGGAGACCGCGCCGAGCGTGAAGGTCGATGGCGTGAAGCGCTGGGGCGGTGAGGTCGTCATGGCAGGCCGCACCTCGGAAGACCGCCGCCTCGCAGCGCTCGAGATCGCCCGCCGCGAGGGCCTCGCGGTGATCCCACCGTTCGATCACCCCGACATCATCGCGGGACAGGCGACCGTCGGCGTGGAAATCGTCGCCGATCTGCCGGACGTGGCGACGGTCGTGGTGCCCGTGGGCGGCGGGGGACTGATCTCCGGCGTGGTCCGCGGCCTCGCCGCGGCGGGCAGCCGCGCCCGCGTGGTGGGTGTCGAGCCGGCGGGCGCACCGAAGCTCACACGCTCTCTCGCGGCGGGGCGGCCCGTGACCCTCGAGCGGACGGCGAGCCTCGCCGACGGCCTCATCACACTGTCGGTCGGCGCCCTGCCGTTCGCGGTGCTCCAGGCCGACGCCGCGCGGCTCGCCGGCGTCGTGACGGTCGAGGATGACAGCATCCGGGAGGCGGTGCATTTTCTCCACCGCGACTGTGGCCTCACCGTCGAGCCCTCCGGGGCGGCGACGACGGCGGCGCTGCGCTCGGGGGCGCTCGAGCCGTTCCGTACCCCGCCCGTGGTGCTCGTGGTCAGCGGGGGCAACGTCGATCCCGCGTTGCTCGAGGAGGCGGCACGGTCGTGAAGGACGGGGCGAAAATCCTGGTCGTCGACGATCACGAGGCGCTGGCCCAGGCGCTGTCGTCGATCCTGGTGCGCAGCGGCTACCAGGTTGTAGTGAGCCAGACGGCCGAACACCTGCTGGAACTGATCGCCGCCGAAAAACCCCATCTCATGTTGCTCGACATCATGATGCCGAAGGTCGACGGGCTCACCCTGCTCGAGCGCCTCAAGGAGGACGATCGCTTTCGCGACCTCCCGGTCCTGATGATGTCGTCGATGGATCCGGAGGACGCGACGGTACGCTCGCTGGGCCTCGGCGCCGCCGACTTCCTCCCCAAGCCGATCCGGCAGCGCGAACTTCTGGCGCGGGTCGAGGCTCACCTGCGGCTCGGCCGGGCCGCCGTCGAGTCGCGTAAAGAGGCCTCGAATCGTGCCGCGATGGTCGAGATCCTGCACGAGATCACCGACTCGCTCAAGCCGGACGAGATCTACAACATCCTGGTGCGCCGCGTGGCCCGGGTGCTCAACATCTCCAAGTGCTCCATCGTGCTCGCCACGGCGGGAGACAAGACCGGTAAGGTGGTCGCGTCGTTCGAGAACCCGATGCTGCGCAACCTCGAGATCGACCTGGCGCGATACCCCGAGATCGAGCGGGCCCTCGCCAGCGGCACGTTGGTACTCGTCTCCGATGTCACGAGCGATCCACTCTACGAGTCGGAGCGGCGCCGCTGGCAGGCGGAAGGCATTACGGTGCCGACCCGGTCGGCGGTGGCGGTCCCGTTCTCGATGAAGGACCGGCAGGTGGGCGTCTTCTTCCTGCGCACCACCGACCAGGGGGATCCCCTGCAACCGGCGGATGGCCGGTTCGCGGAATCGGTGATTCAGACTGCCGTGGCGGCGATCGAGAAGGCGTACGACTTCGAATCCGCGATGGTCGACAAACGACGGTTCCAGGAGCTCGCTTCGACCGACGCGCTCACGGGGACCATGAACCGGCGGGCGTTGGCCGAAGCGCTGGCCACGGAGCTCGACCGGGCGCGCCGGTACAATCTCTACCTCAGCATCCTGATCGCCGATCTCGATCGCTTCAAGCAAGTGAACGATCTTCGTGGGCATCTGGCGGGCGACGCGGTGTTACGGCAAGTTGGTGATCTGCTGCGCCATGAAGCACGGTCGGTCGACCTCATCGCGCGCTACGGCGGGGAGGAGTTCGTCGTGGTGATGCCGGAGACCACCGTGAATGGCGCACGGGTGTTCGCCGAGCGCGTGCGCGGCAAGATCGCGGCGCGGAACTTCGCGCCGAGTGGCGAAGAACCGCTCCGTCTGACGGTGAGCATCGGGCTCGCCGGCTTTCCGAACGAGCGCGTCAGCAGCGCCGACGCGTTTCTCGCGCTCGCCGACCAGGCCCTCTACCGCGCCAAGAACGAGGGCCGCAACCTGGTACGGGAATGAGCCAGCGCCGTTGCCCGAAGTGCAAAACCGTCTACCCCGAGACCGCCCGTTTCTGCCCGAAGGACGGGTCGATGCTCGTGGATGTGCAGACCGCCCCCGCGGCGGCTCCACCTCCGACTCCGAAGACGCCGGTGGGCGGCGCTACGGCCGTGCGCACGCCGCCGATCAAGCCAGCCTCGCTCGAGCGCGCCTCCACACTCTCCAACCAGCTGCTCGACGCGCGCTACCAGGTCGTGAAGAAGCTCGGCGAAGGCGGCATGTCCTACGTCTACCTCGCCAAGGAGATCTCGAGCGGCCAGGAGGTGGCCATCAAGGTCCTCTCGCCCAAGCTGGCGAGCGACAAGAGCTCGGTGGAGCGGCTGCGCCGCGAAGCGGGCCTCGCGATGCGCCTCGATCACCCCAACGTGTGCCGTATCCTGCGACTCGGCGAGTCGGAAGACGGGCTCATCTATCTCGTGATGCCGTTCCTCCACGGCGAGCTGCTCTCGGACCGCGAAGTGCGCGAGGGGCCGATGGACCTCGCCGTCGGGTTGTCGATCCTGCGCCAGGTCTGCGGCGGGCTGCATCACGCGCACGAGCTGCAGATCGTGCACCGCGATCTAAAACCTGAAAACATCATGCTCGTTCCCAACCCGGACGGCACCGACCGGGCCGTAGTCATGGACTTCGGGCTGGCGAAAGAGCGCCGCGCCGATCCGTCGGTGGCCAAACTCACCGCGACCGGGATCATCCTTGGCACACCGGAGTTCATGAGTCCGGAGCAGATCCGCGGCAAGCCACTCGATCCCCGCTCCGACGTCTACGCGCTCGGCATCGTAGCGTTCGAGATGTTCAGCGGGAAGCTCCCGTTCCAGGGACGCAACGCCCAGGAAATGATGATTGCCCGCCTGCGCGGCAGCCCCGTGCCGCTGCGCCAGTACCGGCCCGATCTCCCGGCCGCGCTCGAAAAGGCGATCGCGCGCTCGCTCGAGACGAACCCCGACAACCGCTACAGCACGACCCTCGAGTTCGCCGCGGCGCTCTCCGAAGCCGATGGCTCCGGAGCCGGAGGCGGGAGTGGCGGAGGGGGCACGGGTGGCGGGCTCTTCGGCAAGCTCAAGGAGAAGCTCAAGTGATCGCGGCGCTCCTGCTCGTCCTCCAGGCTCCCACCGCGGCGCTGCCCGACACCGGCGCGGTGACCGCGATCCGCGCGGGCACCGTGATCGATGGCAGCGGGGCGGCCCCCGTCAAGAACGAGGTCATCCTGATCCGCGGCGAGCGCATCACCGCGCTGGGCACAAACGTGACGATCCCGGCCAACGCCACGGTGATCGATCTCTCCGGGCTCACCGTGCTCCCCGGGTTCATCGACGCCCACGTACACCTCGCCTCTCGCACCCTCGGGGACGGAGACTGGGAGCACGCCGCCCTCACGATGATGCCCTCGGAACTGGCGCTGCTCGGCGCCGCCCATGCGCAGCAGACGCTGGACGCGGGGTTCACCACCGTGCGCGATGTGGGCGGCCCGCACTTCGGCGACATCGCGCTCCGCAACGCGATCAACGCGGGCTGGATCCCTGGACCGCGCATCGTCGCGGCGGGCATTCTGTTCGGGATCCGCGGCGGTCACTGCGACGAGACCGACGGTCTCGCCCCGGGCGTGCTGGGTCACGAGGCGGGGATCGAAGACGGTGTCGCCGACGGCGTGGACGAGGTGCGCAACGCCGTGCGCTACATGGTCAAGTACGGCGCCGACGTCATCAAGATCTGCGCGACCGGCGGCGTGCTGTCGCTCACCGATTCAGTCGGCGCGCAGCAGTATTCCGAGGAAGAGATGCGGGTCATCGTGGAGACTGCCCGCGGCCTGTCGCGCCGCGTGGCCGCGCACGCGCACGGCACCGAGGGGATCAAGGCGGCGGTGCGCGCCGGCGTCACCTCGATCGAGCACGGCACCCTGCTCGACAGCGAGGCCGTCGCTCTCATGGTGCAGCACGGTACCTGGCTCGTCCCGACCCTGATGGCCGGCGACCAGGCGATGCACCTCGTCGATGCGGGCCGTCTGCCCCCGGCGATCGCGGCCAAAGCCCGGGCGATCGTTCCGCGCGTGCAGTCCTCGTTTCGCCTGGCCCTGAAGGCGGGGGTCAAGATCGCGCTGGGTACCGATGCGGGAGTGTTTCAGCACGGCAAGAACGCCCACGAATTCACCCTGATGGTGCGGTACGGAATGACGCCGATGCAGTCGATTCAGGCGGGAACCCTCTCCGCAGCCACGCTGCTGGGCCACGAGTCGGAGGTCGGCAGCCTCGCCGCCGGCAAGTTCGCCGACATCGTCGCGGTGAAAGGCGATCCGCTTCAGGACATCACCACCCTCGAGCACGTGGATTTCGTGATGAAGGGGGGGACGGTGTTCAAGCGGGGCGGCCAGGTCATCGGACGGAGCGACGCCGGCGTGCCGTGAAGCGCTTTCCAGCCTTCGATCCACCCGAATACGTCAACTGGCAGCCCGATCCGGCGCTGGTCCGCGCCTTCCGGGAGACGCTCGAGCGGAACCCCGAACGCAAGGCGCTCGTCGCCTCCCTGACCAAAGACGACCACCGCGCGCTCTACACCGGGTTGCTGCGTACCCGGCTGCATGACATCACGCTGAAGCGCTGGGTCCGTACCGGCGTGCTCTCGAAGGCGTGGCTCGGAACGGGGGAAGAAGCGACGACGGTCGGTCCGGTGCACGCCCTCGAGCGGAAGAGCGACGTCGTCGCCCCGATGATCCGCAACGCCGGCGCGGTGATCGAAATGGGAATGTCGATCGCCGATGCGCTCCGGGCCTACCTCGCCACCGACGACTCCCCCTCGCGCGGCCGCGACCTGCACGTGGGAAGGCTGGCGCAGGGGGTGCTGCAGCCGATCTCCCACGTGGGCGACATGGTGCCCGTGATCGCCGGCATCGCGCTCACGTTCAAGATGAAGGGCGAGCGGCGCGTCGCCCTCACCTGGGTCGGTGACGGATCGACCAAGAGCGCCGCGGCGCACGAGGGAACGAACTTTGCCGCGGTACAACGCGTCCCGGCGATCTTCATCGTGCAGAACAACCAGGTGGCACTCGGCACGCGCCTCGAGCAGCACCACCTGCCGGGAACGTTCCAGGATTGGGCGGCATCGTACGGCGTATGGGGACTGACGTTCGACGGCAACAACGTGCTCGACGCCTGGGCTGCGACGCGACTCGCCGCCGACCGCTGCCGGACGGGTCAGGGACCGGCCTTGCTCGTGGCCGAAACGTTCCGGATGGGTGGTCACGCCACCCACGACGAGCGCGAGGCACGCGAGACGTTTCCGGCGAAGTTGTTCAGCGACTGGGGGAAGCGCGACCCGATCGGCCTGTACGAGGAGCATCTGAAGGAAACCGGGTGGTCAGGCGGCGAGCTGGAGGCGGTCGAGGCGGACGTGATCGCGGAGATCGAGCAGGCGGAGCAGGAGGCACTGGCGAGCCGGGAGCGGATGCCTGCAGGTGAGACGGCGCTTGTCGGGGTGTACGCCAACGGGCGCGGAAAGGTGGGGAAGGGCGGGGAAGGGCGGTGAGGGGCGGTGCCGTGCTGATCCTCTTCGGCTCGACGACCCTGGCGGCGCAGGGGACCGGCCTCGACGTGACGGCGTACACCTTCTCGATTCACCTCCCCGATACCGGCAGCGTGATTTCGGCCGTTGCCGAGATCGCCTACCGCGGCGACCCCAGCGACGGTCTGCGGCTGAATCTCGAAGGACTGACCGTCGACTCGGTGCGTGCGGCTCGACAGGCCGTCCGGTATACCTACGACGGCCACGTCATTCAGATCACGGGGCCGCTGGGCACATCGCGACCGCCGGTCGAGGTGTTCTACCACGGCGCGCCGCAGGACGGGCTGATCATACACACCAACGCGCGCGGCCGGCGTTCGGCGTTTGGAGACAATTGGCCCGAGCGGGCGAGGACCTGGCTGCCGACCGTCGATGCCCCCCGCGACAAGGCCGCGGTGCGGTTCATCGTGACCGGGCCGAGCGGGTGGCGGATCGTGTCCAACGGCACCTCGCATGACTGCGAACGGACGTGCACGTGGAGCGAGACCCGGCCGATTCCTACCTATACAATGGTGCTGGGAGCGGCTCAGTTCGCCGTCTCGATGCATCGCCCCATCGTCCACGGGAACGACACGATCCCGATTTCGGTCTGGACCTATCCTGAGGACTCGGCATTCGCCGACTCGGGTCCGTTCCGCCACGCCACGGAGATCGTCGAGACGATGGAGCGGCTCGTCGGCCCGTTCCCGTACGAGAAGCTGGCGCACGTCGAGTCTTCCACCCGATACGGCGGTATGGAGAACTCGAGCGCCATCTTCTACGCCGAAAGGCGGTACGTCGATCGCACGATGGGGGAGGGCGTGGTGCGGCACGAGACGTCGCACCAGTGGTTCGGCGACGCCGTGACCGAGCGCGACTGGGCGCACCTCTGGCTTTCCGAGGGGTTCGCCAGCTATTTCGATCTGGTAATCGGAGCGGCGCTCCATGGCGACTCGGTATTGACCACCGGCATGGTACGTGATGCCCGTGCCTACTTCACCTCGAGCGTCGTAGGCCGCCCGCTCGTCGACACCGCCGAGCATGACCCGAACAAGCTCCTGAACGAGAACAGCTATCAAAAGGGCGCGTGGGTGCTCCATATGCTGCGGGAGACGATCGGGGACTCGACGTTCTTCCACGGGATCCGCGAGTATTACCGGGTGTACCGAGACTCGACCGCCCTGTCGAGCGATTTTCAGCGAGTGATGGAACAGGTCGCGGGCCGCAGTCTCGACCCATTCTTTCAGCAATGGCTCTGGCAGCCCGGGTACCCCCGACTCGATGTCGATTGGCGCTACGAAGCCGCGGACCACCGGGTGCGACTGGAGTTCACGCAGGTACAGCCGGAGGCCTGGGGGCTGTTCCGGCTGCCGCGCCTCGTGATCGAAGCGGTTCCGGCGAGGGGCGCGCCAATCCGGCGCGTGTACGCGATCGATGCTCGAACGACCATCGCGTACTTGGAGATGGACGCGGCGCCGGCCGCAATTCGCGTGGATCCCGACGGCCGCCTGCTCGTCCAATCCACCGTGACGCCCTGAGGAGGACCCGACATGCACAAGCGTCTAGCGTGCGCCGTGTTGCTCGTCGTCGCCTGCACCGGCAGTGAGCACGTTTCCGCTCAGGCACCGCCCGCCGGAATGGTGGGGCAGCAGGTCGCGGATCACACCCTGTTTCTCCGGCGCGGATTCAAGATCAACGTGTTCGCGAGCCTGAGCGGCGTGCGCAACCTGGTGCTGGGACCCGGTGGCGCGGTGTATGCCGCGCTCCAGGGTCCCGGGCGTGTGGTCAGGATCGCGCACGCCGACGGCGACAGCGTTGCCGGCGCGATGAGCGACGCCGCCACCGGTCTCAACGGGCCCTTCGGCATCGCCTTCCGCGGCGACACGATGTACGTCGGCGAGATGACGCAAGTCACGCGGTTCGCTCCGGGCAGCATGACGGGGCAGGTGGTCGTCCCCGACCTCCCGGGAGGCGCGGGGCACAGCACGCGCACCGTGGTCTTTGGACCGGACGGCTACATGTACGTGGCGGTGGGATCGTCGTGCAACGTGTGCGACGAGTCCAACCCGCGGCGCGCCGCGGTCACCCGCTTCAACGCCGATGGGTCGGGGGAGCATCGCTTCGCGACGGGTCTGCGCAACTCGGTTGGGCTCGCCTTCAATGCCTCCACCGGCGAGCTCTGGGCGACGAACAACGACCGCGACAACCTGGGCGATGACCTGCCGCCCGAGCATCTCAACATCCTCAAGGACGGCAGGTACTACGGCTGGCCGCAGTGCTACCTCCCGGGCAAGCCGAACCCCGAGTACGCGAGCGCGAATTGCTCGACCGTCGAGCCCCCGGCCATCACGTTCCAGGCGCACTCCGCCCCCCTCGGCATCACGTTCTATCCCGGGTCGGCGTTCCCCGGCTACCAGGGCGACGCGTTCCTCACCTATCACGGCTCGTGGAATCGGAGCGTGCCCACCGGTGCGAAGGTCGTGCACGTGAAGGTCCAGAACGGCAAGCCGGTATCGATCGAAGATTTCGTCACGGGATGGCAGCTCCCCGACGGCTCGCGCTGGGGCAGGCCGGTGGCCGTGCTGGCGTTGCCCGATGGGTCGCTCCTGATCTCGGACGATCAGGGAGGGCGGATCTGGAGGGTGGTGTACGGGAGGTAAAGGCGCGGCGCTCGTCGCCGCGCTGGCGGGCTGCTCCGGAGGTGCAGCGTTCATGCCGCCCGGTTCCGGGGTCAGCGTGACCGTGCTGGCCTATCACTGCTCGGGTGGATGCGGATCGCCGAGCGGTCCGGTCGACACGGTGCAACAAGGCGACACCACGTTGGTGCGGCTCGCCATTGCGGATACCACCGGTGCGAGTCCGATCGCGCTGATTCGCGCGGACTGCGGCGTCAGCGTGACGATCCTCGGGGGAGCGTCGCTGCACACCCTGCCGGCGGCTCCGACCTGTCCCGATTCGGCGATCTCGGTGCAGCTCGGGTCGGTGCCCTATCTGCGTGACGTCGTGTGGGTCGTGGATGCGTCGTTCGCGCCGGGGGATTATACGTTGCGCGGCGACGTCGTGGTCGATCCCCCAGTCACCGGCCGGCGGCCAGTGCACGTTCGCTGAGGGCTGCCCGAATCTAGGGCGCGCGCGTCGCCTGGCGGGCGATGTACTCCCGTGCGCGATCGAGCGGGGCATCCTTCCCGGCCAGAAACTCCGACACCTTCACCTCCACGGGCAGGTCGGGAACGATCCCCGTTCCCTGGATTTCGGTGCCATCGGGAAACGCATCACGCGTGACCGTGAGCCGGAAACGCCAGTCCCTGTAGAGACGCACTTCGCCGACCTGGCCCGCGCTGCCCGCTGACGTCTCGCCGATGATCGGGCCGCGACCCGCGTTGCGGTAGGCGACGAGCACGTCTTCGGCGCTGCCTCCGGTCCGGGACGACGTCAGGACGGCCACCGGGCCCGCGAAGGTGGGGAGGTCCGAGCGCGGGGGAATGGTGTCGGACGGCGTCGAAAGCCAGGTCCGGGACGAGTCGGGCATGTCCTGGCCGTGGTAGGCAGGCCGGTACTGCGGGGTAAGCCGGCGCGTGGTGATGAGCGACCCGGGCACGAGGCGGGCGAGGATCCGGTATCCCGTTTCCCGGCCCCCTCCGGCTCCGCTGTGCTCGCGGAGATCGAGGACCACCCCCCGGACGCCCGAGAAATCGGGGAACGCGCGATCGAACTCGTGCGCTACTCCGAGGTCGGCGAACGAGGAGAGCCGCACCCAGACGACGGAATCGGCGAGGGTGTCGACGTGGAGCGGCTCGGGCGCCAGTGGCCAGCGCTCGGTCATCGAAATACTGCGCGTGACGCTGGCACCGCGCTCATCGCCGTCGGGGAGTCGGAGTACGAGGTGGAGGGCGGTACCTTTCTCACCGTCGAGCATGCGGGCGACGGCGAGTTCCCAGCGTGCGGCGTCGGTCGCGGCGGGCGTCGCGGGGAGCACGGAATCGCGGATCCAGCGCTCCGCGGGAATCCCCTGGACAGCGATGATTTCGGTGTTGCGCTGCGGGCGGGCGATGCGGAGCTCGTCGTTGTCGGCGAAGTCCACGAGGAATGGACGCCGCTCGATGCTCCGCAACACGAGCGGGGGTCGTGCCCAACGTCCCGCGATCGTGGGCGGCGGGACGATCGTCGCCTGGCCGTCGTCGAGCAGGGCGACGAATCGTTGCAGGCGGCGAAAATAGACCAGCGGCGATTCCCGCAGCGGGGCGGCAGCGAGGACATCGGCAAATCCGGAGTCCCACGCGGTGCGGACTCGATCCCAGGCGGGATCGGAGTACCGTGCCTCCGCCCAAACCGCCGCGGCGATGCGGGATCGCTCCACCGGCGTCAGTTGTTGCGCCAGGAGCGGCGTGCTCCAGGCAAGGGCCAGGAGGATCGAGCGCAGGAATGACGGCATGGCCGTAATCTATTTGGTGCTGTTCGTGACGCCCCAGGTGCTCTTATTCCGGTATCTGTGGGTCCGGCTGCCAGATCCCGAGCGACCGGTTCGGACGCGGCTCGTCCGACTCGGGCTGACGCTCCTTTTCGTGGTGTTCAACTTCCCCTGGATCTTCGTCGCGCGGCGCGTCTTCTTCGGGAGTGTGTGGTCGGGCGGCAGCATCCCGCTCTTGGCGCCGTGGCTCGCCTGGCAGCTGCTGGGCTGGATGTTCGGGGCGCTCGTGAGCGTGTACATCGCAGGCAAGGCGGGGATCTGGCTGCTGCGGCAACTGCGTGGGCTGTGGGGTGTGGGTCGCGACGCCGCGCCGGCTGGGTCAACAGCTCGCGCCGGGCCGCAGCTGTCGCGCCGCCGGTTTCTCGCGCGCGCCACGTACAGCTACGCCGCCACCGGTCTCGCCCTCACCGGGTACGGGATCGCGAGCGCCAAGCGGATCCCCCCGGTGACGCGGCGCGTGTTGACGTTCTCGAATCTGCCACCGGCCTTCGACGGGCTCACGATCCTGCACGTCTCGGACATTCACGCCGGGCAGTTCATGGAGCGCGATCAGATGCAGGAGATCGTGGCGCGAGCCGGCGCGCAGCGCGCCGATCTCGTGCTGCAGACGGGGGACATGATCGACTACGCGCCGAGCTACATCCCGGAGTATGTGCGCGCGTTCCGTGATCTGCAGGCCCCGCTCGGGGTCGTGACCTGTCTCGGCAATCACGACCTCTATACGGGGGCGGCGAAGGTGATCAAGGGGGTGCGCGACGCGGGACAGATCGTCGTGCGCGGCGAGGCCCATCTGATCGAGCGCAACGGGTCGACGCTGGCACTCGCCGGAATCGACGACCCCGACAACTGGGTGTTCGACGACCCGCAGACGGTGGCCGTCGATCGCGTGCTGCGCGGCTTGCCCTCCGACGCGTTCACGATCCTGCTCGCGCATCGCCCCGGCGCGTTCGATACGGCGCGGCAGCGCGGCGTCCCGCTCACGCTTTCGGGTCATATTCACGGCGGACAGATCGCGATCCCGCTGGTGGGGTGGTCGGCGGGACAACTGATCACGAAATACGTCGCCGGGCATTTCGTCTCGGGACAGAGCCAGCTGTACGTCAGCCGCGGGATCGGAGTGGTGGGCGTGCCGATCCGGGTGTTCGTTCCCCCGGAGCTGGTGTTGTTCGAGCTGCGCCGCGGATAGCGGTCAGCGCGGCTGCGCGATCGCCGCCCAGGCGGCGTCCCGGCATACGATCACGCCGCCGCTGTTCGTGCCCCACTCCCGCGTCACGATCCGCTCGAGCGCGACGCGCACCACTCCGAGCCACGCCGCGGCCAGCGCGTCGACTCCACCGGTGCGTACCAGCCCATCGGCCTTGCCCTGCGCCACCAGTCCCTCGAGGCCACCGCGAAACTCCCGGGCGGCAGCGCGGGCGCGCTCGTCCAGCAGAGCGGCGTGATCCTGAAAGAAGAACATGCGCACGACCGCCGGTTCGTGCCCCGCCCCGCGGACGAGCGCCCCCGCCAGATGCGCCAGCTTCTCGGGCAGTGATCCGGCCGCGGCGTCGGCCTCCCGCACCCGCTGGGCGGCCCACCCCGCGGCTCCGCGATACACCGCGTTCAGCAGCGCCTGTTTTCCCGGGAAATGCCGGTACAACGCACCTTCGGCGACGCCGGCGTGGCGGGCGATGTCGCTGGTTGTCGTGGCCCGGTATCCCTGCGCGGTGAACAGCTCGAGGCCCGCGCGCACCAGCCGCTCGCGGGTGAGGTCGGCCTGCTTCACAGGGGAGCGAATCTAATTAGCTTTCGCGCGCTTCGTTCTGGCTTCCACTTTTTGTCCGGAGATTGCCGTCGTATGCGGATGCTAGTGCTCGGAGCGGGGCTGCAGGGGTGCGCGTGTGCCTTCGATCTGGTGCAGCAGGAGACGGTCGGCCACGTCACCCTGGCCGACATCCAGCCCGAGCGCGCGGCTGGATTCGTGAAGCCGTTCGTGGGGAAGAAGCTGTCGCTCGTCAAGTTCGACGTGCAGGATCCCGTCGCCCTGCGGGGCGTGCTGGCCGGCCACGTCGCGGTCATGAATGCGCTGCCGTACTACTTCAACCTCGACGTGACGCGGGCGGCGGTGGAGGCGGGATTGCACTACGCCGACCTCGGCGGCAACACCGAGATCGTCTTCAATCAGAAGAAGCTCGATGCCGAGGCGCGGGCGCGCAACGTGTCGGTGATTCCGGACTGCGGCCTCGCGCCGGGAATGGTGAATATCCTGGCGGCCGAGGGGATCCGCCGCGTCGGGACCGCGGACACGGTGAAGATTTACGTGGGGGGGTTGCCGCAGCATCCCGAGCCGCCGCTCAACTATCAGATCGTGTATTCGCTCGAGGGCGCGCTCGACTACTACACCACGCCGTCGTGGGTGCTGCGCGACGGCAAACCGACCCGCGTCGATGCGCTGTCCGAGCTCGAGTCCGTCGACTTCCCGCCGCCCGTCGGGACGCTCGAGGCGTTCCATACGGGCGGCGGCATCTCCACGATGCCGTGGGCCTATGAGGGGCGCGTGCGCGCCATGGAGTACAAGACGCTGCGCTATCCGGGGCACATGGCGATCATGCGGCCGATCCGCGAGCTCGGGCTGCTCGACCTCACGCCCCTGAAGGTGAAGGGGAAGGAGATCGTGCCGCGCGATGCCTTCATCGCGGCGGTCTCTCCCAAGCTCACGAAGCCCGCGGGCCGCGATCTGGTCGCCCTGCGAGTCGACGTGCGGAGTAGCACCGGAGAACGCGCCTCGTGGGAGCTGCTCGACTATTACGACGAGGCGCGGGGGATCAGCGCCATGATGCGGACCACCGGCTACTCGCTCTCGATCACGGGCTTGATGCAGGCGGACGGCCGGGTGACGGTGCGCGGCGTCCAGACCCCGGATGAGGCGATGCCGTTCGACACGTATATCGCCGAGCTGAAGCGGCGGGGGGTCGAGATCCGCGAGGTCTAGACTGCGCCATCGGCCGTTGGATCGGGTTAAACCGTTCTTCATTCGATCTAGCAACTTCCTTTCGCCGTGTTGTGTCACACTTGCCACATGGCGCTCGACTTCCGCACCCTCTGGCCCAAGGCGCTTCCCTATCACGAGTTCGTCCGTAGGGCGACCGCGAACCGGGAGTTGTGGGAGGGGATGGAGCGGATCGCCCAGGTCCCCGAGTGGGCGATCGCCGCGGTTCGCGCCACCGGAGAGAAGTACAACCTTCTGGTAATCGCCGAAGACTGGTGCGGGGATGGGTCGAGTACGATCCCCTATCTCGCCAAGCTCGCGACACTCACGCGCAACATCGAGGTTCGCGTGCTGCTGCGCGACACGCACCCCGAGGTGATGGATCAGTATCTCACCGACGGGGCGCGCGCGATTCCCATCGTGATCGTCCTGAACCGGCACCTGGACGAGCTGGGCCACTGGGGCCCGCGCCCCTCGGCTCTCCAGGACTGGGTGCGGAGCGAGCGGGCGAAGACCGGCATGAAGCCGGCGTACCCCCGGATCCGCAGCTGGTACGCGAGGGACAAGGGGGTGTCGACGTTGCGGGAGGTGTTGGCGCTACTCGAAAAGAAGCCGTCAGCTGCCAGCCATCAACCGTCAACTGTTGCCCCAATGGCTAGCTGAGAGCTGAGGGCTGACAGCGTTCAATAGCTCCACGAGCTCCCAAACAAGAACTGATGCCCGTCTGAGCCGAATCCCGCGCCTCCCACGAGCACACCGTTTCGGCCGAAACGAATCATCAGCTCGCCACCGGCGCTCGTGTGCAGTCCCCGGGTCGTAAGCTGCCAGGCGTTGCCGGAGTCAAACACGCGGCCCGCGTCGTAGAACCCCACCAGCTTCACCTCGAGGATCGTTGGGGCATAGAGCAGGGCATAGCGAACCTCGAGGCCGCCCAGCAGCTTGTCCGGTCCGATGAAGCGCGAGTCGTAATACCCGCGCAGGCTGCGGTAACCGCCCACGCCGACGTATGGCCGCGCCGAAGACTCGATCACCTGCATCACCGAGATGCTTGGGCTCCCGCTCATCCGCTCTCCCACGAGACGCCCGGCGAGCATGATCCGCTCCGTGGGATGCACGTAGCCCTGCACGGCGAGCGTGGTGCGGTTGTACCGCTGCGCCGTGGCGAGCAGCGCTTCGGCGAGGATGCCGGTGTGGGGATCGATTTCGTTGTCGCGAGTATCGGCCACGAGACCGGCCCGCAACGCGGCGTCGTTCCAGGGACCCGAATCGGCGATCCCGGCGGCGCGGTCGCGCATGAACAGGTTGTCGCCGGGAAGCGTGCGGAAGGTCGTGTGCTCCAACGTGCCGCCGGCGAGCAGCCGGAGCGGTCCGATGAGGCGGCGCTGCAGCGTGAGCCGGGCCAGGTCCGAGGTACGGCTCACCCGATAGAAGTAGGGGGTGAACGGTGTGTTGCTGTCGGCATTGAAGCGCGTGTCATTCCCGATGCCGAAGTAGCCGAGGCGATTGGCCCGCAGCGCGTCGAGCGTCACGGCGGCACGCCACCCTTCCCACAGCGCCGGGGCCTGCGCATCCAGCTCGACGAGATAGCTCCCTTCGGTGCTGGCGCCGCCGGTCAGGGTGATGGCGGCGCGGTTCGGCTCGGGCCGCTCACGGAATCCGATCGGGCTGTAGACGCGCGCGTACCCGGCGATCCACCACCCGTCGATCGAGCTGTAATAGCCGTACGGCGTGTAGGTGTAGTCCCAGTACGGCTTCGCTTCGGCGCGCTGTGCCCCGAGGCGCGCCCCGATGAGCATGACCGTGAAGAGGGCGGCGGTGCGGCGCACGCTCAGGACGGCTGGTCCATGTCGTAGAGGGCGGCGGTATCGACGAACCGGGCCGACGTGCCGTCGTGCACCGCAAAGCGGCTGTGATACAGAGCAGCAGCGCCGAACTCGCCGCGCTTGTTGATCGCGTAGAAGTCGAGCTGGTAGCGTGGGTGCCCGTCGGGGGCGAGAAGGCGCGGCGCGGTCAGGTGTACGGCGCGCTTCAGCGTCTCCAGGCATGCGTCGGTCGGCTTCATTCCGCGCCGCATCGCTTCGACGGTGAGGAAGGCCCCGGCGATCATGATGTTCGCTTCGCCGAGTCCGGTGGAGCCGGCCGCGCCGACGTCGTTGTCGCAATACTGGCCGGCGCCAACGATGGCGCTGTCGCCCACGCGTCCAGGAATCTTGAACGCGAGGCCGGCCGTGGTGGTGATCGATGCGATGTCTCCCCCGGGGGTGACGGCATCGCAATTGATCGTGCCGGTCGGCGGGTGCACCACCATCGGCGTGTGCGCCGGGACATCGACGTAATTGTCGTTGGGACTCAGGTTGGCGCGCCACTGGAGCCACGCCTGGCGCGAAGCGTCGGTCAGCAGATCTTCTTCCTTGAACCCGTACGAGAGCGCGAATCGCTTGGCGCCCTCGCCGACCAGCATGATGTGGGTCGTGTACGTGAGTACGAGCTTGGCGACCTCCGACGCGGTCTTGATTCCCTCGAGCGCGCCCACCGCGCCGGCGCGCTTACTCGGTCCGTGCATGCAGGAGGCGTCGAGCTGCACGACGCCGTCGGCGTTGGGAAGCCCGCCGTAGCCGACCGACTGGTCGGTGGGATCGAGCTCCTGGATCTTCACGCCCTCGACGATGGCATCGAGCGGATCGGCCCCGCCGACCAGCAGCTCGTACGCCCGTTGCACGGGACGCAAGGAGTTGGCCGATGAGATCACGACGGGCGTGGTGGACCAGGCGCGCCGGGCGAGGGGACGGAGCGGTTGCAGCGGATGCGCGATACCGAGGGCGCGGGCGGCGGCGAGGCCGCCGGCGGCGGACGCCAGGAACTCGCGGCGGGAAACGTCGTGAGGCACGCCTGTTTCTAGCTCCGCCGTTCCGGGCTGTCAACTTGTGAAAGCCCGCGCGGCCGCCTACGTTCTCGCCGTGACCGGCGTCGATCCGAACGAGCAAGATCCACGCGCGGATGTGCGGCGCATCATTGGCGGGGTGACCCTGGTCGCCTGGGCGCTGGCCGGATTCGCGTGGTGGTCGAGCGGCTCGATCGACTGGGCGCTCGTGGGATTCGCCGGGGCGATGTGGGGGGCGTACAGCTTCCTCACGACGATCGTCGACACCGCGTCCGACTTGGGGCGTTTCATCGGGAACCAGTTCACTGGCAATGTCGCGCTCCCCGTCCCCCAGGACACGATCGATGCCCAGACGGCTCGCCTCGAACGAATGCTGCAGGAGCCCCTGGAGCGGCATCGCGAAATTCTCATCGGGATTCGGCTAGCGGAGATCTACCGGACGCATCAACTGGACGAGGCGAAGTCGACCGTCCTGCTGGAACGCCTGCGCGCCAAGTATCCCGACGCGCCCGAGCTCTTCCATTCGGATTACCTGGGGATGCCCGAGTCGATCGCCGACCAGACGGCCCGCTATGAAGGGATGCTCGTCGGTGGCGCGCTCGAGCCCCACCAATCAGTGATCGTCGGGATCCGGCTGGCGGAGATCTACCGCACGCTACAGCACGACGACGCAAAGGCGGACGCGCTCCTCGCTCGGATGCGCGACGCCTATCCCAACGCCCCTGAGCTGTCGCATGCCGGACCCGGTTGACCTCTCACTCGTGATCCCCGTTTACAACGAGCGCGACAACCTGGCGCCGCTGGTCGGTGAGATCGAGCAGGCCCTGTCGGGTCGCCGCTTCGAGATCGTCGCCGTGAACGACGGCTCCACCGACGGATCGCTCGACGCCTTGAAGGAGATGAAGCGCACGCATCCGGCCCTGCACATCGTCTCGTTCGCCGCCAACGCGGGACAGACCGCCGCGTTCGCGGCGGGATTTCACGCCGCCCGCGGAGCGGTCATCGTGACGCTCGACGCCGACGGCCAGAACGACCCCGCCGACATTCCGGCGCTCGTCGACGTCCTGGCGGCGAGCGGCGCCACCGCCGTCGCGGGCTACCGCGTCGATCGGCACGACTCGCGCTGGAAGCTGATCCAGAGCCGCATCGCCAATGCGGTGCGCAACTGGTTGAATCGCGAGACGATCCGCGACACGGGCTGCTCGTTGAAGGCGTTTCGCGCGCCGGCGGCGCGGGCCCTGCCGTTGTTCAACGGGATGCACCGGTTTCTCCCCACGCTCGTCAAGCTGCAGGGTGGGACCGTGGCCGAGGTCCCCGTGCATCACCGGCCACGTCGCTCCGGCCACACGAAGTACGGGATGTGGAACCGTGTCTTTCGCTCGCTCGCCGACGCATTCGCGGTCCGCTGGATGCAGCGGCGCGCGCTGCGCTACGACGTCACCGAAGAGCTGCCGTGACCCGCCCGATGTCTCGGAAGCCGCGCCTCGATCCTGCGATCTTCAACCTCCCCGTAGCCCGGATGCGCGAGGGCTATTACGCCGACAAGTACTTCGTGCGGGCGCGCGAGGTGCTGCTCCAGGACCATCACCGCCCGCGCGTCACAATGCAGGTGTTCGGCAAGGCGCACGCCTACCTCGGGGGTTCGGACGAAGCGATCGCCATCCTCAAGCTGTGCGCCGAGTCCTGGAGCGAGCTCGAGGTGCAGGCCCTGTATGACGGCGACGAAATCGCGCCATGGGAAACGGTCCTCCTGATCGAGGGCCCGTACGATGCGTTCGCCAACCTGGAGACGTTGTACCTCGGAGTGCTGGCGCGCCGCACCCGGGTCGGGACGAACACGCGGCGCGTCGTGGAAGCGGCGCGACCCAAGCAGGTGATGTTCTTCCCGGCGCGCCACGACCATTGGCTGGTACAGACCGGGGATGGCTACGCGGCGCACATCGCCGGCGCCATCGGCGTGTCGACCGACGCCCAGGCCTCGTGGTGGGGCTCCGAGGGGATCGGCACGGTCCCGCACGCGCTGATCGCCGCCTACGGCGGGGACACCGTGAAGGCCTCGGTCAAGTTCGCCCAGTACATGGACTCGGAGATCCGGCTCATCACGCTCGTCGATTTCCAGAACGACTGCGTGGGCACCTCGCTCGCCGTGGCGCGAGCGCTGGGGGAGCGATTGTACGGCGTCCGGCTCGACACCTCGGAGACGCTGGTCGACACGTCGATCGTCCCGCAGATGGGTCTCTTCAAGCCGACCGGCGTCAACCCGCAGCTCGTCTGGAACGTGCGCCGGGCGCTCGACCGCGAGGGGTTCCAGCGCGTGAAGATCGTCGTGTCCGGCGGCTTCTCGGTGGAGAAGATCCGCCATTTCGAAGACGAAGGCGTGCCGGTCGACATGTACGGGGTCGGGTCGAGCCTGTTTCAGGGGCGCTACGACTTCACCGCCGACATCGTCCGGGTCGATGGGGAACCGTGCGCCAAGGTCGGCCGCGCCTTCCGGCCCAATCCGCGGCTGGAGCGCGTGGTGTAGCGTGACCGCCCCGCCGTCCTCGATTCACAAGAAGCTCGTCTTCGTCTCGGCGGGCTGCGGCGGGGTGCTGGTGCTGTTTTTCGTGGCCGGGATGATCTCCATGCGTCATCTCGGGATCGAGACGCCGGCACAGCCACGCTTCGTGACACCGGTGCAGTCGAGCGCGGCCCTCGATTCGCTCTCCCGGTTCGATTTCTCCGGTCTCTTCGAGACCGCAGCGCCGCTGGAGATCCGCCGCTGTCGCGCAACCGACACCACCCGACGGGTCTCCCCCGTTCCGCCTTCGCCGCTCGCCGGTCCGCCGATCGCCTTCGGTGACACCTTCCCTCCGGGCAGCGCAGCCCGACGGCTCTGGGAGGAATCTGGTTCGGCGGTCGCGATCGAGGCGGCCCGCGGCAGCGGGACGCCGATCGACTCGCTGCCGGCAGGGCGCGCGCTGCTGGCGGCGATCCGGCTGGGCCTCGACCGCGACAACCGCGTCGACGCGTGCATCATCCTGAGCGCCCTGGCGGAGAAGCTGAGCGCGCTCGAGACGGATCCGCACCTCGAACGCGTCGTGGCCGGCGCGTGGCTCGCGCGCGACGCGGCGGCGATGGTCGCCCGCGATACTACGCTCCAGGCCCTGACCGGGCTCACGGCCGAGCGAGCGACCGCATTGCTGGCGGCCCACGACGCCCGGAAGCGCCGCTTGCTCGATTTACGAGGAACGATCGACGCGGCGGGGATGTCTCCGGCAAACGCCGATTCACTGGCGGCCTGGGCGAGGGACGAGCGTCTTCCGTTGCCGGTGCGCGACGCCTACGTACGGGCCGTCGGGTACGGATGGGTGGATGACCCGCAAGAAATGACCTTTGGCGTGAACCCCGAGCGCCGCGACGCCATCGAACGGCTGCTGGGAACGGCTCTGCCGCCCGCGCTGCAGGAAGCCGCCCGGGCCGCCCGGCAAGTGACGCAAGGCAATCTCGCGCAGCGTTTTCAGTTCGGGGTCACGTACCGGACCAATCGCGAGCCGCAGCCATGATCCGTTCCGGTTGACAGTGCCAGCGTCCCCCCAAGAGATTCCGACGCCGTCCATTTCTCATCCGAGGAGCAGGGTATGGCGCGGGTCATCTTCTGG
Organism: Gemmatimonadales bacterium; assembly: GCA_033853695.1. Taxonomy (GTDB): domain Bacteria; phylum Gemmatimonadota; class Gemmatimonadetes; order Gemmatimonadales; family GWC2-71-9; genus DASTHG01. The sequence continues at coordinate 85,513 of JAWOLH010000047.1, read as the reverse complement.
GACGTCGACACGCAACACGATTTCATGAAGGCAGACGGCCTGCTCTACGTGCCGGACGCCGAGCATATCATTCCCAACCTGAAGCGACTGACCGACTACGCGCACGGCCACGGTATCCGCATCGTGGCGAGCGCCGACGACCACGCCCCCAGTCATCGCGAGCTGTCCCAGACCCCCAATTTCAAGGACACGTTCCCGCTGCATTGCATGCACGGCACCGCTGGACAGAAGAAGATCGCCGAGACGGCGCTGCGCGATCCGCTGGTGATCGAGCCGGTGCGCGAGGACCCGGCGCGCCTCGCCGAGCGGGTGCGGGCCCATCGCGGCGACATCCTGTTTCACAAGCACGAATTCGACGTATTCACCAATCCCAACGTCCTCCCGGTCGTGGACGCGCTGGCACCGGAGGACGTGGTCCTCTACGGCGTCGCGCTGGATGTGTGCGACCGGTATGCGATCGAGGGGTTCCTGCAGCACCGCCCCGGCATCCGGCTCTTCGCCGTGACCGACGCGATGAAACCGATCGATCGTGATGCGGCGGAGCAGATGCTCAAAGAGTGGGGCGACGAAGGAGTGCGCCTCGTGAAGACGAGTGAAGTCGTGATGGGCGGTCTTGTAGAGCAGCTCGTCCGGGCGGGCGTATGACCTCGGTCGCCGCTCCCGCGAAGCCGGCATTCGGCCGTTTCTTCCTCCCCGGTCCGACGGACGTTCACCCCGACGTCCTCGCCGCCCAGCTCAAGCCCATGATCCCGCACCGCTCGAGCGCGATGGATCAGCTGCTGCAAAAGATGGCGCCGCAGCTGCAGGCGCTCGCCCGAACCGCGCGCATCGTCCTGATCGGCACGAACTCGGCCACGGGCTTCATGGAGATGGCGGTGCGCAACGGTGTGCGGAAGCGCGCGCTGTCCCTCGTGAACGGGGCGTTCAGCGAGCGCTTCGCGCAGCTCGTGACAGCGGCCGGGAAGGAGTGCATCCGGCTCGACGTGCCGTTAGGCCAGTCCGTGGAACCCGACATGTTGCGCGATGCCCTGCGCCGCACGCCGGTCGATGCCGTGACGCTCGCTCATTCCGAGACGTCGACCGGTGTCCTGCAGGACGTCGCTGCGCTCGCGGCGGTGACGCGCGAGTTCGACGACGTCCTGTTCCTCGTCGATGCCGTCACGTCGATGGCCGGCAGCCCCGTGGAAACCGATCAGTGGAGCTTCGATTTCACCTTCACCGGCTCACAGAAGGCGCTGGCCCTCCCCCCCGGACTCGCCCTGGGCATCGCGTCGGAGCGCATGAGCGCCCGCGCCAAGACGCTCCCGGCGCGCGGCCTCTACTTCGACCTCCCGAGCTTCGAGGTGGCGATGGCGAAATACCAGCCGACCAACACGCCGGCGCTGTCGCTCTTCTTCGCCCTCGATCACCAGCTCGATCGCATCGCGGCGGAGGGAGGGATCGAGGCCCGCTGGCGCCGCCACGAAGCCATGCGCCAGACGGCCGAGCGTTGGGCGGAGGCGCGGGGCATCGAGTACCTGCCGCGGGCGGGACGGCGCAGCTGGACGGTGTCGTGCCTCAAGCTCCCCGATGGGAAGAACGCCAAGGACGTCGTCGGGAAACTCAAGGCGCAGGGGTGGACGATCGGGTCGGGGTACGGCTCGTTGAAGGACTCGACGATCCGGATCGGTCACATGGGAGATCATTCGGTGGCCGGGGTCGAGGAGCTGCTGCCGCTCGTCGAGGCGGCGATCCGGTGACGCTGCGCGTGGTCGTGGCGGATCGCCTCGCGGCGAGTGGACTCGAGCTGCTGGCGGGCACGCCCGGCATCGAGGTCGTGAATTGTGCGGGGAAGCCCCCCGACGAGCTGCCGCGCGCGCTCGAGCGGGCGCACGCCTTGATCGTGCGCAGCGAGACCCGCGTCACCTCCGATCTCCTGAACCGGGCGCCCGAGCTCCGGGTCATCGCGCGCGCCGGAATCGGCGTGGACACGATCGACGTGACCGCCGCGACGCGGCGCGGTATCGCCGTGATGAACGCACCCGGCGCGAATACGGTCAGCGCCGCCGAGCACGCGATGGGCCTGCTGCTTTCGCTGGTGCGGCACATTCCAGAAGCCGCCGAATCGATGCGGCGCGGCGAATGGGACCGCAAGAAGTACGAGGGGACCGAGCTGCGCGGCAAGACGCTCGGCGTGGTGGGGCTGGGCCGCATCGGAGGCCATGTCTCCCAGATCGCGCGCGCGTTCGGGATGACGGTCGTGGCCCACGATCCCTTTCTCGCGCCCCAGCGCGCGGCGGAGCTGCAGGTCAAGATCCTGCCGCTCGAGCAGCTGCTCGCCACCGCGGACGTCGTCACGCTGCATGTCGCATTGAGCGACCAGACCCGCCACCTGATCAACGCCGAGCGTCTCGGTCTGATGAAGAAGACCGCCGTGCTGATCAACACCGCCCGCGGCGAGCTGGTCGACGAAGCGGCGCTGGCAAAGGCGGTGCAGGCGAAACAGATCGCGGGGGCGGCGGTGGACGTCTTCTCCCAGGAGCCGCTCCCCAAGGATTCTACGCTGCGCGGGCTCGAGCGCGTGATACTCACCCCGCACCTCGCCGCATCGACCGCCGAGGCGCAGGACCGGGTGTCGCAAGAAATCGCCACGGCGGTGCGCGATGCGCTGCTGCTGGGTGACCTGTCGACGGCGGTGAATGTTCCGGGAATCAGCGGGGACGTGTTGCGGCGCACCGCGCCGTTGCTCGCGCTGGCGCGCCGTCTCGGCAGGCTCGCGGGCGGGCTCATCGCCGCGGACGTGACCGCCCTGGAGGTCGCCTATGGCGGCAAAGACGAGGAGGCGACGCGCCCGGTGTTGATCGCCGCTCTCGAAGGCCTGCTGACCGCCCTGGGCGAGGGACCGGTGAGTCTCGTCAACGCGACCGTGCTGGCCGAAGAACGGGGCATTCGCCTGACCCGCCGTTCCGGTGCTGCCGAGCCGGGATTCGAAACGTCCCTGGGCGTGCGGGTTGAAGCGGCGGGAAAGAAGGTCCGGGTGGCCGGTGCGTTGGTGGGATCGAACCATGGCCGGGTGGTTCGGATCGACGATTACCACGTAGACGTCGTGCCCGAAGGCTGGCTGCTGGTCATCAAGAACCGCGATGTGCCGGGCGTGATCGGCCGGGTGGGGACCCTGCTCGGCGAATCGGGGATCAATATCGGAAGCTGGCACCAGGCGCGCGACGCTGCGGGAGGGGGACAGGCCCTGGCCGCGATCACCGTCGACCAACCCCCCGCGGACGGCGTACGCCGCCGCATCGAGCAGCTCGCCGACATCCTCGAAGTGCGCCTGGCACATTTCGGCGACTAGGATTCGCCGGTCGTGCACTACGATCGCGCCATGCTCGGCGCGACGTTCCTTCCGGTTGGGCAGATGCTGCAGCTCGACCGTGCGACCACCGCTCTGGGCGACTACATCACGGCGGAGATGGACATCTCCCCCGAGCACTGGGCGCTCCCGCTGCACTTCCCTGGAGATCCGGTCTTTCCTGGATGCTTCCTCGTCGAGGCCGCGGGTCAGCTGGTCACATTGTGGGCCTGGGAGGCAGGGCTTCGGGGACGGCCGCGCATGGCCAAGGCGAGCGCCGAATTCAGGCGTCCGGTCTACGCCACCGATGGGACGGTGACCCTGCGGGCGACCGTGCGGCGTCGCCGCAACATGTGCTTCGGCACGGTGGACGTGTTGGCCGCCGGACGGAAGGTGGCGAGTATCGACACAGTGATCGTCGTGGTGACGGCGGAATAACGGGGTGTGAAGGGTGTAGAGGATGGTGAGGGTTGGCGGAGGTAACCTCCAGAGCCCCCGCCATCCTCCACCAACCTCCAATACCGCTTAGTTCACCTTATGCAATTCAACGCGTCTGTTCCGCGACCGTCCCACCGCCGTGGCATTGGTATCCACCGGATCGTCCGCGCCGTAGCCGCGCGAGGTGATCTGCTCCGGTGAAACACCGCGTTCAATGAAATAACTCCGCACTGCATCCGCCCGCGCCTTGGAAAGCCGCAGATTGGCGGCCGCACTGCCGCGGTTGTCGGTGTAGCCGGCGACCTCCACCTGTATCCCGGCGTGTCCGATGAGCGAGATCGCCACGCGGTTGAGGGCACCGCGCGCTCCGGCGGTGAGCGCCGTGCTGTTGGTCTCGAAGGTCACGCCCTCGAGCACCAGCGTCCGGGCCACTCCCGTGAAGAGGACCGGGCAGCCGATCGAGTCCACCTTTTCGCCCACGGGAGTTCCGGGGCACTTGTCGATCGAGTCGACGACGCCGTCCCCATCCGAGTCCTTCGGGATCGGGCAGCCCGAGGCGTCCACCTTTTCGCCCAGCGGCGTGTTGGGGCACTTGTCGATCGAGTCAGGGACCCCGTCCTTGTCGCTATCGAGCTCGCACCCCGTGGCGTCCACCCTCACGCCGGGTGGCGTATTGGGGCACTTGTCGAGGTTATCGGGGACACCATCCCCGTCGGAGTCCTTCGGCAGCGAACAACCGCGTGCATCCACCTTGTCACCGGGCGGTGTGTTGGGGCACTTGTCGAGGCTGTCCACCACGCCGTCGCCGTCCGAGTCCTTGGGAAGCGGACACCCATGGGTGTCGACCGGCGTGCCGGGTGGTGTGTTGGGGCAGTTGTCGAACTTGTCGCCCACGCCATCATGATCCGAGTCTTTGGGACCACCGTTGCCGATGAGCAGCGCGAGTCCGGCCTGGACCGAGAAATTCCAGTTGTTCGGAATCGCGGTACTCTGGTTCTGAGGCGAGGGAATGAAGTCTTCAACCGCCTCGACCCGCATCGCCCAGGAGCTTCCCAGTCCGAGGCGCAGTCCGAGCAACCCGCTGACGCCGTCGTCCGAATAGTTGGCGGTCTTGCCGTAGACGTTATGGACGTATCCGGCGCCCATCATCACGCCGAGACTCCCGACGAGCGGCCGCCCGTACACGAGCTGCGCGCGCAGCGGAATCAGCGTGCCGTCGGGGATGAAAGGACCGGTGGTCGGCAGGTACCCTCCCGTTCCTTCGAGCGCGAGTCCCGGCGCGATGAAGACGCCGAGGTACCCGCCACCTCCGAAGGCATTGTCGAGCGCCAACGAACGGTCAAAACGTGTAAAGCGCCCGAACCCGCCGAACTCGATCGTCCCGGCGGCCTGCGCCGGAAGCGAGGCGGCGAATCCGGTCCACAAGGCAGCAACCGCCAGTGTACGAACGTGCATGGCGGCCTCCTTTCCGAGGTCTGGATGATTCCCTGCTCGGTACCCCGGAGCGCGACGGACGTATCGCAGGTACAACGGACTGGAGTCGCCACCCGAACGTGCGTGACTGGCGTCACGCCCGGTGTGGCCGCGCGGCGGATCAGCTCTGGCGGTGCAGCTCCACGCGTCGGTTGCGGGCGCGACCGGCGGCGGTCGAGTTCGAGTCCAGCGGGTTGGCGGAGCCGAATCCACGCGCGACGAGCTGCGCGGGCGCGACGCCCTGTCGGATGAAATACCCGCGCACGGCATCGGCCCGTGCCTGCGACAGGCGGCGATTGCCGGCCAGCGTCCCCTCGTCGTCCGTGTAGCCCGCGATTTCCACGCGGATCTCAGGATGCGCCTTCAGGCTCGCCGCTACCTGACTGAGGGATCCGAGAGAGGCCGCGGTCAGTGTCGCGCTTCCCGTCTGGAAGGCGACGCCCTGCAACACCAGTGTGCGCGAGAGACCTGAGAACAGTACCGGACATCCGAGTGCATCCACCCTCGCTCCGGCCGGGGTGCCGGGGCAGCGATCGGTGGCGTCCGGGACTCCATCTCCATCGGCATCCTTCACGATGGTGCAGCCATTGGCGTCCACCGTATCGCCGGCCGGGGTGTTGGGGCATTGGTCGACCGCGTCGGGCACCCCGTCCCCGTCGGAATCGACCGGACAGCCGTTCGCATCGACCTTCACGCCGGCGGGGGTGTCGGGGCATCGATCGTTCGCGTCGATTACGCCGTCCCCGTCCGAATCCTTCGGCAGCGAGCAGCCGTTGGCATCCACTTTGTCGCCGAGTGGTGTGCCGAGGCATTTGTCGAGTGAATCGGGGACGCCATCGGAGTCGGAGTCTTTGGGCGGAGGGACCCGCACCCCAGCCGGCGGCGCGGGCCGCGGAGCCGGGAGCGAGGTGGGAAACCGCGTGGGCCCGCCCGGCGCGCGCCGTCCGATGAGCAAATCGATCCCGGCCTGGAGCGCGAAATTCCAGTTGTCCTGAACGCCCGGCCCTTCGTTCAGGGGTGAGGGGAAGTAATCGCCCACCATGCCCACGCGGATGGTGACGTAGGGGTTGAGGTCGAATCGAGCGCCGAACAGGCCGGTGACCCCGTCCTCCCATGCGTGCGACCCATCGCGCACGGCGTTGTGGATGTACCCCACGCCGAACAGCAGCGCAGTCGTCGGTGCCGCAGGTACGGCGTGCGTAATGCGGAGCCGCAGCGGGATCTCCTTCACGGTCCCGGTCGGCGTCACACCGGGAGCGGAGTAGGCAGCCGACCCCTCCACGGCAAAGTTGCGCGCGACCCAGACACCGAGCGTCCCGCCGACCCCGATCGCGTCATCGAGGACGAGCGACGGATCGTACCGGGTGAAGTGCGCGAACGCGCCGAGCTCGATCGTGCCGGGGCGCTGCGCGGCGGCGGGAGCGGTGATGAGCGCGAGCATCACCGCCGCGCTGGCTGGGACGGTCACTCGCATGCGGGTCTTGAGGTCAGGTTGCGACTTCCGGAGTGAGCGAGGTCGACCCCACCGCGTCGCCCGGAGCGCGCGTGGGGCTCGGCGGCACAGCCGGCGGCGGCTCCACCGGCTGATCGGAGGCGATGCGGAACGACTTCACGGCCCCCTGGAGCCGGTCGGCGGCCTCGGCCAATTGATTGGCGGACGACGCGATCTCCTCCGTGGACGCGGACTGCTCCTCGCTCGAGGCGGCGATCTCCTGCGCCGACGCGAGCAGGCCATCCGTGCCTTCGGCCACGGCAGCGAGGCGCGCGGCGATCTCGTCGACGAGACGTCGCACCTCGACGGCCGAGGTGGCGATCTCCTGGCTCCAGGCATCGTTGGCCTCGGCTTCACCGGTGACCGTGGCGAGACCCTGCGCGGCGGTCTGGGCCGCTTCCCGCGCCGCCGCTCCGGTCTGCGCGAGCCGCTGCAGCCGGTCGCGGGTCGCCTGCACGCGGGTGAGGACCCCGCGCACCGTGTCTGCGGTCTCGGTCGCGGCGGCGGCGGCGAGCGACGCGAGCTTGCGCACTTCATCGGCGACGACGGCGAAGCCACGTCCCTGGGGACCCGCCCGGGCCGCCTCGATGGCCGCGTTGAGCGCAAGCATGTTGGTCTGCGTGGCGACACTCTTCGCCTGCGTCACGAAGCGCTGGATTTGCGTCGAGGAGGCGGCGAGCGCCTCGGCTTCCTGCACGCCGTGCTCGATCTCGGTCGCGAGCTTGGCAAGCTGGGCGATGCTCTGATCGAGCAGTCCCTTGTGGTGCCGGGCGAGGCCCGACAGCTCTGCGTTGCGGCGCACCGAATCCTCGGATCCCATCGCCAGGGCGCTCGCGATGTGCAGGATGCGGCTCGCGTCGTCGGCGGAGGCGCGCACCAGCTGCGCCTGCTCCGCCGCCCGCCGGGTGAGGTCCTGCGTTGTCGACGTCATCTCCTGGGTCGAAGCGCTCATTTCTTCGGTCGCGGCCGAAATCTCGGCGGCCATCGCGGCGGACTCGTCCGCGGACGTGCGGATCGCTCCCACGAGGCGGCGGAGCGCCTCGACCATCGCCTCGACCGAGCTCATCAGGTTCTGCATCTCGCCCGAGCCGCCGCGGGGCGTGGCCAGGCTGGGTGCGAGATCGCCGCTGGCGACCTGGCGGGTGACCGCGGCGGCGGCCCGCACCGGCTCGGTGATCTGGCGATCGAGCCAGCGGCCGAAGAAGAGCAGCAGGCCGACGGTCAGCACGAACAACCCCGTGGCGCCGGCCCAGGTGGCTCGTTCGGTCGTCCTCGCCGCCGCGTACGCCTGGGCGACGGGCTCGCGGTACACCACGTGCCAGCGCCCGCCGTTCACCGGCGCCGACGCCATGAGCTCGTCGCCGCGAGCGCCGCGCACCGTAGTGATGCCACTCTGCCGGGCCGCGCCGGGGCGCTCGTTCTCAGGGAGTCGTTCGAGCGTCGGCGAGGTGAGGACGCGCCCCAGCTCGTCCACTAGCTGCAGCACAGCCGTGTCTTCGGGTGCGGCGCTCCGCACCAGGTCGCGCAGCGAGTCGAGTCCGAAGGAAGTTCTGAGCACCCCGATCGGACGGGCATTAGGAGCCGGGCGGATCGCGGCGTCGTACTCCATCGCCAGGGCTTTCGCCGACGAATCGTAGTGGACCGGGCTCTGGTAACTGCCGTCGCGCATCGCGACCTGCCACCACTCCTCGTCCTGCTGCGCGAAATCGGAGGTGCGGTCGGAGCTCAGGACCACGAATCCGTGCGATTCGGTGAAAAGGACCTCCACCAATCCCGATGGCGTCGTCAGGCTCCGCAGGTACGCCTCCAGCGCCGGATCGCCGCCCAGCTTGCGCGTCGCGGCGAACTGGCGCTCGGCGTCGGGGATGGAGAGCTGGTCGAGTCGCCGAGCGGTTACGGTCTGGCTCGCGGTGCGGGCGGCGTCGACGACGGCCGGCAGGTGGGAAAGGATCTCCGCCGTCAGGCGCTGACCACGGAGGTAGGCGTCAGTGAGGGCGGCGGCGGTGCGGGCGGCCTCGGCGCCATGACGGTCGGCGACGTCTTCGATCGCCGTGCGGGCGCCGCGGCCGACGCCCAGGCCCAGCACGAGCGTGAGAACGCCGGCGATCACCACCCCTGCGGTGAGGAATCTGCGACTGAGATGATGCGCACGCGTCGCCATGGCCCGAGGAGGCCAAGCTATGACGCGTGACACGAGCGGGCAAGTCTGTGTAGTTTCCCGCGATATGCACGATGTCCCGACCTACGATCCCGCCGCAATCGAAGCCGCGTGGCAAGCCCGTTGGGCGGAGCGGCGCACCAACGAGCCCGACCTCGACCATCCCGCGCGGCCGTTTTACAACCTGATGATGTTCCCGTATCCGTCGGCCGAAGGGCTGCACGTCGGAAACATGTTCGCGTTCACGGGCGCGGATATCCACGGCCGCTTCCAGCGGCTGCGCGGCAATACCGTGTTCGAGCCGATCGGGTTCGATGCGTTCGGCATCCACTCCGAGAACTACGCGCTCGCGAAGGGGATCAATCCCGCGGACCTCATTCCGCAGAACATCGCCACCTTCCGCCGCCAGCTTCGCCGCATCGGCGGGATGTTCGACTGGCGCCACGAGCTGTCGACGACGGATCCGCCGTACTATCGCTGGACGCAGTGGCTCTTCCTGCAGCTCTTCAAGGCGGGGCTCGCCTATCGCAAGCGGGCGGCCGTGAACTGGTGCCCCAAGGACAAGACCGTGCTCGCCAACGAGCAGGTCATCAACGGGCATTGCGAGCGCTGCGGGACGGCGGTGGAACAGCGTTCGCTCGACCAATGGTTCTTTCGCATCACCGACTACGCGGGACGCCTGCTCGACAACCTTGATCGACTCGACTGGTCCGAGTCGACGGTCGCGCTGCAGCGCAACTGGATCGGTCGGAGCGAGGGCGCGGAGCTCGTGTTCGAGACGCCGTCGGGGCAGCCGATCACGGTGTTCACGACGCGCCCCGACACCGTATTCGGCGCGACGTATCTCGTGCTCGCCCCGGAGCACCCGCTGGTCGATGCGCTCACGGCCGCGGAACAGCGGCCGGCCGTGCGGGCGTACCTGCGTGAGGTGCAGGGACGCGACGTCGTATCGCGCCGCGTCGGCGACAAGAAGAAGACGGGGGTGTTCGTCGGCAGCTACGCGCGGAATCCCGCGACCGACGAGAGCATCCCGATCTGGATCGCCGACTACGTGCTCATGGAATACGGCACCGGCGCCATCATGGCGGTCCCGGCGCACGATACCCGTGACCACGAATTCGCGACGCAGTTCAAGCTGCCGATCCGGGAAGTGGTGCGGGTGGAGGGGGGGAAGCTGCCGGTCATCTCCGAGGACGGCCTGCTCGTCAACTCGGGGCAGTTCGACGGGCTGGACTGCCGCGAGGGGGCGCGGCGAATCGTGGCGTGGCTCGCCGAGCGGGGCCGGGGCGCCAGGAAGATCCAGTACCGGCTGCACGACTGGTGCATCTCGCGACAGCGCTACTGGGGTCCGCCGATCCCGATCATCTATTGTGACGCGTGCGGTCCGGTAGCCGTGCCGGAGCGGGATCTCCCGGTCGAGTTGCCGTTCATCGAGGACTACCGCCCCGACGACTCCGGCGTCTCGCCGCTCGCCCGGCACACGGAGTGGTACAACGTCACATGCCCGTCATGTGGAAAGGCGGGGCGGCGCGAAACCGACGTCTCGGACACGTTCCTCGATTCATCCTGGTACTACCTGCGCTACCCGTCGACCGAGTTCTCCGACCGGCCGTTCGATCCGGTGCGCACCAGCACGTGGCTCCCGGTGACGACGTACATCGGCGGCAACGAGCACGCTGTGCTCCATCTCCTGTACTCGCGCTTCATCACCATGGTGCTCAAGGACCTGGGCCACCTCGAATTCGAGGAGCCATTCCCGAAGCTCCGGGCCCACGGCCTCATCGTAAAAGACGGCGCGAAGATGTCGAAGTCCCGCGGCAACGTCGTCGTCCCAGATACCTACATCCAGCAGTGGGGGGCAGACACGTTCCGCATGTACCTGATGTTCCTGGGCCCGTTTCAGGAGGGCGGGGACTTCCGGGATACGGGGATCACGGGGATCCGGCGGTTTCTCGAGAAGGTGTGGGGCATCGCGCACGAGGCGGCGGGCGCCTCCGACCGGCCGATGCCGCCGGACGTGGTCACCAAGCTGCACCAGACGATCCGCAAGGTGACCACCGATACCGCGTCGCTCAACTACAACACCGCGATCTCGGCGATGATGGAGTACGTGAACCTCGTGCGGGAGCGCGATGCCGGGAGTCGTGCGTCGCTGCGCCCACTGGTGCTCATGCTCGCACCGTACGCGCCTCACCTGGGCGAAGAGCTCTGGGTGCTGCTCGGGGGTACGGGCCGCAGCGTGTTCGACGAGCACTGGCCGGCCTACGACGAGAGGCTCGCCGCGGCGAGCGAGGTCGAGATCGCGATCCAGGTCAACGGCAAGCTGCGGGGACGGCTGCAGCTCCCGCGCGGCGCGTCGCAGGATGACGTCGTGACGCGCGCGCTTCAGGAGGAGGGCGTCAAGAAGTTTGTAGACGGCAACAAGGTCAAGAAGGTGATCTACGTGCAGGATCGGCTGGTGAACCTGGTCGTCTAAGACATCGCTTTACAGCAACTTCGCGATCACGTCCCCGACGACGTAGCCGACCGCCGCCACGCCCACTCCCACGACGAACATGTCGATCCCGCTGCGGAAGATGCCGCGGCCGGTGAAGAAGCTGCGCGCCGCGCCGACGGCGAAGTGCGACGCCATGGCGATCAGGAATGCGGTCCAGACCGCGGCGCGCCCCGACAGAACGAGGAACGGCGCCACCGGGATGAACGCGCCCACCGCCGTGGCCACGCCCGTGATCCACCCCTCCTTGAGCGGCGTCGAACGGGCCTCGCCGATCTTCAGCTCCTCCCGGACACTCTCTTCCAGGGCGCGCGCCGGGTCGCGCATCACCTGTGCGGCCATGGCCCGGGCGCGCGTGGCCTCGATCCCCTTGGCCTCGTAGATCAGTGCCAGCTCCTCGGCCTCGACTTCGGGCATGAGCGTGATTTCTTCCCGCTCCATCGCGATCTCGTGGGCGTACACCTCCAGCTCGCTCTTCGCCGCGAGGTAGCCCGAGGCGCCCATCGAGAGGGCATCCGCGAACAGGCCGGCGACGCCCGAGATGAGCACGACATGCGGCGACACCGCGGCTCCGATCACTCCCGCCACCAGGCCAAAGTTCGCGGTCAGTCCGTCGTTGAACCCATAGACGACGTTGCGCAGGAAGCCGCCCGACTCGGTCTGATGCCACGGCTCCGCGCCCTTGCCGGCGAGCTCGGCGAGTGTGCCGGCGTGCTCCGCCGACTCCTTCGCGAGTGTCAAAGACACCGTGCGGGCGTCGCCCGACGAGTCGCGATGCAGATCGATGTAGCCCTTGACCTCGCGCCCTTCCTCGCGCAGGAGCAGGGGCAGCAGATACCCTGGCCCGAGGCGCTTGCCGAGCCACGCCATGACGCGCGCATTCAGTGATGGACGTGCGCCAGCCGCGGGTATCTCGTGGCCATGGTCGCGCAGCAGCTTAGCCCACAGCTCGGTGTGGCGCCGCTCCACGTCGGCGAGCTTCGCGTACGTGGTGCGCTTCCGGGCATCCGGCTCGACGCTCGCCAGTACACCATAGAGGAAGGCGGCGTCGGACTCGTCCCGAAAGTGGTGTAGCCAGGTCTTGATCTCAGGATTCGGCATGGCATGAAGATACGATGAGGCAACGACTTAGCGAATGTGTGCGGGGAGTGGCCCGGGATCTCGCGACGGCCGCGGAATCCTGCGACCCTAGACCACCGTACCGCATCTAAACTTACGAACGATGACGCTCTCCTTGTCCGTTCCCGACATCCTGGTAGCGCGCGCGAAGGCCGGAGACCTGGAGGCTCTGGAGGCATTGTATCGCGCCTTCGAGACGCCGGTCTACAATCTGGCGCGTCGCATCTGCCGCACGCCGGAAGACGCCGAGGACGTGCTGCAGGAGACGTTTCTCGAAGTCGTGAAGAGCATCGGCCAGTATCGCGGCGAGGGGCATCTCTGGGGATGGATTCGGCAGATCGCCGCGTCGAAGGCGCTGATGCGGTTGCGCTCGGAGAAGCTGCGCGCGACCGACGAACTGGTGGATGAGGCGGCCGGGGCGCCGCCCTCGAGCGTGGCGGTGGGAATCGATCTCGAGCGTGCGTTCGAGCAGTTGTCGGAGACATCCCGAGCGGTGGTGTGGCTGCACGACGTCGAAGGCTTCACGCACGAGGAGATCGCGGAACGGATGGGGCGGACGGTGAGTTTCTCGAAGTCGCAGCTGGCCCGGGCGCATGCGCGCCTGCGTCGCCTGCTGTCGCCGGCCGCAGCCGGCGGCTGAACGGAGGGGTTTGACGATGCATTGCACGATTGAAGATCTGGTCGCAGTGCGGGACGGCGAGGGATCGGTATGGGCGCGCCGGCACGTCGAGGAGTGCGCCGAGTGCCAGGCCGAGCGCGAACAGCTGTACCAGCGGGTGGCTCAGCTCAAGGCGCTTCCCGCCCGGCGTCCGTCGCGCGACCGCTGGTCCGCGATCCGTGACACCGTTCTGGCCGAGCGCGCACGGAAGCGGCGGCGCTGGACGCGGGGCGGCCTCGCGCTCGCGGCGGCCATCGGCGGCCTGATGATCGTTCGCCCCATCTTCGTGACTCCTGCCTACGCGGACGACCTGGCGCAGGCGAAGCAGCAATCGGCGCAGCTCGAAACGGCGCTGCGCGACTATAACCCCGATTCGCGGGTCATGAGCGGCCTCGAGGCCGATCTCACCGCGCAGCTCGAGGATCAGATCGCGACGCTCGACGGCCGCCTCGCGCAGCTGGGCGACTCGACGAGCGGCGACGCACAGCTCGTGGATTTGTGGCGGCAGCGGGTGGACCTGATGCAACAGCTCGTGCAGGTCCACGTCACCCGCGCCAAGTACGTGGGTCTCTGACGGCCCCAAGCAAAGAGGAATCATGAAGCGCACCTGGCTCATCATCGCGCTGGCCCTGGCCGGCGCCGCTCCCCTCACGCTGGCAGCGCAACAGCCCGCACCGGCGCCGCGTCCCCCCCGCACGCCGCGTCCCGACCGGACGTACGCGTTCAGCTTCAGCGGCAACCACGGACGGATCGGCGTCCTCGTCAATACCACCAGCGACTCCGCCTCGGATCGCTACGGCGCGCGGATCGATGCCGTCACCCCCGGCGGGCCCGCTGAGAAGGCCGGTCTGAAGGCGGGGGACATCATCACAAAGTTCAATGGCACATCGCTCGCCTACTCGCGCGATGAGAGTGGCGAGTTCGACAACATCTCCCGCCCCGGGTCGAAGCTGGTCGACCTGGCTCACGAGCTCGATCCTGGCGACACGGTGAAGATCGAATACCGCCGCGGCTCGGATACCAAGACGGCGACGCTCGTCGCGGACGAAGGTGGGTTCGCGATGATGAACATGGGGCCGATGACGCACGAGATGGAGATGCCCCGCATGCCGTTCGTCATGGGCGAAGGCGACGGGATGGGAATGGGCTTCTGCATGGGCGACGCCTGGTGCGATCTGGACCTGGTGACGCTCAATGCCGATCTCGGCGACTACTTCGGGACGAAGGAGGGGGTGCTGGTGATCAAGGCTCCCGCGGACTCGGGGCTGCCGCTCAAGAGTGGCGACGTGATTCTGTCGATCGGTGGTCGCAAGCCGACGTCACCCTCGCACGCGATGCGCATCCTGCGCTCCTATGATGCGGGAGAGACGGTGTCGATCGAGATCATGCGGCATCAGAAGCGCTCGACGGTGTCGTGGACGGTGCCGGAAGCCAACCGCGGCTGGCGCATCCGGCAGCGCCCCAAGGGCGAGCAGAGCATGTGGATTCTGCCGGACGAGTCACGCGAGGAGCTGCGGGTGATGCAGGAGGACGGGCGCCGGGCGCTCGAGTCCGCCCTCGAGTCAGCCCGCGCCGAGCAGCGCCGGGCGCTCGATCAGTCACGGCAGCAGATCGAGCAGCTGCGCCGGCGACTGCAGGAGGACATGATGCGCCAGCACCGGGCGTCGACGGCGCTGATCTAGCGCCGATTGGGTCCGATCAGAATCGCGTTGGTCATGAGGCGCGCCGTGCCGCGCCAGAAGCCGCGAAACAGGGGGTCGCCGAGAAACAACACCACTCGGCCGTCCCCCTGATTTTCTACCACCGCCCACGTCGTGCCCTTCAACAGCCGCTCGGTGTTCCCGGGCCAGGCGAATCCCGACAGGGTCAGCGAGTCCGCGGTGAAGACGACCGGGTTGGCGCCGTTCTTCGATTGCTTCCAGAATGTCGTGCCGTCGAGGTAGACCGGCAGCTCGTCCTGCTCGTAGCCGAGTGTGAGCCAGTGCGTGCGGTCGAGCGTGGCGCGGAAGATCGACCCCGGCAACCACTCCGGCTTCTCCTTCGAGGGCGCGCTGGGGGACAGGAGCGGGGGCGCACTCGCCTGAACGGTGCTGTCCGACTTGCCCGAATCCGCGCCCACCGTCGCGATGGACGACAATCCGACGTCCTTGTCGCTCGCGAAGTCGCCGGCCCCGCCGATGCCGATCAACACTCCACCGGACTGCACCCATGCCTTGAGCTTCGCAATGCCTCCCTCGCCGAGCTGCCGCTTCATCCGGCTGCCCGATCCGTCGGGAAGGATGATCACGTTGAAGGCGTACAGGTCGTCGAGGATGCCAAGGTTCGCGAGGGGGACGGGCGTGAACCCGGCGCCGAGGTCGCGCACCAGGAAGTCCCAGAGCCAGCCATAGCTCGTCTCCGAGACCCCGTCGCCCACGCCGACGAGGATGTGCGGCGCTGAGAGGCTCACGACGTAATCCGAACCGGTGCCGGTGTTTCCCGTATCGGCGAAGGCGCTCGCGACGGCCGTTACGGGAACGCCGAGCGGCGCGGCGAGCGCGGTGAGGCGATCGGGAAGCGTCGCCGGATTGCGCTGCAACCGCACGACGAACGTGCCGCGCGGAAACTCGTGGTCGTCCGCCACGAGGGGCCGGAGCGACACGGCGACGTTGAAGCCCTCCCGCTGCAGCGCATAGACGAGCCGGGCGGCGCCGAGGTTGTCGTCACGGAAGACATACGCCGACATCGCACGGCCCGGCGATGCAGGGACGGGCAGCGCCGTATCGGTCACCGCCGCGGCGCTGGTCGCGCCGACGTCCTCGGTCCAGTAGGCCTCAAGATTGAACGTGTACGGCATCGACCAGGCGGTAATGTCGTAGAAACCGTAGTCTTCCTTGTCCGCGTCGGTGCCGCGGCGGCGGTTACGCCGGAACCGCTCGACCTGATTCTGCACGAACTGTTTCTCGAGTACCGCGTTGGGCTCGAGCAGCGCCTTGGCGAGGCGTCGCTGCGGCTGCGACAGATCGACGACGTAACTCCCTGCCGGGAACGTGTGGCGTCCCACGGTCCCGCCCAGGTACGGATGGCTCAGCGTCGATGCCCAAGGCTGCGACAAGCGCGACACCTCGATCCCGTTGCGCAGCAGCAGCCCCACGACGTGCGCCGTCATGCGCGGGTCGGTGCCGGGGACCAGCACGATGCGTTTCATCCGATCGGCCCCTGCTTCATCCATCGCCGATTTGCGGAAGGCATAGTAGTCGGCGAGACGCGCCTGGCGGTTTCGGGCTGCGGTCTCGAGCGTCGCGAGCGACGCGATGAAGTGATGCGCGATGCCGTCGCGGAAGGTGCTGACCGTCCCGTCGTCGCGCCGGTGGTTGAGCTCGGGCCCGCCATCCGTCTCGTACGTCATTCCCGTCGCGCCCTGGAACGTGCTCCATTCGTCCCAGTAGCCGGCGTAGAAGAAGTCGAAGATGCCGCGCACGAAGTATTGCCACCCATAGCGGTCGAATGCGGCGGCGTTGCCGCGCCCGAACACGTCGAACCAGTGGGGCGCCTGCGCGGGGAGATTCTGGTTCACCGCGGGAGCGACGGGCGGGAAGAAGAACGTCTGCGTGGTCGAGTGGTGGTCCACGAACACCTGCGGGTGCCAGCGCAGGATCCCGTCCATCATGACGCGCACTTCGGGCTGGCTTTGCGCCACGAGGTCGCGGTTCATGTCGAAGCGGAAATGGTTGTAGCGCCCGGTGACTCCCCACGGCTCGTTCTGCTCGAGCGCCCAGGGGTTGTCGGACCCCACCGCGACGGAGTTGTACCAGGCCGCGAACCGCTCGTGACCGTCGGGGTTCGCCGAGGGATTCAGCACCAGCACGACGTTCTTGAGAATCAGATGGGTGACGGAGTCGTCGCCCGCGAGCATCTGATACGCGACCTGCAGGGCCGCCTCGAACCCCGCCGACTCGTCGCCGTGCACCGAATACTGGAACAGCACGATGATCGGCTCCGTCGCGGCGATCTGAGTCGCTCGTGTCGCTGACGTCTTCCGCGGATCGGTGAGCTCACCGACCGCAAGGCGGATCTGGTCGATGCGCGCGAGGTTCGCCGAGTCCGAGATGATCAGCACCCGGTAGGGCCGGTGCTCGACCGTCTGACCCCACGTTTCGGCCCGTGCCCGGTCGGGCGCCGTGACGAGCAAAGTGTCGAGATACTTCTGCATCACGGCGTACATCGTCTGCTGCTCGCCCGCCGGGTACCCGGTGACAGCCTCCGGGCGCGGTATGGCAGGGCGGTACGGGCCGCGGGAGTAGAAGTCGAAGGATTGCGCCGTCAGACTGACGGGGGCGCAGCAGAGCAATAACAGCCGAGCGCTAATTCGCATGGGCGCTCAATGTACGCTGTGTGTCCAATGTCGCAACCACTTGTCATTGGCCAACTTGTCCTGCAGACATTGACGAGATATGTCTTACGATATAACGTGCCAATACATCTTACGTAATGTCTTAAAGTAACATCGTAAGTAGCATCGTAAGACATATCGGAAAGGAGAGCCCATGAAACGCGGTTTTGACTGGGACGGATTCTTCGCCTTTAGTCCACGGGCGTTCGCATTTGGCCCGGGGGGACGGCACCGCCGCCGCCGCCAGTGGTTCGAGTCCGGCGACATGAAGTACGTAATCCTGAAACAGCTGCGGGAAAAGCCGAAGCACGGCTACGAGATCATGAAGGATCTCGCCGAGCAGATGCACGGCTGCTACTCCCCTTCGCCCGGCACCGTCTATCCGACGCTGCAGTGGCTCGAGGACGAAGGACTCGTCCGTTCGCGCGACGTGGATGGCAAGAAAGTCTATGAAATCACCGACGCCGGGAACAAGTTCCTGGAGGAGCACAAGGACGTGGTCACCGACATCTTCGACCGGGTCGCCGAAACCGTGGAAGAGGCACTGGGCGGCTCGATGGCGGAGCTGAATCAGGGTGTGGCGCGCCTGATGAAGATCGTTTATCGCCGCGGCTGGCGCGGCTCCGACGAGCTGCGGCAAAAGATCACCGACATTCTTTCCAAGGCCACGAAGGACATCGAGGACGTCCTCGCATGAAGACTCCCACGACGGGCATCCGCGCTTCGGATGCCGAGCGCGATCAGGTCGCCAAGTTGTTGCAGACCGCCGCCGGCGATGGACGGCTGACCCCGGACGAGGCGGGGGAGCGTCTCGCGCAGGCGTCCACGGCGCGCTTCCGTCACGAGCTGGAACAACTGATCGCCGATCTTCCTCCGGCGATCGCCCGTGAGATGCCGCGACGGCGCTCCTTGCCCGGGACCTTCTGGGTCGTCGGCGCGTTGCTGCGTGCGACGGCGTTCGTAGGACTCCTGCTGCTCTTCTGGCGCTTCGCATTCTGGCCGCTGGCCCTGTTCGGCATGTTCGCTTGCTTCGCCGTCGCGCGCGCCGTGCGGTACGGCTGGTACGCGCGCCGGCACTCGTGGATGATGCGCCGCGGCTATCCCGATCGCTGGATGACCGTAGTCCGCTGACCGGGCGCGCGCTATCTTGGCGCGCGTGATGCTCGAGGTGTGCGTCGACTCCGTCGAGTCGGCGCTCAATGCCGAGGCGGGCGGGGCCGACCGCGTGGAGTTGTGCGGCAACCTGCCGGAAGGCGGCACGACGCCGAGCGCCGGGTTGACCGCGTCGTGCTGCGAGCGGTTGCGCATCCCGGTGCACGTGCTGATCCGGCCGCGCGGCGGTGACTTCGTCTACTCGGACATCGAACTGGACGTCATGCGGCGCGACATCGGGGTCGCGCACCAGCACGGCGCTGCCGGCGTGGTGATCGGTGTCCTCGACGCCGCTGGCGCGATCGATATCCCGCGTATACGCTCGCTCGTCGCCGCTGCCCGCCCCCTGGCGGTCACGTTTCATCGCGCCTTCGACTTCACCGCGGATCGAGACCAGGCCCTCGACGATCTCATTGCGCTGGGGGTAGACCGGCTCCTCACCTCGGGCCAGGCACAGAGGGCGCTCGAGGGCACCGCCGTCCTCGCCCGTCTCGGACGGCGTGCCGCGGGGCGCATCGCGATCGCCGCCGGCGGGGGGCTCTCAGAGGAGAACATCCTTGCCGTGATCGAGCGGACCGGTGTTACGCATGTTCACGTGAGCGCCGCGGCGCTGCTGGAGAGCACCGTCACGTACCGCCCCACGCACCTCACGCTGCGCAAGCCGCCGCTCCCCAACGAATACGATCGCGCCGTGACCGATCCCGGGCGGATCCGGCGCATCGCCGAACTGCTTCGCCAGCGCGCGCTCCCGGAGCGCCCATGTTGACACGGCGAGCGATGCTTTCCCGGGTGGTCGGCGTCGGTGCGGCGCTCAGCGGAGTCCGGGTATCGCCATTCACGTTGCGCTCGGCGGCCGCGCGTCTCGCGCGTCCCACGGCGGCGCAGCGCGCATGGCAGGATCTCGAGCTCGGGATGTTCGTACACTTCGCCCCCAATACCTGGCAGGACAAGGAGTACGACGATCTGTCGCTCCCGCCATCCGGCGTCATGCAGAGCGTCGACACCGAGCAGTGGGTCGATACGGCGGTGGCCCTGGGCGCCCGCTACATCGTGCTTGTGGCGAAGCATGCGGGCGGCTTTTGTCTCTGGCAAACGGAGACGACCGCGTACAGCATCAAGAGCTCGCCCTGGAAAGGCGGGCGAGGAGACGTCATGGCCTCGCTCGCCGATGCCTGCAGCCGGCGCGGGCTGCAGCTCGGTGTATACCTCTCGCCGCGCGACGACCGCCAGGGTGCCGGCCTCTCGGGGAAGTGCGCGACTCCCGAGGCGCAGCAGGCGTACAACGAGCTCTATCGCCGCCAGCTCACCGAGCTGCTGTCGCATTACGGACCGATCGTGGAGCTGTGGCTCGACGGCTCGAGTGTCGTCCCCACCGGCGACATCGTGTCGCGCTATCAGCCCGATGCGATGGTTTTCCAGGGTCCCCAGGCGACGATCCGCTGGGTCGGCAACGAGGACGGCTTCGCCCCGTATCCCTGCTGGAACTCGCTTGCGGCCACCGACGCGAAGACCGGGATCGCGACGGCATTGCACGGCGATCCCGATGGCGACGTCTGGATGCCGGTCGAGGTCGACGTCTCGATCCGCCGCCCCAACTGGTTCTGGAGCACCACGGACGCCGGGAACCTGGTCACGCTCGATCAGCTGATCGAGATCTACTACCGCTCGGTCGGGCGCGGCGCGCAGCTGCTGCTCAACATGCCCCCCGACCGTACCGGCCGCATCCCCGAAGCGGACGCCGCCCGGGCGCGCGAATTCGGCGACGAGATCCGGCGGCGGTTCGGCACCGCGGTCGGGGAGGGAGCAAATACCGGATCGGAGCTCGACGTCAGTCTCGGGTCGGTGCACCGCCTCGACCACGTCATCCTGCAGGAGGCGATCGGAGAGGGGGAGCGGGTGCGGGGCTGGCGTCTCGACGGCTACGCCTGGAACCACTGGCAGCCGCTCGCCACGGGTACGGCGATCGGGCACAAGCAGATCGTGCCGATCCCCCCGGACGGCTACACGATCCTGCGTTTGACCGTGACCGACTCCGTGGAACAGCCCATTATCCAGCGGCTCGCGGCATTCAACACCGGGATGGCGCCGCCCAATACCTGGGCCGATCAGGCTCAACTCTGGGCCGACGACGCAGTCGGAAACTGGAACGGTGATACGCTCACGCTCGACCTGACCGCCAAGGTCGCGGCCGCTGGCCAGTACCGGCTGCGGCTCGTCGCTCCCGGAAACGCTCCTGTGGAGATCCGCACGCTCGAGCTGTCGATCCGCGGATCGGCGCAGCCGAAGCTGGCGCGCATGGCCTCCGGCCGCAAAGACGCGGTAATCCTGACGATTCCGGAAGCCAACGATCCCGTGACGGTTCGCGTGCGGTTGCGGGAGCCGGCTCGAGGCACGGCGTTGTTGCAGCGGTTGTGAACTGACGGTGTCGGTTGTAGGACGCTAGGTTGTATCACATGCGTCTTCTTCTCTCGCTCTCGCTCCTGCTCGTCGCCTGTCACCCAGCGCCGCGGCTTGACACGACCTCTTCCGTCACCGGCCCGCGCCGTCTGCCCACCGGGCGGCTCCTCGACCCTGCCGGCGTCACTCGCCCGATCGGGCAGATGCCCCTCGGCATGATCCCATCACCGTCCGGGAGTCGGCTGGTGCTGTTGCTTGGCGGATGGCGCGAGCACGGTCTGCAGGTGGTCGACCGGATGGGCCAGGTGCGGCAGACGATCCCACAGGCGGCGGCGTTCGTCGGCCTCGCCTTCTCGGGGTTTGGCACATCGCTCTACGCTTCGGGCGGAAATACCGATGTCGTGTACCGCTACCGCTGGACGGGCGACAGCGCGGCGCTCGAAGACTCCATCATCCTCGCTCCCAGAAGGCCCGGGAAGGACGGCACGCACTACCCGGCGGGGCTCGCCCTGTCGGCCGACGGGCGCACGCTCTACGTCGCGGAGAACCTCGCCGATTCGCTCGCGGTGATCGATGTCGCGACGGGAGCCGTGGTGCAACGGATCGCCACCGGGCGGTACCCCTACGGTGTGGCCGTGACTCCGGATGGGAGGGTGTTGGTCAGCAACTGGGGCGCCAGTACCGTGTCCCTGTTCGACGCGGCCGGCAACGGCCGGCTTACGCCCGAGACGCTCGCCCCCGCCGGGCGGCACCCGTCCGCCCTGGTCCTCAATAAGGCGGGAACACGGGCGTTCATCGCCTCGGGCAGCACCGATCGGATCACCGTTCTCGATACCCGTTCCCGCGCGGTCGTGGCGACGCTCGTCGATCCGCCGCCATCCGGCCCCGACGAGGGCACGACCCCCAACGCCCTCGCGCTGTCGGACGATGGCACGCGCCTCTTCGCCGCGGAAGCCGATGCGAACGCGGTCGCGGTGTTCGATCTGCGGCCCGCGACGGCCGACGTAGCGGGAGCGGGCGGCGACGATCGGCTCGCGGGACGCATTCCCGCGGGCTGGTATCCGACGGCCCTGGTCCTGATCCACGACACGCTGCTCGTCGCGAACGGGAAAGGCGCCGGCACCAGACCCAACCCCGGCGGCCCGCGACCCGGCGAAGCCCAGGTGCGACACGGCGACGTCGATCCGGATACGAGCTACACCTTGGGGCAGATTCGCGGCAGCCTCTCGATCATTCCTGCGGCGCGCGGCGCACTCGATCTGCCGGCGCTCACGGCGCGCGTCGTGCGGGCGAACGGCTGGGACAGCACGCACACCGCCGGCCGCGCGTACCCGCCGTTCGAGCACGTGATCTACATCCTGAAGGAGAATCGGACCTACGATCAGGTACTCGGCGATCTGCCGCTCGCCGATGGCGACACGTCACTGGTGCTGTTCGGCCGGTCCGTCACTCCCAATCATCACGCGCTGGCGGAGCGGTTCGGGACCTTCGACCGCTTCTTCGTCAACGCCGAAGTAAGCGCCGACGGGCACAACTGGTCGATGGCGGGATACGCCTCGGACTACACCCAGAAGACCACGCCCGCGAACTACGACGGCGGCGGCCGCACCTACGATTACGAAGGAGAGAATCGCAACCAGATCCCCGCAGAGGACGTCGCGGAGCCGGCGCAAGGGTACCTCTGGGACCTGGCCAGCCGCGCCGGGATCTCCTTCGCCAACTTCGGCGAATTCTCGGTCGAGGAAGACGACGCGGGCGGCGGCAAGCGGTATCGCGGGACGAAGCCGTTCCTCGCCCTGCACACCGATCCGCGCTTTCCGTCGTTCGATCTGGCGATCCCGGACCAGCGCCGCATGGACGTGTGGCTCGAGGCGTTTCACGGCTGGGTGACGCAGGGATCGATGCCGGCGTTTCAGATCATTCATCTGCCCTCCGACCACACCGCAGGCGCGACGCCCGGGATGCGGACGCCACGCGCGATGGTAGCCGACAACGACCTGGCGTTGGGGCGGCTGGTGGACACGCTGTCGCACAGCCCGTTCTGGAAGAGCACCGTCGTGTTCGTGATGGAGGACGACGCCCAAAACGGACCCGATCACGTCGATTCGCACCGCTCGCCACTCCTCGTCATCTCGCCGTACAGTCGCGGCGGCGTGATCCATCGCTTCACGAACACCACCGATGCGCTCCTCACGATGGAAGAGATCTTGAAGCTGGACGCCCTGTCGCAGTACGACCATTACGGGCATCCGCTGCGGGACATCTGGCGGGATACACCGGACACGGCGCCCTTTGTCGCCCGCACCCCGACCGTGCCGCTCGACGAGCAGAACCCGGGCGGGACCCGGGCGGCCCGCGAGTCGCGGCGCCTCGATCTCCAGGTGGCCGATGCCGCGGACATGGACGCCTTCAACCGCGTGCTGTGGATAGCGGTGAAAGGGGAGCACGCTCCGTATCCGGGCACGCACCGGATGTCGGCGCTCGAGGCACGCCGCTCGCAGTGAAGCATCGCGTCGCCCGCGTCGTGCTCGTCGCCGTCCTGGGGATTTGTCGGACGGCCGCCGGGCAGGACGCACGACCCACCGTCGTGCTCGTCTCGATCGACGGCTTCCGCTACGACTACTTCGATCGCTACGCCGCTCCCACCCTGCACCGGCTCGCCGCGCGCGGGGTGCGGGCTCCACTCGTGCCGGTGTTCCCGTCGAAGACGTTCCCGAACCACTACTCGATCGTGACCGGGCTCTACCCCGAGCACAATGGCGTGGTCGAGAACACGATGTACGATCCGTCGTTCAACGCCGTGTTTCAGATCAGCGACTCCGTCGCCGTGGCGGACGCCCGGTGGTGGGGCGGCGAGCCCCTCTGGGTGACGGCGGAGCGGCAGGGGCAGATCGCGGCGTCGTGTTTCTGGCCGGGGAGCGAAGCGGCGATCGAGGGCGTGCGCCCGCACTATTGGCTGCACTACGACGTGCGTGTCCCCGATTCGTCGCGCGTGCTCCAGGTGCTCGACTGGCTCGCGCTACCGGCCGCCTCCCGCCCGACATTCGTGACCCTCTATTTCAGCGGAGTCGATCACGCCGGTCACGAATCGGGTCCCGACAGCCCGGCCGTCGCCCGGGCGGTGCTCAAGGTCGACGTCGCGATCGGCCAGTTGCTCGACAGCCTGGATGCACGCGGACTGAGTGACCACGTGAACGTGATCGTCGTCGCCGACCACGGCATGTCCTCGATCTCGACCGATTCGGTCGTGGCGCTGGACGAGTATCTATCGCTCGACGCCCTCACGCGGATCACCGGTGGCAATCCCGAGCTCGGCCTCTGGCCCAGGGCGGGGTTGGAGGACAGTGTGGTGCGCGCGCTCGAGGGCAGGAACCCGCACCTGTCCGCGTGGCGGCGCGATTCGATTCCAGAGCGGTTGCACTATCGGGCGAGTCCCCGCGTTCCGCCGGTGGTCGTGCTCGCCGCTCCGGGGTGGTCGGTGGCCGTCCGGCGAGGCGACGTGATGACTCATCCCGACCGGTTTTCGGGCGGGGCCCACGGTTACGACGACACGGTGGCGGTCATGCGAGCGCTGTTTCTCGCGGCGGGGCCGGCGTTCCGGCAGGGGTACACGGCGGCGCCGTTTCGCAACATCCACGTCTACGATCTGATCGCGGGGATCCTGGGGCTGACGCCGGCGGCGAACGACGGCAGTCCCGATTCGACGGCTACGCTACTCCGAGATAGTCGTAGGCCTCGTTGAGGGAGCGGAACACCCCGACCTCCTTCGTGCTCTTCCCTTCGAGCCGCCGGTAGGTTTCGTACATGCGCCCCAGACCGAACGCCTCGTCGGTCGTCGCCACGATGGCGAACCTGGTGGACACTCTGGGAGCGTCCATCGAGGCCGACAGCTCGGCGAGGGCACGCATATTGTCGATGGACCGGAGGTCGATCTGCTCGACGTCGCGCATGTCCATCAGCTCGTTGTACCCTTGCACCTCTGCCCGCGACCACACGTCCCGCTGGTAGCCGAAGACGTCTTCGCCGGTCAGGGTGCCGCGGCCTTTCGCCGTCACGAGCCGACGAGCATGATCGATGGTGAACTCGATCGGCATAGAGCGGAATCTATCCCGTGAAGCCGCAACTCGTCATCCTCGCAGCCGGTCTCGGCAGCCGCTACGGCCGTTTGAAGCAGCTCGACGCGGTCGGCCCGGGTGGAGCGACGCTGATGGACTACAGCGTCTACGACGCGTTGCGATCGGGGTTCGGCGAAATCGTGTTCGTCATTCGCCCCGACATCGCTGCGACGTTCGAAGAGCTCGCCGGCGCACGCTACGGCGTGCGGTTCCCCTGGTGTACGGTGCTGCAGCGGCTCGACGACGTGCCGCCGGGCGCGGTGGTCCCCACGGGGCGCACCAAGCCATGGGGGACGACACACGCCGTGCTCGCCGCGGCTCCGGCGATTCGTGGGCCGTTCGCCGTCCTCAACGCCGATGACTTCTACGGTGCCGCCGCGATCGCAGCCGTGGCGCAGTTTCTGAAGACCGAAGCAGAGCCCTCGACCCATGCGCTGGCGGGCTACCGGCTGGGGGATACCCGCTCCGCCAGCGGGTCGGTGAATCGCGCCATTTGCCGCATCGGTCCGGACCACTGCCTCGAGACGATCGAGGAAGTGAAGGGTCTCGAGCTGACCGCGGACGGTCGCTTCGCGGGTCTTGGCGAATCGGGACCGGTGCGCCTCGCCAGCGACTCCATCGTGTCGATGAACCTGTGGGCGTTCCAGGACTCGGTGCTCGACACCTTGCGCAAGGGTCTCAGCGAGTTCTTCCGGAGCTCGACTCCGGACGAGAGCCTCCTCCCCACCGTCGTGCGGGCCGCCATCGCGCGGGGTGAGGCCAGGGTTCGCGTGCTCGAGTCGACCAGCCGATGGTTCGGCATCACACATCCCGCCGATCGCGAGGTGGTCGTCGCTGCCCTCCGGCGCCTTGTGAACGAAGGGCGGTATCCGGAGCGGCTGTGGGCGTGACGGAGGCGCGGGCCATCGCGGAGCGATTCGCCCTGGGCGGCGAGATGCGCGCGATCACGTCGCTCCCCGGCGGGCACATCAACGACTCATACCGGGTCGACCTCGGGGGAGCGGACGCAGGCACCAGCTTTCTGCTGCAGCGTCTGAACCCGTACGTCTTCCCCCGGCCCGACCAGGTCATGGAGAACGTCGCGCGGGTGACGCGGCACATCGCCCGACAGGGCGGGCCGACCTTGACGCTGATGCCGACCAGCGATGGACGCGATTGGCTGGCGGACGGCGAGGGCGGGGTGTGGCGCCTGTTCCGCTGGATCCCCGATTCGGTGGTGCATGGACGCGCCGAGTCGCCGGCGGAATGCCATGCCTGCGGCAAGGCCTTCGGAGAGTTTCTCCGGCTCGTCGGCAACTACGACGGCCCGCCGCTGCACGAGACGATCCCCGGATTTCACGACACGCCGCGCCGCTTCGCCCAGCTCGAGGCAGCGTTGCGTATGGCCGCGTCCAATCGCCTTGCGGATGCGAAGGGGGAGGTCGCGGCGGTGTTCGGGGAGCGGTCGGTCGCCGAAGTCCTGCCGCACCGGTTCGCCTCGGGAGCGCTGCCAACCCGCATCGTTCACAACGACGCGAAGATCGCCAACGTGTTGTTCGACCGGAGGAACGGCGTGCCGTTGTGCGTCGTCGATCTCGACACCGTCATGCCGGGGTCACCGCTCGCCGATTTCGGGGATCTGGTGCGCTCGTGCACGAGCCCGGCGATGGAGGACGAGCGCGATCTCTCTCGCGTCGCCGCCGACCCGGCTCGCTTCGCGGCGCTGCTGCGCGGGTTCCTCGAGGGGAGCGGGGAGTTGCTGTCGAACGCGGAGCGCGAGTGGTTGGCCTTCGCGGGCCGGTGGATCACGCTCGAGCAGGGGGTGCGGTTCCTGACGGATTACCTCGATGAGGATCGGTACTACCGGGTATCCTACCCCGACCACAACCTCGTACGGGCCCGGGCCCAGCTCGCGCTGTATCGCTCGCTCACGGATCAGGAAGCGGGTCTGGCGAAGCTGGTCGCCGCGTCCTAGCCTTCACCGACCTCTCCCCGGACCTCTGCCGATGCCGCATTCGGAACGCACCAATGCGCTGAATCGCATGCATCTGGCCGTGAAGGAGCTGACCGATCAGGTCAAGCTGATTGCCGCCAATCCCCCCGACGGGCTGCAGGACCTGAAGAGCGCGGTCGACGACGTCCGGCTGCAATTATGGGGCGTCCTCATGAGCTGCTCCGCCCAGGGGGAGAAGGACTTCAACGAGCGGTTCCGCCTGCGTCGCGCGGGGGAGATTCTCCAGGGCATTGTGAACGACGTCGACGCCGGCCGATTGAAGCTCGTGTCCAAGGAAGCGGCGGAGCTCGGCGTGGTGGCGCGGGATCTAGGGCGGCGGGTCACGGGAACACAGTAGGTGATGCCGGAGCCCACGAGCTCGACCCGTCCAAGAACCACGCTTGATCAGGCTACGCGGCCGGACTCGCCGTGAGCTTCCTGAATTCCCGTATCAACCGCCGTTGTGCGGTGGCATCCTTCGCCGCCACGAAGATCGTGTCGTCCCCAGCGATCGTGCCAACGATATCCGGCCAGGCGAGCCGGTCGAGCGCCAGACCGACCGCGCTGGCCTCGCCGGGCGGCGTGTGCAGCACGATGAGTGACTCCCCCGCCGATTCGACTCCGATCACGTCCTCCGCCACACGCCGCCGGTCGGGGTCCGCAGAGCGGGCGGCGCCTGAAGGAGGGCGGTGATAGGCGCCGCCTGACTTCACGAGCCGCAACGCCGCGATGTCACGGCTCACCGACGACTGCGTCACCTGCCACCCGTCTGCCCGCAGCGCTTCGGCCAGCTCCTCCTGCGTGTGGATCGCCCGGGTGCTGATCAGCTCCAGCACCTTGAGAAGCCGCTTGCGGCGCTCGGCGCTCACCGGACGCTCGCTCCGCCACGGGTCCCTGCAAGCCGCGCCAACGCCGTCTCAAACCGACGGCGGGCCGTCGTGCTCCAGGCGCGCCGTGCCTTGAGCCGTGCACGGACGGCCGGGAGCCCCAGCGCACCGATCCCACCCACGCTGCGCCGCCGCGCCACGAGGGTCGTCGTCGAAGGCATCGGGAATTGCACGCCCCGCTTGTGCTCCGCCGCGACCGCCCGGTACGCTGCCCGGAACGGCTCGCCCGCCTCGACGCGGCGCAGCACCTCGTCGGTGACCAGCGGATCGCCTAGGAGCGCGGCCGCCGCCCGGGCCCGATTCACCTCGAGCCGCGGCACCGCCCTGGCCAGCATCGCGAGCATCTCCCGCGTGCGATCGAGTCCCTTGAAGAGGGGCTCCTTCAACAGCTGAAAGTCGCGGTGGTAGCCGCTGCCGAGCTTCGACTTGAGCTGCATCACGGTGACGAGATCCGCGTCGAGGGCGGCGGCGCGTGCCCGCGTCAGCTCGAAGAGGTCGGGGTTGCGCTTGTGCGGCATCAGACTCGATCCGGTCGCGAGCTCCGCCGGCAATACAAGGAGCCCGTACTCTTCGCCGGAATACGCTATCGCATCGGCGGCGAGCTTCGCGGCTTCGTGCCCCAGCTCGGCGCACCACGCGAGCACCGCCGCCTCGAGCTTGCCGCGCGCGTTCTGGACCAGCGCGACGTTGTGCTCGGGGGCGGCGAAGCCAAGGGCGCGCGCGGCCGCGGCGCGCTTCAACGGCAACGGCACCCCGTATCCCGCCGCGCTGCCGAGTGGGCAGCGATCCACGCGTGCCCACAGGGCGGGGAGTGATTCAAGGGTATCGAGCACTCCCTCGGCGAACGCCGCGGCCCAGAGTCCGGCCGACGACGGCATGGCACGGCGCTGATGGGTGTAGCCGGGCCACAGCGCATCGCTGTTCCGGTGCGCGAAATCCGTGAGCACCACCGCCAGTCCCGCCGCCGCATCGTGCACGTCGAGCAGCGCCGCCTTCAGGTACAGCCGCAGGTCGCAGGCGATCTGATCGTTGCGCGAGCGCCCGGTGTGCAGCCGCTCCCCCGTCTTGCCGAGTCGGCGCGTGAGCCAGTCCTCGACGGCGGTGTGCGCGTCCTCGTGTCGAGGGCTGATCTTCAGCTGGCCATGGCGTATTGCCGTGAGACCCGCCCGCAGTCCCGTCCGCAGCCGGGTGTATTCCTCGGGGGACAGCAGTTTCGACGCCTTGAGCTCCTCGACATGCCCCAGACT
The DNA here is from genome assembly GCA_033853695.1 of Gemmatimonadales bacterium. GTDB lineage: Bacteria > Gemmatimonadota > Gemmatimonadetes > Gemmatimonadales > GWC2-71-9 > DASTHG01. The sequence goes on along the minus strand of JAWOLH010000047.1, from coordinate 56,211 downwards.
GCCGAGCACGTCCCAGGGGAGCAGCCGTGCATCCCAGTGCCGATCGTCGCCCACCGTGTACGAGAGCATCATTTCGTCGACGTTCTGGCCGGAGGGAGACCAGAGGGTCCGCGGCTTCATCCGAGGTACTCCATCGCGAGACGGGCATAGAAGTCGCGCGCGCCGCTGACTTCATCGAGCAGCACCCATTCGTCCGGCGTGTGGCTGTTGCGGCTCGTGCCGGGGCCGCACTTGATCGCGTCACGGTCGCGCAGGAACACCCAGTCGGAGCAGGTCGGGGAGCCGAACGTCTTCGCCTCGGGCCGGACGCGCCGCGCCGCGGCGAGGAGCGTCGACCCGGCGGGGGTCTCGCACGGCACGAGGCGATCCGACGTCACGACGACGTCGCTCTCGAGGGCCGCCCGCAAGGCGTCGGCGAGATCGGCGTGCGGCCAGGTCGGCGTGCTGCGGACATCGAGGACCGCTCGCGCGGTGGGCGGCGTGACGTTCCGCCCCACACCGGCCTCGAGCATCGTCGGGGTAATCGTGGGGAAGCCGAGGATCGGATGCCTGCGGTCGCGCGCGATTTCCTTGAGCGCCACGAGATCGCGGGCCAGCACCACCGTCGCGTTGACGAACCCGTCGCCGGCCGCGTTGGGCTCGGCGTTGCCGGCGTGGCGCTGCTCGCCCCGCGCGACCAGGTCGACCATCATGAGGCCGCGCTGCGCCACCGCGATGTCGAGATTGGTCGGCTCTCCCACCACGGCGGCGGTGATTTCACCCGCCGAAGCGAGTGCCTGGGGCATCGACGTGTGGCGCGTTTCTTCGCCGTGACCCAGGATGACGAGCAACCGGCCGGTGGGTGGACCACCCCGCTGCGCGATGTCCTGTGCAGCCGCGAGCATCGCGGCTACCGACGCCTTGGCGTCCCCCGAGCCGCGGCCGTACAGCCGGCCTGCGTCGATCACCGGCGTGAACGGGTCACGGGTCCAGCCGTCGCCCGGAGGGACGACGTCCAGGTGCGAGACGAGAGCCAGGGTGGGGCCGGCACCTGTGCTCCGCACCTCGACCTTCACCCCGGTCGCGTCCCGGACGACGTCGAGTCCCGCGGCGCGCGCCGTTTCCTCGGCGAACTGCGCCACCGCCTCTTCGTCTCCGCTCACGGAGGGGATGGCGACGAGATCGCGGAGCAGGAAGACCTCAGTCGAGCTCGGCATCAAGCTCCACCGGCTCCTTGCGACCGACGATCATCGTGCCGCAGCCGACTCCGGTGAACACTTCGAGCAGCAACGAGTCCGCCGCCCGGCCGTCGATGATGTGGGTGCGCTCGACGCCGTGGGTCGCGGCCCGGATGCACGCCTCGACCTTGGGTCGCATGCCGCCCACGAGCGCTCCCGTCGCCATCAACTCGGCGAGGTCCCCCGGATCGGCGAACGTCACGAGCGTCGACGGGTCGTTGCGATCACGCAGTACCCCCGGGGCACTTGTGAGAAAGAGGAGTTTCTGCGCGCCGAGCGCCACCGCGATCGCTTCGGCCGCGGTGTCGGCGTTGACGTTGTAGACGTTGCCGTCTTCATCGCCCGCGAGGCTCGACACCACGGGCACGAGGCGCGCGTCGAGCAGCGTGCGCAGCACGTGCGCGTCGACGTGCTCGATGTCGCCGACATGGCCGAAATCCACTTGGCGCGGGACGCCGTCGTCGTCCGTGACCGTGACCACCGGTCGCCGTTTCGCCGTCAGGAGATCCGCATCCACGCCCGAGAGGCCCACCGCCTGCACCCGATGTCCGCGCAGCGCCGACAGCACCGCGACATTGAGCTGGCCGGCGCAGACCATGATGACCGTTTCGAGCGCCCGATCGTCGGTGACGCGCCGTCCCGCGATCAGGGTGGGCTCGCGGCCGATCCGGCGCTCGAACTCCGTGACCTGTGCGGCGCCACCGTGCACGACGACGATGCGGATGCCGAGCGATGCGAGCAGCGCGATTTGCGCGGCCACGCCGTCGAGGACGTCCGCATCGGCGAGGATCTCGCCGCCGAGCTTCACGACGAACACCCGATCGCGATAGGCGCGCACATAGCGCAGCGCACCCTTCAGGCCGACGATTCCCTTCGCGGGTTCTACACCAGCGGTCATCTCACTCCTCCCATGATCTCGAGCAACAGCGCGCGTTGTGCGTGCAGGCGGTTCTCCGCTTCATCGACGACGACCGAATTCGGCCCGTCGAGCACGTCGTCGTCGATCTCGACGTTGCGGCGCACCGGCAGGCAATGCATCACGAGTCCGCGGCCGCCCTGCGTGCGGCGCAGGCGGGGCTCGGTGAGCCGCCAGTGCCGGAACGGCTCGCGGAGCGATCGCTCCTCCTCGGGGCGGCCGAACGCCTGCAGCGACCCCCAGCTCTTCACGTACACGGCGTCGGCGCCGGCAACCCCTGCGTCGATGTCGTCGCAGAGCCGGACCGATCCCCCCGACTCGCTGGCGATCCGGCGGACGAGGCTCATGTCTTCGGGATCCAGATCGAAACCCGGCGGGCGCGTGACGACGACATCCATCCCGAGCCGCGCGGCCGCGATGGCGGCGCTCGCGGGGACCGCGGTCGGCAGCGCCTTGGGGTGCCACGCCCATGTGAGGACGAAGCGTTTTCCGCGCGTATCGCCGAGCTTCTCCCGCAGCGTCATCGCGTCGGCGAGGGCCTGGCAGGGGTGGCGGCGCGACGACTCGAGATTGATCACCGGCTTCTCGGAGAAGCGGGCGAAATCCCTGATCACCCGGTCTTCGCGCTCGACCGCCCAATCGGTCCCTTTGGGGAACGCCCGCACCGCCAGGGCATCGGCGTAGCGGGCGAGCACGCGTGCCGCCTCCTTGATGTGCTCGACCGTCGCCCCGTCCATCACGGCGCCCGACTCGGTCTCGAGCGCCCAGCTGCCGCGGCCCGGCTCGAGCACGAGCGCATGCCCGCCGTGCAGGAACATCGCCGTCTCCATGCTGGACCGGGTCCGCAGGCTCGGATCGAGGAACACGGCGGCGAGTACTTTGCGCTCCAGCCCGCCCGTGATCTCGCCGCGCTTCACGCGTGTGGCGAGCGCCAGAAGGTGGTCTACCGCCTCGGCGCTCCAGTCTTCCATCGCCAGGAAATCCCGACCGCTCACTGCAGTGCCTCCTCGAGCGCGCCGAGCACGAGATCGGATTCCTGGGTGGAGAAGGTGAGCGGCGGCATCAGGCGCAGCACGTTCGGGTCGCTCGCCGTGCCGGTGAGGACGCGCCGCCGGAAGAGCGCCTGCTGCACCGGTGTCGCGGGTTGGCCGAGGTGCAGCCCGAGCAGGAGCCCGCGCCCCGTGACCTTCGGGATGCCGAGTGTGACCGCCCCGTGCCGCAGCCGCTCGCCCTGAACCCGCGCGTTGGCGATCAGCGCTTCGCCGTCGATCACCTCCAGGGTCGCGAGCGCGGCGGCGCAGACCACCGGGCCCCCGCCGAACGTGCTTCCCAGGTCGCCGGTCTTCACGCCGGCTGCCAGTGTTCCGCCCGCGAGCACGGCCCCGATCGGGAGTCCCGAAGCGAGTCCTTTCGCCAGCGTCAGGACGTCGGGAACGACGCCATACGCCTGCGCCGCCGTGAAGGCGCCGCAGCGGCCCACGCCGCATTGGATCTCGTCGAAGATCAGTGTCGCGCCGTGCCGATCGCAGACCGCTCGTGCAGCACGGAGAAACTCGACCGCACAGTCGCGGGCCCCGGCGAGTCCCTGTACCGGCTCGACGATGACCGCCGCCGTCGTATCGTCTACGGTGCGTTCGAGCGCGTCGACGTCGTCGAACGGCACGCGGCGCGCGATCGGCATCCCCGCACCGCGCGCCCATGCTTCGTACTTGGCGCCGTCGGTGCAGGCGATCGTAGCGACGGTGCGACCGTGCCACCCTCCCTGAATCGCCACGATGCCGTTGCGGCCGGTGGCGCGCCGGGCGAGGTGCAACGCGTTCTCGTTCGCTTCCGCTCCGGAGTTACAGAAGAAGACTCGTGAGCCCGGGATCGAGCACCGCCTCACCAGCTCGCCCGCCAGCTGCTCGCGGACATCGAGCCGCACCGCGGCGGAATAGAAGAGCAGCGTCTCCGCCTGCCGGGCGATCGCGGCCACGACCTGTGGGTGACTGTGCCCGGTCGAGGCGACGGCGTGCCCGCCGTAGGCATCGAGCCACTCGCGCCCTTCGGCGTCGATGAGCCACGAGCCCCGGCCGCGCACCGGTCGGACCGGCATGTGCTGATAGACCGGAAGGAGGTTGCCAGTCGGCGAGTCGCCGAAAACAACGGGCTCGGTGGTCAGCATGGGTAGATTCCCGCGAAGCGCAGTCCCGCCGTCTCCTCCAGGCCGAGCGCCAGGTTCATCGCTTGCACCGCCTGGCCCGCCGCCCCCTTCACCAGGTTGTCGATCGCGACGCTGACCTGCAGCTCGCTGCCGTCCTGGCTCACCGCGGGATGAAGCAGGGCGTCGTTCGTGCCGACGACGTGTGTCAACTCGGGCGGTGCCGTGGTGACGCGCACGAACGGACGTCCCGTATAAACGGACTCGTACCACTCGATTGGATTCCCGGCGGGCACGATGCGCGCGTGCAGGGTGAGATAGATGCCGCGCACGAACGGCCCTGCATGGACGATGAGCCGCGGCTCCGCGTGATTCGGCCCGGTCCCGGACCATCCCCGCCATTGCTCCACGATCTCGGCGTCGTGGCGGTGCCCGAGGACGCCGTAGGCGAAGACGTTGTGCGCGCGCGCCGGGTGGTGGGTGGTCGGCCTGGGCGAAATGCCCGCGCCAGAGCTCCCCGTGATGGCAAAGAGCGACGCTGCAACGTCGGGGCTGTGGCGGGCCAGCGGGTACAGCGCGAGGGCGGCGGCTGTCGCGAAACACCCCGGCGCGGCAATCGCCGTCGTGCCCCGCAGGCCTTCACCGCAGATGTCTGCCAGCCCGTAGACGAATCGGCCTCGAAACGCCGGAGCTTCATGCCGTCCGTAGTGCCGCTCGTAGAGCGCCGCATCCTTGACGCGAAAGTCGGCTGCAAGATCGACGACGAGTCCGGGGCCGGCCGCGAAGATCTCGGCGGCCTGTCGGGAGGATTCGCCGTGCTCGAGTGCGAGGAACACGACGTCGCGCCCGCCGGCTGCGGCGCGGGGGCTTGCGTCGCTGAACACCCCGAGATCGAGCGCGGCCAGTGCGGGGTGCGACTCGGCGATAGGGCGCCCTGCCTGGCTGCGGCTCACCGCCACGAGGTCCGTGACGTCCGGGTGCAGGCTCAGGAGACGGAGCAGCTCGCCGCCGGCGTAGCCGCCGGCGCCGATCACCGTGACCTTCACGCCGCCGCCCGCGTCAGGAGCGTCTCGCGCACCACTTCGACCAGCCGATCGGCTTCGCGGCGGGCGTTGTAAGCGGGGACGCCAAGGGTAGTGCGGACGAACTCCCGACCCACGTCGTTGTCCGTCGCCGGACCGCTGATCGCCGTGATGGGCAGGTCGTATTGCCTGCGATACAGCTCCGCCACGCCCCAGCAGCCCACGGGATCGGGGGCGCACACGACGTGGGCCGTGGCGACGCCCATCAGCTCACGATCGCGGAGAATGTCCTGCACGCCGTAGTCGCCGAGGATGCCGTCGCCCAGCTCGGCGACGATGACGTCGGGCCGCCCGCTTGGGTGCGCCGCGAGGCGGTTCATGATCGCCTTGGCGACCGGGACCGTCATCCCGGCGTGCGTGCTCGCGGCGCCGGCGTCGTTGAATGTCAGGGCGACGGAGGCCCCGGCATCCAGCATGGAGAGCGCATCCCGCATGAGCGCCACGCCGGTGAGCTTCGCGGCCCCGACCCGCAATCCGCTGCGCGTGAGACCGCGCACCAGCTCGGTGGCGGCGACGGTCTTGCCGGCGTTCATACATGTGCCGGCCACGTAGACGACGGGCACGGTGCTCTCGAGCCGGTCGGCCGGGGGAATACTGTGGTCCTTGATGTGCGCCGGCCGGCCGATCCGGTCGCCCAGCTCGGGGAAGGCGAGGATGGCTCCAAGCACTTCGGCTTCGAACGGCGGTCCGATGTCGGGGTTGGCCGAGGTGCAGCGGCCCAGAATTCCGCCGAGGTTCAGGACGTGCAGTACATCGCCGACGGAGACCCGGTCCGGGACGACGCCGGCATAGCCGCGCAGCGCGCGCCGTGCCCCGAGCGTCCCCGCGAGGACGTCGCCGGCGCGGAGCGAGAGCATCCGGCCCGTCGGGTCCTCGATGGTGTTGTAGCTCGACTTGTCCGCGAGGATGCGCACCGCGAGGATATACCCTTCCTCGGCGACGATCTCGTCGCCGACGATCACCTCACGGGGCAGAGCGGCGTTTTTCGTGCTGCTCGAAATCCGGTCCAGGCGGATACGGGTCGTGACGACCATCCTCGTCTCCTTAGCGATGCGCCGCGCGGGCGGCGAGCAGCGAGGGGATGGCGGCGACACGGGCGAAGGCACGCGCTTCGTCACCGGTCCACAGCCGGGGTTCCTCGCCGTAAGTCGCGACGGCGGGGTCCATCAGGGAATACGGGCTCCGGACCCCGGTCACCTGAAACCGGCCCGGCGCGAGCAGCACCCGCGTGTCACCGACGACGCGCGTCTGCGACGACGTCACCAAGGCTTCGATGTCGCGCAGCGCCGGGTCGAAGTACTGGCCTTCGTGCAGGCGGTCGCCGTAGAACCGGCCGAGCTGATCTTTCCAGAATGTCTGCCAGCGTGTGAGCACCAGCTTCTCGAGCTCGCGGTGGGCGTGGATCAACAGGAGCGCCGCCCCGGCCTCGAATCCGATCCGTCCCTTGATCCCGAGCGCCGTCTCACCGAGGTGCGTGTTCCGACCGATACCGTAGGCCCGGGTGAGGGCGCCGACGCGTTCGACCAGCGCGGGGCCGGGCAGCGAGGTTCCGTCGAGCGACTGCGGGACTCCCGCCTGCCAGCCGAGGACGATCTCGGCGGGAGCAGGGGCATCCGCTGGCGGCTCGAGCAGCTCCGCGGGTGGACCGGCCCACGGGTCATGCGTCCAACCGCCGCCCCAGGTCGTGCCCCAGAGCCCGGCGTTGATGGAGTACGCGCCCGCGGCAGGCGGGACCGGGAGCTTGCGCTGCTCCAGCCAGGCGATCGCCTGGGGGCGCGTGAGCGCCGCGTCGCGCACCGGCGTGAGGATGGCGAGGTCGGGCGCGAGGACACGCAGGGCGACGTCGAAGCGGATCTGATCGTTGCCGGCGCCGGTCGAGCCGTGGGCGACGGCGGTGGCGCCGATGTGGCGCGCCACTTCGACCAGCGACAACGCCTGCTGCGTCCGCTCGGCGGCGACGGAGAGCGGGTACACCTCGCCGCGGAGCACGTTGCCCTGGATGAGGAAGCGCACGAAGCGGTCGAACACCGCGCGGCGCGCGTCCACGACGTGGTGCTGTGCCGCGCCACAGGTCAGGGCTTGCGTCTCGATCGCCGTACGCTCGGTGTCCGATGCGGCGCCGGTATCGACCCAGACGGTATGCACCGTCCAGCCGTCCGCTGCGAGGCGGGCGACGCAATACGACGTGTCGAGGCCGCCGGAAAACGCCAGGGCGACCAGTTTGCTGTTTTGCATAATGCATAAATATCCCAGTTCGCGCGGCGCGCAAGGGCCCGCCCGGAGGGTGGTGCAGGTCGGTGGCAGTGGGTGACGGTTAGTCGAGGCTCAGCTCTTCCAGAGCCTCGGCATCAATCGGACGAGCGAGACTCCGCTGACGATGAACACCGCGGTCCAGAAGATCGCCAGCGACGTTCGGCCATAGAGGAAGCTTCCCACCCCGAAGAGCGCGGAATAAATGAACGCACAGCCGCAGACCCAGCCCAGCAGAGCGAGCGGCAGGCTGTCCGGGGAGCCCTCCCCGCCGGCCTCGGCGCGCACCGACGCCCACCCCGGGCCAGCCGGCCGGACGAGGGTGTAGAACTTCAGCAGCGTCGCGCGATCGGTTGGCGTGGTGACGTAGGCGACGGTCACCCAGACGATCGTCGTGCTGACGACCGTCGCGATCAGCGACCAGTGCGCCGCCGCCGGGTGACCGGTCTTGGCCGCAATCTGGAACCCGACCGCCACGACGAACGAGCTGGCCATGGCGGCGACTTCGCTCCACGCGTTCACCCGCCACCAGAACCAGCGCAGCAGGTAGATCAGGCCGGTGCCGGCGCCCACCGAGAGGATCAGGGTGAATGCGTCCTTCGCGGTGTCGAGGGCGTACGTCGTGAGCGCCGCCGTGATCATGAGGAGCGCGGTCACGATCCGTCCCATCAGGACATAGTGCTTCTCGCTCGCGCCGCGGTTCAGGAAGCGGCGGTAGAAATCGTGCACCAGGTACGAGGTGCCCCAGTTGAGGTGCGTCTCGATCGTCGAGCGATACGCTGCGAGCATCCCCGCGAGCATGAGTCCGATGAACGGCGTGGGGAGGAACTTGAGCATCGCCGGGTAGGCGATGTCGTTGCCGATGAGCTTCGGATCGACGTTCGGAAAAGCACGCGCGATGTCCGAGAGCTGCGGAAACACGAGCGTCGATGCCAGCGCCACGAGGACCCAGGGCCAGGGGCGCAGCGCGTAGTGCATGATGTTGAAGAGCAGCGTCCCCCCGACGGCGTCCTTCTCGCTGCGCGACGCCAGCATGCGCTGCGCGATGTAGCTCCCCCCGCCCGGCTCGGCGCCGGGATACCACACCGACCACCATTGAATGGTGAGCGGGATGATCAGCACCGACAGCGCCACCGACCAGTTGGAGAAATCGGGGAGGAAGTCCAGGGCCTTCGGGTTCACCCGGGCGAAGAGGCCGGAGAGATGGCCGACCTCGGGTTGTTGCAGCGCGAAATACGCGGCGGCGAAGGCGCCCGTCATCGTGACGGAAAACTGGATCGAATCGGTGACGAGTACCCCCCAAAGGCCCGACACCGAGGCGAAGAAGATCGTGATCACCGACGCGAACATGAGCGTCCGGTACATCGGCCAGCCGAGCAGGATATTGGCGATCTTCGCGGCGGCGAGGTTGACCGTCGCCATGATGAAGCAATTGAAGAACAGCCCCAGATAGACGGCGCGGAAGCCGCGCACGAACGTCGCCGCGCGCCCGGAGTAGCGGATCTCGTAGAACTCGAGATCCGTCAGGACGCCGGAGCGGCGCCACATCTTGGCATAGAAGAAGACCGTCGCCATGCCGGTCAGGAGGAACGACCACCACAGCCAGTTCTCGGCGACGCCCTGATCACGCACGAAATTGGTCACGAGATTGGGCGTGTCGGTGCTGAACGTGGTCGCCACCATCGAGATGCCCACGAGCCACCACGGTGCGGCGCGCCCCGAGGTAAAGAACTCGGTCGTATTCTTGCTGGCCCGGCGCCAAAAGAACAGCGCCGGCAGGAACGAGATGATGATCGAGAGCGCGATGACGACGAGGTCCGCGGTGTTGAGGTGCATGGGGCGGCTAAGATACGGGGCGCACGCTACATTCGCATCCATGCTCCGACTCTTCATCCTGTTGACCGGCCTCGCGCCGGCCCTCGCGGCGCAGCAGCTGCCTACCACTCCTCCGCTGATGCCGATGCCCCGGTCACTCGACATTGGTGCGGGGCGACTCCGCCTCGACTCGGGGTTCAGCGTCGCGGTCCTCGGATATTCGGACGCGCGGCTCGGTCGGGCGGTGCGGCGCACGCTCAACAGGCTGGCGCGCCGCATCGCGATCACGCTCGCCGACTCCGTGATCCACGATTCGTCAGCGGCGCGCCTCGTCATTCAGACGCGGGGCGCGGGCGAGGCGATCCAGGACGAGAATGAGGACGAGTCGTACACTCTCGACGTGAGCCCGGAGCGCGCGGTCCTGCGGGCGCCGACGGTGGTGGGCGCGCTGCGCGGCTTCGAGACGTTGCTCCAGCTCGTGACGGCGGACAGCGCGGGGTTCTTTCTTCCGGCGGTGCGCATCGCCGATGCCCCACGCTTCCCGTGGCGCGGCCTCCTCGTCGATGCCGGCCGGCACTTCGAGCCCGTCGCGGTCATCGAGCGCACCCTCGACGGTATGGCGGCCGTGAAGCTCAACGTGTTCCACTGGCACCTCTCCGAGGATCAGGGCTTCCGTATCGAGAGCAAGCGGTTCCCATTGCTGCAGCTCGACGGCTCCGACGGGCTGTATTACACGCAGGCGCAGATCCGGGAGGTCGTCGCCTACGCGCGCGACCGCGGCATTCGCGTCATCCCCGAGTTCGACATGCCGGGACATGCGACCTCGTGGCTCGTGGGGTACCCGCGCTACGGAAGTGGACGCGGCCCGTATCGCCTTCAGCGCACCTGGGGCGTGTTCGACCCGACGTTGGATCCGACCCGCGAGATCGTCTACCAGTTCATCGACGCCTTCATCGGCGAGATGGTGCCCCTGTTCCCCGACCCCTATTGGCACGTCGGCGGAGATGAAGTGAACGGCGTGGAATGGGATGCCAACCCGAGGATCCGGGCGTTCAAGCGGCAGCACCATATGGCCGACGATGCCGCGCTGCAGGCCTACTTCAACCAGCGGCTCCTCCGCATTCTGACCACGCACGGCAAGCGCATGGTGGGCTGGGACGAGATCCTCAACCCGGACCTGCCGCAGACCGCCGTCGTGCAGTCGTGGCGCGGGCTCGAATACCTCCCGCAAACCGTCCGGGCGGGCCATCGCGCCATCCTGTCCGCGCCCTATTACCTCGACCACATGGAGAGCGCCGAAGACCACTACGTCGACCCGCTCCCCGACTCCCTCGGCCTCACGCCCGAGGAAGCGTCGCGCTTCCTGGGGGGCGAGGCGTGCATGTGGGGAGAACACATCGGGCCGGAGACGATCGATTCACGCATCTGGCCGCGGCTGGCCGCGGTCGCGGAGAAGCTGTGGTCACCGGCGTCCGTGAAGGACGTGCACGATATGTACCGGCGGCTCGCGGTGACGAGCCTGCGGCTCGCCGAGGTCGGTCTCGGTCACACCGAGCACACGGCGCGCATGCTACACGTGACGGTGGGAAACGGCCCCGACTTTCAGACGATGATGGCGCTGCTCGCGCTTACCCAGCCCGTGACGTTCGGCCAGCGCCATCGCCTCCAGGAAGGAATGACGCAGCAGACCCCGTTGACGCGGCTGATCGACGCGGCGCGCCCCGATCCGCCGTCGCGCTGGGGCTCCCTGACGATGGTCGAGCGGTTCGTGGCCGACTCGGGCCGCTCCGCGGTGTTACGCGATTCGCTGCGCCAGGCGTTCGCTGTCTGGCTGGCGCTGGCGCCCGCGGTTCACGCCGTGGCGGTGCGGAAACCGCTGGCGCGCGATGGCGTCCCGGCCGCCGACGCGCTGGCGCGGGTCGCCGCCGTCGGCAACGCGGCGCTGGATCGCATGAGCGGGACGGTGGCCGCCACGCGGGCCTGGCAGGATTCGGCTCGCGCTGTGCTCGATTCGGCGACCGGTCCGCAGGGGCTGCTGCGGCTCGCGGTCGTCGACGCGGTGCGGTGGCTCGTGGAGGATGCTCCGGTCACGGCAAACTGAGGAGAGGCAGAGCGAGCGGCAGTTCGCCTGGACACGCGTGCAGCCGGATCACCGCGCTGCGCGCGTCGGTGTAAAAGCGCTGTCCGTCGATCGTGTGCGCCACCGTATCGGCCCCGGGCAGGGTGAGATAGTCGACGAGATCCGCGCATCCGACGCTTTGGAGCGTGCTGGTGATCACATCTCGCTCACGATCCACGTTGGGATCGATCCGATGCGTGGCGCGGGCACGGAGCGGCCTGACGCGCAGCCCGATGTCCTTCGTTCCTGCCCCTACCCAGACCCCCGCGAGACTGTCCAGCAGCCAGATGCGGACGTGATGGCGGATCCGCGCGTTCGGTCCTGAGAGCTCATAGGTGAGATCCTCCTTCCGTCCCTCGAAGTACAACGTGCTGACCGGGGCGGCGACCGCTGGACGCGAGGCGATCGCCGCGGTCACCTCGCGGGTGAGGGCCCACAGGGACGGGCGCTTCGCCGCCACCCAGCCGGCGCGCTGGAACGCGCTGTCGATCTGCCGGCCCGGTCCCAGGAAGATCAGGTTGATGGGGTCGCCGGTTCGTCGGCCATTCCGGTCACTGGCGTATGGCAGGAAGTGCGGCAACGCCGGGAGATCGTGGAGATCGCCATGAGCGGGGACTGCTCTGCAGCCCGGCGGGTTCGAGAGGCTCACGGGCTCGACCAGGCGAACCGCACCGATCTCGCCGGTGAGGATCGAGGCGCGCGCCCCCCGATGCACCAGCAGGTACCCGCCGAACAACGCCGCAGGGACGATCTCAACGACCGACGCTACGGCGCCGATGGCGATCGGCAGACGACTGGTGCGAGCGTGCACCGTCCCGGAATCCGCGACCTGACCCGAGCGCGCGTATTCGAGTGTGTCCAGGACCGCATCGATCGGCGTCTGGAGTCCGGCACCGATCGCGAGCGAATCAAACCGTATCCCGAGCAGACCGCTGCGCCCCAGACGCCGCCCGCCCACAGAGCGAACCACGCGACCGCTGATCACGGCGAACGGCGGAACAATCACGCAGCTGTCTCTCACCAAGGCGGCGAACGTCTGGGCGACGACGGGCGTGCCAACGGTGTCCCGCCCGCTCGTGACGGGGTGGAGAAACCGGATTGGGAGCACCGTGCCGGCGGGGAAGGAGACGCCCTGCGCGGCGACAGCGGGCGCGAAGAGGAAGAGGGGCGAGAGCCAGTGGCCAAGCCTGCGCGTCAGCGAGCGTGCCGTGCGACGAGCTCCTCCAGCGCCCGGGTTACGTACACCCGCGTCATCTGCTTGCGCCACGAAAGGTCGAAATCCGTGTTGTCCATAGGTTTGGCGGGGCGAAACGCCGCCTCCGCCGCGGCGGCCATCGCGTCGGGCTCCAACGCCCTTCCGCCGAGAGCGGCTCCCGCCTCTGGAATCTCCAGGGGATGACTCGCCACACCCCCCAGAACGACTCGCGCCTCGGCGACCTGGTCACCATCCCAGCGCACCCAGGCGGCGACGCCGAGCACGGGAAAGTCGAATGACCCACGCCGGCGCAGCTTGTGGTAGACGGCATCCGAGCCTCGGGGGTCCGGCAGCCGCACCGCAGTGAGGATCTCGTCGCCTTGTTTGGTGAGGTAGTTGATGCCGTCGTTGTGATAGAAGCGCGCCGCAGGGACAACCCGCTCACTGCTGGCGCTCGTCAGAACGTACTCCGCGCCGAGCGCCACCATCACCGGCGCCACGTCCGAGGAACTCACCGCCCAGCAGCGCGGGCTGGAGGGCGCCACCCAGCAGATCGCCCCATCCTTCTTCATGCAGAAGTCGATTGCCTTGCGCCACTCGTACGACTGGTCGTAATAGTTGCAGCGCGTGTCGAGGCAGAGATTCCCGCCCAGCGTCCCCATGTTGCGGAGCAGGGGAGTGGACACGAGCTCGGCGGCGACGCACACGGCGGGAGCCGTCTGCCGGACGGTCGGTTGGGCCGACAACTCAGTCAGCGTGAGGCAAGCTCCGACCTCCAGCGAACCATCCGCCCGATCGTCCGGCCGCCTGACCCCCTTCAGACCGGGTATCCCCATGAGCGAGATGACGGTTCTCGGTTCCTGCTGCCGTCGCTTCATGTTGGGGTAGAGATCCGTTCCCCCGGCGACGTACGATCCCTCGGGGCCGGCGTCCGCCTTCATCGCGAGCGCCTCCTTGAGGGACGTCGGTTGACGGTATGTGAAGGTCGGCAGCCTCAGCATGCGCGTACCTTAACGACCGGCCGTGACAAGCACTACCACCCGGTCGAACTCTTCCTCCGTGGCTCGTGGCAGCCGCAGCGTTACGCCCACCGCGGACTGTTGGTACGACACAGCTGCTCGGTCCCGCAGCAGTCGCGCCGAGCGCACCCGCGCACCGAGTGGTGGGAGGGCCAGAAGGGGATCGGGCCAGTCCAGCACGTGGACGAACACCGTATCGCCCCGTTGCGTTGTGGCTCCCCAAGGGCGTGGCGGCACCGGTCCGCGGTGCGTGTCGTAGATCGAAGCCCCGTACGTCCCGAGCCATCCCCCGATGGAGTCGAGCCGGGCGACGAACTCCGGGCTGATCGTGCCGTCGGGTCGAGGGCCCACGTTCAACAGCAGGTTGGCGCCGTTTCCAGCCGCCCGCACCAGATAGCTCACGATCGTGCGCACCGACTTGTAGCTCGTGTCGGTGATGTTGAAGCCCCAGGAATCGTTCATCGTGAGGGACGTCTCGAGCGGCAGGTCCCCACTCACATAGCTCGTATTGAACCCGGCGGTATTGGCGCCGGGGAGGTCCTGCTCGAAGGTCTGCACGTCCTCACCGGTGCGCGGTCGCTGATGATGGTTGGGGACGATCAATGCCGCGGGCTGTAGCCGGTGGATCAGCGCGTACGTCGTGTCGAGCTGCCAGTCGGCGTCAGGCTTGTCCCACATTCCGTCGAACCAGATGCCGCCGACCGGTCCATACTGCGTGAGCAGCTCGGTGAGCTGCGCATTCATGAACGCCCGATAGCGGCTCCAGTCTCCCGAGTCGGGGCGACCGTTCTCCCACGCCGTGGCGCCGCGGGGCCAGTAATCGGGGTGGTGCCAGTCGAGCTGCGAGTAATAGAAGAAAAGCTTGATGCCGGCGGCGTGGCAGGCCAGGGCGAGCTCCGCGAGCGGATCCCGTTTGAACGGCGTCCAGTCGACGATGTTGTACGGCGTCTGCGCGGTACGAAACATCGAGAAGCCATCGTGGTGGCGCGCCGTGATCGTGATGTAGCGGACACCGGCCCGACGCGCGAGCGCGACCCAGGCGCGGGCATCGAATTTCGTGGGATCGAACGCGGCGGCGAGCGCCTCGTAGGCGGGCACGGCGATCCGGCGGTTGTGCATCACCCACTCGCCGGCGCCGAGCTCGCTGTAGACCCCCCAGTGAATGAACAATCCGAACTTCGCGTCCGCGAACCACGCCCTCGCGGCGAGCCGCTCCGCCGGCACCGAGTCAATCGTCTGTGCCGCCCCGGAAGCGGCGAGCGCGAACGCTGCGACGACCGCAAGTCTCGTGGCGGTCAGTGCTGCCGTTCCTCCCGCACCCCGCCCGCGAGCGTCGCGGCTTGATCGCGCGCCTTGCCATCCCCGCCCTCCCATGGTGGAGGCACGCGCGTCGGCTCGGGCCAGGGAATCTCCGGGAAGGTGGTCGGCCCATAACGCGGCGTCTCACCCTTCTGCTTGTGGCGCAGCGCCTTCAGCACCTTGTCGGGAGTGATCGGGACTTCGTCGATCCGCACTCCCACCGCGTCGTAGACGGCGTTCGCCACCGCTGGCATGACGGGGAGCAGCGGCCCCTGGCCGACCTCCTTCGCACCGTAGGGCCCGTTCGGATCTGGATCTTCGATGATGTAGGTGACCACCTCGCACATCTCGAGCGTGGTGGGGCTCTTGTACTCGAGCAGGCTCGGGAACTTGTGCACCACCTGCCGATTCGCGCGGTAGGTCATCTCCTCCATCAGTGCCTCGCCCAGTCCCATATACACCGAGCCCTCGACCTGCCCGATCGCCGTGGCGGCGTTGATGCAGCGCCCCACGTCGTGTGCGATCCAGATCTTGGGGACGCGGACGATGCCGGTCGCCGGATCGACGTCGACCAGGGCGACGCAGGCGCTGTAGGAGTAGGCGGGTGAGGGACCAACGCCCGCGCCGCGATACCGCCCGGCGCTCTTGGGCGGCGTATACGATCCGACGGTTCCCACCGTCCCTACCGCACTCTCGGCGGCCTGCACCGCCTCGGCGAAGCTCATGCCACGCTCGGGATCTTCCACGTCGAACACCCGGCCGCCGGCGAACACGATGCGCGTCATCGGAACGTCGAGCTTCCGCGCGACGTGCGGCAGGATGATCTCGCGCGCCCGCTCCGCCGCCTGCAGCGCCGCGTTGCCGCTCATCAGGGTGACGCGTGACGAGTAGCTGCCGAGGTCGACGGGCGTGAGGTCGGTGTCGGCGGTGACGATGCGGATGTCGAACGGATCGACTCCCAGGACTTCCGCCGTGATGTAGGCGAGGATCGAGTCCGAGCCCTGTCCGATGTCCGTCGAGCCGCAGAAGACGGTGATCCCGCCCGAGCGGTCGCACTTCAGCTGCACGCCGGAGTGCGGCATGTGATTCCAGTAGATCGGAAGGCCGGCACCCGACAGGTACGACGAGCAGGCGAGGCCGACGCCGCGACCGTGAGGCAGCCGCCTGAACATGTCGCGCCAGCCCGAGCCCGCGACCACCTTGCGGATGCATTCGCCGAGGCCCATCGAGCCGACGCGCAGGTAGTTCGCGGTAAGCGAGTCGGGGGGCTGCAGATGCTTGAGGCGCAGCTCGGCGGGATCGATCCCCAATTCCTCGGCGATCTTGTCGAGATGCACTTCGAGGGCGAAGCGCGGCTGCGGGGTGCCGTGCCCGCGCTTCGGGCCGCAGGGAGGCTTGTTGGTGAAGGCGCGCGCCCCCTGGAACTTGTAGCGCTTGATCGGATAGGTGACGGTCTGAAGCGCGCCGGTGTAATAGGTGCTCGCCACGCCGTAGGAGCCGTACGCGCCGCCGTCCAGCAGCGAGCGGAAATGCATCGCGGTGATCGCGCCGTCGCGCGTTACTCCCGTCTTCACCGCCATCAGCGTCGGGTGGCGCCCGCGGTGGCAGTAGAACACCTCTTCACGCGTGAGCGTGATCTTCACCGGCCGGCCGGTGAGCATCGCGAGCTTCGCAACGACGATTTCGTGGTTGAAGGGATCGCTCTTGCCGCCGAAGCCGCCGCCGTTGGGGGTGGCGATCACCCGGATCCGGGCGGCCGGCAGGTCCAGCACCTTGGCGAGCGCGCGGTGCACGTAGTGCGGGGTCTGCGTCGAGCTCCAGAGCGTCACCTTCCCGTCGGCCGACCAGTCGGCGAGGGCCGCGTGTTGCTCCATCGGGAGATGGGTATTCCCTTCGAAGAAGAAGAGGTCCTCGCGGATCACCGACGCCTCCGCGAACCCCTCCTCCACGTCGCCGAACTCCAGGTTGATGAGCTTGTGGAGGTTGTCCGCGTCGCCGTAGTCATGAATGCGGGGCTCGGGGTGCGCGAGTGCATCCTCGGGCGATGCGATGGCGCGCAGCGGCTCGTACGTTACGTCGATGAGGTCGAGCGCCGCCGTCGCCGTCTCTTCCGTGGTGGCGGCGACCGCGGCGACGGGATCGCCGATGAAGCGGACGGTGTCGACGCACAACGCGTGCTCGTCCTGACTCACGGGGAGGATACCGAAGGGGACAGGCAGATCCGTCCCCACGAGCACCGCTTTGACGCCATCGAGCGCCGCGGCTTTCGAGGCGTCGATCGAGACGATGCGAGCGTGTGGATGGGGGCTGCGCAACAGCCTGGCGTACAGCATTCGGGGGAGGGCCAGGTCGTCGGCGAATTTGGTTGCGCCGGTGACCTTCGCGACGGCGTCGACCTTGCGATGCGCCTTGCCGACGACGCGCAGCCCCGGCTCGGGTGCCGCTTTCTTAGCGGCGGCCATACAGCGCCTCGCGGCGGGGCTCCGCTTGCTCCCCCCCCATCCGCGCGGCCGCCAGCTCGACCGCTTCGTAGATCTTGATATAGCCGGTGCAGCGGCAGAGGTTACCTGCGAGTGCCTGCTTGATCTCGTCGCGCGAGGGTGTGGGGTTGTGCTCGAGCAGAGCCTGGGCCGCGAGCAGGAAGGCCGGGGTGCAGTAGCCGCACTGCGCGGCCCCCAGGTCGGCGAACGCCGTTTGCAGGGGGTGCAAGGTGGCGCCGGCCATGCCCTCGATGGTTTGAACTGATCGCCCGCTACACGCCTGGCCCAGGACGAGGCACGAGAGGACCGGCTGGCCGTCGAGCAGCACGGTGCAGGTGCCGCATTCCCCCAGCTCGCAGCCGTGCTTCGTGCCGGTGAGTCCCAGATCCTCGCGCAGCACCTCGAGCAAGGTCTTGTGCGGCGCGAACGACACTTCGCACGGCTCGCGGTTCACGGTGAACGCGATCGCGACCTTCGACGCTGGCATAGCGACTAAGCTAACCTTGCCATTCACCAGATGCAGCGCGAGCTTCCGTGCGACCGCTCACAGGAACCGCGCAGTGTTGGTCCGCTCGACCCTCGCCCTCGTCGCCTGCTCCGCCGCCTTCGTGCTTCAGGTCTCCGCACAGGGCGTGGCCCCCGACTATCGCGCGCAGGCGATCCAAATTCTCAAGACCGTGCCGCTCGTCGACGGGCACAACGACATCCCCGACGCGATCCGCGCTCGGGGCGGCGTCGATTCGGTCGATTTCGCGGCGACCCAGCTGGGCTTGATGACCGACATCCCAAAGCTGCGCGAGGGACATGTCGGCGCGCAGTTCTGGGCGGCGTACGTTCCCACCACCACGATGCATACGGGCGAGCACCCGGCGGTCTACGCGCTCGAGCAGATCGACCTGGTGCACCGGCTGTGCGCGAGATACCCCAAAGATCTCGCGATGGCGTTCACCGCGGCCGATGTGGAGCGCAATTTCAAGGCCGGGAAGATCTCCTGCCTCATCGGCGTCGAAGGTGGACACGCCATCGAGAGCTCGCTCGGCGCGCTGCGGATGTTCTACGACCTCGGCGCCCGCTACATGACGCTGACACACTGGGAGACCACCGACTGGGCCGATGCGGCGACCGACAGCGCGAAGCACGGCGGGCTCACGCCCTTCGGGGAGCAGGTGGTGCTCGAAATGAACCGGCTCGGGATGCTGGTCGACCTGTCCCACGTCTCCGACGGGACGATGATGGACGCACTGCGCGTCTCCAAGGCGCCGGTGATGTTCTCGCATTCTTCGGCCCGCTCCATCTCGAATCACGTGCGCAACGTCCCCGATTCGATTCTGAAGCTCGTCACCACCAACGGCGGCATCGTGATGGTGAACTTCAACCCGGGATTCGTCTCCGAGGCCGTCCGCCTGTTCGAAGACAGCATCGCGAATCGGACCAAGGCGCTCCAGGCCGCAGGGGTGGACTCCGCGGCGCTGGCCGATTCCGCCAAACGCTGGGACAAGGACGCCCCCCGCGCTACGCTGCAGCAGGTGGCGGACCACATCGAGCACGTGCGCGACGTCGCGGGGATCGACCATGTGGGACTGGGATCGGACTTCGACGGGATTACGAGGGTGCCCGCCGGTCTGGAGAACGTCAGCAAGTTTCCAGATCTGATCGGGGAGCTCCTGCGACGCGGCTGGAAGGTCGAGGATGTCAAGAAACTGGTTGGGCTCAACGCGCTGCGCGTGATGCGGGATGCGGAGAGAATCGCACGACAGTTACAGCGCTAGAGAAGAAACGGCGAGGGACTAGAACCCGATTTGATATCGTAGCCCGACTGACCAGTACCGGTACCTCGTCGAGATCGCCGTCGCAGTCGTCGCCTGAGCGCTGTTGGTGTACGTCCCCAGGAGCGACACCTCGTCCACGCTCCTCCAGCTGTGTCCGACCGCTGCATCGGCGTGCCACTCGAGCTGCGTCGGCTGTCCCGCCCCCACCTGCTGGGCACCGAGGCCCGCGATCGTGCGCATCCACCATCCCGGTGTGCGGAGTAAGTAAACGGCCCGGCCCTCCCCCAACAGGAACCGATCGGGAGCGAAGTATCCGCGGCCGGGGTTGGCGGTGCGATATCCCAGCGTGCGGCCGTAGGCGCCGAGCCGCAGGCCGTGGACCACGCCCACCATCGTCGCGGCGTTGAGGATCGTGCGGCGGTTACCGTCGGAGAGCCAGGCAGCGTCATAGCCGCCCGAGAACTCGAGGTTCGCCGTCGGCGAGGCATCCACGTCGACACCCACCTCATCCCACACGAAGCCGCTGTCCACCAGCAGGCGCGTCTCGTCAAACGGGTAGCGACTGTAGTTGACCCCGATCGAGAGGAAGTTCTCGGGGTGTATGTTGCCACCGAGCTGCACGGTGGCGAACGACCGGGTCGATCCGCTGTCCGGACTGAGCATCCGCACGCCGACGCCGGCCCGCAGCGTCACCCGCGGCAGGAAGGAGCGAATGAGCCAGGCATCGGCGCCACTGCTGTGGGACGTCGCTGTGAGGTCGGTGTTGGCCCGCCAGGTCGTGCGGAGCGCCCCCTGCAACGCCGGGTGCAACAGGGCGGTGACGCTGCCGCCGAACGCCACGAAACTGTTGTGCTCGATGTCGTTGGCGGCGTCACTCGTGATCTGGAGCAGGGGCCGCCGTTCCGCCCGCACCTGGGAGAGCAGGTCCCGCGCTTCGCGATCGGACGGCGCGAGCTGCCGCGCCCGCGCGACGTACAGCTCGGCGAGGTCCGGCTCGCCCTGCCATTCGAGCGTCTGGCCGAGGCCCACGAGGATCTCCGGATCGTCCGGATGGCGCGCGAGCGCCTCGCGCGAGAGGCGCTCCGCGCGGTTCAGATCTCCACCCCACGCGACCATGCGAACCCGGCCCGCGATCGCGTCGGTCCGCGTGGAGTCAATTGCCAGTACCGAATCGTACAGCGCGGCCGCCCACGTGAGCTGGCCGCTCCACGACAGGACGCGGGCGTGCGCCACCATTTCGTCGGGTTCGTTCGGCTCGATGCGCCGCAGCAGGGCGAAGCGCGCCAGCGAGCGCTTCAGTTTGCCGTCCCAGCTGTCGAGGGTGGCGAGCCGGAAGAGGGCGCGCGGGTTGAGGGAGTCGAGCGCCAGGGCCGAATCGTACAGGATGCGCGCGGCGCGGAAGTCTCCACGCTCGAAGGCGTCTTCGGCCTCGGGGAGCTGCGCCGCCGCGCGCCGCGGGGCGACGAGCGCGAGGCCGATGGCCAGTGCTGCGAGGCCGCTTCGGCTCACCACGAACCCCACAGATCGCGCATCGCATAGTAGGCGGGCTTCAGCTGCTCGTGCCACTGGGGTTCCTCCCAGGTAGGCCAGACGTACGTGGTGGACGAGGGAATGAACGCAGCAACGTGGTTGTCTCCCCGGGCCAGCGCCGCGACGACGAAGCGAAATCCGTCGGTCTGAGCGGTGGCGACGTTCTCTCGCGCGTGAATGGCGGTGAGCACCGTACGCGTCGAGGGATCGGTCACGTTGAGCAGGCCCCACGGCAGCCGCACCTCGACGAGACTGGCCTCCGCCGTGTGGTCGATGAACCAGTCGACGAACGACGATGCGGACACGCGGCCGTAGCGGAGCCGGCCCCGGTTCACCCCCGTCGCAGGGATGCGCGTTCCCGTACGCGTGACGCGAAACCGGTTGGTGGTCACGAACATGGAATCGAATTCCCCGGCGTCGCTGCGCGCATCAGCGGTGCAGAGCAGGTTGTAGAACGGGTCCAGCGCGGCGGGGCCCATTCCGGCGCGCGGCTGGATATAGGGATTGTAGTTGCGCGCGACGAACAGCTGCCCGTTCGTCGAATCGCCCAGGTCGAGGTAGAACTCGACGCCCACGCCGATCCCCGGCACTCCCGGCAGGCGGAACTCCCCGCGATCGGCACGAAACGTGTCGAGGCCGACGAGATAGCGCACTGCGTCGGGGCCGAGCGATACCTGCGCATCGAGCGCCAGATAGAGGTACGCTTCGTCCGACCCGACGCGCAGCATCAGTGAATCGTCTCCCTCGAGCCGTTGCAGCGCGCGCCAGCGCGCCGGGTCGCCACCCGGCTCTGGCCGTGCCGCCGTGCCGGCGTACTGGCCCAGCAGACCGTAGTTCTGTTCGGCGTCCATCGCATTGTGCCACAACCGCGTGTGGTCGGCCGGCACTTCGAGGTCGATCACGATCCAGTTGTGCTTGAACCATTCGTCGAGCCACGAGAACAGAATGCCCCCCGCAAGGCCGGCCTCGTGGATGTCGCGCGTGAGGCGCACGTCGATGTCCGCCATGGCGCGCTCGTCGTGGCCGCCGTGGTTCATCCCCTCTGGCTGCAGGTGCGCGACGCCCCGCGAGGACGGCACACCGTACTCGGCGATGAGCACCGGCCGTCCCGCGTGATGGCGCTTCAGATCCTCCAGGTAGCCGAAGTAATGGGATGCGCCGCTCGAGTCGCGCGCCATCCCGTAGGTCGAGTCGTAATCCATGAAATCGGGATAATAGGGATAGGCGTGATACGAGGCGAAGTAGCCGCCCAGGTCGGCCGCCGTCGTTCGCACCAGCATCGCGTCCAGCGATTGGTCGTCGTTGTCGTACTCGTGGATGCCCTTCAGCGGAGGCAGGCCTTGGCGGTCCCGCAGCTCCGCCTCCTCCTCGAGCGTCGGCTCGGTCGGATGGAGCAGGGGGTCGAGCGTCGGCCAGTTCGTATAGGCGATGGGACGTTGCGCATGATAGGTATCCCATTCGTACGTCAGCAGATAGTCGCATTGCTCCGCCATCCAGACGTCCGCCGGAGTGCCGGAATCCACGGCCAGGAACCGCCCGGCGTAGCGAGTGCGTCCGGCGCGGCGCGCGTTGTACTGGCGGATCGAAAACGGCTCCCATTCGCGACCGATGATGAACGCCAGGACGTGGTCCGACACGTCCGCGGTGTAGCGGCCGCTGGCGTGTCCGGCGCGCGCGGGGATGAGCGCGTGCCCGTGCAGCAGATCCACCACACGTCGCATCTCGTCGTGAAACTCGTTCTTCCACGCGGTGTCGTCGTAGTCGTCGGCGGGCGGCAGCTCCGCCCACACGCCGTGAATCAGCCACAGGGCCTGGGCGGGATGGCCGTCGTTCCACCGCTTCAGCGCCTGGTAGAACGCCGGCGGGAAGATCGTGTAGAGGCGCACGGCGTTCGCATGCGCCGCCGCGATGCGAGAGAGCCACGACGTGTAGGTCGAGTCGTCTGTCGGGAACTCGGCGGGGAACTTGCCGGGGCGGGCGGCGCCGAGGTTGATCCCCTTCACGTAGAACGGGTGCCACGCGGCGCCCTGCAGGATCTCGAAGCGCTCGCCGTGGGTGCGTGCCGGGAGCTGTGCCACGGCCGGCCGCCGCACGGGTGGCAGCGCGTCGCCCAGGTCGCCCAGAGCTTCGAGACGCTGCTTCGCGTCGGCATAGCCGGGAGCGATCCGCAAAGCGCGGCGCAAGGCGCTGAGCGCCTGCTCGCGCTTTCCCTGGCGCTCGCGCACCAGTCCGATGCCGTACCACGCGTCGGCGTTCTGCGAATCGGCTTTCAGGGCGGCGCCGAAGCGCCGCTCCGCCGCGCTGACGTCGCTCGAGCGCAGGGCCAGGAATCCCATCCCGATCTGGATGTCGGGAAGGCCGGGGCAGAGGGAATCGGCGGCCGCAAACCGGGCCGCGGCGACCGGAATTCGTTGCTCCCGATAGGCGTGCCAGGCGCTGTCGGCGAGGCTCGCGATTCGTGCCGGGCAGGGAGGAGCCGCCACCTGCCGCAGCACGAGCGCACCCAGCGCCAGGATCATGACACGGTCCTCGGACCGGCCGCGGCGAATCCCGTGCGAGTCATCCGTCCCCACGTCGTGCGCGCCCGGAACGCCGACCAGAACGCCTTCAAGCGGTACCACACGGTACACTGCCGGTACCCGAAGTTTTCGAGAACCGCATACGACAGGAGGCGCACCAGATCGCTCGCGCGCCGGTAGCGGCGGAACCCGGCTTCCTCGAGCAGAATCCCCCAGATCGACAGGATCATGCCGTACCCGAGGGCGACCAGCAGGAAGAGCAGCGCGAAGGAGACGTCGATGTATCCCCATACGAGCCCCAGCGCGGTAACGAGGTAGCCCAGGACCTCGACCACCGGCGCCAGCATCTCGCCGAACGCGAAGAATGGAAACCCGAGCATCCCGATGCGTTTGTACCGCGGTCGCAGCATCATGTGACGATATTTCCACATCGTGAGAATGAGACCGCGATGCCAGCGCTCCCGTTGCCGGCTGAGCACGGCCAGCGTCTCGGGAACCTCGGTCCAGGCGACGGGATCGGGGACGAAGATGATCTCGTGGGGGAGGTGCCGGTCGAAGAGGTAACGGTGCAGACGGACGACGACGTCGAAGTCTTCGACGACGCTGTCGGTGCGGTAGCCGCCGATCTCGAGGAGGTGGTCCTTGCGGAACAACCCGAACGCCCCCGAGATGATCATGTTGCCGCCGAGCCGGTTCCACCCGAGCCGGCCATAGAGAAATGAGCGCAAATACTCGACCACCTGGACCCCGGGCAGAAAGCGCGGCGCTACGCGTGCTTCGACCACGCGTCCGTCCTTGATCACCGATCCATTCGCGACGCGTACCGTCCCGCCCACGGCGGCGATGCGTAATCCGAGCGAGAACGGGCGGGTCAGCCGCAGCATGGCGTCGGGCTCGATCAGCGTATCGGCGTCCACCGCGATGACGAGCGGCCAGCGGCTGGCGTTGATCGCCGCATTCAGGGAATCGGCCTTGCCGCCGTTCTCCTTGTCGATCACGAGAAGCCGGGGCCGCGTGCGGGACCGGTACAGGGCGCGAATCGGTTGCGTCGCTAGCGTCTCGGGGTAGGTGCGCGGAATCTCGTAGAGATCGAACGCCTCCTCCAGCCGTCCCATCGTGTCGTCCGTCGAACCGTCGTTGACGACGATCACCTCGTAGTGCCGGTAAGCGAGCGTCAGGATCGCGGTCACGCTCGCCGTGATCGTGGCGCTTTCATTGTAGGCCGGCACTAGAATGGAGATCGGCGGCGGAGCGCCCACTTCCTGCAGCCGCAGCAGGTCCTCGTCCTCGGCGAGCAGGCTCTGCTCCCAGATCTCCGGTATGGCGCAGAGCAGCAGCAGGGCGTAGAACGAATTCAGGGCGACGAAGTACACGACGACAGCTGCATCGAATCCATGGATGAAGGCGCTCACGCCGCGAACTCCGCCAGCGCCTGCGGCGACAGCCCGAGGATCAGGCGCGCGACGTGACGCGCATCGGGCTGGGCGCCGATTTCGGCGCGCAGCAGGGCGTCCCGGCCAGCGGCACCGAGGCGTGTCAGGGCGAGCGCGGCCCGGAGCCGCACCCACCAGACGGCATCCGCGAGGCGGGACTGCAGATCGGGCAGCGTCGCGCGATCGGCGATGCGACCGAGCGAGCGAACCGCCTGCGCGCGCACTTCCCACGCCGCGTCGGTCGCCAGCGCCCGCAGGGTGGTCACGGTACGGGCGTGCGGAAAATCGCCGAGGGCGCGCGCCACCTGCACGCGCACCTCTGCGTCCCCATGCGTCTCCAGGGCGGTGATCGGTCCGCGCAGGCGCGCATCGCCGATGCGTCCGGCGAACTCGACGATGCGGGGAAGGCCGGGATCGTATACGAGACCGAGGCGTTCGGTGAGGAGCGGGACCGTGACGGCGTGCTGTCCGCGCAACACCGCCGCGTAGTGCGCCTGGATCGGGCCGACCATATCGGGAAGGCGGTCCAGCACGGCGTTGACCAGGCGGGGTGTGGCGATCCGTTGCAGCGCGACCGCGATCGAGATGCGCACGGCGGGGTGCGGGTCCTTGAGCAGCCGCTCGATCACCGCCATGTCGGCGTCCGTGCCGGCGACCGACAGAAAGCGGGCCGCTTCGAGGCGGCGCCACCAGGCTCGCGACCGCACCGCGGTCCGCAATCGCCTCGTCCAGGGTCGGCGCTCCAGCGCCTCGGCGAGCGCGCGCCAGCGCTCGCCGGTGAGCCGCACCGACCAGGCGAGCAGCGCTGCGACGGCGTCACGGCGCGGCAACGCCTCGAGTCCGCTCACCACGAGCTCCGGACCGACGTCCCCGAGTGCCCAATCCTTGATTGCCGCGTCGAGCACCATGCGCCGCGGCGCGATCCGGTCGCGGCGGCGCCGCCGCAGCCAGCGGTTGGTGAGGAGGGCGGCGAGCAGGACGACGATCGACCCGCCCTGCAGCACTGCCACGACAACGAGGAGTGTTTCCGCCCTCACCGACCGACCCAGCGACGGATCTTCTCCAGGGCCACGCGCAGGCTCACCGGCTTCACGAGGTAATCGGTCGCACCGCCCTCG
Source organism: Gemmatimonadales bacterium (assembly GCA_033853695.1). Classification (GTDB taxonomy): domain Bacteria; phylum Gemmatimonadota; class Gemmatimonadetes; order Gemmatimonadales; family GWC2-71-9; genus DASTHG01. The sequence continues at coordinate 30,310 of JAWOLH010000047.1, read as the reverse complement.
AGGGCACGCAGCTGCTCGTCTTCTCCGCCGTGGACCGTCATGAAGACGACCCGGAATACCCCGGGCCGCTCGCGCTGCAGCATGGAGAAGAGGGAATGGCCATCGAGTCCCGGCAGATCGACATCGAGCAGCAAGAGTGGGTGGGCGTCCCCCGTGGCGAGGGTTCGCAGCGTTTCGAGCGCATCCCGCCCGTTACGCAGGACCCGGCTCGTGTAGCCGCGGGACGATAGCCCGTACTCGAGCAGCTCGATCAGCGCGGTGTCGTCCTCGATGATGAAGACCTCAGGGAGCTGCGGGACGGAGCCTCGTCGCTCGAAGCTGGCCCGGAGCCGCTCCACGAAGGCGAGGGCGGCCACGCCGCGGTCGGCGGCCGCCGCGCCATCCCCGGCGATCCAAGCCTTCGCAGCCTCCTCCATTTCAGCGGCTACACGAGTGGCCTCGGCAAAGCCGTAGGACCCCGCCGAGCCGCGGATCCTGTGCGATTCGCGCCGGAACGCATCGAGTGCTTGAGGATCCTTGCCGTCGGTGGCGAGCCGGTCGGCGAGACTCGCGAGATGCTCGATCTGCCCCTGTGCGCTTCGGAGGTAGCCATCGAGGAGGCCGGGAGGGAGCAGTCCCGGGTCGAAATCGCCCGTCACGACTCAGAAGATAGGAATCCCTCCCGCGAGGGGCCATAGCGCTGCGTTATCTTGAGTCGTGGAGCGCCAGGAGGTCGGACTTTGCCTGTCGTGCCGCTGGAAGCGCGCCGTCACGAACCGGCGCGGCTCGGTGTTCTTCCGCTGCGCGCGTGCCGATACGGACGCGCGTTTCGTTCGCTACCCGCCGCTGCCGGTGCTCGCCTGCCCCGGATATGAGGAAGCAATGCTGTTCGTCGTCCTGATGCAGTACACCAAGCCGCTACCCGAGGTCGACGCGGTCCGCCCCGAGCACACCGCGTACCTCGAGCGCGCGGCAGCGCAGGGGGCGGTGCTCGCCTGGGCGCGTCGCACCCCACCGAGCGGCGGCGTGATCATCAGGGCCGCGGCCGACCGGCGAGCGCTGGAGCGCGAGCTTGCCGAGGATCCCTACGTGCGCGCGGGCGTCGCGACGCCCGAGATTGTGGAGTTTGATCCCAAAAATGTGAGACTGGAACTGGGAGGTTGAGGAGAAACCCTCCACAACCTCGTGGCTATTTCCCGTACACTCCGATCCCGTACCAGCACGGGTTGGTGCGGCAGTCCGCCATGATCACGTTCACGCGATAACGCTGCGTCTCGCTCGGCGTGACCTGCACGAGCGGATACTCGTCGTTCTGAATGTCGGCATCGACCTGGTTGCCATCGGCGTCATACAGGACGAGATCGAGGTCCTTGCAGTCGCTGTCGCAGACGCCCACCAGCGCGTATGCGGTCCCCCCGTGCAGGGTGAGGGTGAACGACTCAGTCTCATGGGCGGCCAGCGAGCCGATCTGGGTCTCCTGTGCCTGCCCGTAACCCTTGTCGCTGATGGTCTTGGCAGCGTGGCTCAGCCGGCGCTGGGCCTCGTCGGCCCAGCGGTTGCCGGACTGCGCGGATGCGCTGCGCTCGATCAAGGCCAGTGCGATGGTTGCGGCGACGGCTGCTCGATGCATGACGACCTTCACGGCGTTGTCCTGCGATTGTCTCGCCCGCTGCAGGGTGCGAAATGCCGGTTACGCGTCTGGGGGATTGGTGGGATGCTGTCCCCCGGCCCATCCCGTTCCCACTCCGATCCCGAACAATACGCCCATTGGGACCGTGATGATGGGGAGGGCGGCGACGGCGATCCCGGCGGCGGTGCCCACGACTCCCGCGACCACCGCCGCGCCCGGCTTCTGCGCGGCATCGACGTAGCGCAGGCGGTTGCGGACGAAGCGCTTCGTGGGAATGAATCCGCCGCCGAACGCGGCGGCGCCGAGCAACAGTCCGAGGATCATACTTTCTCATACGCAACTTGCGTCGCTCGGGTTTCCGCCGCAATGTCTCAGAGGCACTATCCGCTGTCGGCTATCAGCCGTCAGCGTAAGACGTTGCCGAACGGGCGATGGAGGCTGAACGCGGATAGCTGACAGCTGATGGCTCTCAGAGACCTCGACACCGCCGAGCAGGCGCAACTCCTCAAGATCGCCGTCTGGTTCGGGCCCGCGGTGTTCATCATGCTCTCGGCTGCCTGGGCGAAGCTCTATGCCATGGGCTCGATCTCCGGGTGGGTGTGCGCGCTGCTCTTCCTCCTCGACGTTCCCCTTGTGGTGCTCGGAATCATCGGCATTCACGTCTGTACGAGCCGCGCGTCGACGAGCCTGGTGCATGGCCTCTACGCGGTCGGCGACATCCCGCCGCCCAGGAGCTATCCACGCCAGGACGTGATGATCGTGCGGGGACAGTACCAGGAGGCGGCCGACCATTTCCGCGATTACCTCAGAGTCGAGCCGGACGACAACGAGGCACGACTGCGGCTCGCCGATCTCCTCGAGCGACATCTCGATGATCTCGCGGGCGCCGAGCGGTTGTATCTCGAGGTGCGCGGGCATCAGCCGAATCGCGCCGAGGAGATGCGCGCGTCGAACGGATTGATCGATCTCTACCGCAAGCGGGGGAATCGGGAGCGGTTGCTCGTGGAGTTGGCGCGCTTCCGCGACCGGCACGCGGGCACGCCCGGGGCCGATGCCGCGGCTCGTCTGCTCACAGAGCTCAAGGCGCAGAGCCTTGCGGATAGCGTCTCTACCAGCGTACCGCCGCGCTCCCCCACGTAAACCCGGACCCGAACGCCGTCAGGATCAACAGGTCGCCGCGCGCGAGGCGCCCGTCACACACCGCCTCGTGCAGCGCGATGGGAATCGAGGCGGCCGTCGTGTTGCCGTACTTCTGGATATTGTTGAATACCTGATCGTCGCGCAGCTCCAGCTGGCGCTGCACCATCTCGGAGATGCGCAGATTGGCCTGGTGCGGGATCAGCAGCTTGATGTCGCCGGTCGTGCAGCCGTTCGCCTTGAGGGCGAGCATCACTGACTCGGGCATCTTCGTCGTGGCGTGCTTGAAGACCTCGCGTCCTTCCATTTTGACGCGGGCCTTCCCCTCGGCGATCATCTGGCCGCTGATCCACGGGACGTGGGCCAGTCCCGGCCCGTCCATCCAGAGCTTCTCCGCCAGTCGCCCGTCGCTGAAGAGATGGGTCGAGAGGACGCCGCGCTTCGGGTCGTCGGTCGGCCCCAGAATCGCGACACCAGCACCGTCGCCAAAGATCACCGCCGTATCTCTTCCCTCGGTCGTCGGGTCGAGCCCCGGCGACTGGATCTCGGCGCCCACGAGCAGCACCCGCTTGTACTGGCCGCACCGCACCCACGCGTCGGCCACCGACAGACCGTACAGAAACCCGGTGCACTGATCGCGCACGTCGAGTGCCGGGATGTCGGTGACGCCGAGCAGGCGCTGCAGGAAGACGCCATTGCCGGGGAAGAAGTGGTCGGGGGATGTGGTGGCGAAGATGATGCAATCGAGGTCCGTCGCCTCGAGGCCCGCCTGGGCAAGCGCCATGCTGGTCGCCTCCGCGGCGAGCGAGGAGCAGGTGGTGCCGGGCTCCACCCAGTGGCGCTGCTTGATCCCCGTGCGTTGAGTGATCCACTCGTCCGACGTGTCCATCAGGCTGGACAGGTCATCGTTGGTCACGACCCGTGGGGGGACGTAGAACCCGGTTGCGATGAATTCTGTTCGCGGCATAACGCCTCAGTTCACGGAACCCGGTTCTCCCCGGTGCGTCTGTGCGTCCAGGTGTTGGGCATCATCTAGCTTTTCCCAGTTCTCCAGGGAAGATTTTCCGTCAACCATCCCGCCGCAAGGGAGCCCATGGAGCTGCCGATCACGCGCGCGCAATGCGACGCCGTGCGCGCCGCCAAGCATCTTCCCGACGTGCTGAAACGCGTGCTCGACGGCGCGAAAGCGTCGGGGGATGGTTTCGTGCTGCACCTGACCTACGAAGAGGCGACGGCGCTGCAAGAGCTCGCCGCCTGGAACGTCCATACCGACGACGCGGGAGTCGTGACTCCGGAATCGCGCGTGTTCGACGACCTCGTCAAAGCCATTATCACTCACCCGGACTACTGACCCATGCGCGCCCTGCGCCTCGTCGCCCTGTCGCTCCTCCTGATCGCCGCCGCCCACCCACTCGTCGCCCAGAAGCGCGCGATCTCCTTCGACGACTTCATCTCGCTCCCCGTCGTCGCCGATCCGCAGCTGTCACCGGATGGGAAGTGGGTGGCGTACACGGTGACGACGCCGTCGCTCAAGGAGAATCGCGGCGTCGCCCGGCTCTGGCTCGCCGATGTGGCCAGCGGCCAGACCCGGCAACTGACCCAGGGACCGGGGTCGGATTTCTCGCCGCGCTGGTCGCCCGACGGCAGGACGATCGCCTTCCTCTCGACGCGCTCGAGCGGCCCGCAAATCTGGCTCCTGGGACTGGCCGGCGGTGAAGCGCAAAAGCTCACGAGCATCGACGACGGGGTGGGGGAGATCTACTGGAAGCCCGACGGCAGCGGTCTGCTCGCCGTCGTGGACGTGAAATGGCCGACCGACCAGGAGATCGACAAGCGCAACGGCGACTACGCGACGGATGCCCGGATCTGGACGGAGCTGTTCTGGCGCCACTGGACCGACTGGCGCGCCGGGCACCGCCAGCACGTCTTCGGCGTCGATCTGGCGAGCGGCAAGGCGACGGACCTGACGCCCGTGGACCATGACGTGCCCACGATCGCCACGAGCGGGGATGGTGACGTCGCCGTTTCCCCCGACGGGAAGGAGATCGCCGTCGCGATGCACGGCGACTCGGTCGTCGCCACCAACACGAACGTCGACATCTACGTGATGGGCTCCGATGGTTCCGGGATGCACAACGTCACGACGGCCATGTCCGGAGCGGAGAACACCCCGCGCTACTCCCCCGACGGGAAGTGGCTCTCGTTTCTCTCGATGCAGCGCGCCGGCTTTGAGGCCGACCGCCAGCGGCTGATGCTCGCCGCCCGGACCGATGGGAAGCTCCCAGGAGCTCCGGTCGACGCGACCGCGGGGTGGACGCTGTCCGTCGGCTCCTACACCTGGTGTCCGGACTCGAAATGCGTGTATGCAGTGGTGGAGGATCGCGGCCGGGAGAACGTCTACAAGATCGACATTCCGTCCTATCGCCGGTCGATCGCCGTCTCGGGCGGCGTGAACTCCAACCCCGGTGCCACGGCCGACGGCAAGACGCTCGTGTACCTGCACCAGACCGATACCCATCCGGCCGAGGTCTGGGTCAATGGAGCGGCGCTGACGCACCACACCGACGCCGCGATCGCGCCGCTCGATCTCCCACCGCTCGAATGGTTCGGCTTTGTCGGGGCGAAGGGCGACTCGGTGTTCGGCTGGGTCCAGAAGCCGCCCGCCTTCGACCCAGCGAAGAAGTACCCGCTCGTCTACCTGCTCCACGGCGGTCCCCAGACGTCGTGGATGGACCTGTGGCACGCCCGCTGGAACTATCAAATGTTCGCAAGTCGCGGCTACGTCGTGGCGGTGGTGAACCGGCACGGCTCGACTGGGTTCGGGCAGGCGTTTACCGATGCCGTCTCCCAGCACTGGGGCGACTATCCCTACGAAGATCTGATGAAAGGGCTGGACGTCGTGACGCGCCTGCCGTTCGTCGACTCGACCCGCATGTGCACCGCCGGGGCGAGCTACGGCGGGTACATGGCGTACTGGATCGAAGGCCATACCAACCGGTTCAAGTGCATCATCGCCCACGACGGCGTGTTCAACACCGTGAGCATGGGAGGCTCGACCGAGGAGCTGTGGTTCCCCGACTGGGAATTCGGCGGCGCTGTCTACCAGGCCCGCCAGCAGTGGGAGAAGTGGTCGCCGCTCAACTTCGTCCAGAACTGGAAAACACCGATCCTCGTCGTGCACTCACAGCTCGATTACCGCGTCGATCTCTCCGAGGGGTACCAGGCCTTCACCGCGGCGCGCCGGATGGGGGTCCCCGCGAAGTTCCTGTACTTCCCGGACGAGGGACACTGGGTCCTGAAGCCGCGCAATCGGCGCATCTGGTGGGGCGTGGTGCTGGATTGGTTGGATGCGTACCTGAAGAAATAGGCGTAATCGGCTGTCGGTCATCGGTAGCTGCGCGAACACACAGTTACCGATGACCGATAGCCGACGACGCCTATTTCGCCCAAACGTTATTCCCTCTTCGCACATCCGGAAAATGCTTTCCCGCATCAACCTCCACTCGCACAAGATCGCGCGTCGTCGGCAGATCGTACACGTAGTGGTTGCCGAGGTACCAGACCTCGACGGGCAGGCGAACCGTCTCCTTTGTGCCATCGCCCCAGGTGAGCGTGATGTCCACGGGCATGGGGAGCTGTCCCGGGCTCGACAGCCAGACGCGCACCGACCGGGTGCCCGTCGAATCCATGGCCGTGGACACGGAGTCGACCGCCTGGTCCACGACGTCCGAGCGATAGAACCAGCCGCGCCAGAACCACGATAGATCCTCTCCCAGGCCGTCCTCCATCGTGCGGAAGAAATCAGCCGGCGTCGGATGTTTGAACGCCCAACGCCGGATGTATTCCCGGAAGGCAATATCGAAGCGTGTCGTATCGCCCAGCAGCTCCTGGCGCAGGAGGTAGAGCCCGACCGCCGGCTTGTCGTAGGCCGAGCCTCCGTAGGCATTGGCGCTCGTGCGATCGGGCGGCAGCATCGAGGGCACGTCCCGACCCGTGGCGGCGAAATTGCCCCAATTCGCCACTCCCCCACTCGCTTCACCCAGGGTGTCGTGATAGAACGCACGCTCGGAGTAGATGTTGATGAAGGTGTTGAACCCCTCGTCCTGCCACCCGTACAGCCGCTCGTTGGATCCCACCATCATCGGAAACCACTGGTGGCCCAGCTCGTGCGTCGTGACGCCGAAGAGCCCTCTCCCGCCTGCGCCCGCGCCGCAAAACACGATCATCGGATACTCCATGCCGCCCACCGGACCCGCGATGTTGATCGCCGTCGGATACGGATAGGGAAACCACTTCTCCGAGTAATGCTTGATCGTGTGGCGCACGTACACCGTGGAGTTGGACCAATCGGCGTTCGCTTCGGGCGGGTAGTATGACTGCATGAGGATGCCGTCCCACCCGCTCGCGTCCCATACGAAGTTCGGGGCGGCGGCCCAGGCCACATCGCGGACATTCTTCGCGCTGAAATGCCAGGTCAAGGTGGGTGACGCTCCCGCAGGCCGGGTCTCCGGCTTGCCGACCTCGTCGCGGGACACGATGGCGACCGTCGAATCCGCGGTCCGGGCGCGGGCGAGCCGGGCGCGCTGGGTGGCGGTGAGCACCTCCAACGGATTGAGCAGCGTGCCGCTTCCCGCCACGATGAAGCTGCGCGGCACGGTCACCGTGAAGTCGATATCACCGTACTCGAGGTAGAACTCGCCCTGGCCGAGGTATTGCTCCGTGTTCCACCCGCGCACGTCGTCGTACACCGCGAGACGCGGATACCACTGCGCGATCTCGTATAGCCACCCCTCGGTGAACCGCTCACGTCCCATTCGGTCGGAGCCGTGCTCGGGGATCTGGAACGTAAAGTCGAGCGACAATGAGACGGTGCCGCCCGGTGCGAGCGGCTGATCGAGATCGACCCGCATCATCGTTCCGTTGACGGCGGAAGACAGAGGAGCCGCGCGGGCTTTGCCGCCTGCGGCCGCGCGCTGCGACGACAACCCGCGGATCCGGTAGCCGCCCTCGAAGCCGTTTGCCGACCAGCGGGCGTCGGTGGGGTTGATGAAGCTCCCCCGGCTCCCCTCCCTGTAGATGTTCTGGTCCACCTGGAACCAGAGGTAGCGCAGCGTGTCGGGCGAATGATTCGCGTAGCGGATCGTTTCGCTCCCCGAGATGCTGTGCGTGCCGGTGTCGAGGGTCGCGCGGATCGTGTAGTCGACGCGCTGCTGCCAATAGCGGGGGCCCGGGGTGCCCGCGCCGGTGCGGATCAGGTTCGGCGTCGGCAGCGCGAGGCGCCGGAACGGCGAAGTATCGGGGACGCCTATAGGGATGCGCGCGGCGGCGGCCGAAGAAGCTTGCGCAGGCTGTTGCAGGACGGCGGCGATCAGCAGCGGCACGACACTCATGCGAACGTGACCTCGGGATATGGGTGGTGACAGCTCACTCTACGTCGACCGTTACCTGATCGCTGCGGCCTCGGGCGTCCACGGCACGGATCGTATGGTGACCATGCGCGATCGGCCAGCGGTCGCTGCGCCATGCGCGTCCATCGACGTACCAGCGCACTTCCGAACCTCCCGACGCGCGCAGCGCGACCGTGGCATAGCGCGGGTCTGTCCCCACGGGGACGGAATACCGGTCGCCGTCCTGTGGGCTGGTAATGCGGAAGCCCTCAGCCGGCGTTGCTGGCCTGCCCCCGGGCCGGAGGCCCGGGGGTTCGCCATCCCGGTCCTCCGCCCCGGGATCGACCGACGCCGGCGTCCCCTGGGTGGCCGCCCAGTCCGCATACTCCGTCGGCAACACCACCTGGCCGCCGCGGTGCCAGTCGCACGGTTCCGTCGGCTCGGTGCCGGGGACAAACCACTCATCGGCCGGCGGGCACTCCGGTCCGGCCCGGAGTCCCGAGAGCCGGCAGATCTTGACCCGGACCGCGCCGACTTCTGCTGGCGGAGCGAACACCCCGGGAGGGACCCGTTGCGCCACGAGCAGCGCGGCGCGATGCAGCAACGGCCCGGCCCCCGTGATGCCGCCGACGCCCTGCATCGGCGTGCCGTTGAAGTTGCCGACCCATACGGCCACGGTGAATCGTCCCGTCGTCGCCACGGCCCAGTTGTCGGTGAAGTGGCGGCTCGTGCCGGTCTTCGCCGCGGCCTTGAACGGCAGATCGAGCGGTGTCTCGCTCCCGAAGCTCGGCATACGCGCCACAGGATCGCTCAGGATGTCCAGCACCAGTGCCGCCGCCTGCCGCGACATGATGCGGCGCTGCTCGAGGGGTGCCTCGGCGGCCGTGTTCCAGCGAACCGGCCGCCACACGCCGCCGTTGGCGAGGGCGCGATATCCGTTCGCCAGCTCGAGCAGCGTGACATCGCCATTCCCGAGGGCGAGCCCCAATCCGTAATACTCGGCCGAGTGATCGAGCGTCGTGAAGCCTGCGGCGTGGAGCGTGCTGAGCAGGCTCGCCACGCCGATGCGCTGCGCCAGTTCGACCGCGGGGACGTTGTACGAACTGCCCAGCGCGTCCCGCGCGCGCACCGGTCCGTGGAAGGCGCGGTCGTAGTTGCGGGGCCGGTAGGGTCCGAATGTCGTCTCGTAGGTGTGGGGGATATCGGGAAGCACCGTCGCCGGTGTGAATCCGCGGTCGAAGGCGAGGCCATAGAGAAACGGCTTGAGCGCCGATCCCGGCTGGCGCGGGGAGATCACCATGTCCACCTGGCCCGCGGTGTCGGCGAAGAAATCGGGCGAACCGACCCAAGCGATGACGTCGCCATCGGTGTTGTCGAGCGCGACGAGCGCCGCGTGAGCGACTCCCTTGTCCCGCAACACCTCTACGGTATGACGGACCTCTGCCTCGAGCGCCGTCTGCAAGCCGAGATCGAGCGTCGTGCGCCACTCACCGCTCGGGGTCACGCCGGTCCGTTCCGCCTCCTCAAGCACGTGGGTCGTGAAGTGCGGTGCGAGGAACGGAGTCTCGGCGTCGTGCACCAGCACGGGCTCCTGATTGGCCCGCTCGACATCCTCTGCGCGCGCGAACCCCAGCCCTGCCATGCGGGCAAGCGCGATGCGGCGGCGCGCGCGGGCTCGCGCCGTCGAGATGAGGGGGTTGTCCCGGGCCGGCGCGTGCGCGAGTGCGGCGAGCAGTGCCGCCTGCCCGAGGCTCAGGGTTCGCGGATCGGCGTCGCAGTACAGCTCGGCGGCGGCGGTGACGCCCGCCGTTCCCTGGCCGAGCGGCACGCGATTCAGATATTGCTCGAGAATCGCCTGCTTGCTCTCGTGTAGATCGAGTCGCCAGCTCCAGAGGATCTGGCTGACCTTCCCGGGGATCGTCCGCGGGTTCCCGCGCAGCAGGCGTGCCAGCTGCATCGTGATGGTCGAGCCACCGGCGACGAGCCGCCGCGCGCGCACATCCTGCCACGCGGCGCGGCCCAGGGCGCGCACGTCGACGCCATGATGGTCGTAGAAGCGGTGGTCCTCGACGGCGAGGAACGCCTGGAGCAGCTTGGGATCGAGATCGCCGAGGCTCGTCCAACCGCCCCGGCCCTCGGCGGCGCGGGTGGCGCGCAGCGGCAGGCCATGGCGGTCGAGTAGCACGAGACGCGGAACGGGACCGGGATGGGCGACCGACGCGGGGAGGGGGAGAGCGATCCAGCCGAGGACCAGCACGACGGCGATGGCCACCGTCGCCGCGGCGCGCCGCACCATCGGTCGCCGTGTCACGCCGCGCCTCCGAGCCGCGCTTCAGCCAGCCGGTCGGCCGCGGCAGCCGGCGTGATGCCCAGCCTGTCGGCGCTCGCGAAGGTCTCGAGCATGGTGTCGTAGATGGCGTCGATCGTCGCGAGGGTGCGCTCCTCCGTCCAGCCGAAGAGATACCGCGCGCCGTCGATCACACCGCCGGCGTTGGCGATGTAATCCGGCCCGTAGAGAATGCCGCGAGCCGCCAGCCGGTCGGCGTCGGCCACGTCGGCGAGCTGGTTGTTCGCAGCGCCGACGACGATCTGGCACCGGAGCTCCGGGATGACGGCGCGATCGAGCACACCGCCCAGGGCGCAAGGAACGAAGCCGTCAGCCGGCGTGCCGGTAATCGCGCTGGCCGGCACGACGCGATCGATGTCCGCGCGCGCCACCCGCCGCGCCCGGGCCTCGTTCACGTCGGCGATGATGAGCCGCGCGCCCGCGTCCTGCAGCATCCGGGCGAGCGCCGCTCCGACATTCCCGCATCCTTGCAGGGCCAGGCTCCGGTCACGGAGATCGTCCGATCCCCAACGTCGCAGGGCGACCGCCTGCAGGGCGCGCACGACGCCGCGCGCCGTGAACGGCGACGGGTCGCGCAACCCGGCGACGTGACGCGTCACCTGTCGCACGATGGCCATGTCTTCGTGCGACGTGCCGACGTCCTCGGCGGTGATGTATCGACCGTCGAGGTGCTCGACGAACCGGCCGTGGGCCAGGAACAACGCTTCGCGGGATGTGCGTCCATGGTCGGCGATGATTACCGACTTTCCGCCACCCATCGGCAGCCCGGCGGCGGCGGATTTATATGACATCGCGCGCGACAGACGCAACGCGTCCGCGAGGGCGTCGGCATCTGAATCGTAGCGCCAGAGCCGCGTCCCGCCGCACGCCGGGCCCAGCCGCGTATTGTGGATCGCGACGATCGCCCGGTACCCCGCCCGCTCGTCCTCCGCCTGGAGGACGAGCTCGTGCTCGGTACCGGGGTGCAGCTCGGTGATCCGCATGGTGGAGAATTGGAAGATATTCACCCCCTTACAACGTACCCTCCGGGAACGTACCGTCGTGAACCACCGCATGACCTTCTCTGGCGCCACACCCGCCCCAACGCTGATCGGCGTGCCGTTCGACGCGGCGTCGTCGTTCCGCCGCGGCGCCGCGGCCGGCCCGGGCGCCATCCGCCAGGCGCTCAACTCGCCGGCAGGCAACTCCTGGACCGAGGGAATGACGGACCTCAGCGCGGCGGGGACGCTCGCCGACGCCGGAGACGTCGCGGGACTCGAGTCACAGACGGTGCGCGCCGAGGTCGAGCGCGCGGTCGAGAGGCTCGTGGCATCCGGGGCGCGGCCGATCGTCCTGGGTGGCGATCATTCGATCAGCTACCCGGTGCTGCGCGGACTGCGGCCGCATCACCCTCGCCTCAGCGTGCTGCACGTCGACGCGCATCCCGACCTCTACGACGACTTCGAGGGCGACCGGTTCTCGCACGCCTGCCCGTTCGCGCGGGTGATGGAGGAGCGGCTCGCCGACGAGCTGGTGCAGGTGGGGATCCGGACGATGACGGGGCACCAGCGGATGCAGGCCGATCGCTTCGGCGTCGACGTGATCGACATGGACGCCTGGACCGAAGGCCGGCGGCCGCGGCTCGCCTATCCCGTGTATCTGTCCATCGATCTCGATGGCTTCGACCCGGCGCACTGTCCCGGCGTGTCGCACCCCGAGCCGGGCGGCATTACGGTTCGCGATTTCCTTTCACTGCTGCACCGCCTCGAGGTGCCCATCGTCGGCGCCGACGTCGTTGAGCTCAATCCGGAGCTTGATCCCGCGGGGTTGACGGCCCGCGTCGCGGCGAAACTCGTGAAAGAGATCGTGGGCCAGATGCACCGGTCCGCCACTCCCTGACGTCTCTACGACCGCCGAAACGGGTCAGTGCGTCCCGGTATTGAATTGACGGATCGCGGGGACACGCAGCTCGTCCCACGCGATGCGGCCGGTCTGGATCGCATCGCGCACCGCTCGCTCGCGAGCCGTGAGCGCCCCCGCTCCCGTCTTCACCTCGAGAAATACCACGCGCTCGAGCGTTCCCTCGTCCAACCCGTCGAACACCACGAAGTCCACCGGACTCCCGAGAAAGCGGGCGTCCTTGGGGTTGTAGCCAAACCCCGGGAGGTAGGGGACGAGCTGTTCGGACACCTTCCCGACGGTCACGGCCCGGCTCTTGGCCACCGCATCGGCCCGGATCGCGCCGGCGTGCTTCGCGCGCCAGACGATGAAAGCCAGGAGCCCGATGAGCAGCCCGATCGCGAGCCCCAGGGCCGCTCCGACCAGCGTGTCGATCAAGCGTGCTGCGCCCAGGACGTCTCCCCCGGCTTGTAGGGCACGCAGGGATCGAAGCGACCGGGCGTTTCCTGGTACCGCATCGCCTTGGTGTAGCCGATCTCCGACGTGAAGTAGCCGAGCAGCGCCAGCTCTTTCATCATGCGGAAGTAGTGCGCGGGGGTGTCGGCGCCCGCAGCCCGGCTGTCCATATAGGCCTTCGCCTCCTTATCGATCTGTTCGAGCAGAGCGAGGCGCTGTGCCGGCGTCGCCGTCATGAATCCGGTCTTGTGCATCTGACGACAGGCGGTGTCGAGCTGCTGCATGCCGTTCCTGAAGACCTGCTGATCGCGATCGTAATAGGTGTCCGTGACCATCAACGCCATGAACGCGCCGACCTGGGCCGCCTTCGCCCCGGGCGTCGAGGTCTCGGGGAGGATGGTGTCGGCCACCTCGTCGAGGAACGCGACGTCGTCGGCGGAGAACGGCGTGGCGCCCATTCGGGCCCCGCTGCGCTCCCGGCCGCACGCCTCGAGCAGGGCGGTTTCCGAAACGAGCGCGATGCCGCCGAGCAGGGCGCTCACCCGCCGGATTGCTTCGCGTCGATCCATGCCCATAAAGCCTCCGAGGGACGTTTAAAGGTTGTTGCGCTTCATCTCGCCCACGGCGAAGTCCGCCGCGCGCGCGGTGAGCGCCATGTAGGTGAGCGAGGGATTGGGGCACGCCGTGGAGACCATGCAGGAGCCGTCGGTGACGAACACGTTCGAGGCATCCCACACCTGGTTGTGCCCGTTCAAGACCGAGCTCTTCGGATCGCGGCCCATCCGCGCCGTGCCCATCTCGTGGATCCCCATGCCCGGGAAGTAGCCGTCGTCGTACGTCCGCACGTTCTTGACGCCGCACGCGTCGAGCGTCTCAGCCATGTCGTTCATCATGTCCTGGCGCATCAGGTGCTCGTTCTCGCCCGTGGCGCAGTCGATCGCGAGTACGGGCAATCCCCACTTGTCCTGCTTCGTGTGGTCGAGCGCGACCTTGTTGTCGTGGTTGGGGAGCATCTCGCCGAACGCCGTGGCGCCGATGGTCCATCCGCCCGGCTGGGCCGCCGCGTCCTTGAACGCCGCCCCAACGCCCAGCTCGGCCACTGCACGCGACCAGCCCTCGCGCGACGCGCCTCCCTGGTAGCCGAAGCCGCGCAGATACGGCCGCTTCTCCCCGAACAGGTTGCGGTAGCGCGGAATGTAGAACCCGGTGGGGCGCCGCCCGAAGTAATACTTCGCGTCGAGCCCGGGCTCCGCGATATCACCCGATGCGCCGGCACGGAAATGGTGATCCATGAGGTTGTGGCCCAGCTCTCCCGAGCTCGACCCCAGGCCGTCCGGCCACACATCGGTCGCCGAGCGCATCAGGAGCCAAGTGGAGTTCAACGTCGACGCGCAGAGGAAGATGATCCTGGCCGTGTACTCGGTGGTCTTCATCGTCATGGCGTCCATCACCCGGACACCGGTCGCGCGCCGCTTGTCCTTGTCGTAGAGGATCTCGGTGACGATGGCGAACGGTGTGAGGGTCAAGCGGCCCGTGGCCATTGCCGCCGGCAGCGTGGAGGACTGGGTGCTGAAGTAGCCGCCGAACGGGCAGCCGAGCCAGCAGGCGTTGCGGTACTGGCACTGGTTCCGTCCCGGGAGCGGCTTCGTCAGGTTGGCCGTCCGGCCCGGAATGATGCGTCGCCGCCCGCCGAATTGTTTCGTGAGTCGCCCGGCGACCAGCTCCTCACCGCAGTTGAGCGGCATCGGAGGCTGGAATTGGCCGTCGGGGAGCTGCGGCATCTTCTCGAGTGATCCGGAGATGCCGGCGTGGCGCTCGACGTAGTCGTACCACGGGGCGATGTCGGCATAGCGGATCGGCCAGTCCACCGCGATGCCGTCCTTGAGGTTCGCCGCGAAGTCGAAATCGCTCCAGCGATAGCTCTGCCGTCCCCAGAGAAGCGAGCGGCCGCCGACGTGGTAGCCGCGGAACCAGTCGAAGCGCTTGATCTCGGTGTAGGGGGAGTCCTTGTCGGAGGCCCACCAGTCGAGGTTCTTCTCGTTGAGCGGGTAGTCGCGTTTCAGGACGGGGTAGGCTTCCTCCATTGCGCGGGTTCGGCCACCGCGGTGCGGATACTCCCAGGGAGCCTTGGTCGCGTTGACGTAGTCCTTGATGTGCTCGATGTTCTTGCCCCGCTCGAGCATCAGCACCTGCAGCCCCTTCTCGGTCAGCTCCTTCGCAGCCCACCCGCCGGATATTCCGGATCCGACGACGATGGCATCATAATGCTGAGCCTGCACCGTGCCCTCCCTCTGTTGGCACTCTATTATGCGGTCACTGCTCGTTGCACTTCAATGTCGCGTTTGAAACATCAGCATTTGGTCCGTCTCCGGGCTCGACTCCCCAACCACCAATGTCATGCCCTCACTCGACTCGGGCGAAGGCACGCACCGGAAACGATCCCATCCCACGCACCTTTACCGGTACGGCAAAGAAGCGGAAGCCCGTATCGGGAAGGCGTTCCAGTCCCGTAAGGTGCTCGACAATCGTCACCCGGGCACCAAGGAGAATCGTATGCGCCGGCCGAGTCCCGTCCGTGGCGTCGTCGATGTTGAGCGAATCGATCCCCACGAGCGCCGCGCCCTGGTGAGCGAGATACTCCGCGGCAGCTCGTGTCACGAACGGGTTGCCGGTGCCGTACGCGGGCGTCCCCCAGAGACGGTCCCAGCCGGTATGAATCAGCGCCGCGCGTCCCCTCACCGGAATGTCCGCCACGGCGTCGCGGTCGATGGCGCGACCGGCGCCCACGCGACGGATCACGACGCCATCGAGATCGGCGAGCGATTCGAGCGGCAGATCGGCCAGGTCGGCGCCGTCGGCGTAGCGATGCGAGGGGGCGTCGACGTACGTGCCTGTATTGGCAATCATCTCGATCTTGCCGATCTGGAACTCCGTCCCCGGCGCGTAGCGCGCCTGGGAGGCCGCGCGACTCAGGTGATCGCCGATGACGGGGCCCGGGAGGCCGGGATAGGTAACCATGCCGTGCGACACGACGTGACTCAGGTCGATGAGCGTCACGCGTCCCGAACGGCGAGCTTCGCCTCCTCCAGGTAACCGCCCGCCACGCCGCCGACGACCGCGACGAGCCCGACCGTGCCGAGTGTCGTCAGGCGCTGTCCGACCAGGGCGAATGCGAGCGTCGCCGCGACCACCGGCTCGATCGTCGCGGCCACGGCGGTGGGCGCCGCATCGATGCGCTTGGCGGCGTTGAAGAACAACACGTTCGCGGCGAGCACCGTCCCGGCGGCGAGCACGGCGATGAAGACCCAGGCGCTCGTCGTCGCCGGCGGGACCGGAGCGTGTCCGGTGAGCGGCAATAGCATGCCGAGCCAGACGATCCCACCCAGGATCTCGAGGAACAACACGCGCGCCGGTCCATAGCGCGGCACGGCGTAACGGGCCAGCAGCGTCGTCCCTGCATAAGAGAGAGCGGCCAGCGCGCCGCCGATCACACCGGCGACGTGCGTCGTCTCGACGCTGACGCCGGCGGTGCTGCCACCGCGTACCGTCAACCCCGCTCCCACCATCACGACGAGCGCGAGCACGAGGCGAAGCGGCGTGAGCCGCTCGCCCAACAGCGGCACCGCGAGGATCGCGACGAGCACCGGGGCGGTGTAGAGCAGCGCGGCGGCGCCGGCGACGCCGGCACCCGAGATCGCGTACTGATACGCTACCTCGAACAGCGCCACGAGGACGCCCCCGCCCAGGCCGACGAGCAGCCAGCCACGCCCATCCACGCGGAACAGGTCGCGGCGCCACAGGCCGTATGCGACGAGGCCGACGATCCCGATCGTCAGGCGCCAGAACCCGATCCCCGTGATCGCCGCCCCTTGCGCGTATAGCAGGGTGGAGAGCGGACCTGTCGTCCCCCAGATCGAGCCCGCCCCGAGGGCACAGGCGTAACCGGCGAGTCGGGTCTGGCGCGTGGGCATGAGTCAGCCGGGGTCGACCGTGAGATCACCACGCAGCACGACGACCGCCTGGCCCGCGATAACGACCCGGTCTCCCTTCGCCCGGACGCGGACGATCCCGCCGCGCGCCGAGGCCTGACGGCCCACCAGATCGGCGCGCCCGAGCTTCGCCGCCCAATAAGGGGCGAGGGCGCAGTGCGCGGAGCCGGTTACCGGGTCCTCGTCGACGCCGGCCAGCGGTGCGAAGAAGCGGGAGACAAAATCGCAGTCCGATCCGGAGGCGCGCGCAGTGACGATCACGCCGCGCACCGGGACCCGGCGCAGTCTGCCGAAGTCGGGCGTGATGGCGAGCACTTCCGCCTCCGAGCCGACCTCGACGAGATAGTCCATGCGATTTTTCCCCACGGCGACCGGTTTCACCCCAAGGCCCGGGACGAGATCGGGCGGTGCCTCGGCCGGCGTTGCGGGCTCGGCGGGGAAGTCCATCTCGATCCATGAGCCGGCCCGGTCGGCGGTGAGACGACCGCTCTTGGTGTCGAAGCGAGCCTGCGTGGCGACCGGAAGGTGTCGATCCTCCCACAGGACGTGGGCGGATGCCAGCGTCGCGTGGCCGCACAGGGCGACCTCGACGGTCGGGGTGAACCAGCGCAGTTGCCAGGCATCGCCGGCGCGGAACAGGAACGCCGTCTCCGAGAGATTCATCTCTCGCGCGACACGCTGCATCCACCCTTCGCTCGCCGGGCTCGCCAGCACGCAGACGGCGGCGGGATTCCCCGCGAACGGTGTGGTGGTGAAGGCGTCGACCTGGACGATGCTGACGCTCACGACGTTCCCGGCTCTATCCGCGCACCGACCTGTTGCGACACGAAGTGGATCAGCGCCGCGAAGGCGAGCGACCCGATGAGAAACAGCGCCTGGAAGTGCGCGTAGTGCTGAAACGCGGCTGTCGCGGCGGCCCCGAAAAGCAAGCCGAGCAGCGTGAAGAGGAGCGCCCAGGTAAGGGCCGTCGCGACGTTGTAGACGAGAAACCTGCCCGTGGGCACGCGCGCCGCGCCGCAGAGGATCGGCAGCGGCAGACGGACGCCATAGGCGAACCGCATCAGGACGAGGACGCGGGTCTCGTGGCGCCGGACCAGCTCATTCGCTCGCTGGAACGCCGGTTGCCAGCGGGCCGGAAAGCGGGCGATGCAGCGGTCGCCGTAGCGCCGTCCCAGATGGTAATAGAGCTGATGACCCAACGTCGCGGGGATCGACGCCAGGAGCCAGACCTCCCACCACGGCCAGTACCCCTGACGCGCGAGCGAGCCGCCCAGGATGACGGCCGCTTCGCCTTGGAGCCAGGCGCCGACGAGCAGCACCGGTCCGCCCGCGGCGTGGATCCACGTCGTGAGGTCCATATGTTTTCCAAAATAGCGTGGTGCACTGAACTGAAGGGCGGTAGAAGTCGGACGGGGAACTTCTACCGACCTCTACCGCCTGCGTCCGCCCGCGGGGTGCTAGCTGGTGCCAGACCCCGACCCGTTGCGGTTGTGCGATCCCGGCGAAGAGCGATGAACGTGGCCCGGCTGGTTCTTCGGGACCGTCGGCGTGTCATCAGCCTTCTTCTGGCATAGCATCACCACGAGACACAATGTGGTGAACGGCACCCACCGGTACTTCCGAAACAAGCCCATGCACCCCCTCCAGCCTGGTCGATCAGATCGCTATTCAGTCCAGCCTATTATGACCAATCTGAGCGGCTGGCCGTCACCCCGCTAGAATCGATGCGGCGTCGGGTCGCGTGCGCCGAGGGGCCAGCGGGCCGCGATCAGCCTTCTCGCCCTCCCAGCGGACCAATTCCAGGATCGCCAGTCAGACGGGCGAGCCGTTCCCCAGCGCTCCAGCAGGTGCCGTGCCACGCTGGCCTGCTCCTCGGGGGTCAGCTGTGGTAGCCGGTCGAGCAGCACCGGCACGGCGTCGGCACTCAGGGTCCCGGCAAGGTAGGCGACGTCGAGCGGCATCGCCGTCACGTGCGAGGTATTCACACGCGCAATGAGTGCATCCGGGTTGGCGAGGTGCAGGGCACCGAGCACGGCCAGGGCGTGCGCCAAAGCGCCGAAGGCGAACCGGGTGCGGCGATCGCGCAACACTGTCCAGACGAACCAGGCGAACACGCCGGCCAACCAGACCATTAAGGCGGTCGTGTAGAGCCGCAGCTCCGTCAACCCGAATGTCGCAACATAGAGCAACATGCGCTGCAACGCCGACGCGAGCAGCACGCCCACCATCGCCACGAGCAACGCCGCGAGTGCCCGAAACACCTGCCGCTCGCGCGCGGTTTCGCGCAGGGACGCCCAGTCGGCGACGAGCAACACCGGAAGGACCAGGGCCGACGCGGTCACGAGCTCGAAAAACCCACGACGGGCATATTCCGCCACGGTGAGCCCCGCCGTCTCGGCGATCACCGCAACGCCGCCGAACAGCCAGCGCATCTGCAATGCGACGAAAATCAGGAAGAGGAGATCGAGGGCGCCCAGTGCCGTCGCGGCGCTCAGGAAGCGCAATCCAGGGCTTGTGGCCCGCTCTCCCACCCCCGCTGGCTCCGGCGAGCTCAGGCATGCACCGCGCAAGGCGCCCGCAGTGATGCCTCCGATGAGCGCGGTGAAGAAGACGTGCTGGGTGAGAGAAGTGACATTGACATGCACGCTCTGCACAAAGTCCGCGAACGTGGCATCAGCCGAGACGAAGAGGCCCCCGAAAACCACCAGCAGCGGCGCCGCCACCGCCAGCCCAATGACGACGGACCTCAGGTGTTGCGCCCGCCCCGGCCCTTGGACTTCGTTCCACGCAATGTCGCCGCCGAAGAGAAGCCGCGGCGACCCAAACCCCGCGTGCGCGCACGCGAGGCAGGTCGCGACGAGGTAGGTCGACACGCCGCGCAGCCGGATCCGGCCACCCTGCGCGGCCAGGGCGGTGAGCGAGAGCAACCCCACGAGCGCCGCCAGGTCGATGAGCCGCAAGGCTCGAGCGTCGCGCCGGACGAACGCGATCGCGCACAGCACAACCGATATCGCGAGCCAGGGGAAATCGGCGGAGACAGGCAGCCGGTAGCGGCGCACGAGCCAGACACCGGCGACCATGAGCCCGCAGATCCAGAGGGACAGGTTCAAACCCCACGGAGCGGTCCTGAGCATCACGTCCCCGAGCACTCCGAGTCCCAGACCCCACGCCAGGACCGTCAGGCTGAGTTGTGTGCGGGACGGCAGCGCTGCCGCCGTCATGCGGCCAACCGGAAGAGCACCTTCCCGTGCAGGAAGGCGTTCTCGTGGGCGATCATCAGATGCGTCGGCCAGTCACCGCTCTCGAGCTCGAGCCGCGGCTGGCCCGCGTCCGTCGGCAGGTCGAAGACGAAATCGGTCGTGTACTCCTGACCCGGGAGCAGCGAGCGGTCGAGGGCGCTCGCCGCGGCCGGATAGCGCCGCCCCTGCGCGTCGATCAGCGCCACGCTACGCCCGTTCGGGTAGACCGGGACGTCGCGCGGGCGCCAGCTGGCGATGGTGTTGGAATCGAAGCGGACGCGCACGGTGACGATGTAGAACAGCCCCCGTGCCGCTCGTCCCGCCCATTCCTTTCCGGTCTTCACCCCGGCGACCGAGTAGGCGAGGTGGCAATCGACTTCGCAGATGTGCTTTTCCTCTCCCAGGGCCAGCTCGCGGGTGCGGCTGTCGAGCGAGGTGATCAGGAAGAGGCCGGCGTAGAGGACGAGTCCGGCGCCTTCGATCCAGGCGATCGCCCGGGCCCACAGCGGCTTCTTGAGCATCAGGGCGAGGACGACGCCCGCGCCCGCGGCGAGCGTGCCGAGCACGGCGAGGATGAACAGGCCGAATGAGATGGGGCCGAGGCTGTCGGTGATCATTGGCGCTCCTGAGGACGGGAGGTCAGCCGGCAGCGGCCTCGGAGAGTCCTCCGAAGCGGCGGTCGCGGGCGTGGAACCAGCTGACGGCGGCCGACAAGTCGGCGGCGCCGAAGTCGGGCCACATGGCGTTCGTGAAGTACAGCTCGGCGTACGCGCATTCCCACAGCAGGAAGTCCGAGAGGCGCTGCTCGCCGCCGGTGCGGATCAGCAGATCGACGTCGGGGAGGAGGTTGCCGGTCTCGATGGCGTGCCGCGAGGAGTAGTCCACCGCCAGGCGCAGCTCGAGCTTCGTGCCGTGGTGCGTGCGCTCCTCGGCGGTGGCGATTGCGTCGACCAGGGGCCCCGCGAGGCGGTCGCGCCGCCCGACGACGCGCAAGCTGACGCCGTGCTCGATGCAGCGGGGTGTTTCGGTACGCAGGTGGCGGGCGAAGAGGCGCATCAGGGTACTGACCTCTCCCGGGGGACGCTTCCAGTTGTCGCTCGAGAAGGCGAACAGGGTGAGCGCGCCGATACCCAGGCCGGGGGCGGCTTCGACGGCGCGGCGCACGGCCTCCGCGCCCACGCGGTGGCCGGCGGTGCGCTGCAGGCCGCGGCGCTGTGCCCAGCGGCCGTTGCCGTCGAGGATGATGGCGACATGCAGAGGACTTTGTGGCATAAAGTTTTACCTCAAAAAAAAGGCCGCTCACCGCGTCGCGCGGATCAGCGCCTCCATGTGGTCGAGATAGCGCTCCAGCGCCCGGCGTCCGGCGGCGGTGAGGCGATACTCGGTCTTTGGGATCCGTCCGTCGAACGACTTTGCGCAGCTGATGTAATCGGCCTCCTCGAGTTTGCGGGCATGAACGCTGAGGTTGCCGTCCGACACCTTGAGCAGCGACTTGAGCTCGTTGAAGCTGAGCCGCTCCACTCCGGCCAGGGCCGACACGATCCCCAGGCGGACGCGCTCGTGGATCAGGCGGTCGAGCTCGGCCGCAGCGCGCGCCGCGCCGCGGGCGGCCGTCTCGCCCTGCGGGGTCGTATGTCGTGCCGCCGAAGATCTAGCCACCGTACCTCCGCGCAATCCAGAATCCGAACGCGATGTGCAACCCGCCGAAGCCGGCGGCGAGCAGCCAATCGGCTGCCCCGGGAGCAAACAATGCCGCAGACCCCAGCAGGAGAAATCCCAATCCCATCACCGGCACGACGGGGACCGAGAACGCTCCCCCCGCCACCACACCCGTGCCGTACAGCAGTAGCCAGACGGCGGGAATCAGGCGGCGGTCACCGCCCAGATAGAGCGCCACCGTCAACAGCCCGCCTACCATGAGCGGTGGGAGGAAGCTCAACCCGAAGCGCCGCCCGGGACCGGAGAGCAGCGAGTCGTTGGCGGCACGCGCCTTGCGCACCATCGTCCACCCGCCGATCGCCAGCGCCAGGATCGCCTCCCCGAACCAGGTGACGAGCCAGTTCAACACCGACGTCTGGCGGGCGGCGAGCGTCGCGGCGCCGAGCGCCGTGACGCCGATCGCCACCTGCCCCCACCCCGGAACGGCGGTGAACGACCCCGCGCGCTCCATGGTGCGGCGGATGTAGCTCAGGTTGTCGAGCGCCCGGTCGGCGAGCGGCTGCGGCGTCGCCATGCTGGGTGGGGAATATGGGGAGCCGGCTGCATATTGTCAAGTACTTTGTATTACAAAGATGCGCGTGGCCGAAGACGCCTTATCGTCGATCCCGCACCCGCCGCACCAGCTTCAGCCCCGACCAGACCGCATCCACGGCGCAGACCTTCACGTCGACGAGACCGCCCGCCAGGGCTTCCTTCCGGATGACGTCCTCCGTGAGATCGGTCGCCACCCCCGACGACTGCTTGGGCCACGACACCCACAGCGCCCCATCCGTGGCCAGCGCCTGTTTCAACGCGGGCAGCCGTCGGACGAGATCGGCACGCCGTTTGGTGAGCAGGTGAATGAACGGGAGCACGCCCCGCGGAGACGCGCTGGCCCTGACGCCATCGGGCAAGGCGCCCAGTGTAGACCGATAGGTTCGCGGCGCCCCGACGATCGCGATGCGGTAGCCCGGCTTGATGCCCAGCTTGTCGATGAGAGATCGTGCTGCATAGCCCGCGCTCATGCCGATAAGGTGGGCCGGGAACGGGACGATGGCCAGGGAGTGGGTCTCCACGCGATCAGCGTCGTGACACCGGGCTACGCGAAGAGGATCAATCCAAAGTCTTCCACGGACTGAAACCCTAGCCCGCGATACGCCCGCTTGGCGTCCTCACGCTCTGCGAACAGGACCGCGCGTCGCACCCCGCTCGCGCGGGCGTCGAGCAGCGACCCGGCGACGACCGCGCGCCCGTAACCCCGTCCCCGCAAGTGCGGCGGCGTCCACACGCCTCCCACCTGCACGAGATCCGGCAGCCGTGCGTTGAACGCCGAGTACGAGACGAGTCCGCCGTCCTCCAGCACCCAGTTCGAGCCCTGCTGGTAGACGAAGGCCAGCTCCTGTGCGCACTCACTGCGCAAGGTCGGCGAGTCCGGGGCCCGCAGCGCTTCGCGTGCGTAGTCGACGCGCCAGTCGACGAGGAAGTCGAGTTCCTCGGGTCTCGGATGGCGACAGACCCAGCGGCCCTTGCTGAGCAGTGCAGGGACGACGAGATCGGCGAGGTTCAGCGCGAACAGCTCCTCGCGACCGAACTTCGGGGCGGGGCGACCGTCGAGGCCGAGGGCGGTGCGGGCCGCGACGACCTGAGCGGCGGGCCCCGAGAGACCGGCGACCGGCCGGGCCGAGTGTGCGACGGCGGCACGGGCCACCGCCGCGACGTCGATCGGTGCCTGTAGCAGCAGCACGCCGTTCCAGCAGTGCGCGGCGACGGCGACGATCCGGTCGCCTTCGAACGCCGCGACGTAGACCGCCTGCAGTGGCTTGCCCCCGTACACGAGCCCCGCGGCTCGGGCGTTCGAGCGCAGGAACATCGAGGAGTCCGCGTGGCGGACGAGAAACGCCTCGAGCGCCGGCTCGTCGTTGGGGCGGAGCGCGCGAATCACTTAGGGCGTCGCCGTCGTCGCCTTCGGGTCTCGAACGAACGCCCCGACCAGGTTGGCCACGGGATCGCCGCGGTTCAGGAACCCCGTCGTCGTCGTGATGTGGCGGCGGCCGGGAATGATGCGAGTGTCGGCGGATCGCTGCTGCTCCCGGAGCCGGCGCACGAAACGCGCTCCCTGTTCGAGAATGGCCGGAAAGAAGCGTTCCGACTGCGCCACCACCACGAGAAACGGCGGCGCGGCCGGCCCGACCCACGCCGTCGGGGTGGCGCGCAGCCGCCATGCGAGGGTGCCGTAGACGGCGCGCTCTTCGCCGTCATTGGCGAATCCGCTGGCGAGGGTCTGCGGGCTCGTGGCGTCGGCGGTCGTGTCCCACGGCGCGAGCGTGCACCCCATCGCCACCACGCCAGCGACCGCATCGGTCGTGAGCCCGCTCTGTGCCAGGTAGAGCGAATCGAGAGCGACGAGCGCCGCGAGCAAGCACCCCGCACTGTGCCCAACGAGGAAGATTCGATTGGGATCTCCGCCGCGAACGGCGACCGAGTCCCTGAGCCACCGCACCGCCGCGGCGAGAGCGAGCGCGGCAAGCAGGGGGTGTTGCCTCTGAGACGGCGTCACGGCAGGTTCCGCAGCTGCTCCCGATCCAGCTCGACGATGGTCGGGGGATCGGTGAGATAGTCGCTGTAGCGGAGCCAGGTCGGTTGAACCCTGATGTGGATCAGCCCCGGCCAGCCGAGGCGATCCCGGCCGTCCGGCCAGGTCTCGAAATAGATCTCTCGCGCCTCCTGCAGCTCTGCACCACTCGGCCGCTCGGCGATCCCTTCGTACTGAACCGTCTGCTCTTCCCCGACCTGCGATCCACCGATGACGAACGCGATCCGGGGATCGTTGGCGAGATTCTTCGCCTTCCGGGTCGACTCCAGGGTGTCGAACACGATCTTGAGGTCGTCCGATACCGCGATCCCCACGACCGCCGACTGGACCCCGCCCGACACGGCGCGAGAAGACTGCACGGCGAGGCGATGCCGGCGCAGGAACTGCAGCAGCGCCGCGCGCGTCAGCGACGGAGCGATCGAGTGTTCTCCCACGCCAGCGTCAACGCCTCACGCACGGCGCCTTTCCCGGCTGTCGGCAGAGCGACGTTCGTGGCTCCGGAGCGGCCCCACGCTCCCTTGACCGGCATGAATGCCTTGGGTTGGCTGCGCACGAACAGCTCTTGCTGCTCCGGGGTGAGCCGCACCATCCCCCAGCCGCGGCCGGGGTAGCCGAGCGTCGCGAAGATCTTGCCATCGACTCGAAAGTCGGGGTGTCCCATGTGCGACTGGGCGGTCGTGCCCTCGAGGCTCAAGGCGAGGCGGCGGAATTCCTGGGCCGTCATGGGCGCTCCACAAAGCGATAGCTCGCGTGCGAGTCGTAATCGATGCCGTGCTTGCGCTTCAAGTTCTGGATGAACCGTAGATCGCTCTTCGTATGGGGACTGGCAACGCCGTCGCCGAGCGGCTCGAAGGTGTGGAGCAGCGTCTCCTCGAGACAGCTCGTCAGCGACATGCGCTTGTGCGTCGCGAGATCCTGCAGCGCCGCTGCCAGCCGCCTCTCGAGTCGTACCGGGACATCGACCCGCTCGATTTCGAGCGGCTCTCCTATGGAGTAAATCGGGTGCCCGAACGAGAGCCGGTAGCCGTTGAGATCGCGGATGCCGTAATCGCGCAGCCCATAGGGCCGGTCGGCCGGCGGGACCACGATCTCGACGCCGTTTTGGCGATGGAATTCGTGCAGCTCGTCGGCGTTCCCGACCACGAAATAGACCGATGTCCCACCGGGCGCGGGCGTCCCGCGCTCGAGAAAGATCTGCACGCGATCGAGGGTCACCCCCGCAAAACGCGGCGGGTCTCCGTCGATGAAGTTCGACCGGAAGCCGAGTTTGTTCGTGTAGAACTCGACCGCCATCCGGACATCGGGCACCGCGAGGCCCGGGTGATGCTGCTCGCAGTCGACGTGCGGGGCGGTCACCGCTTGATGCTCGAGAGTCGCAGCAGGCCCCACGCCCAGAGGGACAATCCGGCTGCCAGGAAGGTCAGGAGCCACAAGAACGGCTCCCGGAGCGCACCGCCCTCGGTGATGAACCGCAATACGTGCGACACGACGATCAGCGCGAAGACGGTGCCGGTGGTGATCAGGTAGGCTTTCATGCGTTCGAACGCCCGGAAGCGAGTTGGGCTCGAATATTGTCCGGCCGTCAACACTTCGCGAGCGGGTGGACCCCGGGACGTCGCCCCGGGATCAGCCCACCCTGGGCCCGCGCTCAGGCGTACATCAAGGAGCCCGGAGTCGTGAGCAGCTGCCCGGTCTCGAGCAGCGTCTTGAGGCCCGACAGGATCATCGGCCAGCCGCCGTAGAGCTGATCGTTGGCCCCCTCGCGCAACTGATCGTGGGTCACGATGAGGCGGCAGGAATCGCCGATCGGCTCGATCATCCACGTGACGCGCGACGTGCCTTCCTGCTTGACGTCCTCCCCCCACAGCGCCCGAAAGCTCTGTACCAGCCGGCGCGGCGGGTCGACCTCGAGGTTCTCCCCCTCGAGCAGGGGGCCAGGGGCCTTCGGGCTGGTGCCTACGTAGCGGGAGCCGGCTTTCCAATCGGATGTGACGACCATGCCGAAGGTGTATTTCTGCCGCATCTCGGGGTTGGTGATCGCCTCCCAAAGGCGCTGCGGTGTCGTCTTGATGTAGATCTCAAAGACCTTTTCCATCGTCCCATCCTCCAGGTTGCGCTTCAGGTCGCTCAGGGCCGCTGCCCACGGCTCGGCGTACTTGCTCACCCACCGGTCGTGGACGAGCCGGATCGGGACGGGGTTCAGGAAGTGCAGCTTCTCGCGGCCGCGCCGCCGCGTCACGACGAGGCGGGCCTCCTCGAGCACGCGTAGATGCTTCATCACCCCGAAGCGCGTCATCGGGAGGCGCCGCTCAAGCTGGGAGAGCGTCTGCCCGTCGTGCTTGAAGAGGGCGTCGAGCAGCTTGCGGCGGCTCGGATCGGCCAGGGACCTGAACACCGCGTCCATGAGCGAAATATGTGACTAAATAGTCACATGTCAACAACGGGGAGGCCCAGGGGGGAATGGCGTCGCCTCGATCAGCTCAGGAAGAGGCGTGGCGATCCAACCGGTTGCGCAACTGACGCCGCACATGCGGCCACATCTCGTTGAAAATCGCGAAGTACATCATGTCGCGCATGCGGCCATCGTCCGCGATCAGGTGGCGCGCGAACGTGCCCTCCTCCTTCGCCCCGAGCGACAGGATCGCGGTGCGTGACTGGCGATTGAGCAGCTCCGTCTTGAACACGACTTTCTGGACGTTGAGGACGTCGAACGCGTGCGTGAGCAACAGCAGCTTCGATTCGACGTTCACGCCAGTGCGCTGGAAGTGCGGGGCATACCAGGTCGCCCCGATTTCCAGGCGGCGATGCTGCAGAGCAATGTCCATGTAGCGCGTGGATCCGACGACGGTTCCACTGGGCTGGTGAACGACCGCGAACGGCAGGCTCACACCCTGCGCCTGGTCGTGCAGCGCCTGATCGACATATGCGCGCATCTGCGCCGGTGACGTGATGGCCCGGGGCTGGAGCCGCCACAGCTCCGGATGGAGTCCCACGCGGGCGAGTGCCTCGGTGTGGCCCACCGTCAGCGGCTCGAGGATCACGAGTGCTCCCTGCAACGTCACTGGGGCGAGCGTCATCAGGGCGGATGTGGATCTACCCCGGTACGCCATCGAAGAAGTCCACCACCCCGGTTTCCAGGGAGTATTCGGCACCCACAATCAGGAGCCCGTCGCGCGCCACGAGTCCTTCGAGGATCTCCGAGCCGTGGCGGAGGTGATCCGCGGCAGCGCGGACGTTCGCGCGGACGGCGTGCGCGATCAACGCGTCGCGCTGCTGGGCGAGCGGGGTGGACAACAGCGGCTCGACGGACGGGCGCACGCGATCGACGATCGAGCGCAGGTTGGGAGACCGATTGGGGGTCGGCCGGGTCAGTTCTTCCAGCGTGGCGGTGATCGCTCCGCACTGGGTGTGTCCCAACACCACCGCGAGTCGCGAGCCGAGCCGTCCGGCGGCGAACTCGACGCTGCCCACCTGAGACGGCGCGACGATGTTCCCGGCCACCCGAATCACGAACAGGTCGCCGAACCCCTGTCCGAACACCAGCTCGGCCGGGACACGCGAGTCCGAGCATCCCAGCACCACGGCAAAGGGCGCCTGCCCCTGCGCGAGGGCATTGCGGCGCGTCTGGTCGAGCGCACCCGCAATGTCGTAGGTGCCGGAGACGAAGCGGCGATTGCCGACCCGCAGCCGGTCGAGCGCTTCCGGACCCGAGATCACGTTGCTCGGCGCAGCGGCTGCAGGCGGGCACACGTCAGCGTGCGCCACAGCCATTCCAGCGGTCCGAAGCGGAACCGCTTGAGCCACGCGCGATTGAACGGCGCCTGGACACCGAACAGCAAGACGTTGGCGACGACATAGACATACGGTCGCAACCCGAGGCGGGCGGCGAGGGATGTCGGAGTGGACATGATGCCGCGTAAACTGCGCTCTCGCACCGCCGCCATCAAGCCGCCTCAGCCGCGCAGTGGCGTCACCCGCTCGTCCGTGAAGCTCAGGGCCCGGGCGCTGATGTCGTACCGCACGCGGAGCACGCTGTGGGTCCGCGTGTCGACCCATACGGTGGCGGGAGCGCCCGGCACGCCGACGCTCACGATCCAGACGTCACGCTCGCCGAGGCGCGCAAACCCGACCTTCGCGCGCTCGCGCACCGCGACGGGCATCGAGACGCGGCCGCCCCGCTCGTAGATGAAGAAGGGCAGCTCGGTCGAGAATCCCGCACGAAGCGGCAACGCCGCCACGACGAGATCGATCACGTTGGAGTCGAAGATCGGTCCACCGAGGGACTGACGAACGGTTGCCACCGAGTCGCCGCCGGGTCGGATGGCCGTCACGGTGCCCAGGGCATCCGCGCTGTCGAAAGTGAAGCGCATGGTGCGCGACGGCTGATGCGAACGATGGGCCACCGCCCACAGGGTGGGGAGCTGCGCGACGGCGGTGTCGACGATCTCGCCGCCGCCCCCGGGGAAGCGTTGCTCGACCTGGAGCAGCGAGCCGTCTTCGGGCGACCGCACGACCCGGAGCACGACCGTACGGGTGCCCGCGCTGCTGTCCTGGCCGGCACGCGCGATCGAGCGCTTATACACGATCGTGTCGGGTCCCGGATTATGGGGGAAGTGGAGCGCGAGTCCAGGGACCACAGCGGACCGCTCGCGCTCAGGATGCGCACACCCCGCAATGATCAGGATGGTGAGATGCGGTATGAGAGACCGGCGAGCCACGAGCAGTGTTCCTGGAAAGAGGTTGCATCAGAGATGCCGGGCAGGGACTCGAGAGTCGCCCACGATCGGGAGCCCTGACGAATCGCTTACAGATCACTCCAACCCTGTGTCCGCAAGACTGATCAAAGGGCCCCTCGGCCCTGTGCCCGCGACCAGCGCGAGACTGCAACGCGCTGTCGCGATCGCCGCCGGCATGTTGCACAGCCCGGCGCGGGTGCCCGCTTTGTCCTGCGTTGGACTATGGGGTCTGGAGTGTGAGCGATCGCTGGATTCTAGCCCTGATCGTGGTGCTGGCGGGCAACACGATTGGCTGCCCCCCGTCCCCCAGGCCGGCCGCCTTGCTGATGGCCTGAGCTTTCTTCCCGAGCGCCTGCCCGATGATTTCCCCCGCCGCTGCGCTAACACCGCCCTTCGCGGCGACACTCGTATCGTACGATGCGCTCAGAGCGTACGGTGTCCCGCCGACGACGATCGTGTCGAATCCCAGGAGGAGCGCGGTCGCCGCGGTCGCTTGCGCCGGAAGCGGTGCAACGCCGCCTTTCACGCGCGAGCCTGCGGGTATCACGACTTTCCCACCCACGATCACGTCCTGCTGCACGGATCCGTCAAATCGCTCGGTCGTTCCGGAGGTTACCTGCCGGCCGACGGTGACGTACAGGTCCGTCCCCGATTCGACGGTCAGGGTCCTCGACCCCGTCGCGCGACTCGCGCTCGGGCTCCCCCGCGTTGCGGGAGTCGTCGTGTCGCCGGACTTCGGATGGCGCGACAGGCTGATGACCCCGGTGGACACAAGGACACCAAAGACCGCGGCACCGGCGGTCATGAACGTGGCCAGGGCCGTCAGAACGGGCGGAACGCCTTTGAGGTACTCCCAGGGCGATCGACTGCTGGAACCCGGCGGCGCATTGCTCATCCGTTCTAGTTGTACCCTGATGAGTCAAATGTTCCCTGCACCTTTTGACCAGTAGCCAGGGCCGATCGTCAGCTCGAACACGCCCATCGTCAGCCAGACGTGCTGTCTAACCAGGCTATGGCTCCAGCTTCTGAGCCTCCCGGGAGCGGCCCAGCACGCGTTCCACAAAGTCCACCCGCTCCTCGAGTTGCTCCACGCGCAGGTCGCGGTGTTCCTGTTCGGCGAGCCAGGCGCGGATCGCATCGACCTCCTCGGGCGTCAGCTGGTCGGGACCGTGTGTCCCTGCCATCCGCTTCACACGACCGATCGCCAGCACGATGGTCCAGATGACCGTCACCGCCGCACC
>JAWOLH010000046.1:0-47112 GCA_033853695.1 Gemmatimonadales bacterium | reverse complement strand
CGCACACACGCCCCTGATAGATCGTGCCACGTGGGATGCCGTGCAGGCCCGGTTCACGACGAAGGGTCACGGCCCCCGCGCCCCTCGAAACGAGGCGCTGCCGTACGTCCTCAGCGGGATGATCCCGTGCGCCCAGTGTGGCAAGCCCCTGTATGGGGGCGGTGGCGTGCGAGCGCATGCCACGCCGGAAGAGCGGATGCGCGACGCCGGCTACAAGTGCAAGGTCTGTTCGGGCTCTCGGGTCAATCAGGCGGCGCTCGAAGGCGCCGCATTTCGCGTGATCGCGGACTTTTTGGCGGACGACGACGCGAGCGGCCGGCTCCATCGCCGCGTCGACGCGTGGGTGGCAGTGCAGCTCGGATGCGAAGGCGACGCCGCTCTGCAGGCCAAGCGGCGCGACCTGGAGCAGCGGATCGCGCGTCTGTCCCGGGCGATCGAACAGGAGGACGATCCGGAGCTGACTGCGCGACGCCGGACACTGAAAGGGGATCTGGCGCAGCTCAACGGGCCGACCAAGGCGGACGCGGCGGCCGTGAGGGCGCGAGCCGCCACGATCCTGGCCGACACGCGAGCCGTGATCGCCGCAGCCCAGGATCGGCGCCTGACAGCGCGCGACGTTAACACCAACCTTGCGCGGCTGCGCCCGCTGATCGTGGCCATGACGTACGATCCAGCGACACGCACGATTGAGGTCAACTTTTCGCCGATGCGCCACGAGACCGGGGTCGCCATGGTCGGGAATCGCACTGGCGACACCGCGGATTCCCGAGCGAGGTCACGAAGAAGCGCACCCCACCCTCGAGCGCGAGGTCGACGAAGTGCCGCATCCGGTCCATGTACGCCCGCGAGCTCTGCTCGATCAGCACGTTCATCCCGATCGGCCTGGTGGTGAGCCCGCGGATTAGCGCGAGCCCCTCCCGGAAATCGTAGCCGTGCACATAGGTCAGGGAGAGCGGTTGGACCACGCCGATGCCGCCCGCCTCGGACACCGCGGCGACGAGCTCGGGATTGGAGCAGGGGAACATCGCCCCGCAGATCAGCGGGACCTCGATCCCCAGCGCCCGCGTGAGCGGCGTGTCGAGCAGCGTCATGGGCGCGCGACCGGTCCCAGCCGCCAGCGCGCGACCGCTTGCGCGACGACGTCGCCCTGGCCGTCCCGGATCGTGGCCGTGGCTTCGTACTCGAAGTCCCCACGGACCTCCGGGATCGTGCAGCGGCACTCCGCGACAAGCCGGCCGCGCGCCTTCTTGAGGAACGTGATCGACAACCCGAGCACGATGCCGCGCACGTCCGCGGGGAGACCCGACAGCATCGCGAGCCCGCTCGCCAGCTCCGCGACGTTCATGAGGGCCACCGCGTGCACCGAGTCGAGATGGTTGCGCACGCGACGCCGGTCGGGCAGCTCGAGGCGAGCGTACCCCGGCTCGAGCGTCGTCACGAGCGCCCCAATCGAGCCGCTGTAGGGGGCGAGGCGGCCGAGCAGGCGGCTGAAGAGCCACTTGCCCCCGGGCAGGGGTGACAAGCGGGCCCATGTCCGGCGCAGGCGCGCGCCGGGTGCGGGAAGTGTCGCCATGGCGGGACAATCTACTCGGCTCCCGAAACTTCCATTGCCGCAAGGCGTATGTTGGGCGCATGCTCCCGGTTGTCCTGCTTCTCGCGCTGCAGTCGGCAGCGTCTCAGGACTCGTCCGCCTACCTCGACGCAGGCGCCAGGGACCTCGTGCGCCGCGCGCGCGAACGACGCGTCAGCGCCGAGCAACGCATCACGGACTACCACGTCCGGGTGACTGAGCGGATCTCCCTCGGTCTGCGTGCGCTGCGGCGCGATCGCACCTTCTACCAGCGCGAGCTCGCCGCCCGCGTCGCCTGGCACAAGACCGGTCCCGACACCGTCACGATGCTCGGCGCCCGCGAGGCAATCCCGGTGGTGTACTCGGGAACACGGCTCCCCGAAGACCTCGACGCCGATGCCCCCGACCTCGGGTTCGAGATCGGCAAACCGGGAGCGGAGCGCCTGATGGTGGGTATCGGCGACTCGGAATTCGTCTACGACCCGATCGTTCCCGGGAGCGAGTCGCGCTACCGGTTCCAGTCCGGCGACACGACGGTCCTCACACTGCCGGGCGGGCGCACGATCCGTGTCCTCGAGCTTCGTATCATCCCGCGGCGGGACGACTTTCACCTGCTGGCGGGGTCGTTCTGGTTGGAGGCGGACAATGTAGCGCTGGTGCGCGCCGTATTCCGGCCGGCGCGAGCCTGGGACCTGGAGCGGGATCTCGATGACCCCAGCGACAAGAACGACGCCAAGGACATCCCCGGCTTCCTGAAGCCGATCAAGGGCGAGGTTCGCTACATCACCGTCGAATTCGCCCTGCTCGACGGGAAATGGTGGCTACCGCACCTCATGGCCATGGACGCCGTGGCCACTGCGGGCACCTGGCTCTCGGCACCGTTACGCTACGAGCGGGCGTTCGCCGATTACGACGTGCAGGCGGGACCGCCACCGGCGCCCGGTGACACGGTCGTGGAGGACACGACGACGCCCGATTCGTCGGCGATTGCCGCCTGCCGTGGTCGGGCTTCGTGCCGCTGCACGCGGCGGCGCTGCCGCACGGCGGTCGTGATCGTCCCCGACGATACGCTGAGCCTCCTCACCAGCGCCGATCTGCCGAGCTCGTTCGATGATCAGGGACCCTTCATGTCGTCCAGCGAGGCACAGGACCTTGGGCACGCGATCGGCCTCATCCCCGCGACGCCGTGGCATGCGCCCGCGCCGACATTGCGCCTCGGACCCGGGGGCGCCGGGTTGATTCGCTACAACCGCGTCGAGGCACTCTCGGTCGGCGCGCGGCTCGACTTCGATCTCGGACGCCTCACTTCCGACCTGCAGGCGCGCATCGGGTGGGGTGACGTCTGGCCCAACGTCGAACTGGGGCTCGGGCACGAATCGCCCAATGTGTCGCTGCGGGTGTCCGGGTACCGCCGTCTCGCCGCCGCGAACCCGGAGGCCAAGCCATTCGGGATCGGTAACTCCCTCGGCTCACTCGTGTTGGGGCGCGACGACGGACTCTACTACCGGAGCTGGGGCGGCGAGATCGTGTTGAGCCCGGCCGCTACCGCTTCCCAGAGCTATCTGCTGCGATTCTATGCCGAGTGGCAGCGCCCTGCCGTGAAAGAAACCGACGTCTCGCTGCCGCATCTGTTCCATTCGACTCATGTGTTTGACGGCAATATCACCGCTGATACGGCGCGGGAATTCGGTGCCGCCCTCACGGTACGGGGTGCGCGGGGCGTCTCGACTCGCGGGATCACGGTCGGCGCCGAGTGGACGATGGACGCTGCACTGGGGACGTTCGACTACGCCCGTACCAGCCTCACGACACGACTCACCGTCCCGCTGCCCGGCGACCTGCTCGGCGCCCTCGAGGTGGGCGGTGGGATGACGGGCGGGGACGCGCCGGTGCAGGGCCACTGGTTCCTCGGCGGCCCGGCGACGCTCCGCGGGTACGGCGGCGGCGTCATGAACGGTCCCGACTTCTGGCGCGGTCGCGTCGAGGTCGCCAACTCGTCCCCCGGCGTGCGGCTCGCGCTGTTCAGCGACGCCGGGTGGGCGGGAGAGGGAAGGGCGTTTGCGGTGGGGCGTCCCCGGTATTCGGCAGGTCTCGGCGCGTCGTTTCTGGACGGGATCCTGCGTGTCGATCTGGCGCGGGCGCTGGCCGCACCGAAAGGGTGGAGGGTGGATCTCTACGTAGACGGTATTCTGTAGTCGGTTATCGGTCGTGCGGTGCGTGAACCGATAACCGATGACCGCTGACGCATTGCTCGATGGCGCGCCCTCCAATTGCTCCGTAGCTTCGCAGCAGTGCCAGACCCCCTTCCCGACATCAATCCAGCCGATCTCGCCTCCGTTCCCGTCGAGCGGGCGGAGACGATCCCGTCGGGGTGGTATATCGACCCCGCGTTCCACGAGCTGGACCGCCAGGCGGTGTTCGGCCGCACCTGGCAGTACGTCGGTGATCTGAGCCGGCTGGCCCGGCCCGGCGACGTCGTGGTCACCGATGTCGCCGGCGAGCCGGTGATCGTCGTGCGCGACAAGGCGGGCGCACTGCACGCGTTCTTCAACGTCTGCCGTCATCGCGGCGGGCCGTTGGCGTTGAAAGACGAAAACTGCGACATGTTGATCTGCAAGTATCACGGCTGGACGTACCGTCTGGATGGGATGTTGCGCGGCGTCCCCCACTTCAACCGGGTCGAGCTGTTCGACAAGGAGGATTACGGGCTCACGCGGCTGCCGCTCGTGGTGTGGGAGGGGCTGGCGTTCGTCCACCTCGGAGCCGCCCCACTGCCGATCGAGAGCATCTTCGCCGGAATCCGGGAGCGCGTGGCGCCGACGCTGCTCGGGCGGCTGCGCTTCGTGCGCCAGGTCGACTACGAGGTCGCCTGCAACTGGAAGGTGTACGTCGACAACTTCCTCGAGGGATATCACGTTCCCTACGTCCATCCCGACCTGCACACCCTCTACGACTTTCAGAACTACGTCACCGAAGTCCACGAGCATTACAGCGTGCAGGTCGGGCCGCTCACCGGAGCGCGCAACGTCTACACAGCCGGGGGCGGTGAGGGGCTCTACTACTTCGTCTTTCCGAACCTGATGCTCAACGTGGTGCCCGGCAGGCTGCAGCTGAACGTCGTCGAACCGAAAGGTCCCGGCCGCTGTCACGTGCTGTTTCGCTACTACTACGACGACCCGGATGGTCCTGGCGCGCGGGAGCGCATCGAAGCCGACGTCACGTTCTCCGACCAGGTGCAGCAGGAAGATGCCGAGATCTGCGAGCGCGTGCAGCGCGGGCTCTCGAGCCGCGCCTACGATCGGGGCCGCTTCTCGGTGCGCTTCGAGGAGGGCGTCTACCACTTCCAACAACTCCTGAAGCAGGCATATCGCGCATGGCTGGCGCATCCCACGGTGTGACCGAGCTGAAGCGGCAGCTCACCCTGCTCGACGCGACGATGATCAACGTGGGCACGATCATCGCCTCGGCGATCTTCATCGTGCCGGCGGAAATCGCCCTGCGGCTCGAGGCGACGTCCCTCACGGTGCTGGTCTGGATCGTGGGCGGCATCGTCTCGCTCGTCGGGGCGTTGTCGATCGCCGAGCTGGCGGCGGCGATGCCCGAGGCGGGCGGCGCGTATGTCTACCTGCGTGAGGCGTACAGCCCCGTCTGGGGATGGCTGTACGGGTGGGCCAACGGGGTGGTGATCAACCCCGCGTCGATCGCCGCGATCGCCGTCGGCTTCGCGGGATACGTGGGGCACTTCACCCCATTGTCGGACGCCGGCATCAAGGTGGTCGCGATCGTGTCGATCCTCGTGCTCACCTGGCTCAACGTGCTGGGCGTCAAGGCCGGGGCGATCACGCAGAACGTCCTCACGCTCATCAAGATCGCCACCGTGGCCGGTCTGATCGTGATCGGATTCGTTCTGCCGGGCGGATCGAGCGGCAATTTCCAGCCGTTCTGGCCGGGAGGCGGCAGTACTATCGGCGCGTTCGGGGTCGCCATGCTGGCGGTGTTGTGGGCCTATGACGGCTGGATCGAGACGACGTACGTGGGAGGGGAGGTCGTCCGGCCGGAGCGGAACCTGCCACGGGCGATCATCTACTCGGCGCTGATCTGCATGGCGCTCTACGTGCTCGTCACCGTGTCGTTCACGTACGTGCTCGGACCCCACAAGGTCGCGGCCTCGCAGCTCGTGGCGAGTGATGCCGCCGCGGTGACGCTCGGCGCGCTCGGTGCCGGGCTCGTCGCCGCCGCGATTCTCGTCTCGACGCTCGGCGCCAACAACGGCATTGTGCTCACGGCGGCGCGCATACCCTACGCCATGGCTCGCGACCGGCTGCTCTTCCGGTTCATCGGCGACGTGCACCCACGCTGGCTCACGCCGGCGAACTCGCTCATCGCCCAGGCTGTGATTTCGATCGTGCTGACGATCACGGGGAAATACACGTGGCTCTACACCTACGTGGTATTCGCGGAGTTCGTCTTCTATGCCTTGATGTGCGGCGCCCTGATCCGGCTGCGCCGGATCCGCGCCGACCTGCCGCGGCCCTACCGCACATGGGGCTACCCCGTCACGCCGATCCTCTTTATCGGGTTTTCCCTCTGGCTGGTGGCCAACACGATCATCGAGGATCCGATCGACTCGGGCGTCGCGGCGGGACTGATTGCGCTGGGACTGCCGGTGTACCTCTACTTCAAGAGGCGTAGTGAGTCATGGGTCATCGGTAGCGCGTGAGTGCATCTACCGATGACCCATGATCCATGACGCCTCTTACCGAGCCAGGAGCCCGTCCACAGAAAACGCTCCCCCGCCCGTCACCAGCAGCGCCGCACAGATCGCCAGCGCCAGCAGGTGGAATTCATAGCCTTCCTGGCCGGCCTGACGCTGGCCCGTCCAGTTCATGAAGAACCCGACGCCGCGGTGCACCTTGAAGATCGCGCCGATCATGACGGCGGCGATGAGCACCGCGGCGAGCCGTGTGCCGAAGCCGGCGACGAGAGCGATCGGCCCGACGAATTCCGCCATCAGCACCGTGAACGCGACCGGGGTGGGGAGCCCGGCCTGGCTGGTGAAGTACTGCATCGTGCCGTTGTAGCCGTACCCGCCGAACCAGCCGAGCACTTTCTGGGCGCCGTGCGGGAAGATCACGAGCGCCAGCACGAGCCGCAGCACGAGGCTCGCCCAGTCCGCATGGGTCTGTAACACGGTCGTCAACATGTGCGCCCTCCAGATAACATTGACATGTTATTGATTAATCAATCAACTATCTGCCCTCACAACAGCCGCTGCGTCATTTCGGTTCCTCGTGCACCAGGTCGAGCAGAGCCGTCAGGCGATCCTGATCGGCGGGGGAGAGCCCCCGGACGGCGGCCAGATCGTACGCCTCGACCGCGGCGTCGAGCCGGGCGAGCAGTCGTTCGCCGGGGGGGGTGATGCGACACCACACCTGGCGGCGGTCCTCCGCCGAGCGCACCCGGCGCACCAGGCCCTTCGTCTCGAGGCGGTCGATCAGGCGGGTGATGCCCGGCGCCTGCTCGATCATCCGCTCCGCGATCGTCAGCGTGCAGAGCCCATCGGGGCGGGCACCGCGCAAGATGCGGAGCACGTTGAACTGCTGCAGCGTGATGTCGTATGGCGCGAGCATGTCCGTCGCTCGGCGCCGCAGCCGATCGGCGCTCTGCAGGATGGCGATCACCACGGCCTTATTTCGGGGCCGTCTGTGCGGCGACATGGGTCGTATCGTAATAGGTCAATAGTTGATATGTCAAGTATCTTCAGATCAGCATGCGCATAACCGACAACTGACGGCGTTTCAGCGTCTTAGCAGAGCCGCGATCGCGCTCGGCACATTCGGCCCGAACACGTCCCGCCCGGGCACCGTCAGGATGCGCGCGTCCGCTCCGTGGTCGCCCGGGTCGCCGGCGTGGCCATCACGGCCGTCGGCGCCGTCGGGACCCTTCGCCCCTGCCTGACAGGCGTTGCCGTTGCGGTCCCGGTTCCCCGCGCCGCCGGCCCCGCCACCGCCACCCTTGCCTCCCGCGCCGCCCTGGCCACCGTCTCCTCCGGGAGTCCGGGGTTGCACCACGCCGGCGAGGAACGGCTCCTCCGCCGCCGCGATGATCGTGACGCTGCCACCGCGCCCGCCGTTCCCCCCGGTGCCGCCAGCCCCACCCGCACCTCCCGGGCCCCCGGCGCCGCCCGGGCAGGCGGCCGCTCCCGCAGTGCCCGCAGAGCCGTTTCTGCCCTTCGCCCCGCGCCCGCCATTGCCGCCCTTGCTGGCGATCGTGAGCCAGAACGCCGGCTGAATCGCCGTCGCGTCAGCGATGATGTAGAACGGGGGCGCGTTGGCGACTTCGACCCCGGCGATCAGCAGGCGGTTGTAGTAAGGCGAATGTCCGATCGCCACTCGCACCGTCACCGGCGGTCCGTCCCCGCCGGCCTCGCCGACACCGCCGTCTTCCCCCGAGAACACGTAGTCATGGCGCACGCACTCGTAGCTCGGCGGGACAGTCGCCGAGCCCGTGATCGAGGGGTTGGCGTGCAGTGCGGCGCGCAGCCGGAATCCCGTGCGCGCACTCACCACCGGATCGCGATCGGGGGACCAGCCGCCGGCATAGGGCGTCGCCTCGTCGCTCGTGAGGTCGAGGAAGACGACGTGCAGCCGCGGAGGGTGCTTCTTGTCGTAGCGTGTCTCGAACGGCAGGCGTGACCCGTCGTCCAGCACGGCCACGTACTGCACCGCGAACCCCTGCCCAGGGCAGGCGTGCGGCGGCGCATCGAGCTCGATCGAGCGGATATGGCTCACGAGACCGGGGTCGGGCGCGAAGTCCGCGGGAGGAGCGTGCGAGCAGGCGGCAGCGAGGATCACCGAGATGACGGCGAGACGGCGCATAGGGTCTCTGGGTGATGGACGGTATAACATAAGGGCTGTCCCGGCCCCGGCCCACCGGCTAGATTCGTCAGCGCTCGACGCAGTGCGTCTACGCGTCTGTGCGTCCAGTCGCATGGTGGCTGTAGCTCAATTGGTTAGAGCGCCGGACTGTGGCTCCGGAGGTTGCGGGTTCAATTCCCGTCAGCCACCCTCCGCATCGATCGCAACACCCTCCCTCGCGGAACCCGCTCCGGGCAGCATCGGTTCAGTCCTACGAGTGCGACGGCGATCATGAGCGAAGCGCATCATCATCTCCATTCCGACCACGGTTCAGGGGATGCGCACGCCCGGCACCGGGGCGCGGCGGCACACGACAGGCACGCCGGGCATTCGGTCGCGGTGTTCCGCGACCGATTCGCGGTCGCACTGCTGCTCACACTGCCGACGCTCGTCTGGGGCCACATGCTGCAGGTGGCGCTCGGGTACCACGCGCCCGCGTTTCCCGGGTCCAACTGGATTCCACCGGTCTTCGGCACGGCCGTGTTCGTCTACGGCGGGCTCCCCTTCCTGCGGGGCGCCGTCCAGGAGATCCGGGATCGCCTCCCGGGTATGATGACGCTCATCGGTCTCGCCATCTCCGTCGCGTTCCTCTTCAGTCTCGCGGTCACCCTCGGTTACCGGGGGATGCCGCTCTGGGAGGAGCTCGCTACGCTGGTGACGGTCATGTTGCTCGGTCACTGGATCGAGATGCGCTCGATCTCGCAGGCGAGCGGCGCGCTCCGGGAGCTCGCCAAGCTGCTCCCCGACATGGCGGCGCGCGTCACGGGCGACCGGACCGAGGAGGTCCCACTCTCCGAGCTGCGTGCCGGGGACACCGTTCTGGTGCGCCCCGGGGCGCGCGTCCCCGCCGACGGCGTCGTGCGTCGTGGTGAGAGCAGCGTCAACGAGTCGATGATCACGGGTGAATCACTCCCCGTCGCCAAGCGGGACGGCGACCGGGTCATCGCCGGCACCGTGAACGGCTCCGGTGCGCTCCACGTCGAGGTCACCGGCACGGGCGCGCAGACGGCGCTCGCCGGGATCATGCGACTCGTCGAGCAGGCGCAAACGTCGCGGTCCCGGGCGCAGGCGCTCGCGGACCGGGCGGCGTTCCTTCTTACTCTGGTCGCCATCGTGGCCGGAGCCCTGACGCTGGCCGCATGGTTGTCGGCCCGGCCGAGGGACCCGGCGTTCGCGGTCGAGCGGCTCGTGACCGTACTCGTCATCGCCTGCCCGCACGCCCTCGGGCTCGCCATTCCGCTCGTCATCGCCATTTCGACGACCTTGGGGGCGCGCGGCGGGCTGCTGGTGCGCGACCGCCGCGGTCTCGAAGCCGCGCGGCTCGTGACGGCGGTCGTCTTCGACAAGACCGGCACCTTGACCTTGGGCGAGCAGCGGGTGGTGGATATCGCGACCGCACCGGGGCTCGTCGCGGAGCGCGCCTTGGCGCTCGCGGCGGCCCTCGAGCGGGACTCGGAGCATTCCGTCGCGCGCGCCCTGCAGGCGAGTGCCACGGACCGGAAGGTGACGGTTCCCCCCTCCTCCCGATTCGAGTACCTCCCCGGTCGCGGCGTCGCGGGCGATGTCGAGGGGCGCCGTCTGGCGGTCGGCGGGCCCGGTCTCCTGGCGCAGCAGCAGGCCGTCGCCGGCGCCGAATTGCGTCAGCTGGCGGATGGGGCGGGGCGACAGGGACAGGCGGTCGTCTACCTGATCGAGGGGAAGACCGCCCTGGCCGCGTTTGCCGTGGCCGACGCGGTGCGTCCGGAATCCGCCGAGGCGGTCCGACGACTGCATCAATCCGGCATCGAGGTGGCGTTACTCACGGGCGATGCGCACCCGGTGGCGGACCGCGTCGCCAGGGAGACCGGCATCGACATCGTTTTCGCTCAGGTGCTGCCAGAGCAGAAAGCGGCGACCGTGCAGCAGATCCAGGCTCGAGGGCATAAAGTCGCGATGGTCGGGGACGGTGTGAACGACGCGCCGGCGCTCGCGACGGCGGACGTGGGGGTGGCCATCGGCGCCGGGACCGACGTGGCGGTCGAGGCGGGCGACATCGTGCTGGTGCGCAACGATCCGCGCGACGTCTCGCGCATCATCGCGCTGTCCCGCGCGAGCTATCGCAAGATGATCCAGAATCTCTGGTGGGCGGCGGGCTACAATATCGTGGCTATCCCGGCGGCGGCCGGGCTGTTCGCGCACTGGGGGATCGTTCTCACGCCAGCGGTCGGCGCGCTGCTGATGTCCGCCAGTACCGTGATCGTGGCAATCAACGCGCAGCTGTTGCGCCGAGTCCAGATTTGAGGGTGGCATGAATCGACCGTACGGCATCGCCCCGAAGGGGTACCGGCTTCCCGATGCGACCCGCATCGGACGTGTCACATTGCAGGTCGCGGATCTGGCCCGCTCTCTCGCGTACTACGAGCGCGTGCTCGGGTTTCGCGTCCTGGAGCGCGCGGCGGGTCGAGCGACGCTGGGCGCGCAGACCGGCGACCAGCCGCTGATCGAGCTGCGGGAGCGCCCCGGGGCCGCACCTGTCCCGCGACGCGGGCGGCTCGGGCTCTACCACTACGCGATCCTGCTGCCGCATCGCGCTCACCTCGGGCGTTTCTTGCGCCATCTCTTCGATCAGGGGCATCACCCCGGGATGTCGGATCACCTCGTGAGCGAGGCCTTGTATCTCTCGGATCCCGACGGCCTCGGAATCGAGGTCTACGCCGACCGTGCGCGCGACAGCTGGCGGCGAAACGGCCAGGAGCTCGCCATGGCGACTGATCCGCTGGATGTGGACGATCTACTGCGTGCGGGTGGGGAGGAGCGGTGGAGCGGGATGCCGGCGGGGACGGTGATCGGACACGTGCATCTCTTCGTGTCGGATCTCGACGAGGCGGCAGCCTTCTATCACGAAGGACTGGGGCTCGACAAGATCGGCTGGAGCTACCCGGGCGCGCTCTTTCTCTCGGCAGGGGGCTACCACCATCACCTCGGCACCAACACCTGGGCGGCCGGCGCGCCACGAGCGACGGACGCGGATGCGCGCCTTCTCGAATGGGAGGTGCTGGTGCCCACGACGGGAGATGCCGCAGCCGCCATCGCGAGCCTCACCAACGCCGGGATAGCGGTGGAGCGTGGAGCCGATGGCGGCGTGGCCCGCGATCCCTGGGGCACCCCCGTGCGCGTGCGCGTGACTCAGACGTAACGCGCCACGCCCATCGCCGCTGCGGCGAGGCCCAGGAGCAGTGCGACCCACTGCCCGGCCTTTGCGGACCGCATCCGCAGGGCCTGCGCGGTCGCCAACTGCGCGTCGCGCTCCGCCGGGCTCGCCTGGGCGGCACTCTGGGCCAGCGCCATGGCGCGAATCATCGCCGGTCGCACGACCAGGACGCCGATCAGAAACGCGATAATGGCACATGTGGCGCCGATCCCGAAGGCCATTCCCGGCGCGGATCGCATGAACTCCGGCTGGAACCCGACCGACAAGTGCCAGTAGAGCCACAGCCCGGACAGGATCGTCACGAGGGCCACGATCGGCATGATCGTCATGAAGCCGCGCTTGGCGAGCGCGGCGCCGACCTTCGCGCCCTCAGGACCCGCGTCCCGGATCGCAGGGAAGAGGAAGATCGCCACGAACATCATCGCGCCGGCCCAGAAGACCGCCGTGACGACGTGGAGGAATCGCATGATCAGCAGCAGCGTCATTGCAGCTCCGTGATGGATGGGTACGGGAACCGCCACCTGCGGCGAGCACCAAGAGAGTAGCACCAAAACCTTCCCATTGACATTCGATGTATCGGCCCGTAGGCTATACATAGACATTCTATGGGAGCACCATGTCGCCCGCGCCGCTCGACCTGCTGCAGGGAACGCTCGATCTGCTCATCCTGAAGACCCTCTCCTGGGGGCCCGCCCACGGGTACGCCGTCGCACGCTGGATCCAGCAGCTCACCGGGGAGGTACTGTTGGTGGGGGAGGGCTCGCTCTATCCGGCCCTCCATCGGCTCGAGGAGCGCGGCTGGATCGAGTCGGAGTGGCGGCTTTCGGAGCACAACCGGCGTGCAAAGGTCTACAGTCTCACCAATCGCGGCCGGCAACAGCTGCGTGCCGAGGCGGCGACGTGGGGACGGTTCGTGGAGGCTGTGACCAAGGTGTTGCGCGCGAATGCGCAACCGGCGTAACCGGAAACCGTGATGAGCGCTGCGGGCTGGCGGCGCTACCTGCGTCCCATCTGGCCGAACTGGCGGGCCGAGGTGGACGACGAGCTGCGCCACCACCTCGACCTGACCGTCGAGCGGCTCGTGGGGGAGGGGTTGTCTCCGGCGGCCGCGCGCGCCGAGGCGGAGCGGCGATTCGGCGCCGTGGCGCCCGTTCGCGATGCCTGTCTGGCCATCGACCGACGGCGCCGGCGCCGTCTCGCCCTCGCCGACCAGGCGACCAGCTTCGCGCAGGACTTCCGTTTCGGTTTGCGGATGTTGCGGCGCAGCCCCGGCTTTTCGCTCCTGGCGCTGCTGTGTCTCATCCTCGCGATCGGCGCGAACGCGGCGGTCTACAGCTGGATCGAGGGGATCCTGTTGCGACCGTATCCGCTGGTCGCGGAGCAGGACCGGCTCTTCGCGCTCGCCGGCACGGAGCGTGGGACCCCCGGCCACACGGCGCTGTCGTGGCCCGATTTTGTGGATCTGCAACGGGGGAGCACCCTCGTCCAGTCGTTCATCGCCAACAACATCACGTCCACGACACTCAGTGTCGGCGAGCGGGCCGCGCTCATTCCCGGCGGGATCGTCTCCGCCAACTATTTCGATGCGATCGGCGTTCGTCCGCTGCTCGGGCGCGGATTCGAGCCCGGTGAGGACATCGGGCGTAACGCGCACCCGGTCGTGGTGATCGGCTATCGGCTCTGGCAGGAGCGCTTCAACGGCGATCGCAACGTCCTCGGCAAGGCTCTGGTCATGAACGGCGCACCGCACACCATCATCGGGGTGACGCCGGAGGGGTTCGCGGGGACGTTCGTCGGCTACGTGTTCGAGTTCTGGGTGCCG
This sequence comes from Gemmatimonadales bacterium, assembly GCA_033853695.1. Lineage (GTDB taxonomy): Bacteria > Gemmatimonadota > Gemmatimonadetes > Gemmatimonadales > GWC2-71-9 > DASTHG01. The sequence goes on along the minus strand of JAWOLH010000046.1, from coordinate 33,613 downwards.
GCGTCTCAGGACGAAGTGTTCGACCCGACGGGCTACAAGCAGGACGATCGTGCCGCCCGGTGGATCGAGCCGATGGTCCGCCTCAAGCCCGGCGTGACCCGCGACCAGGCGCAGGCGGAGCTCTCCGCGCTCACCGGACAACTGGAGCGTCAGTACCCCGCCGCCGACCGGGGTCGCGGTGTCATGCTCGTCCCGTTGTGGAAGAACCCGTTCAACGGAGCGAGCTTGCTCTTCCCGGCCCTGCGCACCGCTCTCGTGGTGGCGGTGTTCGTCCTGCTCATCGCGTGTGCGAACGTGGGCAATCTGCTGTTGGCGCGCGCGTTCGCGCGCCGGCGCGAGATGATGGTGCGGTTGGCGCTCGGGGCCGGGCGCGGCCGGCTGGTGCGCCAGCTGCTCGCCGAAGCCCTGGCGTTGTCCGCGGCGGCGACACTGGGAGGTCTCCTGGTGGCGTACTGGTGCCGGCACGCGCTCGTCCTGTTCTTCCCGACCCGGGCCGGCATCACGTTCAACTTTCCCGGCAGCGTCGATTGGCGGGTGGTCGTCGCGTGCGGGGCGGTGTGTCTCGTCGCCACGCTGCTCTTCGCGCTCGTCCCGGCGCTGCAAACGAGCAATATCGATCTCGCCGCCGAAATCAAAGCGGAATCGATGGTCGGCGGACGAGCCAAAGGATGGGTCCGGTCGGGGCTCGTGCTCGTGCAGGTGTCGTTGAGCTTCGTGTTGCTGGTGGGCGCTGGACTGTTGCTGAAGAGCCTGCAGGGCATTCGCCGCGCCGACCCGGGATTCTCCACGAACGGCGTGCTGCTCACCTCGATCAATCTGACGGCCGCGGGTTACGATACGACACGCGGGCGCATATTCCAGGACGCCCTGCTCGACCGCCTGCGCTCCCAGGGCACGATCGCGTCAGCGGCGTACGCGCGGATTCCGCCGTTCAGCCTCAAGCCGTATTCATCGGCGCCGATCGCGGTCGACGGATACGAGGTACCGTCCGACCAGCAGCCCACCGCGGAATACGACGAGATCGGCCCCGGCTTTCTCGCGACGATCGGGATTCCGGTCGTCTCCGGGCGGGAGTTCATGCGGGACGACGACACCGCTTCGACGCCCGTCGCGGTGGTGAACGAAACGATGGCCGCCCGTTACTGGCGCGGCACGAACCCGGTCGGCAGCCGTCTGCAGGTGAAGGGTCGCTGGATGCAGGTAGTGGGGGTGGTCCGGGATGCGAGATACGCCTCGCTCCAGGAGCCCCAGAAGCCTTTCTTCTACGTGCCGCTGCGCCAGCATTTCTCGGGCTTCGTGGTCCTGCACCTGCGCACGCCGGCGAGTCCCGAATCACTGGGACCGGCGCTCACCCGCGAGATCCATGCGCTCGATCCGGAGCTGTCAGCGGGTGAGCTGATCTCGATGCGCACACAGGTCGACCGGACGATGTCGCCACAGCGCGCGGCGGTCGCGCTGCTCGAGGTGTTCGCCGGGATCGCGCTCCTTCTCGCGGCAGTTGGGTTGTATGGCGTGCTCTCGTACGTCGTCTCGCAGGCCACGCGCGAGCTGGGGCTCCGCATGGCGCTCGGTGCCGGTGCCTCGCGTCTCGTCCGGCTCGTGATGACCCGGGGCCTCATTTTGGCGGGGGTGGGCGTGATCGTGGGGGTGGCGGCGGCGGTTGGCGTGACGCGTCTCCTCGGCGACTTGCTCTACCGGGTCAGCCCGCGGGATCCCATGGTGTTCGGATCGGCGTTGCTGGTGATGCTGACGGCGTCCGTCGCGGCGTGTCTCGTCCCGGCATGGCGGGCAACGCGCGTCGATCCGGTGCAGGCACTCCGGCTCGAGTGACGGGAGGCCTGGCGGAGGGTCCCGCCGCCGCGGCAGATACAGTAACTTTCAGCGCGACGATCTCTTCTAGGTCCGTAGCTCAATTGGTAGAGCACCGGTCTCCAAAACCGGGGGTTGCAGGTTCGATTCCTGCCGGGCCTGTGCGCCAAGTCGATGAGCGACTTGGCGCTTTCCTTTCCTCTCACGCGCCGAGCAATCCCACAGCTCTCTGTGACCAGTTGCGTGACGGTCCAACCCGGGGGCAGGCGGCGTGAGGCCACCCCTCAGGAGATGTGAAGCTCTGGGATAGGTCTTCCCCTTGATGTATCAACAAATATTGATATAATTGTCCTCGTGACGACTGCCACCATCCCTCAGCGCTCCACTGCCGTCCGATGGTTTCATGCGCTCTCGGACAGAACGCGCCTGGAGATCGTCGAGCTCCTGTCCCACGGCGAGCGCTGTGTGTGCGAGCTGCAGGACACCCTCGATGCCGCCCAGTCTCGGCTGTCCTTCCACCTCAGGATTCTCAAGGACGCCGGCTTGGTGACGGACCGGCGCGAGGGACGGTGGGTCTACTACAGCCTGAACCGTGAGGTGCTCGACAGGATCAGCGTGTTCGCCGAAGCCGTGAAGCCGGGGAAGCACGCGGGGAGCTGCACCCGTGCGTGCTGCGCGTGATCTTTTTTTGACTCCCATACATCAACATTTCTTGATGACAGAGGCCATGCAATGAGCGACTCGTCGATCAAAGAGACCGTCAAGGAGAGATACGCCGCAGCCGCTCTCAAGGTGCTGGGCGGTGAACGCGGCAGTTGCGGGCCCGGTGGAGCCTGCGGCTGCGATCCCGTCAGTGACGATCTCTACGCCGCCACCGAGACGGCCGGGCTCCCCGAAGGGGCCGTCCTGGCCTCACTGGGTTGTGGGAATCCAACCGCCCTGGCGGAGCTGCGTGCAGGGGAGACCGTCCTGGACCTGGGCTCAGGTGGCGGAATAGACGTTCTCCTGTCTGCGCAGCGCGTCGGTCCGACGGGCAAGGCCTATGGGCTCGACATGACCGATGAGATGCTCGCTCTGGCGCGCGCGAATCAGGCGAAGGCCGGCGCGACCAACGTCGAGTTCCTCAAGGGCGAAATTGAGCGCATCCCGCTCCCGGCAGCCACGGTAGATGTGATCATCTCCAACTGCGTCATCAACCTCTCGGCTGACAAGGGTCGCGTGCTGCGCGAGGCATTCCGAGTGCTCAAGCCGGGTGGTCGGTTCGCCGTCTCGGACGTGGTCTGCCGCGGTGAGGTGCCGGAAGCGGTGCGGCGCAGCATGGAGCTCTGGGTCGGGTGCATCGCGGGCGCGCTGGAAGAGCAGGAGTACCGTCGCCTGCTCGAGGAAGCGGGTTTCGTGGACGTCGAAGTCGAGCCGACCCGGATATACGAGTTCGAGGATGCCCGCGCAGTTCTTTCTGGGGTGGGCTTGGATGCTGATACGCTGGCGCGAGAGGTCGGCGGCCGAATCATGGGTGCGTTCATCCGCGCACGGAAGCCCATGTAGAGAATCGCCACATGACCACAGCGCCAGAGAGTAGACTCCGCGTGCTGTTCCTGTGCACGGGCAACTCGGCCCGCAGTCAAATGGCGGAAGCGATTCTGAACGTCAAGGGAAAGGGGCGCTTTCGTGCCGAAAGCGCGGGGTCACAGCCCGCGACGCACATAAATCCCCTCACCGTCGAAACGATGCAGGCCTTTCGCAATGGGTGGACCGGGCATCCGCCACGCGGCCTGGACGACCTGGAGCGTGAGCCTTGGGATCTTGTGATTACGGTGTGCGACAAGGCGAAGGAAGCCTGCCCATTTTTTCCAGGTCAACCGGTCATTGCCCATTGGGGCATGCCCGATCCCGCGGCCGTCGTCGGCGACGCCGACACGATGCGGAAGGCCTTCCGTGACGCGTTCTACCTCTTGAGCCACCGAATCGAGCTACTCGTCTCGCTGCCCATTGCTCAGTTGGAGCGCCTGGCGCTCGAAGCCCGCATCCGCGCGATCGGCGCGAGCGAGGCGACGTGACCGTGACGGCCTCCTAATCCGATCTTCACACTCGTTAGAGTATGTGTCGCCCAATGTGATAGGTGGGACTCCAGTGAACAGGGAGGCGTCCATGACGCACGTTGAGCACTTACCCACGTCGAACACCCACATCGTCGCCCACAGGCTGGATGCGGCGGCATGGGGGTTGTTCTTCGTCTGGGTCGGGATCGCACTCATCGCCAATATCGGGTGGGGCTTGGGTCTACTCGGTGTCGGCGTCATCGCGCTGGGTGGGCAGCTCGCCCGCAAGAACTTCGGTCTCGCCGTCGAGGGGTTCTGGGTCGTTGTGGGACTGCTCTTCGTCCTGGGCGGCGTGTGGGAGCTGTTGAGCATCCAGTTCAGTCTGGTACCGCTCGTGCTGATCGTAGCCGGCGCCGCCCTTCTGCTCAGTGCGATGCGCGGAGTGAAAACGTAAGTCGAGGGCGCCGCACGCCCGCGGCTAGAAGAACAGCTGATAGTTGAGCCGCAGCGCCCGCCCGGGCTGCGGCACGAAGTCTTTGATCACCGAGGTCGCGTCGCGGTATACCCGATCGAAGACGTTCTCGCAGTGCAGCGCGATCACCGAGACCATTTCCTGATGCAGCAGCCGGACGCTGGCGCCCAGGTCGAAGACCGCGTACCCCGGCGTCGGCGTCTCGCCGTCCCCGAGGCGCGTCTGGCGCGCCGCCAGTCGTACCTCCGCCATGCCCCCGTAGGTCTGGTCCTGCCAGGTCGCCCGTAGCAGGCCGTGCAGCGGGGGAATGAACGGCAGCGGGATATGCTGCCGCGTATCCTGGGCGTTGACATAGCTTGCCGTGCTCAGGATCACGAAATGCGACCACGGCGCGACGGTGAGGCTGCCCTCGAAGCCCGCGAGGCGCGCCGTCGTCGCGCCGAACTGCCGCACGGGGAAGCCCTGAATCGTGTCACCCCGCAGAAAGCCGTAGATGTAGTGATCGATCACGTTGAGGAACGGCGAGACCTCGAAGGCGGCACGGCCGAAACGTCCTTTGAGCGACGCGTCGAGGCCGATCCCGTCCTCGGGCCCCAGCGTGGCGGTGCCGATGGAATACGTTCCGCTCGCCGCGTCCAGACCATTGGCGAACAGCTCCTGGACGGTCGGCGCGCGGAACGAGCGCGCGATGTTGAACGAGCCGGCAAGCCCATGCCCGAGCTGCTGGATCGCGCCGACCGACGCCGTCACCGCCTTCGACAGGCGGGCGTCCTTGAGCGTCCGGAACACGGAGTCCGTCGACTGTGGATTCGGATTGGTGTGGATTCGGTTGTGGTCGAAGCGCAGGCCCCCCTGCAGCCGCGTGCTGCTCCCCGCGAGATACTCCTCGTACGCGTACGCGGCCACTCCGGCCGTCACCGAGTTGGGGCCGAGCGGCTGGTCCCCGTCGATCGTGAGACTCTGGATATCGGTCCACAGACCCACCGTCCCGCTCAACCGGCGGTGCGACCGCTGCTCGAACTGCAGCACGGCGTTGAGTTCCTTCTTGTGGAAATGGTTCGCCTGCGGATCGGATACGCCGGTCGAATCCTGCGCTGTGGGGAACTCGGAATGGTTGTAGTCGTTGTAGCTCGCTTCCACTTTGACCCGCTGCACCAGCGAGCCGTCGACGTTGAACAGGCTGCGCAGCTCGACCGTGTTCCGCTTCTGGGCGATACGCGACGTCGTGGGCGGCACGGTCATCCAATTGGGATTCGGCGGCACGCCCGGAATGCCGTAGTTGATCTCGTAGTGGTTCGCGCCGATGCCGATCGTCCCGAAGGTGCCCTGATGCGACACGCCGAGGCCGCCCTGGTAACTGTGGTCGAAGGTCTGCGGCAGGCGGTCGAGGTTGAATACCGCCCCGGTCGCGGGGTCGGTGTACGAGCCCGAAGGGATTCGAATATCGTTGGCGTGCACGCCGCCCGCCGACACGCGGAACGCGGATTCTCCGGTACTGAAAACCGTGTTGGCGTAGCCCGCGATCTGGTCGTTGACACTGTTGCCCTCGGCGGCCACGGTACCAGAGACGGCGCGACCGGCAACCGCAGGAACGAGGTTGGTCAACACGTTGACCAGTCCGCCGATGGTGCTCGGACCGTAGAGGACCGTGGCGGGGCCGCGTACGACGTCGATCTGGTCGATGCTGAGCGCGTCAATGGGCGTCGCGTGCGCCGGATCGTAGGTGGCGATATCGCCTATCCGCAACCCATTCTCGAGCACCAGTACTTCGTTGTCGCCGAGGCCGCGCAGGATCGGACGTGCGGGCGCGGAGCCGTTGCCGCGTATCGCGACGCCGGGAATGTCCTTGATCTTCTCGGCGAAGGTCATTCCCTCGCCGTCAGCCAGGGCGATGCGTCCCTTCGACGCCACCGGCTGGTAGACCTCGTCCGCCGGACGGGCGGTGGGCGCGGCCGTGACGACGACGGGCGATAGTGGTAGCGGCGACGGACGCAGCTCGAGAGTGACGCTGGCCCCCGCGCCGGTGAGGTGCACCGTGTCGGTAGCCGCCGCGTACCCGAGCGCCGTGGCGACGATGCGGAACGTCCCCGGCGGAACGTTCGCAAAGCGGAACCTCCCATCCGCACCGGTGCGGTCGAGCCGTTCGAGCTCCAACACTTGCACGGTCGCCCCGGACACCGGGTGGCTGGCGCTCGACACCGTGCCGGTCAGGTCCTGCGCCGCCACACGGCCGGCCAGGAGCGCGACTTCGAGGGACAGTGCGCCGACACGGAATGCGGTGGATCGCTTCCAGCGCATAGCTTCACGTTCTCTCAGTCATCTGCACTTGGCAAGATAGACGCGGGGCCCGAAGCGACGCCGGTGCGCAAGACAGCTTGCACTGTTGTTTTGGCCCCGTGACCTTGCGGGCCCTGAGCTGGTCTGCCCGTATCCAGCCTACATCACGATCAACCGACCGGCTCGACCGAGGCGTCTGGCCAGGGGGGATTCGCATGCGCGTGCTGCTATCCACGATCGGGTCGCGGGGCGACGTTCAGCCGTTGGTTGCGCTGGGGTGGCAGTTGAAGGCGCTCGGTCAGGAGGTCCGCCTGTGCGTGCCTCCCGATTTCCGGGAATGGATCGAAGACCTGGGGATGTCCGTGACGCCGATCGGTCCGGAGCTGCGCTCGACCGGGAAAGCGAGTCCCTCGGCAGCCCCGCTCACGGCCGAGCGGCGGCGACGGCTGATCGAAGGCACGGTCACCGCGCAGTTCGAGACGATCGCGGCGGCGGCCCAAGGCTGTGACGTCATCGTGGGAGCGACGGCGCTGCAAGTTGCCGCTCCCTCGGTGGCAGAGCGGATGGGCATCCCGTATTTCTTCGCCGCCTATAGCCCGGCGGTGCTGCCATCGCCACATCACGCGCCACCCGTACTGGCCGCACTCGGAGACAAGCCGGCACCGGAATTGGCCGATTACAGCGACCTCTGGGTCCAGGATGCACGGCGCTGGAACGACACGTGGGGCTCTCTGCTCAACTCCCATCGCGCAGCACTCGGCTTGGCACCGGTCAGTGACGTGCGCAGCTACATCTTGACCGAGCAGCCCTGGCTGGCCGCCGACCCGACGTTAGGTCCCTGGCCGGATCCCGCGGACAAGGCCGTGCTCCAGACCGGGGCCTGGATCCTGCCGGATGAGCGTCCGCTATCCGCGGAGCTGGAGGCGTTTCTCGACACCGGCCCGCCGCCCATCTACTTCGGGTTCGGCAGCATCCGCGCGCCGGAAGATCTCAGCCGAGTGATGGTCACATCGGCCCGGGCGCTCGGCCGCCGGGCGATCGTGTCTCGTGGATGGGCCGACCTTTCCCTGGTGGACGACGAACCGGATTGTCTGGCCATCGGCGAGGTCAACCAGCAGGCGCTATTCGAGCGAGTCGCAGCCATCGTCCACCACGGCGGGGCGGGCACGACGACCGCGGCGGCGCGAGCCGGCGCGCCCCAGGTCGTCATCCCGCAGCACTATGACCAGCCTTACTGGGCCCGACGCGTCGGCCACCTCGGCATCGGAACCGCGCATGCGCCCGGCACACCCACCACCGACTCCCTGACGAGCGCTCTCCGGTCAACCCTCCAACCCGACGCGGCGGTCCGAGCTCAATCCATCGCCGCTCAGGTGCGCGATGACGGCGCGCAGGTCGCAGCCCGGCGCTTGATGGCCGTCGTCCTACAGAGCCCTAAGTGAAGTGGGCTCTGCTTTTCGCGAACACCTTACCGGGGCGCCCACAACCGAGTCATGCCTCGCTGTGGACACCGTCGCCATCGGCGATACCGTTACGTCGACTACCTTCACCTACGCGGTGACGTTCTAAGATCCTGGAACGTCCACTTACGACTGCGGAGTCCACGGCTCCGCGATGACTGGAGTGATCGTCGCCCAGTGACGCTGCATATCCTCGACGCCATCGGGAACACGTCGCTCGTGCGACTGCGCAAAGTCGTGCCGCCCCACTGCGCCGACGTCCTCGTGAAGCTCGAGTGGGAGAACCCGACCGGCAGCATGAAGGATCGTATGGCGCTGGCGATGATCACCCGTCCCGAGGCGGATGGGCGACTGCGGCCCGGCGACACCGTGGTCGAGTACACGGGTGGCAGCACCGGGGCGTCGCTGGCCCTCGTCTGTGCTGCCAAGGGTTATCGCATCCGCATCGTGACGTCCGATGCCTTCAGTAAGGAGAAGCTGGACCAGATGGCGGCACTCGGCGCCGAGCTGACGCTCGTCCCGAGCGAGGGCGGGCGTACGACGAAAAAGCTGATCCTCGACATGGTCGAGACCGCGCGCCGCCTGAGCCAGGAGCCGCACAGCTACTGGACCGACCAGCTCAACAACACCGACAGCATCGCCGGGTACTTCCCGCTCGGTGAGGAGATCTGGAGCCAGACCCGAGGGGCGGTCGACGCGTTCGTGCACTCGGTGGGAACGGCGGCGTCCTCCCGCGGAACGGCGACGGTCTTGAAGCGGCACAAGGCGGACGTCCGGATCGTCTGTGTCGAGCCCGCCGAGTCCTCGGTGCTGCTCGGTGGGCAGCCGGGACCGCACAAGATCGAGGGGGTCGGGATCGGCTACACCCCGCCGCTCTGGGAGCCGAGTCTCGTGGACGAGATCCAGGCCGTTGCGACGGCCGACGCCAAAGAGATGGCGCGGCGGCTTGCGCGGGAGGAGGCGATCTTCACGGGCACGTCGTCCGGGGCGAACGTCAGCGCCGCGATTCGTGTCGCCGAGCGCCTCGGCCCCGGCCGGACGGTCGTCACGTTGATGGTGGATTCGGGGCTCAAGTACGTGAGCACGGACGTGTTTGCAAGAACGTGACCGTCGTTGCCGTTGCTCCCTTCCATAATAGACGTTACTTGATGGCGCATGTCCTCGATCACGCTGTCCGTCAACGGCAGCTCGCGTACGGTCGACGTCGCTCCCGATACGCCGCTGCTCTGGGTGCTGCGCGACACGCTGGACATGCGCGGCACAAAATTCGGCTGCGGCAAGGGATTCTGCGGCGCCTGCACGGTTCATCTCGACGGAGTCGCCGTCCGCTCCTGCCAGACGCCGATCGCGAGCGCTGCCGCTCACTCCGTCACCACCATTGAAGGTCTCGCCGGCCGGACGCTGCATCCGTTACAGCAAGCCTGGATCGACGAAGACGTCCCGCAGTGCGGCTACTGCCAGGCGGGCCAGCTGATGTCGGCGGCGGCGTTGCTGGCGCGCAATCCCCACCCGAGCGACGCCGAAATCGTGGCGGCGATGTCGGGGAATCTGTGCCGTTGCGCCACGTATGTCCGGATCCGCCGCGCCGTGCGGCGCGCAGCGGAGATGGCGGGATGAAGCTCAGCCGTCGCGCCTTCTTCGCAGTCTCCGGCAGCGCGGCCGGCGGATTGATCGTGTCCTACTACCTCAGCGGTTGCGCCGGCAAGGGCTCGCCTCGCGCGTTCAAGCCCAACGGCTTCGTGCAGATCGATCCCGATGGCCAGGTCACGATCTGGGCCAAGAATCCCGATATGGGGCAGGGGGTGAAGACCTCACTCCCCATGTACGTCGCCGAGGAACTGGACGTAGAGTGGGCGAGCGTGCGGGTGCTGCAGGCGGATCTCGATCGCGCGGCGTACGGCTCGCAGGGTTCGGGTGGCAGCGACAACACCCCGTCCGAATGGAAGCGACTGCACGAAGCCGGTGCCATCGCCCGCGCGCTCCTCGTGACCGCCGCGGCGCGACGCTGGGGCGTCGACGCCACCGCATGCGAGACGGAGCAGGGGTCCGTCGTGCATCGGGCTTCGAGCCGGCGGGCGAGCTACGGGTCCCTGGCCGGTGACGCGGCACGGCTCCCCGTGCCGGCGGCTCCGCCGCCGCTCAAGGATCCGTCGCAATACCGGTTGATCGGGACGAGGGTGCGCGGCGTCGACGTTCCATCGATCGTGCGGGGTGTGCCGCTCTACGGCATCGACGTGCGGCTCCCCGGGATGCTGCACGCCGCGATCGAGCGGTCTCCGGTGCACGGTGGCCGGCCGGCGCGCGTGGATCCGGCGCGGGCCCTCGGCATCCCGGGGGTACGGCAGGTCGTGACGCTTACCGGACTCGAGAACCCCACGCACCTGCGGCCGGGCGTCGCCGTCGTCGCCGATTCGACGTGGGCGGCCGAGCAGGGACGCGCGGCACTCGCGGTCACGTGGGATGAAGGGCCGGGAGCGGGGGAAAGCAGCGACCACCAGTCGCAGCGGTTCCGTGAGCTGGATGCCGGCGACCTGAAGACAATTCGTACGGCGGGTGACGTGGCGGGCGCCTGGGGGACGGCGGTGACGAAGGTGGATCTGACGTTCGAGCAGCCACTCCTCGCGCATGCCACGCTCGAGCCGCAGAACTGCACCGCGCACTTCCACGACGGACGCTGTGAGATCTGGGGGCCGCTACAGATGCCGACGAGCGGCTCGGCGGTCATCGCGGAGGCCGTCGGGGTGCCGGTCGAAGCGGTGACGATTCACATCACGCGCCTGGGTGGCGGATTCGGTCGCCGCCTCCTGTCCGATTACGCCGCCGAGGCGGCGGTCGTCTCGAAGCTCGTCGGGGCGCCGGTGCAGGTGCTCTGGTCGCGCGAGGACGATACGCGCCACGACTACTACCGCCCCGCCGGTTTTCATCATGTGCGGGCGGGTCTCGACGCCCGCGGTCGGTTGACCGTCTGGCACCACCGGGTAATCACCATGTCGCGCAACCGGTACCGCCAGGCGACCACGGGCCCGGAGATGACGGAAATCTACGGGTTGTTCGTGCCACTGAGCGCCGATCCGAAGGACACCTACGATCCGGACCTCGTGCCCACGCGCATTCCGAACTGCCGTCTCGACTACGCCGATTTGGCGACCACGGTGCCGACGGGTGCCTGGCGGGCGCCCGCGCACAACTTCAACGCCTTCGTGATCGAGAGCGTGCTCGACGAGCTCGCACACCGCGGCAACGTCGATCCTCTTGCGTTGCGCGCCGATTGTCTGGGCGATCGGCCGGTCATTCCGGTGACCGACGACACTCCCGTGCCCTACGATCCACGCCGTGAACAGAACGTCCTGAGCCTCGCGCTCGAGAATGCGGACTGGCGAGAGCCGCTGCCGCGCGGGTGGGGCCGCGGTTGGGCGGTGCACTATACCTTCGGCTCCTACGCCGCTATCGTCGCGGAGGTCTCCGTGGAGGGCAACCGGCTCGCGGTGCAGCGCATCGTCGCCGCGCTCGATGTGGGGTTGCCGGTAAACCCCCTTGCCCTCGAGGCGCAGACGCAGGGCGGGGCGCTCGACGGGTTGTCCGCGGCGCTGTTCGGCGAGATCACCATCGACCGCGGCCGCACGGTGCAGTCGAGTTTCGACGGCTACCGCCTGCTGCGCAACGCCGAGGCCCCGGACGTCGAGGTCCACATTACACCAAGCCGGGAAAAGCCGATGGGGTACGGTGAGATCGCGTTGCCGCCGGTCGCGCCGGCGGTGGCGAACGCGATCTTCCAGGCGACAGGACGCCGCATTACGCGCTTGCCGTTCGTCCGCTCGGGTCTCGAAGTGGTCGCTGCCAGGAGTACCGGATGAGCCAGTCACAACAGGAAGCCAACAAGGTGATCGCGCGCCGCTTGGCCGACGAAGTGTTCAGCCAAGGGGACATGCGGACGTTCGACGAGATTTTCGCCGACACGTACGTGAATCACAACATGCCGGTTCCCGGGATCCCCGGCACAAAGGAAGGATTCCGGCAGGTCGTGCTGGCGACACGGCAGGCGTTCCCCGACGTCCGGGTCCACGTCCAGGACATCGTGGCCGAGGGAGACTTCGCCGTTTTTCACGACACCGTGCAGGCGACGAGCAAGGGTGATTTCATGGGTGTCCCGTCCAATGGCGCTCGGCTGCAATGGACCGAGATCCATTTTCTCCGCATCAACCAGGGGAGAATCGTCGAGCATTGGGCCAACTTCGATCAACTCGGCATCCTCATGCAGCTTGGGGCGATCGCCCGGCCGGGGACGTGAGGTACCGCGTCGTCGTGGAGCGGCCGAAGGTGAGTGTCTTCTATTTCGCGAACCTCCGCGTCACCCGCGCCCGGTGATCCTCCCCACGACGCCGCTGGCCACCCTGCCATCTTTCTTACCAGTCGTTTCAGCCCGCAACCGCCCGTAACTCCCGTCTCGCCGGAGAGTTACCTGCAGGTCCCGCCGCCCTCTTTACCCGAATGGGCGACGTACGCCCGCGACCCTGGAACGGGACCTGGAATTGCCGCAGAACATCGAACGTCCGCTGCACCGGCCGCTAACCGGCTCCGATGTGACCGTGATCGTCCCCGCCTTCAACGAGGCGGAGAGCGTCGCGAGCACCATCCGGAGCCTCCAGGTCCAGACGGTCCCGCCCAGAGAGATCATCGTCGTCGATGACTGCTCGAGCGACGGGACCGGCAACGTGGCCCGCGCGCTCGGCGTAACGGTGATCCGTCCCAAGAAGAACACCGGTTCGAAAGCCGGCGCGCAGACGTTCGCGCTGCGCCACGTCCGGACAGCGCTCACAGTCGCGGTCGATGCCGATACGGTGCTCGAGCCCGACGCGTTGGAGCGTTTGCTCCCTGCCTTCGACAAGCCGGGGGTCGCCGCGGCGTGCGGATTCGTGCTCCCGCAACGCGTGAAGAGCCTGTGGGAGCGGGGCCGCTACGTGGAGTACCTGTTTGCGTTCACGTATTACAAACAGGTCCAGGAGTGCTACGGGCGGCCGCTGATTTCGTCCGGCTGTTTTTCCATGTATCGCACCGCGCTGCTGCGGGTGCACGGCGGCTGGTCGAACCGGACGATGGCGGAGGACATGGATCTCACCTGGAGACTGTACCAGGGCGGCAACGAAGTGCGATTCGTCCCGGAAGCGGTGTGCTACCCGATCGAGCCGCGAACCTTCAGGCTGATGGGCCAGCAGCTGCGGCGCTGGTCGCACGGGTTCATCCAGAACGTCAAGCTGCACTGGCGTGGGCTCCTCTCGGTGCCTTACTTGCGCTCCGCAGTCGCCGTGGCTTTCTGGGACGCGACGGTCGCCGCGGCGCTGTACCTCGTGTTGTTGCCGATCCTCGCCGTCGTCTTGCGCACGCCGTGGGTGCTGCTCGGCTACGTGATCGACGCCCCCGCCGTGCTCGTTCCAGTCGTCGCGGGCGCCGCCAGACGGCGTGAGATCGGCCGCGCGCTGGCGAGCATTCCGGCGTTCTTCGTGTTGCGCACCGTGAACGCCCTCTTCTTCCTGCGCGCGGCCGGCGCCGAGCTCGTGCTCGGCCGCACGCTGACCGTATACGAAAAGGGACACTGACCAATGACACCTGGGATCCCGGGGACGGGAATCGGCGGGCTGTTCTATCTGTTGAGCACCGTGGCCCTGCCGCTGCGGGAGGCGTTGCGTCGGCTGCGCCGCCGCGCGGCGACGGCGCGGTGGAGCGTGATCGCGTTGCAGCAGCTCCTGGCGGCGGGGATTCTCGGCGGGATGTGGACCACGGGGTGGCTGTTGGGCATTCTCGTGAGCACCGCACGACAGCCGATCCCGGGCGCGGCAGCGGCGACCGTGTCCCACAACATGTGGCGCACGGCGACATTCGCGCTCTCCTTCGCGACGCTCACGCTGGTGATCTGCACGGTCGAGCTGCTGGCGTTGTGGCGCCGGCGGCGCGAGCGTCTCGCCGCTCGGCTCGACCAGGGCACTCCACCGATGCCGATCGAGCGTGCGCCGCGCCGTGTCGCCGCCGGAGCCGGCCGCGGGCGTTGGCTGCTGCTGCTCCTCGCGGCTGAGTTCGCGTACGCCGCCCATCCTCCCAAAGCGGTACCTCAGGCGAAGGGCCGGGCGGCAGTCTCTCTCGCCCGCGCTGACTCGACCTATGCGACCGGGGACGCCCCCGCCGCGACGCGCGCCTATGCCGCCGTGCTGGCGATCGACCCGGAGAACTCCCGCGCCACTTATCGACTGGCGGACCTGCAGCGCCACGATCCGGCCCGGGCGCTGCCGCTGTTCAGGAAGTACGTGGCGCTCGAGCCGACCGATCTCTGGGGATACCTCGCCGTCGCGGACATGCTGTCCCGTCTGGGGCGAAATGACGAGGCGCTGCACTGGTCCGACGAGGCAGTGCGGCTCGAGCCGACGGAGCGCGATGCCGTCATCGGGCGTGCGCGAGTGCTCGCGCGGGCGCGCCGGACCGACGCGGCGGTGGCGGCATACGACGGTTGGCTGGCAAATCACCCGAAGGATGCCGAAGCGTGGCAGGAGCTGTCGCGCGAGCTGGCGCGTGCCGGTCGCCCCGGAGAAGCGGTGGATGCCCTGGAGCGCTCCCAGGCGATCAAGCCCGATCCGAACGTGGCCCAACGGCTCGCCATCGTTCGCGGAGCGGCCGCGCCGGCATTCACCCCGCTCGTCGGCGGCAGTCGCGACTCTGATGGCAATACGATCTGGCGCCTGGGCGGGGCGTTCGAGCTGGGCGCCGCGGGCCCGGCACGGCTCGGCATCGAGGGGGGTCGCACCCATGTGGGCGGCGGCGGCACGGGCGCCGACCTCGATGCCTTGGCCGTCCGCACTATGTGGCAGCCTTTGGCGGTGCTCAGGATCGATGCGACCGGAGGTGGCACGCGCATCGAGCCGATCGGATGGGTTGCCGGCTCGAGCGCGACGCTGATCCCGACCGGACAGTTCCGCGCCCGCTGGCATGCGCCGGCATCGCGGCTCGGACTGGACCTGCGTGCCGACCGCAGCCTGATCGACGCGAGCCCGTTGCTCGTCGCGAACCACGTGGTACGCGCCGAATACAGCGGGTTGCTCTCGGTCCCGTTGGTGGGACCGTTCACCCTGCGGGGCATCGGCAAAGCGGCGACGCTGAGCGACTCGCTGGAGGTCAACCACAAGACGACGCTCACCGGGATGATGGCACTCGCCGTCACGCCTTCCCTCGAGTTGTCGGCGCAGGTCCACCAGATTCACTACGATCATCCGAGCGTGTCCGGCTACTTCGCGCCGTGGCAGCTGCAGGTCGCGGAGGCGGGAACCTATTTCGAGATCGAGACGCCCGGGTCGCTGGTATTGGCGGTCGATGCCGGGGCGGGCGTGCAGCGCGTCGCGCAACAGCGCCCGCGCCTCGGGCCCTGGACCTCGGAGTTCCGGCTGTACGCCCTGCTCGACGCGCCGCTCGCGGCCGGCTGCAATTTTCGACTGGAGCTGGAGAGCGAGGATTCGCAGGTCGCCACCGTGGCGGCCACGAGCGGCCAGTGGCGCTACGCCTCCGTGATCGCGTCGCTCCGCTGGGCGTTGCCCTGACGGCCGGTTCCGCGACGAAAGGGCCCGCGACCAACCACGTCGCGGCCCTTTTTGTTTATGGTCCTGCTACGCCGCTACCGGTTCGGGAACCTTACTCCATTCGGCGATCAGCTGGTCCACCGTGCGCAGCTGTCGCTCGGGATCGGTCGCGTACCATGCTTTGAAGTACTCGAGCCCCGCGCGGTGCGCTTCGTCGGTGAACGCCTGCAGGGCATCCGTGACCCACACGAGATCGTAGCCGCGTTGAAAGGCATCGCCGGAGGTGTGCCGCGCGCAGCAATCGGTGTGCAACCCGGTGACATAGAGCCGCCGGATACCGCGCCGCTCGAGCTCCGCTGCGAACTCCGGCTTCATGAACGGACTGTAGGTCTGTTTCCCGAAGACCACGTCGCCCGGCTGCGGCGCTACCCCTGGTACGATCTCGGCGTTCCAGGTGCCGGCCATCGAATGTGGCGGCCACTTGCGCAGCTCGCTGTCGTCGGGCGTGTGCGCGTCGGTCGCGTAAATCACGGCAATGCCGGCCCGCCGCGCTGCGGCGAGCAACCGCGCGAGCGGCGCAACGATCTGCTGGGCCCGTTTCTGGTACTCCGTGCCTCCCGCGTCCGCGATCACGCCGCCCGCGAAGACGAAATCGTTCGCCATATCGATGACGACCACGGCGCTCGGCTGGACATCGGGATGTGAGGCTTTGTTCATACAACGCTCCCATTGGTTGATGACACCGCCATCGGGGGGCCGATTGGGCAACGCCTCGGTCCGGCGGAGATGCCGGACCGCTCCCGATGCGGGGCGCGTACGCGCGCCGAGCCGGAATATAGCAACGACACGGCCGCGCCTTGCGTAGTACTGGGACCAAGGAGGGATGTGTTATGCGAAGCAGAATCGTAGCCCTTTTCATCGGGCTGTCGCTGGCGGCGACGGCCGTCGCCAGCGCGCAGGGGCCTGGCGGGGGCGGATTTGGGCAGCGCCGCATGCAGCGTTTGCTGCAGGGGATTACGCTCACCGCCGAACAGCAGGCGAAGGTCGATTCGATCACCGCCAAGTATCGCGCGCAGATGCCGCCGTTCACACCCGGAACGCGGCCGGACTCCGCCACGCGCGAGAAGATGCGGACGCTCTTCGGCAACCAGGATGAGGAGATCCGCGCGGTGCTCACGCCCGATCAGCAGAAGGTCTGGGATCAGAACGTCAGCGCGATGCGGAGCCGCATGCAGCAACGTGGCCCGGGAAACCGCTGACGTCCCACTGGTCGTCCGTTGTAAGTTGAAAAATGCTCTCCGCTGTCCTGCTCCTGGCCGCGGCGCAGCCCGATTCAGCGGCTGCGCTGCGGTCGGCGCAGCGCGCGCAGCAGGACTTCGAATGGCGCCGCGGGCTCCTCGCGCCCCGCACGCTCGGGTCGCGCGACGGCGCCTGCGACGAGCGCATCGGCCGATTCTGCTACTGGTACGACGGCGACGTCGTGCCCCTGCCACCCGAGCCGGATGAGATCAAGGTCGCGCGCAACCGGATGCTGGCGGTGCTCGATTCGGCGGCCGCCCTGCTCCCGGGGGACTGGTGGATCGCTGGGGAGCGCGTTCGCTACTTGGTCGAGAGCGACCGGCTGGCCGAGGCCTTCGCGGCAGCGCGCGCCTGCCACGCTGAGCGCTGGTGGTGCGAGGCCCTCGACGGGTTCGCCCGGCACGCGGCGGGCGATGACGCCGCCGCCGACACCGTCTACGCGGCCGCGCTCGCCGACATGCCGGACGACCTGCGCTGCCGCTGGACCGATCTCACGCCGCTGCTCGCCGGAGAGCTGCTCCGCCGCTACACGAAGCTCGACTGTGAGGGACGCGCGGCCCTGACGGCGCATCTCTGGTGGCTCGCGCAACCGCTCCTGTCCCGCGCCGGGAACGACCGGAGAGTCGAGCATTACTCGCGACTCACGATGGTGCGGATGCTCGAGCGTGCCGGCTCGGCGTGGTCGTCCCCGTTGGGGGACGACCTGCGAGAGTTGACCCTCCGTTACGGTTGGCCGGTTGCCTGGAGTGGAGAGGTAAGCACCACCCAGTTGATCGACCCCCGCATCATCACCGGGCACGAGCGCCAGCCGGCGTTCCACTTTTTCCCGGACGTGGAGCCCACACCGGATCAGCGCGTGGCGGCCTGGACGCTGCTGCCGCCGCGTCCGCGCGAGCGGTATGCCCCCCTCTATGCGACATCGTGGGAGACGCTCTCGCCCGATATGGCCGTGTTTCGTCGCCGCGATTCCACCCTGCTCGTCGTCGCCTTCGACCTGACGCGGGACACGTTGTGGCAGGGCACGTCCCCACGGCTGGCGGCGGTACTGCTCGGCGATGAGCGGACGACACCCGTCGTGGCGCGCGACGAGCGGGCCGGGATGCGCGGCGTCCTCGTCGCCGCCGCGCCCTGGCCCGCGACCCTGGCTGCGTTCGAGGTCACCCTCGATGCAACTCGCCGCGCCGGCCGGGCTCGTGTTCCGATTCCCCCCCGCAATCCGGCGGTCATCGAGCTCTCCGACCCCCTCGTGTTCGATCCGGTCGGGCCGGCGGACTCACTCCCGCAGGATCTCGCGGCGGTCCTGCCCCTCGTGCACGGACCGGCCCGCGTTCCCCATGGGGCGCGGATCGGAGTGTATTGGGAAACGTACGGGTCGGCGCCGAATGAGGTTCTCGAGACGGCGGTCCATGTCGCTCCGCTCAGTACCGGACTGTTACGTCGCGTCGGCGACTGGCTCGGTCTGGGGAAACGCTCGCGTGAGACGTCGCTCTCCTGGCGGGAGGTCGCCCAACCGGCGCGAGGCGTCGCCAGTCGGTCTGTCACGGTCGACATCACGAGTCTCGACCCCGGGCGCTATCGCGTCGCCGTGACCGTCGGCGCGCGGGGGGAGCACGTCACCGCGACGCGCGAGCTGGAAATCGTGCGGCCTTAATGACCTCGGACGTCTGACGTCACACGGGGGCGACACCGTGGAGGGTGTGCCCAGAGACCCCTGCGCTACAGTGCAGCGCCGATGGACTGACGCTTCAGCGTGTCGCCCCCGGTCTGACATCCGATGCCTGAGAGAGAGGATTCGTGACACGAGGTTCGCTTACCGCCCTGTTTTTCATCCTGAGCGCGCCCGCGTGCCGAGCGCAATCGCACGACTCGATGCCCAGCATGGCGGGGATGGGCGGCGCGGATTCCATCGATCGTCACGCGGCGGTGGCCGCGGACGAAGCGATGACCGGGCCGATGGTCGCCGACCTGCACATGGTCATGACGCCGCATCGCGCACCCGCGCCCGGCGACTCGGCCCGCGCGGCGGCGCTCGTCGCCGAGATGCGGCGGGACCTGGCGCGCTTCAGGAGCGCCGACACGGCCATCGCCGCAGGATACCGGCCGCTCTTTCCTGGCGTTCCCCAGCCGGTCTATCACTTCACGAACCTGCTCAACGCCCTGGGCGAGCGGCGGCGCTTCGACCCGGCGCGGCCCACGTCGCTCCTCTATCGCCGGGAACCGTCCGGGGCGTATGTCCTCGTCGGAGCCATGTACGACGACGCTCCCGACACGCCGCTCGACGAGCTCGATGCCAGAGTCCCGCTCAGCATCGCGCATTGGCACCGGCACGTGAACTGGTGTCTGCCGCCGCGCGGGGTACCCGAGCGGTGGCGCGAAACGAAGGACGGGCATCCGGTCTTCGGCCCCAGGAGCCCGATCGCGACCGCGGCCGCCTGCGCCGCTGTCGGCGGACGTTTCGTCCCGCGTCTGTTTGGCTGGATGGTGCACGTGAACGCATTCGTGAGTGATGACCCGAAGGTGATCTGGCAGGGTCCGGACGACCATTCGTCAGGCGGGGACAAGAACAGCGAACAATGAGGGCCCAAGGAGGCGTGTTGCGAATCCCGGCACGGGCCAGCGATATTTTCGCGTTCCGGCGGTATCGTCTAGGGGACTAGGACGGAGCCCTCTCAAGGCTCAAACACGGGTTCGAATCCCGTTACCGCTATCAGCGATACGGCTTCACTCGACAACTGTTCTCGACGTCTGCTTTTGACGAAGTAAGGTTTCTGTAAGCCCCCATCGTCTAACGGTTAGGACACCACTCTTTCAAGGTGGGAACAGGGGTTCGATTCCCCTTGGGGGCATTCCCCGTGGCTGACGACTCTCATTAAGGTATAGGAATGCGGGTTCTCATAGTCGAAGACGATGCGGAGTTGGCGGGACTGGTGCGGGAGGGCCTCGCCAAGTTGCAGATGGAAGTCACCGTTGCATCCACCTACGCGGAGGGCATCGAACGGGCCGGGCAGACGGCGTTCGACGTCGTCATTCTCGACGTGATGCTCCCCGGCGGATCGGGGTTCGATCTCTGCCGCCGGCTCCGCGAGGGGGGCAGCACGACACCTGTCTTGATGCTCACGGCGCTGGACGCCGTGGACGATCGCGTGCGCGGACTCGAGGCCGGCGCCGACGATTATCTCAGTAAGCCGTTCGCCTTCCGCGAGCTGGTGGCGCGGGTCCAGGCCCTGTCGCGCCGCCATCCCGTCCTCACCCCCGCCGTCCATCGCGTGGCCGACCTCGAGGTTGACCTCGCCGCCCGCACCGTGCACCGCGGCGGCAAGCCGATCGATCTCACCGCCAAGGAATTCACGCTGCTCGAGCTCTTCGTTCGTCACCCCGGCCGCGTGCTCGACCGGACGACGATCACGGCGCATGTGTGGGACGACAACCACGATCCCTTCGCCAATCTGCTCGAGGTGCTGGTGCGCCGGCTGCGGCGCAAGATCGACGACGATTACGAGCCGAAATTGATCACCACGCTGCGCGGCGCAGGCTATCGGTTCGGCGAGTGAGCCAGCGGGCTGATCCGCTCAGGCGGCTGCGGCTCCAGCTCACGCTGTGGTACGGCGGCGTCTTCACCCTCATCCTCGTCCTGCTGGGCGGCGGCGTTTTTCTGGCCGTACGGCGCCAGCTTTCGCGCCAGCTCGACGCCTCGCTGCGCAACGCGACGGTCGAGCTGCAGCGCGCGACCCGCATCCGTGAAGTCGAGCGGGCGCGGGCGAAGGGGCCGGTGGCCGACGCCGTGTCGGAGCTGCATATCCCCGACCGCATGCTATTCCTGCTCGATTCGACCGGCGCGCCCGTCATTCCCAGCGAGGCGCCCGGGTGGGTCCAGGCGGCGGCGCGCGACGCCGCAGTCAACGGGCAGTCGGATCTCGACATGAGCGAACCGGGTGACCGGGAAATCCGCCTGCACGCACAGCGCTTCACCGGCGGCGACGGCACTGTCTTCATCGCCGCGGTCGCCGCCGATCGCGTCGAGCTGGAGAGCCGCTACGCGTCCCTGATCGAGGTGTTCGGTTCGGCCGCGCTCGTCGCCCTGCTGCTCGTGGCCGGCGGCGGCTACGTCCTGGTGCGGCAGTCGACGGCGCCCGTGGAGCGGTCGATGGACCAGATGCGCCGCTTCATGGCCGACGCCGCCCACGAGCTGCGCACGCCGGTCACGCTGCTCCGCACCCGCGCCGAGGTCGCGCTCACCGAGGAGCGCGAAGCGCGCCGTGATACCGACACCCTGCGGGCCATCGTGCAGGAGGTCGAGCGCGTGGGGGCGATCGTCGGCGACCTCCTCACCCTGGCGCGCGCCGATGCCGGCGAGTTGCCGGCGGTGCGCAAGACGGTCTATCTCGACGACCTCGCGTCCGACGCGGTGGATTCGATTCGGTCGCTCGCGGCGCAGCACCAGGTGTCCGTGGAGATCGGGGAGTTCGAAGAGGCCGCTATTACCGGGGATCCGGTGCTGATCCGCCGGCTGCTGCTCATCCTGCTCGACAACGCGGTCAAGTTCACGCCGGTGGGCGGCGAGGTCCGCCTCGACGTCGCCGTCGCCGACGGACGGCGCATCGTGACGATCACCGACACGGGCATCGGCATTCCCCCCCAGGACCTGCCGCGCGTGTTCGAGCGGTTCTTTCGCAGCGACACGGCGCGCCAGGAAACCGACGGCGCCGGCCTGGGACTCGCCATCGCGCGCTGGATCGTCGATCAGCACGCGGCCATACTCGGTGTACGCTCGAAACCCGGCGCGGGGACGACCGTCACGGTCTCATTTCCGGCCGGGGTGTAAGCCTTGTGACAGCGCGGACCCGGTAAGTTGCGCCCCCCTATGCGCTTGGTGCAGGGGTTCGCGGGACTCGCGCTGCTGTCCGGGTCCCTGGCCGGTCAGCAGCCCGTATCCCGGGCCGATGCCGTGGACGCCGCGTTGTCGCGCGGAGCCCGCAGCGCGTTCGCCCGCGCCGATACGCAGGCCGCGGCCGGCGTGCTGCACGGGGCGAAGCTCTATCCGAATCCGTCCTTGTCCGCCACGTACACGAAGGACACGCCGCATTATCACCTGATCACGGACGTCCCGCTCGATCTCCCCTGGCTGCGGTCGGCGCGCGTCGGCGCGGCGGGCGCAGCCCGCGACGCTGCGCGGTTCCGCTTCGCCTTCGAGCGCGCCGCGATCACCTACGACATCGACACCACCTATACGCACGCCCTCGCGGCGCTGGCGCGCGCCGAATTGTCGCGCCACACCGCGCAGGCCGCCGACACGCTGCTCGCCATGGCGCGGCTGCGCCGCTCGGTTGGGGACGTGAGCGAGCTCGACGTGCGCCTCGCCGAGGTCAATGCGGGTCAGCTCGCGAACGCCGCCGCCGATGACTCGCTCGCCAGCGTCGCGACGCTGCTGGCCGTACAGTTGGCTATGGGCCTCGCCGCCGATTCGCAGACGATCGTCCTCAGCGACACGCTGGCACCGCCCGCCGACAGCGCGATCCCGATCGTCGCGGCGGGAGAACCGCTGCGGGTGGCCGCCGCGGCCGCCGACCTGCGTTCCGAGGAGCGCACGCTCTCGCTCGCGCACCGCAACGCGTTCCCCGCGCCAAGCTTCCAGGTGGGCGTCGAGTTCGGCGATCCGACGCAGGGCGGCTCGTTGCCGACGTTCGGTCTCGCACTCCCCATTCCTCTATTCAATCGCAATGGAGGCGAGGTCGCCCAGGCCCGGGCGGCACGCGACCGTGCCCGCGCCGAGCTCGACCTGGCGCGCCGCGAGCAGAACGCGGAGCTGCAGAGCGCCGGACGGGTATTCGCCGTCGCGCGCACCCGCCTGACGCGTGACCGCGCGCTGCTCGCCGGCGCGGATCAAGTGGCGGCGATGTCGCTGCAGGCGTATCGCGAGGGAGCGGTGCCGCTCGGCAACGTCCTCGAAGCCCAGCGCCTGGCGCGCGAGGCGCTCGCCCGCTACGTCGACGACATGGCGGCGGCTGACGACGCCGCCGATCTGCTGCGGCTCGTCACGGCGGTGAGCGCGCGATGATCCGCCGCCTGCGTCTGCTGGGACTCGCCCTCTGCGCGGCGGCCTGCTCGGGCCACGCCGAGGGAGGCGACGCGGCCCCGGCGGCGGTGGTCGACGCGGACACCGCGATGGCGCGCCTGCAGCCGTTCCCGCAGATCGTGCAGGCGATCGGCGTCGTGGCTCCCCATCCGGGGCGCTTCGCCGAGCTCGCAGCGCCGGCGGCGACGCGCATCGCCCGGATCTTCGTCGCGACGGGACAGCGAGTGCGCGCTGGTGACTCGCTCGTCGAGTTCGAGCGCGCGCCCTTCGACGCGGCCGCGAGGAGCGCCGACGCGGCGCTGGCCGGCGCCCAGCGCGCCTATGACCGCGCGGTTCGTCTCGTCCAGGCGGGGATCCTGGCACAGAAAGATTCGGAGCAGGCGGCGGCAGACCTCGCGCAGGCGCAGGTGGCCGCCGTGACGGCCCAGCGCGCGCAGCAGCTCGCCACGCTGCGCGCGCCGCTCGGGGGCGTCGTGACGAGGATGACCGCCGTGCTGGGCGCCTCGGTCGACCCCAGCGTCCCCCTCGTCGAAGTCGCCGATCCGAGCGCCCTCGATGCCGTCTTCAACGTCTCGCCGACGGAGGCGGCGGAGATCCATGAAAGCGACACCGTGACCATCACGTCCGGCAGCGGGGCGGGCGGGGAGCTCCTCGGCTCGGGTGTGGTGACGGCGGTCGGCGCCGCCGTCGATTCGATCTCCCGCGCCGTTCCGGTGCGCGCCCGCATCGGCCGTCCGGCGCGGCCGCTGCGCATCGGGGAATCGCTCGTCGGCCGGCTCGTGACCGCGGTCCATGGCCGGGCCGTGGTCGTCCCGGTCGCCGCCCTCGTCCCCGACAGCGAGGGCTACCGCGTCTTCGTCGTGGATACGGGCGGCATGGCGCACGCCCGGACCGTGACGATTGGCGGCCGGACCGAGACGCTCGCGGAAGTCCTCTCCGGTCTCTCCGCGGGCGAGACGGTGGTGACCCGCGGGGCGTACGGCATGGCGGACGGCGCTAGGATTCGGAAGCGGGCGAGCCGCTGAAGCTGTTCGACGTGTTGTCCCGCCAGCGGCGGTTCGTGTATCTCGTCGTTTCGCTCGCCAGCGCGGCGGGCGTCTGGGCGGCGCTCACGCTCCCCTCGGCCATTTATCCCGAACTGGAATTCGCGCGCATCACCGTCGTGGCGCAGGGCTCCACGCTCGGGGCGCGGCAGGTGGTGTTCAGCATCACCCGGCCGATCGAAGAAGCGATCAGCGTCGTCCCGGGAGTGACGCGCGTCCAGTCCCGCTCCATCCGCGGCGCGGCAGAGATCAATATCACCTTCTCGCCCCGCACCGACATGGCCTACGCGCTGCAGCTGGTGCGGGCGCGCGTGAACCAGATCGAGGATCTCCCGGCGGGGCTCGACATTGAAATCGAGCGGCTCGCCCCATCGCTCTTCCCGATTCTGTCGTACAACCTGGAGGGCGGTGACCCGGCGACCCTCTACGACATCGCGCGCTACGAGATCAAGCCGGTGCTCTCGCGCGTCCCCGGCGTGGGGCGCGTCGACGTCCAGGGCTCCGACGTTCGGGAAATCGAGGTCATCGCCGATCCGTCGGTGCTCGCCGCGCACCGCCTGACGTACGGCGATCTGGCCGATGCCATCCGGCAATCGGTGGCGGTGCAGGCGGTGGGCCGGATCGCGCAGGACTACCGGCAGTACCTCGTGGTGACGGCGCAGGAGGCGCGCAGCGCCGACGATATCGGCGCGGTCGTCGTCCGCGGCGGCCTCCGCGTGCGCGATCTCGCCCAGGTGCAGATCGGTACCGAGGACCACGTGCGGGTGATCGCCGGGGACGGCCGCCCCGCGGCGCTGCTGAACATCACGCGCCAGGTCGGCGGCAGCACGCTCGACATCGCCGACAGCGTTGCCCGGATCGCGGCGTCCCTGGGACCGACCCTGCCGCCGGGCGTCCACCTCAAGGCGGTCTACGACCAGGCGGCGCTGGTGCGCGAGGCGGTGCGCGCCGTGCGCGACGCGATCCTCATCGGCGCCGTCCTCGCCATCCTGATCCTCCTGCTGTTCCTGCGGCATGCGCGCATCACGGCGATCGCGGCGACCTCGATTCCGCTCACCCTCGCCATCACGACCTTCGTGATGAGGCTCCTCGGCCAGTCCTTCAATCTGATGACCCTCGGCGCGATGGCGATCGCGATCGGGCTCGTCATCGACGACGCCGTCGTCGTCACCGAGAACATCGCGCGGCACCTCGCGGTTACCGGCGACCGCGTGCGGGCGATCCGGGAGGCGCTGCACGAGCTGATCTGGCCGGTGACGACCTCCACGATTACGACGGTGGTCGTCTTTCTCCCCCTCGGCCTGCTCCAGGGAGTGGTCGGTCAGTTCTTCTCCGCCCTCGCCACGACGCTCACGGTGGCCGTGCTCGTCTCGCTGCTGCTGGCGTTCACCATCATCCCGCTCCTGGCGGAGCAGTACGTGACGGCCCACGAGGTGGAAGAGGCGGGCGGGGGAGTGCTGGCGCGCGTCCAGCGAGTGCTCGATGCCCTGGGACCGCGGTACGAGCGCGCCCTCGCCGCCGTGCTGGATCATCCGCGGCGCGTGCTGATCGTCGCAGCCGGGCTGGTGCTCGCCGGTGTGGCATGCTGGCAGCTCGTCGGCACGGGTTTCCTCCCCGAGATGGACGAAGGGGCGTTCGTGCTCGACTACTTCACGCCGGGCGGGACGGCGCTGGCGGAGACGAACCGCCAGGTGGGGATCGCCGAGCAGGTACTGGCCACGACGCCGGAGATCATGGGGACGTCCCGTCGTACCGGCGCCGAGCTGGGGTTGTTCGCGACCGAGCAGAACAGCGGCGACATCGTCGCCCGACTCAAGCCTCAGGGATCGCGTTCCCGGGACATTTTCGAAGTGATGGACGACGTGCGCGACCGGATCCAGACCGCGGCGCCGCGCCTGCACATCGAATTCGTCCAGATCCTCTCGGATGTGATCAACGATCTCGCCGGTGCCGCGCGACCGGTCGAAATCAAGCTGTTCGGTGAGGAGCTGGACACCCTCGAGGCGTACGCGCGGCGGCTCGCCCCGTCTCTTTCCGGCGTCGACGGGATCGAGGATCTCTACGACGGCGTGAGCGAGCCGTCGGCGCAGCTCCTGATGCAAGTGGATGAAGCGGAAGCAGCCCGCATCGGCATGCGACCGTCGGACGTCGGGGACGCGGTGAGCGCGGCGCTGCTCGGTGTCAACGCCGGCGAGGTGCGCGCCGGCGAGCGCCCCATCGCCGTGCGCGTGCGGGCTCCCGATTCGGTGCGGTTCGACGCGCTCCGGCTGCGCTCCCTCCCCGTGATGGGGCAGAACGGCGGAGCCTCGACGCCCCTCGGCGCGCTCGCCTCCTTCACACCCGCCGAGTCGCGTGCGGTGCTGATGCGGGAGAATCAGCAGCAGATGATCGTCATGACCGCCGACGTGAGCGGTCGCTCGCTGGGCGGCGTGATGGGGGACGTGCGCCGCATTCTCGCCGACCATCCACCCCCGGCGGGCGTGCGCATCGTGCTGGGGGGGCAGTATGCGAGCCAGCAGGAGGCGTTCCGCGCGTTGCTCCTGGTTCTGGCGCTCGCGGTCGTCAGCGTGTGCGCCGTCATGGTCGTGCAGTTCGAGTCGTTCGTCGAGCCGCTCATCGTCCTGCTTGTGGCGCCGGTGTCCTTCGTGGGCGCGCTCATCCTGCTGCTCGTTACGGGAACGGCCCTGAACGTGTCGTCCTTCATGGGGCTGATTCTCCTGGTGGGCCTCATCGTGAAGAACGGCATCATCCTGCTCGACTTCACCCGGCTGCGCATGCGCGCGGGAGGGGTGCCGCTCGAGGAAGCGATCCGCGAAGCGGCGCGCGTGCGTCTGCGTCCCATCCTCATGACGACGTTGTGCACCCTGTTCGGGCTCCTCCCCCTGGCGCTCGAGCTCGGGGCAGGGAGCGAATTGCAGCGGCCACTCGCCCTGGCGGTGATCGGCGGCCTCGCGTTGTCCACGCCGATCACGTTGTTCGCCGTCCCCACCCTGCTCGTCGCGATTCGGGGCCGGGCGTACCGCATGGCTGTCGCCTAAGTCGCGCCGATCTCCCGCCTTTCGGCCGCACCCGGGGCGCGGACCGTCCAGCGATAGAGGGCGGGGAGCACGACGAGCGTCAGCAGGGTGCTCGTCAC
This sequence comes from Gemmatimonadales bacterium, assembly GCA_033853695.1. Taxonomy (GTDB): domain Bacteria; phylum Gemmatimonadota; class Gemmatimonadetes; order Gemmatimonadales; family GWC2-71-9; genus DASTHG01. The sequence goes on along the minus strand of JAWOLH010000046.1, from coordinate 6,449 downwards.
CACACCTCCCACCAGCACCACCGCCATCGGCTGTTGCAGCTCGGCGCCGGCGCCGAACCCGATGGCGAGCGGCAGCACCGCGAGCGACGCCGACGCGGCGGTCAGGAGCACCGGACGCAGCCGCACGATGGCGGCGGCCTGCGCCGCGTCCGCCGGCGCGAGCCCACGCCCGCGCGCGTCGTTGGCGTACTGCATCAGCAAGACGGCCTTCTGGATCGCGAGACCGAACAGCGCCAGGAGGCCGATGAGCGACGACACGTTGAACGTGATCCCGGTCAGCCACAGCGCCGCGACGCCGCCGCACAGCGCGAGCGGGATCGTGAGCAACATCACGCCCGCCTGTCGCGCCGAGGCGAACGCCGTTTGCAGGATGACGAAGATGGCCAGGAGGGACGCGACGATCGCGATCCCGATGCTGCGCTGCACGCGGCGCTGGCTCTCGTAGCTGCCGGCGAACTGCATGCGGTAGCCGTTCGGCAGGCGGAGCGACGCGGCGCGAGCGCGGATCGCGCGCACCGCTCCCGCGAGATCGGCCCCCGCGAGGTTCGCCGTCACCTGCACGCGGCGCTCGCCGTTATCGCGCCGGATGACGGCGGGGCCCAGTCCGAGCGTGACGGTGGCGACCTGGTCGAGGCGCACGGTGCGGCCGCCTCCGTCCGCGAGGGCGATGGGGAGGCGGCCCAGGTCTTCCACCCCGGCGCGATCCTCTTCGCGCAGGCGCAGAAACACGCCGTATTCCTTGCGCTGCCCGCGTAGCACACTCGTGACGCTCCGTCCCTCGTAGGCGATCTCCACGGCCTCGGCGATGTCGGCCGGGTCGAGGCCGAAGCGCGCGGCCCGCGCGCGATCCACGAGAATGGAGATCTGCGTGACGCCTGCTGCCGGCTCGGGGTTGACGTCCACGACGCCGGGGAGCGCCGCCATGAGGTGCGCCAGGCGGTCCTCGGCGGTGGCGAGCGTGTCGAGGTTGTCCCCCACGATGCTGACGGCGAGGGGGGCGGTGCTCTGTCCGATACTCTCCTCGATTCGCTCGATCAGCGGAGCCGTGACGACGACGCGGGCGCCCACGATGGCCGCGAGGCTGTCCCGCATCCATTGCCGGATCGTCTCGATCGAGGCGCGCCGCTCGGCGAACGGCGCGAGCCGCACCCAGATCTCGGTGTTGTTGAGACCCTCGGGCTCCTCGCTTCCCTCGGGCTGGCCCGACCGGACGACGACCGACCGCACGTCCGGTCCGCGGCCGATGATGGCGGCGGCGCGGCGCGCCTGGAGGTCGGTGACGTCGAGGCTGGTGCCCGGCGGGGACTGCACCTTGATCATCAGCGCGCCCTCGTCGAAGGCGGGGAGGAAATCGAAGCCGACCACCGCGGCGAGCAGGCCGGTCGCCAGGGCCAGGCCGAGGGCGCCGAGCACCACGCGGCCGGGGCGGCGAATCACGTCGGCGATCGCCCGCTCGTACGCGCTACGCAGCTTGGGGAGCAGGAGGCCGGAGCCGCTGTGCGTGCGGGCGCGCGCCCGCAGGAACATCGCCGACAGCACGGGCGTGACGGTGAGCGACAGCACGTAGCCGAGGATGATGGTCGCGAGGACGGTGAATGCGAAGGGTGCGAAGATCCTGCTGGCGATGCCGCCCAGGAAGAAGATCGGGACGAACATTCCCACGATGATCAACGTGGCGAACGCGACCGGACGCCGCACCTCGAGCGAGCCCTCGAGCGCTGCGGCGACCGGGTCGTCGGGGCGCTCGTGGAGGTGGCGGTAGATGTTCTCGGTGTCCACGATGGCCGCATCGATCATGATGCCGAGGCCGACGGCGATGCCGCCGAGCGACATCGTGTTGAGGCCGACCCCGGCGATGCCCATCGCAGCGAACGTCGCCAGCAACGACAGCGGCATGATTCCCGCGATCACGAGCGTCAGCACCCAGTCGCCTACGAGCAGCCAGATAACCACCAGCACTGCGGCGCCGCCGATGAGCAGGGCATCACGCAGGTTGGCGAGTGAGACGTTGATCAGCTCGGACTGCGAGTAGAAGGTCTTGATGGTGACGCCGCGGGGGAGCTGCGGCCGCAACGCCGCGAACGTACTCTCGACCGCTGCGGCGATCGGGCGCGTGTCGGTGCCGAACTGCTTCGAAACCGTTCCCGTCACGACGGTCCGGCCCTCGAGCGAGGCCGCGCTGCGCCGGATGGCATTGCCTTCACGCACGATCGCGAGGTCGCGCAGTAGGAGCGGCCGTCCGGCGACCGTGGCGACCCGAATCGTCTCGAGATCGTCGAGCGTCCGGATTCGGCCCAGTCCTCGGATCGTGAGCTCCTGGGCGCCCGTCACGAGGAAGCCGCCCGAGAAGTTGAGATTCGCCCGCTCGATGGCGCGCGCGAGATCCTCGATTCCCACGCCGTATGCCGCGAGTGCGTTGAGGCGTACGGCCACGTCGTACTGTCGGACTTCGCCGCCCATCGTCAGCACGCGCTGGACCCCAGGCGTGCCGAGCAGGGCGAAGCGGACGTCGTAGTCAGCCAGCTCGCGGAGGTCGCGTGGCGGCAGATTGCCCGCGAGATAGAACTCGACGATCTGCTGCAGCCGGCTCGTGGCGGACGAGAGCACCGGCGGCCGGGTTCCGGGAGGGAACGACGACTGCACCTGCGCGGTCGCGCCCGCCACCTGCTGGAGGATGCGGTAGAAGTCGCTTCCCCACACGAACTGCACGGTGAGGATGGCGAGGCCCTGGCTGCTGCGCGTCTGGACGAGCTCCACGCCCGGGAGACTCCGCACGGCGGCCTCGAGCGGCCGCGCGACGAGCGCTTCCATTTCCTGCGGGGCGAGACCCGGATTCTCGACCACGGCGAGGACGACGGGTGCGTTGAGGGGCGGCAACACGTCGGCGGGGGTGCGGGTGAGCGCGATCGCTCCCCCGGCGGCGGTCACCAGCGCGACGGTGAGGACGAGAAAGCGATGTGTCAGCGAAAACAGAATGATGCGGCGGAGCATTACTGCGACTCGTCTCCCTCTTCCTCGGCGCCCCGGGTGAAGGCATACCCCGCGTTGTAGAGCTCGTAGCCGCCGTGCACCACCACGCGTTCGGCCGGCAGGACACCACGCAGGATCGCGACGCGGTCTCCGATCACCGGCCCGAGCACGACGACGCTCGGGAAGAAGGTCGAATCCTTTGCGATCATGACCAGCGTGCGGCTCCCGTCGTAGATGATCGCCGAGCGGGGCACCAGAATGCCGCGGACCGTTCCACCCGAGGCGATCCGCACCTCGGCGAACATGCCGGCGTAGAGCCGTCCCCCCGGGTTGTCGAGCGGTACCCGCGCCTGGACCGCCTGCGTCGCTCCGTCGACGCTCGGGGCGACGGTGGCGATCCGGCCATGCAGCGCCAGGCCAGGGAGCGCGGGAACGGTCGCCTCAACGGGGACGCCGGGATGGGCGAGCCTCGCCTCGTCGCCGTAGAGGTCGATGCGCAGCCACACGCGGTCCAGTGCCACGACGCGCAGCAGCTCGGTCCCCTGGGTCACCACCTGTTGGGGCGCGGCGGTGAGCGCGGTGACGATGCCGGCACGGGGCGCGGTGACGGCGACGACCCCGGACAGAAACTCGGGATTCTCGAGCGTCAACAACGTGTCGGCTGCGGCGACGTGGTCGCCGACCGCAACCGCGAGGTGGTGGACACGGCCCGACACCGGAGCGTTGACGGCGACCACCCTTGCCGGGTCGAAGTCGATGTCACCGGTGGTCGTGAACGTCTCGGGCACCACGGTCACGCGCGCGGTCTCGGCGACGATCCCCGTTACCGCGAGCGCCCGAGGCGTCAGGGCCACGGTAGCGCCCGCCGACGCAGCCGGGGCGCGGGGTACTTCGGAACGGTCACGACAGGCTACGACGACCGCGAGGAGCGCGACGCCACGCCGCAGCGTCATCATGGTGCAGGCGCGGGCGCGAGCGTGCCCGTGAGCGAGCGCAGCTCGAGCCGAGCGCTGGCCGCCTGCCATTCCAGATCGAGTTCGGCGTGTTGTGCGTCCAGGAGAGCCTGGCGCGCGGCGAGCCACGACGTGAGGTACGGGCCACCCTGCGCCAGGGCCTGCGCGGCGAGACTCTCCGCTTGCGCCGCCCGGGCGAGCTCGCCCCTGCGCAGCTCTGCCAGGCCGCGATCGCTACTGGAGAGACGCGCCCTCGCCTCGTCCACCCGGGCTGCAACCGCGCGGCGACGGGCCTCGAGACGAGCCAGCGCGGCGTCGCGCTCGGCGTCGCCCGCCCGGAGCGCGGCGCCCTGGCGATTCCACATCGGAAGGGTGATCCCGAGGTTGAATCCTATCACGGCGGGTCCTTCGAGGCTCGCCGCCGGTCCGACCTCGAGCTCGGGCCAGCGACGCGCCCGGGCCAGTCGGGCGAGCTGTGTGCCGCGCTCGGCCGCGGCGACGAGGCCCGCTGCTTCGGGGTCGGCAGCGGCGGCGCTGGCGAGCGATGAATCAGGGGCGGCAAGGGGAGCGGTGGCGCCGAGGTCTCCGGTCCACACGATCGCCGTGCCCGGCGCGACTCCCAGCAGGACGGTGAGGGACGCGCTCGAGGCAGCGCGTTCGGCTTCCGCGGCGGCCCGGGCGCGGGTGGCCGCGTCGAGCCCCACTTCGGCCTGCAGCACGCTCAAATCGCCGGTGAGGCCGAGGCTCCGGGCGGTGCGGGTGCGGTCGAGCGCACGCTGCGCGAGGCTCTCGGCCTGAGCGGCGAGGGCCACCGTGCGGCCGTCGCGCAGGACGTCGGCGAAGCGCTGCGCCGCGTCGAGCAGCACGTCCGCCCGGGCACCCCGCGCGTCCGCCTGGGCGGCGGCCACGTCCGCGCGTCCGACGTCGCGCAGGGCGGTCCCCTCCCACGGCCAGCGAATCGACTGCATCAGCGCGACGTTGTCGGCCTGAGCGAGCGTGGTGCGCTCGACGTCGAAAGTCGGATTGGGGTAGGCGCGGAGATCTGCGGCGCGGGCCCGTGCCGCCGCGACCCCGGCTGCACCGGCGCGGGTCACGGGATGCTCCCGCGAGACGCGAGCGAGCACGCTGTCGAGCGTGAGGTGGATGGTGTCTTGCTGGGCGGACAGACCGCCGGGGATCCCGGCGGTGGTCAGCAGTGCCGCGGCCATTGCGGCGCCGAGGCGGCACGCGAGCCGCCGGTGGCTGATTCTCTCGGGACGGACGCCAAGCACGTCGATGTCTGCCATGCGCGGGAGAAGCTACACGGTGATCAGTGCACCGCCACGGCGTCCGCGACAGCCGATCGTCAGGTGATCGTTATCACGATGTGCGAGGTCGCGAAGTCGCGAGCGGTGATCGCGCCGGACCCTTTTTCCGGCACGTGGGTTGTACCGTTGTTCGCCGGCGGGTCGTTCGATACTCGAGTCACCCATCATTGTCGTGCGAACCCGGCGCCCGATTCGTCCCGCGCCGGTCGCTCATTTGACAGCGTTGCAGCATGGCCCCCCGATCGCGTCGTCGGGGGCGGTGCTGCTGATCAATATGGAGGGAAGTGGCCATGAACACCGTCGCCATCATCGCGTTGTCGGCGTTGGTCCTGGGAGCGGGCGTCAGCGCCGCCCAGAGCCCGACGCCGATGGACAGCACGAAGAAGGCATCGCAGAGCTATGGCGCGTCGGCGCAGGTGCCGACGTACCGCAGAACTGTTCCGGACTCGCTCGCCGCGCAGGCGAAGATCACCGAGGATTCCGCGCGGGCGTTGGCGATGTCCAAAGTGCCGAACGGCACCATCCAGACCCTCATTCTGGAGCGGCGTCGTGGCAAGCTGATCTGGTCGTTTGCCATCCGCGATCCGGCCAGGTCAGGCAGTACTCAGGTGTTCGTCGACGCGTTGGATGGCGGCGTCACGAGCGGTAATCAGAAGTCATCCTCGTAGTTTTTCCCGCAGTGGTATTCCCTCCCGTGGCGGTCGGGCGACGACGAGTCGTCCGGCCGCCCGCGATGTTTGTGGGGGAGGTTACGGAGGCCTCGTCGTAGTGCTGGTGCCGGCGCCCAGCAATCCGATGAAGGTGTCCTCGGTGTCCGAGGATAGAGCTTGCGTGAGGTGGACCGCCCGCTTAGGATGCGTGCCCTGTAGTGGTGGGTACGTCGCGCCGATAGCTCAATTGGCAGAGCAACTGACTCTTAATCAGTAGGTTCCAGGTTCGATTCCTGGTCGGCGCATTGGACTTACGCGGTCGGTCGTGAATAGTCGTGAAGTTTGGCTTACTTCCTCAAGAATCGTCCTCCTCGTCCTCATCTCGAAACGCCCTCGCCTCGTCGGCCAGATCAACGAGCGACGGTAGGTGCTCGGCTTCCTCGACGACGATCTTCCAGAGGGCTTCCGGCGCATTACCGAGCCCGTGAGCGAGGCCCCGGCTCTTAATCAGTAGGTTCTCGGTTCGATTCCGAGTCGGCGCATTTTTCCATCTTCCACGGCCCATTCTT
>JAWOLH010000045.1:0-71943 GCA_033853695.1 Gemmatimonadales bacterium | reverse complement strand
AGTTCGCGATTCCGCCGCCGACAACACCCCCTGCCCCCCTGAAGTGTACAACGGGGACATACGACCCGAGGAGCGATCCGAGGACAACGATGGCGTAACCCAACCGTCGGCCAGCGAGCACCAGCGTTCCGTACAACCAGGTCACCAGGATCGGCACCGCAATGAGATTAGAAGGCCCTCCCTTCTCCATCCCATGTGCGATATCGTCGGACAAGTGAACCGTAAAGAGGACAATCGACAACAGAGACGCGATCGTTAACATGACGTTGTGTTTCATCTCGTGTCCTCTCTCACGCGTGAACCTCCCGGCCGCCGCCTAACGATATTTAGACTGAACTTGCCATTTCTGTCCTGAGCGGTCTATCAGGCTGACACTAACCTTCACCTGAGTGCCCTCAAGTTCAATAGCCGGTTGGTATTTGGTGTAGACGGATTCGAACGTGGAGGGCTGCAAAACAAGCGAGTATGCGCTGTCTAAGATGTCCACAACCTACAGGGTGTCGATCGGGCTCCGGACACCGAGACCGCCACGGTTGAGTACGTGGAGATATCCCATCGTCACACGCACGTCACGGTGGCCCAGAAGTTCCTGAACCGTCCGAATGTCGTAGCCGGACAGGAGGAGTTCGGTGGCAAATGAGTGACGCAAGGTATGACAATGAGCGGACTTGTCGACACCGCTGAGAAGAACAGCCTGCCGGAACGCCCGTTGCACCGCCGTTTCGTGCAAGTGGTGGCGTCGCCGCTCTCCAGTCGCCGCATCGGCGTGTACCCGCGTGCCCGGAAACACCCACTGCCACGCCCACTCTCGGCCCGCCCGCGGGTACTTGCGGTCCAGCGCCGCCGGCAGCTCGACCCACCCCGCCCCGTCCTCGAGGTCCTGCCCGTGCTGCGCCCGCACGTCCTCGAGATGCCGCCGTAACGGGGTCTGAAGAACCAGAGGCAGCATCGTGACCCGGTCCCTGTCACCCTTGCCCCCGCGCACCCTGATCTCCCCCCGCGCGAACTCCAGATGCTGCACGCGCAGTTGCAGGGCTTCCATGAGGCGAAGGCCGGACCCGTAGAGCAAACGGCAAACGATGGCGGCCGTACCATCCAGCTTGTCCAGGATCGCCCGGGCCTCATCGCGCGTGAGTACGACCGGCAGCCGCTTCGGTGCCTTGGCGCGCACCAGGTCGGCCATCCACGCCACCGGCTGGCGCAAGACCTCGCCGTAGAGAAACAACAGGGCGGAAAGGGCCTGATTCTGGGTCGACGCGCTGACGCGACGTGTGGTGGCGAGATGCGCGAGAAAGGTCGAGACCTCCGGGCTCCCGAGCGTCGCCGGATGACGCCGCTCGTGAAACTCGATGAAGCGGCGGATCCACCAGAGATAGGCCTGCTCGGTCCGGCGGCTGTAATGCCGCAGCCGGATCACCGTGCGCACCTGGGTGAGCAACTTCACCCAGCAATGCTACGCGCACCCTCCCCGATCACCGGTACCGAAGCTACGCAACCAGGGTACGAGGCAACGCACATTAGGCGACCTTGCGTGCCGTCCCGAGCTCCGGGATCGCCATCGCACCAACGGTCGCTCCCCTTCCCGTCACGAGCCGGCGATGGTAATCGATCTGCCCCAGGTGGTAGCCCGTATGGGAGACGAGGTGGACCAGCCACTCCCCCGTCGTGACGCGGTACCCGCCGATGACCTCGGGGAGATCCTCCGCGAGACGCGCTTCGCTGACCTGGCTCATCCCCAAGCCGATCGCCACGATCGCTGCCTCGAGTTCGACGATGAGCGCCGAACGGGAAACGTCGCGCTTCGCAAATTCCGCGGCGCGATCGCGCTTGTAGCCGCTGTTGCCGAGTACGGCGCCGATGAAGTGCTGGAGATTGCCGGCGATGTGGAGCGCGAGGGTGCCGGCCGAATTGGCGACACCGGGCGGCAACGCCCATACCGACTTCTCGTCGGAATACGCCTCGAGCTCGCGCCGCACCGTGTTGACATCCCGCACCAGAATGCGCGCCAGATACTCGGACGTCATGACGACTCCCATGGTCAAGGATTGCCCCAAACTACCTCCGAGCGACCGGGCGTCGAGCGCGCTACAATCCCGCCATGGCCACCCTCTCCACGATCTTCCTCCTGGCATCGAATGTCGTACCACTCTACGGGGTGCTGGTGCTGCACTGGCAGATCTTCCCGCTCGTCCTCATCTACTGGCTGGAAAACATCGTCGTCGGGGGCTACAACGTGCTGCGGCTCCTGGTCGCGGACCCCGCCTCGACATGGCGCTGGATCGGGAAGGTGCTGCTGATCCCGCTCTTCATCCTGCATTTCGGGATCTTCACCATGATCCACGGCGTGTTCATCTTCATTCTTTTCGGCGGCCCGCACTACCGCAACGCCATCCCGCCACACCCGGCCACCGTGTTGCAGGCGATCCGCGAGACGGGGATCTGGTTCGCCCTGGTCTCCGTGGTGATCGCGCACGGCGTGACGTTCATCTGGAATTTCATTCTGGACGGCGAGTACAAGAACGTGCCGCTCTGGGACCTGGTGCGCCAACCGTATGCACGGGTGGCGGTGCTGCACATCGTCGTGTTCCTGACCGCGCTGGCGCTCACGCGCGGACACACCCCGCTCTACGGACTTGTGCTGTTAGTCGCCATCAAGACGTACGTCGACCTGATGTCGCACCACGCCGAGCGACGGCGGTTCGCGACCTCACCGGTCGTTACGCCCGCGGGTGGTACTTCCGGTGCACCGACCTGATGTAATCCCGGTCGACGTGAGTGTAGAGCTGGGTCGTCGCCAGGTCGGCATGCCCCAGCATCTCCTGGACGGCTCTGAGATCGGCGCCGCCCTCGAGGAGATGCGTCGCAAAGGTATGCCGCAGCGTGTGCGGCGTGACACGCTTCGTGATCCCGGCCCGCTTCGCCGCCTGCTTGATCACTCCCCACGCCCCCACTCGTGACAGCGGTCCACCGCGTGCGTTGAGAAACAGCAATCCCCGACTCCTGCCGCGATCGAGCGTGGGCCGAACGGAGCGGGTGTAGAGCGCTACGGCACCGAGCGCGCGCCGCCCGACCGGGACGAGCCGCTGCTTCGCGCCCTTGCCGAACAGGCGCGCGATCCCCTCCTGGAAGAACAGATCCTGTGACGTGATCCCGACGAGCTCCGATACACGGGCGCCCGTGGCATAGGCCAGCTCGAGCAGCGCCCGGTCGCGGATGCCGAGCGGCCGATCGGGTGATGGGGCGGCGAGCAACCGCTCGATCTCCGGGACGGTGAGCACCGTAGGGAGGGTTCGCCAGCGCTTCGGCGACTCGAGCCGCTCCGTGGGGTTCGACGTCGCATGGCCCTCCCCCACGAGGAACCGATAGTACGTGCGCAGCGCGGAGATCTGGCGGTGGATCGAAGCGGGCGAGAGGCCGGCGTCCTTCAGAGCGTAGACGAACTCGCGCAGCATCGCCGCGGTCACCTCGTCGGGGGACTTGCGGCCGTGGTCCGTCGCATACGCCGCGAGCCTCCGCACGTCGCGCTGGTAGCTCTCGACGGTGTGGCGGCTGTGCCCCGCCTCGAGGTCGAGGTAGTCGCGGAACTGCTCGAGGTGAAAGGTCTTCATCCCCGTTTGCGGCGCAGGCGGATCCAGATAACCACGAGCACCACGAGCACCAGCGCCGCGATCCCCAGACCCCAATTGACTCGACTCAACATCGTCAGGGCCTGGTCCAGCGTCGGGGTGAGGCGCACCACCAGCAGGACGATCCCCCCGTACCACAGCGCCGAGGCGAGTGCGATGGGCCCCAACGCCCGGAGGGCCGGAACCCGTGCCACGCCGGCAAACGGCGGCACCACGCCTCGCCACACCGGCAAGAGACGGGACAGGAAGATCCCGTAACTGCCGTGTTTCGCATACGCCATCTCGATGTGCGCCAGCGTCGCTTCCGACATGAGCCGGCGCCCGATCGGACCTTCGAAGAAGGGCCGGCCGTACTGTCGGCCGATGAGGTATACCAGCGCGGCGCTGGCCACATTCCCCCCCCACGTGACGGCAAAGACCAGCCAGGGATCGAGAATGCCGTGCGCGGCGAGAAAGGCGCCCAGTGCGACGACGGTGTCTGCAGGAACGGGCGGGAAGATGTTTTCGACGGCGGCGAGGAGACCGATCGAGCAGTACAGCGGAACGGCCGGAAGGCTGGCGAGCGACTGAATCCACTCGCTCAGGTACGCGCCTCCTCGAGCAGGCAGACGGCGATCACGGCGATCCCCTCGCCGCGACCGATGAAGCCCATCCCTTCATTGGTTTTTGCCTTCACCGACATGTTGGAAAACCCCGTCACGGCCGCCTCCGCGAGGCGCTCGCGCATCTCGTCGACGTACCCCGCGAGCTTCGGCGCCTCCGTGATGATCGTGATGTCCGCGCTCACCACCGAATAGCCGAGCTCGGCGGCCTTCAGGGCAGCCTTGCGCAGCAGATCGACCGATCTCGCGTCCTTCCACTTCGGGTTGTCGGGCGGGAACATCTGCCCGATGTCGCCCAGGGACGATGCCCCGAGGATCGCGTCGGTCAGCGCGTGGGCCACCGCGTCGGCGTCCGACCAGCCGTCCAGCCCCACGTCGTGGGGAATCTCGACCCCACCGAGAATGAGCGGCCGCCCGGCGATGAAGCGGTGCGAATCGTATCCGATGCCGATGCGGGTGGCCATCTACTTCTGGAGGATGCGCAGCGCCAGGTGCGCGGCGTTCTTCGCGTTGTCGATCCCCACCGTCGCCACCGGGACCCCGGGGGGAACCTGCACCGTGGCGAGCAGCGCATCGAGTCCGTTCAGCGGCCCCACCGCGAACGGCACACCGATCACCGGCAGGTCGGTCAGCGACGCGGCAAACCCGGGGAGCGCCGCCGAAAGCCCCGCCCCGCAGATCACCACGCGGCAACCGCGCTCCTTGGCGCCCTTCACGAGGTCGGCCGTGCGATCGGGGGCGCGGTGCGCCGAGGACGCGTGGAATTCGAAGCTCACCCCGGCCTTGGTGAGGACCTCGAACGCCGGCTCGATGCGCGGTTTGTCGCTTTCGGAACCCACAATGATCAAGACGTCTGGCATTACGCTGCTTCCGGGAGCAGGGTGTAGTCCTGGCGGCGCTTGACCGGTTCGAAACCGGCATCGGAGATCAAGCGCCGCATTTCAGGCAACGTCATCCGCCACGTCGTGCCGGCGGCGGAGACGACGTTTTCCTCCATCATCAGGGAGCCGAAGTCGTTCGCACCGAAGCGCAGGGCGACCTGGCCGATCTTCGGCCCCATCGTCACCCAGGAGGCCTGGATGTTCGGGAGGTTGTCGAGCACGATGCGCGCGATCGCCTGGGCGCGCAGGTAGGCGACGGCGTCGGTATGCCCGAGATACTCGAGTTCGGTGTTCTCGGGCTGCAGCGGCCAGCAGATAAAGGCCGTGAAGCCCCTGGTGCGTCCCTGCACCTCGCGCACCCGGAAGAGGTGCTCGATCCGGTCGGCCGGCGTCTCACCCAGGCCGTACATCATCGTGACGCTCGTCTTGAGCCCCAGGCCGTGGGCGACTTCCATCACCTCGAGCCAGCGGTCGGCGCCGGCCTTCTTCTTCGCCACCTGGTTGCGGATTTCCTGCACCAGGATCTCCCCGCCCCCGCCCGGGATCGAATCGAGCCCCGCCGCCATCAGCTCCTTCAACACCTCCACGATCGACATGCCGAACCGTCCGGCGAAAAAGTCCACCTCGGATGGGGAGAAGGCGTGAATGTGAATCGGGTGATGGCGCTTGATATAGCGCAACAGGTCGAGGTACCACTCGAACGGGATGTAGGGGTTGTGTCCCCCCTGCATCAGGATCTGGATGCCGCCGAGCGCCTTGAGCTCTTCGATCTTCCGGCCGATCTCCTCGAAGCTCAATACGTATCCCTCGGCATGCTTCGGCCGGCGGTAAAACGCGCAGAACTTGCAGTCGGCGACGCAGACATTGGTGTAGTTGATGTTGCGGTCGATGATGTAGCTGACGACCGGATCGGGGTGCAGCCGCCAGCGCACAGCGTCGGCGAGCCGTCCCAGCTCGAGCAGCGGGGCGCGCTCGTACAGCTCGAGCGCTTCGCGGAATTCAGGACTGGCACGGTCGACCATCAGGCCACCTGCAGGAATTGCAGCGATCCCGCCGGAGCGATTCCCTGCGCCGCCAGCCGGCGGAAGAACTCGCTCAACCCGGCGAGATGCCGATCGGTGAGGGCATAGTCGAGCCCGGCGAAATATTCCCGGCAGGCGCCCACGGCGACCCCGGTCGCGGTCGATGCCGCGGCCGCGAGATCGTCCAGGTGCGCAAGTCCCCAGTCGCGCGAGGCAAGGAGGGTTCGGTGACCCCGGCGTACCGCGACGGAGTCAGCCGCGCGCCGCGCCGCCCACACCGCGAACACGAAGGGCAAACCCGTCAGCCGCTTCCACTCGCCGCCGAGATCGACGCAGTGGGGATAGGCATGCCGCGCCGACAGGATCAGCGCCGGATCACCGATCACGAGGACCGCATCGTGCGGCAACTCCGCCAGATGATCGAGATCGCTCGCCTCGGCTCGCACCTCGGCGAAATGCGGCTCGACCTTCCACGCCTCCCGACACAACAGCTCGACCAGCGCCACGGATGTGCGCGACGACGCAGTGAGCAGCACCGTCCGCCCGCCCAACTGCCCGACCGGCCGCTTGCTCAGCAGCAACACGCTCCGCACCGGGCCGTCGCACGAGATCGCGAGATCGGGGAGCAGCACGAGATCCTTCGCGTGACGCGCATACGCGACGGCGCTGATCACGGAGACGTCGAGCTCGCCCGCCACGAGAAGGTCGTTCAGCTCCGCCGGTGTCCCGGTCACGATCTCCGCCGCGACGCGCTCGATTCCCCGGTCGATGGCGCCGTAGACCGGGTAGCAGTTGATATAGGAGATCCGGCCGAGTCTCACTCCAGTCCCTCCACCACACCGGCCACCACCGGCAACTGCCGCCTCCCCTTGCCGCTCGTGGTCGACCGATGCTCGATGCGGAACGTGGGCCCCTGGGGTCCCTCCCTCCGCACCGCGCCCTGCCCCGGCACCCAGTCCTCGAACGTGCGCACCGTCTGGTAGAGCGAGTCGCGCTCGACTGGCGTCTTCCCCGCCGCACGGATCAGACCGACGATCTCGTCGTACGACAGCCACATCGGAGTTCCTGCGCCGGCTTCGTGGTAGACGCGCTCGAACACTACCGTTCCCTCGAGGTCGTCGCACCCGAAACCGAGGGCCACCTGGGAGATGAACGGCGTGACCATGGGCCAGTGCGTCTTCACGTGGGGGATGTTGTCGAGCAGCAGGCGCCCCACGGCGATGTTCTTGAGATCGTCGAACCCCGTCGTCGCGGTGCCGGTGCGGCCCAACGCCTCCCCCAGCTCGTTGTGGTCGGGGTGATAGGCGAGTGGGATGTACGTGAGAAAGCCGCCGGTCTCGTCCTGCAGGGCGCGCAGTGCCAGCAGGTGATCGACGCGCTCTTCCGTCGTCTCCACGTGCCCGTAGAGCAGCGTACAGTTCGAGGGGAGACCGATGCTGTGGGCCTCGCGATGCACGGCGAGCCATTCGTCGCCCGTGAGCTTCCTGTCGGCGATCGTGGCGCGCGCGGCCGGGCTGAATACTTCGGCGCCGCCCCCCGGGAGGCTCGTCACCCCGGCGTCCTTCATCGCCCGGAGGACCTCGACCGTCGAGGTTTTCTCGATGCGCGCGAGATGCGCGACCTCGACCGCGGTGAGCGCCTTGATCTGGACGTCGGGATGCCGCGCTTTCAGGCCGCGGAACATCTCGAGGTAATAGTCGAGCGAGAGCTTGGGATGCAGCCCCCCGACGATGTGGAATTCGCGCGTCGGATTGTCGCGCGCCGCATCGGCCTCGGCGAAGACCTCCTCCAGGCTCCGCGTATACGCCCCATCCTCCTGGGGCATCCGCGCGAACGAGCAGAAGACGCAGGTGTTGCGCAGAATGCAGACGTTGGTCGGGTTGATGTGCTGATTGGCGGCGAAGAAGACGCGGTCGCCGTTCCTGCGCTGATTGGCGAGGTCCGCGAGCCGTCCGATCGTCAGCAGGTCAGGGGAGTTGAAGAGGGTCAGCCCGTCGTCGCGGGTGAGTCGCTCTCCCCGCTCGACCTTTCGAGCGACTGCTGCGAGGCGATCATCGAACGGTGCGGCTGTGGCTGATCGCTGATGGCTGACGGCTGAGGGCGCAGGTCCGTCTCTCACACGCGGCGCACCGCGAGCGTCACGTTGTGTCCCCCGAACCCGAATGAGTTCGACAGCGCCACCTCGACCTCCCGCTTCACGGCGTGGTTCGGCGCCGAGTCGAGGTCGCAGGCGGGATCGGGGGTGAACTGGTTGATCGTGGGCGGGATCAAGCCATGGTGCAGCGCGAGCGTGCACACCGCGAACTCCAGCGCGCCCGCGGCGCCGAGCAGGTGGCCCGTCATCGATTTGGTCGACCCGAAGATCAGCTTCTTCGCCTGTGAGCCGAACACCGATTTGACGGCCGCCGTCTCGGCGCTGTCGCCGTGGGGCGTCGAGGTGCCGTGGGCGTTGATGTAGCCCACCTGCTCGGGGCGAATGCCGCCGTCCTCCATCGCGAGGCGCATCGCGTGCTGGGCCCCGTCACCGTCCGGCGAGGGGGCGGTGATGTGATAGGCATCGGCAGTCATCCCGTAGCCCACCATCTCGGCGTAGATCTTGGCGCCGCGCTTCTTGGCGTGCTCCCATTCCTCGAGGATCACGATCGCCGAGCCGTCGCCCATCACGAAGCCGTCGCGGTCCTTGTCGAACGGCCGGCTCGCGGTCGCGGGATCGTCGTTGCGCGCGGAGAGGGCCTTCATGTTGGCGAACGAGGCGATCGCTATCGGCGTGATCGCCGCCTCGGAGCCGCCGGCGAGCATGACCTCGGCCTCCCCGTGCTGGATCAGCCGGAAGGCGTCGCCCAGGCTGTGCCCCGAGGAGGCGCAGGCGGAGACGGTGCAGTAGTTGGGGCCCTTGGCGCCGTAGCGCATCGAGACCGCCGCCGCGGCGACGTTGGCCATGAACATCGGGACGAAGAACGGGGACACGCGGCCTGGCCCCTTCTCGAGGTAGGCGCGCATGTTCTCTTCGAAGGTGGCAAGACCGCCCGTGCCCGAGCCGATGATCACACCGACGCGGTGCGGATCCACCTGGCTCCAGGTCTGCTCGAGACAGGAATCCTTCATCGCCTGGACCGCGGCGCCCATGGCGAACTGGGCGAACAGATCGAACCGCCGGGCTTCCTTCTTGTCGAGGTAGAGCCCGGCCTCGAAGCCTTTCACTTCACAGGCGAACTTGACCGGCAAGGCGGCGGCGTCGAAGCGGGTGATCGGCCCGGCGCCCGAGCGCCCGGCGAGCATCGCCTCCCACGTCGTGTCCACCGTATTGCCCAACGGCGTCACGAGCCCGAGGCCCGTGACCGCTACGCGCCGCTTCACGCTCCGCGGACCCTCACTTCCCCATCTTGTCGTGCAGGTATTTCATGGCGTCCCCCACGGTGCGGAGCTTCTCCGCTTCCTCGTCGGGGATGTCGATGTCGAACTCCTTCTCGAACGCCATTACCAGCTCGACGGTGTCGAGGCTGTCCGCGCCGAGGTCTTCCATGAAGCTCGCTTCGGGCTTGAGCTTGTCGCGCTCGACCCCGAGCTCCTCGACGATGATGTCCTTCACCTTTTCCTCGAGCTGCTTCATGTCCATTGCCATGTTGCGCCCCGTCAGAAGGTTGGAGGTTACATCACCATTCCGCCGTCGACCACGAGCACCTGACCCGTAATGTAGCCTGCCAGATCGGAGGCAAGAAAGAGCACGGCGGCGGCTACGTCGTGGCCCGTTCCGAGTCGCGCGAGGGGAATCGCGGCCCGGAGCGTCTGCTTCGCTTCCTCCGAAATGGCGCGCGTCAGCTCGGTGTCGACGTATCCCGGCGCCACCGCGTTCACTGTCACGTTGCGCGAAGCGAGTTCGCGCGCCACCGCTTTCGTAAATCCGATCAGACCCGCTTTCGACGCGGCGTAATTCGCCTGCCCCTTATTCCCGATCAGCCCGACCACGCTCGTGATGTTCACGATGCGGCCCCAGCGGCGCTTGATCATGCCGCGCGCCGCGAGCTTCGTGATCAGGAACGGCCCCTTCAGGTTCGTGTCGAGCACCTCGTCCCAGTCGTCCTCGCCGATCCGGAACAGCAGGTTGTCGCGCGTGAGCCCGGCGTTGTTCACGAGGATGTCCGGCGACCCGAGGTCCTTCTCGATCGATTCGAGCGCCGTCTCGATCTCCGCGGCGACCGAAACGTCGCACCGGTAGCCCCGGGCGCCAGACCCGATCTCGCGGGCAGCGTCCGCTGCTTTTGCCGCGTCGCGACCCAGAATCACAACCCTGGCACCGACCTCCGCCAGATCCCCGGCGATCGAGCGCCCGATGCCGCGCGACCCGCCGGTGACGATGGCGATCTTGCCGGTGAGGTCGACGTTCATCCCCGCTCCATGAAGGCCGCGATGTCCGCGGCGCTCCCCAGCGAAATCACCTCCGCTCCCGGCACTGCTCTTCGCAACAGTCCCGCCAACACCGTCCCCGGTCCGATCTCGATGAACCGGGCGCCCTCCCCCGCGAACTGGGCGGCGGTCTGCATGCACTGCACCCACCGCACCGGCGCCGTGAGCTGATCGGCCAGCGTGCGCCGCGCCCGCGACGCGTCCTTCACCACCTCGGCGGTCGCGTTGGCGACCACCGGAAACGCGGGCTCCGAGAACTCCGCCTTGTCGAGCGCGATCCGCAGCGGCGCGGCCGCCGGCGCCATCAGCGGCGAGTGAAACGCCCCGCTCACCTTGAGCGGCAGCACGCGCTTCGCGCCCGCGGTCTTACACGCTTCAGCGGCCCTGGCGACGGGGTCGACGTCACCGGAAATCACCGTCTGATCGGGGGCGTTGAGATTCGCCGCCACCACGATGCCGCCGCCGGTTGATGCCGTGGCGCACGCCGCCTCGACCTGCTCCGTCGAGAGACCGAGCACCGCGACCATCGTCCCCTTCCGCTCCGTCCCCGCCTTGTTCATCAGCTCGCCGCGCCGCCGCACCAGCCTGGCCGCCTCGGTCGGCGACAGCGCACCCGCCGTGACATACGCCGAATACTCGCCGAGCGAGTGACCGGCGGCGGCGACAGGGTTGTCGACCGCCCCGCGGACCACGGCGTGCACGGCGACGGTGTGCGCCAGGATCGCGGGCTGAGCGTTCTGGGTGAACGTCAGCTCGTCCTCGGGACCCTCGAACATGATGCGGGAGAGGGCGACGCCCAGGGCGTCGTCGATGGCCTGGAACGCGTCGCGCGCGGCTGGAAACCGCTCTGCCACATCCCGACCCATCCCTACGCGCTGCGCCCCCTGGCCCGGACAGAGCCAGACCACAGGCGGCGTGGCTACCACTTCACGACCATACTCGCCCAGGTGAACCCCGCGCCGAACGCCACGAGCAGCACCGTCATCCCCGGCTGCAGCCGGCCGGTGCGCACCGCTTCGTCCAGCGCGATCGCCACCGACGCCGCGGAGGTGTTGCCGTAGCGGTCGACGTTGACGTACACCTTGTCCATCGGCAACCCGGCATGCTTCGCCGTCGACTCGATGATCCGGATGTTCGCCTGATGCGGAATCATCAGGTCGAGATCCTTCCCCGTGAGCCCCGCGCGCTGCAGCGCCTGGTCGCAGGCGTCGGCCATCGAGAGCACGGCGGCCTTGAAGACCTCGCGGCCCGCCATGTGGATGAAGTAGCTGTGGTCGGTCAAGAGCGCGGCGTCGGGGGGATGCACCGCCCCGCCACCCGGGCGGTACAACAGCTCCGCCAGCGTCCCGTCCGACTTCATGTACCGCGAGAGGATGCCGCGCCTCCCGTCGCTCGGCCGCACCATCGTGGCGCCGGCCCCGTCGCCGAACAATACCGCCGTGGCGCGATCGGACCAGTCCATGATTTTGGTGAGCCGCTCGGCCGCGACGACGAGAACGTTCTTCGCGTGCTCCGCCGCCACCAGCGCCTCGGCGACGTTCAGGGCGTAGACGAACCCCGCGCACGCCGCGCCGACGTCGAACGCCGCGGCGTTCTTGGCGCCGAGGATCGCCTGGAGGTCGCAGGCCTGGGACGGGAGCAGCCGGTCGGGGGACGCGGTCGCGTACACGATCGCGTCCACGTCGAGGGGGGTGAGTCCCAGGTCGCCCAGGACCTGCAGCGCCGCTGCCTTCCCCATGCAGGCGTTCGACTCCTCGTCGGTCGAGATGCGCCGCTCGCGGATACCCGTCCGCTCGCGGATCCACTGATCCGAGGTGTCGAGGATCTTCGAGAACTCGTCGTTGGTCATCACGCGGGCCGGGGCGTAGCGGCCCGTCCCGGCGAGCTCGGCGAACGGCCGCTTCATACCGTCACCTGGCTGCGCGACAGTTCGGCTTCGATGTCCTGGTCCAAGTGGCTCTCCACCGATTGTACCGCGACGCGAATCGCATTCCTGATCGCCTTGGCCGGCGACGACCCGTGGCAGATGATCGAAACCCCCTGTACGCCGAGCAGCGGGGCGCCACCATAACTGGACCAGTCGAGGATGTCCAGGATGACCCGCATCTCCGGGCGCTGCAGGATATCCGGGGCGTCGCGCTTGATGAATCCGACGAACACCCGTCCCGCCGATTCGTAGAACTTGAGCACCACATTGCCCACGAACCCGTCGCAGACCACCACGTCGAGCGGGAGCCCGCGCACCTCCCCGGCGGGGATGTCGCGGCCCTCGACGTTGCCGGCGTAGCGGAACCCGGCCTGGGCCTTGAGCAGCTGGTGCGCTTCCTTGACGACCGCGTTCCCCTTCTCGTCTTCCTCCCCGATGTTGAGCAGGCCGACCGCCGGCTCCGCGCGGCCCAGCACGTCGCGCGCGTACACCGCGCCCAGGTGCGCGAAGCCCACCATCTCCTTGGCGTCGCAGTCGACGTTCGCCCCGGCGTCGAGCAGCAGCAGCGGCTGTTTCCCGGTCGGGAGCAACGCGCCGATCGCCGCGCGGTTCACGCCGCCGTGCAGCCGCAGGATCAGCGTCGACGCCGCCATCACCGCGCCGGTGTTGCCGGCGGAGATGAACGCGTCGGACTTGCCGTTTTTCTGGAGCGTGAGGCCGATGGCGATCGACGATTTCGGCTTGCTGCGCAGTGCCTGGAGCGGCTTCTCGCCCATGCCCACGACTTCCGGCGCCTCCACGACCTCGAGCCGGGCGCGCGGGATGTCGCGCTGCCCCACCAGTGCCTTCTCGATATCGGCGGTGCGCCCCACGAGCTGGATCTGGAACGTCGGCGGCAGCTCGGCGAGCGCCAGCGCCGCGCCAGCGACCTCGGCGCTCGGGGCGTTGTCTCCTCCCATCGCGTCCAGCGCGATGCGGATCACCTCAGGCGTCCTCGACCTCGATGCGCTTCTCGCCGGCGTAATAGCCGCAGGTGGGGCAGACTCGATGCGGCTGCTTCAGGTCGCCGCAACGGGGACAGGCCTGCAACGCGATCGGCGCCGCCTTGTAGTGCGTGCGGCGCGCGCGCTTCTTCCGTTTGGAGGTTCTGCGCTTCGGGACTGCCATCGTCGGTTGCCTCGTTCAATCAGTGAGTTTGCCCTTCAGGTCGGCCAGGGCCCGCCAGCGCGGATCCGCGGCCGGGGCGCAGCCGCAGGGACCCGCGTTCAGGTCCTTGCCGCAGTTCGGGCAGAGCCCCCGGCAGTCCTCGCGACACAGCACGAAGCGCGGCACCGCCAGCGCCAGCTCTTCCCGCACCACGGGCCGGAGGTCCACCTCCGTATCGTGGGATTGCAGCCGGTAGGCGTCGGGATCGTCCGCGGCATCCGCGTCACTCGTGAAGAGTGCCCCGACCTCCGCCGCCACCGGCGCTGTCACCGGGGTAAGACAGCGGCGGCATTCGCCGGCGATCGCCGTGCGCAGGTGGCCGTGCCAGTAGTAACGGCCTTCCCCCGTCCCCTGCAACCGCCCCTCCACCCGCACCGGTTCCGCCAGGACGACCTCGAGCCCCTCGAACAGGGGGTCCTGCGGCGCCAGCTCGGCCTGCGTATCGACTGGGCCTTTTGCGAGCTCCCGCAGGTCGAATCGCAACATGGCGAGCGAAGCTAACCCGTTGTGGGACTTGCGTCAACAAGCTCGGCTTCGGTAAAGAAGAACGCCACTTCGCGGGCCGCATTTTCGGCGGAGTCCGAGGCGTGAATGGCGTTCCTCTCCTTGGACTGGGCGTACAGTTTGCGAATCGTCCCCGGCTTCGCTTCGGCGGGATCGGTCGCCCCGATCGCCTCCCGCAGCGCCGCCACCGCGTTCTCCTTCTCGAGGGCGAGAGGGATGCACGGCCCGGAGGTCATGAAGGTGACGAGGGGCCGGAAGAACGGCCGCTCGCGGTGGACGGCGTAGAACGCCTCGGCCTGCGCCGGCCCGAGGTGCACCATCCGGGCGGCGCGCACGCGGAATCCCTGTCCCTCGAGGTGGGCGAGGATCTTGCCGGCCGCTCCCGCGGCGACGGCGTCGGGTTTGATGATGGCGAGTGTCAACATCGGTGTCGGTTGTCGGTCGGAGGTTGTCGGTTAACGACGAATCAAAGTCTCGATTTCAGCAGCGGGACGACGTCGGCGGGGCGCTTCATGACGGAGATCCCCGCGGCCTCGAACGCTTTCATCTTGTCGGCGGCGGTGGCGCCGGCGCCCGAGATGATCGCCCCGGCGTGGCCCATGCGGCGCCCCGGGGGCGCGGTTTGGCCGGCGATGAACCCCACGACGGGCTTCTTCATTTTGCTCTGCACGAAATTCGCGGCGTGCTGCTCGTCCGCACCGCCGATCTCGCCGATCATCACCACCGCGCGCGTGCCCGGATCTCCTTCGAACGCCGCCAGGCAGTCGATGAAGTTCGTCCCGATGATCGGATCGCCGCCGATCCCGACGCAGGTCGACTGCCCGAGTCCGTTGGTCGTGAGCTGATGGATGATCTCGTAGGTGAGCGTCCCCGAGCGGCTCACGACGCCGATGGGTCCCGGCTCGCAGATGTTCCCGGGGATGATGCCGACCTTGGCGAGTCCCGGCGAAATCAGCCCCGGGCAGTTCGGCCCGATGAGGCGCACGCCGCGCTCCTTCACGAACGGCATCACCGTCGTCATGTCGAGCACCGGGACGCCCTCCGTGATGCAGACGATCAGCGGGATGCGCGCATCCGCTGCCTCGAAGATCGCCGACGCGGCGAACGCGGCGGGAACGTAGATGACGCTGACGTTCGGCTGCGTGGCGGCCGCGGCGTCGGCGACGGTGTTGAAGATCGGGACCTTGCCCTCGAACGCCTGCCCGCCCTTCCCCGGCGTCACCCCCGCCACGACCGTCGTGCCGTACTCGATCATCGCTCTGGTGTGGAATGAGCCGTCGCGGCCCGTGATCCCCTGGACCAGGAGCCGCGTCTGCTTGTCGATGAAGATGCTCATCGCGCACCTCCCGCCGCGGCAACCGCCTGCTTCACCGCCTGGTCCATGTCGGTCAGCGCCTCGAATCCCGCCGTGTGGAGGATGCGAATCGCTTCCTGCTCGTTCGTGCCGGTGAGACGGATGACCATGGGGACCTTGAGCGGAAACTGTCCCGTCGCCTGCACGATGCCGTTGGCGACGTCGTCGCAGCGCGTGATCCCGCCGAAGATGTTGAAGAGAATCGCCCGCACGTTCGGATCGGTGGTGATGATCTTGAGGGCGTTCACGACCTTCTGGGGGTTGGAGCTGCCGCCGATGTCCAGAAAATTCGCCGGCTCGCCGCCGTAGTACTTGACCAGATCCATCGTCGCCATCGCGAGCCCCGCGCCGTTTACGCAGCACCCCACCGCGCCCTCGAGCTTGATGAACGTCAGTCCCGCCTCGCGCGCCTGGACCTCGGACGGCGCCTCCGCGGAAGCGTCACGCAGCGCCGCGATCGCGGGCCGGCGCTCCAGCTCGTTGTCGTCGATCACGATCTTGGCGTCGAGCGCCAGGACCTTCCCCTCCGGGGTCGTGACGAGCGGATTGATCTCCGCGAGCGAAGCTCCCACGTCGTACGCCGCGCTCACGAGCTGCTGCATGATGCCCGCGGCGGCGCGCGCCTTCGCCACGTCGGGGTACAGTTGAAACGCGAGGGCCAGCGCCTGATGCGCGAGCAGCCCGTAGCGGGGATCGATCGCCCGGCGGTGAATCTTCTCGGGCGTCTGTGCCGCTACCTCTTCGATGTCGATCCCGCCCGCGGCGCTCACCATCAGCAAAGGGCGCTGCGATTCGCGGTCGACGATGATGCCGAGGTAGCTCTCCGACGCGATGTCGGTGGCGGGAACGACGAGCACCTTCTGCACGGTCAGGCCCTTGATCGTCATCCCGAGTATCTTCGCCGCCACCGCTTCCGTCTCATCGGGCGTCTTGGCGAGCTTCACCCCGCCCGCCTTGCCACGTCCCCCCGCGTGCACCTGGGCTTTGACGACGACCGATCCGCCGAGCCGCGTCGCGGCGGCCCGGGCCGCCTGCGGCGTCGTGACGACCTCCCCCTCGGGAACCGGGATCCCGTGCCGGCGCAGGATCTCCCGGGCCTGGTACTCGTGCAGGTTCACTGCCGCTCCTTCGTAATGGTCGTTCCCGCCGTGCCCGCGAGCGCCGCCAGCCCCTGGGCCAATGCGGCGATGATCGCGCGTTCGCCGCCCGCCCGGACGAAATCCGCCGCCGCTTCCACCTTGGGACGCATGCTCCCTGTGCCCAGATCGCTCCCCTGGAGCAGCAGGTCAGCCTCCACGAGCGTCAGGCGACGGATCGCATGCTGGACGGGAGTGCCCCAGCCGCGGTACACCGCGTCCACGTCGGTGAGGATCAGCAGGACCTCAGCACCGATGTCGCGGCCGAGAATCGCGGCGACGCGGTCCTTGTCGGCTACGGCATCGAGCCCCTCGAGCCGCAGCCGCGCATCGTCGTACACGGGAGGGCCACCGCCACCACACGCGATCACGATGTCCCCTTCCTGGACCAGCGCCTGCACCATCGCACGCTCCACGATGCCGATCGGCCGCGGGCTCGGCGCGAGCCGGCGCCACCGCCCCGGCTTGTCCTCCCGAACCGGGATGCCGCGCGCCTGCAACCGGGCGATCCCGGCCTGGTCCAGGGCGTTGCCGATCGGCTTCACCGGCACACGCAGCTGTGGATCGTTGGCGTCGCACAGCGTCTGCGTGATCAAAGTGACGACGGTCCGCTCCACACCCGCGCGCGCCAGGGCGTTCTGCAGCGACTGCTGAATCATGTAGCCCATCCACCCCGCCGTCGCCGCCACGAGCACGCCGAGCGGCAACGGTTCCAGCCGGTCGGCGGCCAGCTCGTTGCGAGCCAGCTCGTCGCCCACCTGCGGCCCGTTGCCATGCACCAGCGCGATCCGCCACCCCGCCCGCGCCAGATCGACGATCGGCGCGAGACTCTCGCGCGTGTGGCGAAACTGGTTGGCGATGGTCGGTCGCTCCCCGGATGGCGCCACCGCGTTGCCGCCGAGTGCGACGACGATCGTTTCCGCTCCTCCGGTCGACACGGCCGCGATATCTAGTGCCCTCCCAACGGTCAGACAAGTTGCCGTCGTTTTGAGACCTGCGTCGCAACCTCGTACGAATAGCTCGCCTAGCGAAGCGGCGGCCTCGGTGCCAGGGCGCGGCGTCGCGCACCGAGGAGGTCTCCGAGCTGCCGGTACACCTGCCCGAAGCGCTCGAAATCGCGCGACACGAGCGCCGAGTCGAGCTCGCTGAACAATCGTTGCGCCTGCGCCCAGCGGCCGGCAAGGCTCGTGTCCACTGTGCCCGGCGGGCCGGCCAGCGTCAGCTCGCGCAGCGCCGCCGCGGCGCTCGTTCCCTCGCCGGTCCGGTTGCCCCAGGTGAGAAACACGTGCTCGATGCGCGGCACGTCTTTGCCGCGCCTGATAAACCGTGCCTCGGACGACGCGAAGTGCCCGCCGGCGATCCAGATCCGCAGCGGCCCCGGTTGCGTGTCGGGACTGCCCACGAGGAGCTGGGGCGGTGGGTCGTTGGGTGGAGCGATCAGCGACCACAGCTCTGTGCCGGCCGGCCCGAACCGGCCGAGCATCAGGAGCTCGAGTCGCGGCTCGCCCGGCGGGCTCGACGTGAACGCCTGCACCAGCCAGGGAGCCTGGTTGTCGGGGAGCAGCAACTCGGTCGGCTCACGCGGTATCACCTGCCAGTTGTCGGAATCGGGCGCCGCGGCCAGGATGTGCTGCGCCGCGAGGGTGAAGCTCAGGGTGGGATACTCGAGCGACTCCACGAGCGGCGGCAGCGCGCTGTCCGCCGGCTCGATCAGCGGCTTGAAGAGCTTCGCCCACGCCAGCGTGATCGAGTCCGCGCCGGGGAGGAGCCAGAAGCGCGTCTCGCCGGTCGTGCCGCGCATGGCGCCCACGATGCCGGGACGCAGCATGCGGACGGGTCCGTCCGGCGTTTCGACCGGCGCTACGAGGGGAAAGGTTTCCGTCGAGACGTACCCCACCGCGCGCCACCACAGCGCGCCGTCGACGAGTACCGGCTCCGGCACGCCGAAGCGGGCGAACGGTACCAGTCGCGCGAACCGCTCGCTCGGCGTGCGGCGCCATTGCAGCCGCTCCGCCGGCGTCGTCCGGCGGGCGATCTCGGGACTCTGCAACACCCAGGCGAGCGCCACCCGACGCCACGCCCCGGTGAGCAGGATGCCGGAGGCCGCGGGTAGGGCGGACACCGCGTACTGGGTGAAGCCCTCGCCGAACCACTCCGCCGAATCGCGCACATCGAGCGGTGCCGGCGCGAGGCCTCCGCTGTCGGTTTCGACGAAGCCAAGCGGAGCGCCGCTCGCGCTCCGCGTTCCGCGATGCACCTGATCCCATGTAGGAGTGGGTTGCAGCGTGGAGAGCGCGGTGTCGTCCGGCGCCCGGGCCACGATCCATAGCGGCGTACCCGTGGGGCCGCGCGTGAGCTGCACTCCGGCGACCGTTTCCGCAGGCCCGAGTCGAGCGCGCGCGGCGGCGGCCACCCACTTCGCGCTCCACAGCGGCTGGGCGGCGACGAACGCCGCCATCGAAGCGAACTGGGGTGTGTCCGCGCGGAGGCGTGGGCCGGCCCCGAAGGCCAGCTGCTCGAACGCTCCGCGGTCCTCCGGATAGAGTTCCTCAGTAGTGCGGCGCCCCACTGAGGGGAGCAGCCCATAGACTGCGAGCAGCGTCAATGCAACGATTGTCCATCCCGTGACCGGCCAGCGCGGCCGGTCCCACCAGATCCAGACGAGACTCAACACCCCCGCGATCGCGGCGGCCGCGGCGACGACTCCGGCGCCGGGCACCCGGAAGGAGAGCAGCGCCGTGCTCAGCGTTCCATGCAGCCCCGCCACCACCTCCGCGGGGTCGAGGAGCGCGCCCCAGAGGATCGCAACCGCGAGACCCGTTCCCAGCACGCCGAGGTGCGCCCGGGCGTGCGGGCTCGCGACCAGCCGCCCCCGCTGCCAGCGCAGCGACCCGATACCGAGATAGAGAAAGCTGCACAGCACGGCGGCAGTCAGGGTGGAGATGAGCAGGAACTGCTCGCGCTCGACCGCCCAGGGCAGCTCGGCGGCGTAGTAGCCGGCGTCCTTGTGCAGAATCGGATCGAGGCGACCGAGCACCGGCGCGGCGTTGGCGAGCAGCGCTTCGCGCCACCAGTCCCCGGTGCCCCACGACAGACCCAGCCCGAAGACGATGCCGATGACGATGGCCAGCGTCAGCAGCAGCCGCTGCGGAACTGCCTCGACGATCTCGAGGTTGCCGATGCGGCGCGGCATCTGCACCGAGCCGATCGCGCGGTAGACGATGTAGAGGTTGCCGGCGCCCCACAGCACCGACACGAGCATGACGAGCCAGTGGAGCAGGCGCTGGAGCGAGCGGGCCTCGAGATAGACCGGCCCTCCCCGCAGCGTGGCGGCCCAGGCGTGCTCGGCGGTCTCGACGGCGAGCCAGCGGCCGGCCACGAGCAGCACCGCGACGCACGCCGCCGTGACGAGCAGCGCGCGCCCGCGGCGCCGCCCTCCGAAGGTCACGGCCCGGATGCGTGGCGCGCGAGCCACCCCTCGACTTCGCCGCGGTAGGCGGCGAGCGCTGCGGGAGACTTGGCCTCGAAACGCATCACCAGCACCGGCTGCGTGTTCGATGCCCGCAACAGTCCCCACCCCTCGGAGAAGGTGATCCGCACTCCATCCAGAGTGGACACGGGATATTTTCCGGCGAAGTACTTCGCCGCCTCTTCCACCAGAGCGAACTTGCGCTCGTCGGGACAGTCGACGCGCAACTCGGGAGTCGAGACCGTCTGGGGCAGATCGGCGAGGTGAGTGGAGAGCGGCCCCGGCGTGCGCGCGACGAACTGCAGCAGGCGCGCGGCGGCGAACAGGGCGTCGTCGAAGCCGTACCAGTCGCCCCCGAAGAACACGTGCCCGCTCATCTCGCCGGCGAGGGGCGCCCCGGTCTCTTTCATCTTCTGCTTGATGAGGGAATGCCCCGTCTTCCACATCGTCGGCACGAGGCCGGTGCGCGCCAGCTCTTCGGGGAGGATTTCCGAACACTTCACATCGAAGATCACGGGCTTCCCCTTCCCCATCCGCTGTGCCAGATCGCGGCCGAACAGCACCAGCAACACGTCGCCGAAGATCGGCGTGCCGTGCTCATCGACGGCGCCGATACGGTCGCCATCCCCATCGAACGCTAGCCCAAGCTCCGCCTGCTCGCGCCTGACCGCTGCCTGGAGGTCCTTCAGGTTCTCGACGACGGTCGGATCGGGGTGATGGTTCGGGAAGCGGCCGTCCGACTTGTCGAAGAGCGGCACGACGTCGCACCCGAGGTCGCGCAGCGTCTGGATCGCCACGAGACTCGTGACGCCGTTGCCGCAATCGGCGACGACTTTCACGCGGCGGGCCAGGGGCGTGTTGTGCTTGACGATCGCGGCGCGGTAGGCCGCGAGGATGCCCAGCTCCGACTCCCGGGCGCCGCCCGGCAGGCGGTCGAGCCGGTCCGCGCTGATCATCTGGTAGAGCGACTGGATGTCGTCGCCGTACACCGCCTCGCCCGAGAGCACCATCTTGAAGCCGTTGAACTCGGGAGGGTTGTGCGAGCCGGTGACCTGGATCCCGCCGTCCACCTTGAGGGTGTGCGTCGCGAAATACAGCGCGGGAGTCGGGACCATCCCCACTTCCACCACCCGTCCCCCCGCGACGACGACGCCGTCGCCCACGCCACGGGTCAGCTCCTCACCCGAGGGTCGGTTGTCCCGGCCGAGAGCGACGACAACGGGACGGCCCAGCCTCGCGCGGGCGTAGGTCGCGTACGCGGCGCCCACCGCGCGCGCCAGCGCCGGGGTGAGCTGGTCGCCTGTCGTGCCGCGAATGTCGTATTGGCGAAAGATCGTCGCGGGGACATTCACGAGGGTCCCCTCCGTCAGTTACCCGCTACGGGAGTGGTGAGGGCGGCGGGATGAATCGCCGCGCCGCTTGTTTGCGTGAGATCGAGCAGCCGATGGGGCTGGATGCCGAAGTAGAGCACCGCCGCGATGCAGACGGCCAGCGCGAGAAGCCCGAGACGGCTGAACTTGAGGCCGGCGTGCGCGTTCGCGAACGGCACCGGGCGCATGTACATCGCCATCACCACGGGGAGGTAGTATCCCGCCGAGATCAGGCTCGTCAGCACGAGAACGGTGGCGAGCCACCCTTTCCCGGCGGTGACGGCCGCGAGCAGGATGTACCACTTGCCGATGAATCCGGCGGTGCCCGGGAACCCGAGCAGCGACAGCATGCAGACGGCGAGCGCGAAGGCAAGCCACGGCTTGTCGGTCGACAGCCCGGCGAGGTCATCAATTTGGAGATCGCTCTCGCCGCCCCGGCCCCGGGCCGCCACCAGCGCGAACGCGGCGAGCGACGTGAGGCCGTAGGCGGCGAGATAGAAGAGCACCGCCGCATTGCCCTCCGGGCTGCCCGCCGACACCGCCACGAGGAGGTACCCGGCGTGCGCCACCGAGGAGTACGCCAGCATCCGCTTGAGGCTGCGCTGCGCCAGGGCCACGAGATTCCCGACGATCATCGTGATCACGGCCAGGCCGGTGACGATGTTGTGCCACGTGGCGGTGGCGCCGAATGCCTCCGCCAGCACCCGCGCCAATGCGACGAATGCCGCCGCCTTCACCGCCGTCGCCATGAATCCGGTCACGGGTGTAGGCGCGCCATCGTAGACGTCGGGGGCCCACATGTGGAACGGCACGGCGGCGGTCTTGAAGCCGAACCCCACGAGCAGGAGACCGAGCCCGATCAGGAGCAGCGGGCTTTTGGCCAGGCCGAGCGAGACGACCTGCGTCCCGATCTGGGTGAGATTCGTCGTCCCCGTGGCGCCATAGGCGAGGGCGATGCCGTACAGCAGAAACGCCGAGGCAAACGCCCCGAGCAGGAAATACTTGAGCGCCGCTTCGGCCGCCCGCGCGCTCCTGCGGTCGACCCCCGCCAGCACGTACACCGAGACCGACATCAGCTCGAGGCCGAGGAAGATCACGATCAGGTCCTCCCCGCCCGCCATCAGCATCATGCCGATCGTGGCGAAGACGAGGAGCACGTAGTACTCGGGCGCCAGGAGCGACTCGCGCTCGAGGTAGGCGAACGAAAACAGCACGGTGAACGCTCCCGCGCCGAGGAACAGCCAATCGGCGACGTAGCGGAAGTCGTCCACCGCCACCATCGGCGTGGGGCCCGTGGCGCCCGCCCGATTCCACCACAGCCACCACACGGCCACGGCACTCGCAGCGAACCCCAGCAGCGTGATCCACCCGGCCAGCGTCAGATCGCGCGGCGTCTTGTGGCGCCAGGCGACGACGGCGAGGAGCACGATGCCCCACACCGTCAGCACGAGCTCCGGGAGCAGCCCGACCATCAATCCCCGCGACGTCGACAGGTCGAGGTTCATCGCAGCGCCGCCTGCGCTCCGGGGCGTACCGTGTCGATGAAGTGTTGAGCGGCGGGCTCCATCCGCTGCAGGATCGGCTTCGGATACAGCCCGATCCAGAATATGCCGGCGAGGATGGGGACGAGAACGGCGACCTCACGCCACGACAGGTCGGGGAGGTGCTCGTTCTCGGCCTTGTCGAGCTTGTTGTAGATCACCCGTTGCAGCGCCCAGAGGAGGTACATCGCCGCGACGATCACTCCCGTCGTGGCGATCCCGGCGGCCCAGGGATAGGTGCGGAACGCGCCGATCAGAATCAGGAACTCGCCCACGAAGCCGTTCGTGCCGGGGAGACCGATCGAGGAGAGCGAGACGATCGTGAGCGCCGTCGCGAGCAGCGGCACGACGCGCGCGAGACCGCCGAACGCCTCGAGCATACGGCTGTGACGCCGCTCGTACAGCATCCCGACCAGGAAGAACAGCGCGCCGGTCGACAGCCCGTGGTTGATCATCACGAGCAGCGCCCCCTGCACGCTCTGCAGCGTCAACGCCCAGATGCCGAGCATCACGAAGCCGAGGTGGGACACGGAACTGTAGGCGACGAGCTTCTTCAAGTCGGGCTGCACCATGGCGACGAGGCCGCCGTAAATGATCCCGACGAGCGACAGCGTGACGATCACCGCCTGCACCGTGGGATGCAGGGCCACCGCGGGGAAGAACGGCAACGCGAACCGCAGGAAGCCGTACGTCCCCATCTTGAGCAGGATGCCGGCGAGGATCACCGAGCCGGCCGTCGGCGCCTCGACGTGCGCATCGGGCAGCCAGGTGTGGAACGGGAACATCGGCACCTTGATCGCGAACGCGAGGAAGAAGGCGCCGAAGAACCACCAGGCGAGCGATCCCAGCCCCCCGGCGTGGCTCAGCAGGAACGCGTAGTCGAACGAATACGTCCCGGTGCGTGACGCGACGATGTAGTACAGCCCGAGGATCGCCACCAGCATCAGCAGCGATCCGAACATCGTATAGATGAAGAACTTGATCGCCGCGTAGAGGCGGCGCTCCCCGCCCCAGATCCCGATGATGAAGTACATCGGGATCAGCATCACTTCCCACATCACGTAGAACAGGAACAGGTCGAGCGCGACGAAGACGCCGATCATCCCGGTCGTGAGCACGAGGAGATTGGCGTAGAAGGCGCGCTCGCGCTTCGTGATGTAGGTGAAGCTCCCCAGCACGGACAGGGGCACGAGCAACGTCGTGAGCAGCACCATGAAGAGCGAGATGCCGTCGAGCCCGACGTGGTAGGAGATCCCCCAGCCGGCGATCCAGGGCACGCTCGCCTCGAACTGCATCCCCCCCGTGGGGATGAAACGCCACCACAGGGGGAGCGACACGGCGAACTCGACGAGGGCCGCGAGGAGCGCCACGTACTTGGCCCGCTCCTGCGCCACGAGCCACAACGCCGCGGCGGCGACGAGCGGCCACGCGAGCAGCACGGTCAGGACGAGATGATCGTACATCAGCGCAACGCCCGCGAGAGGACGACGACCACACCCACCACGAAGATCACCGCGTAGAAGCCCAGCTCACCCGTCTGCAGCCGGCTCGTGAGCCAGCCCAGGATGCGCGACGTTGCCGCCGCGCCATTCACCCCCGCTCCATCGACGAGCCCTACATCGATGACGCGCCACAAGAGCGTACGCGAGAGCCACAGGATCGGCCGCACGATGACGGCGTCGTACAGCTCATCCACGTACCACTTCTTGTTGAGGATCCTGCCGAGTCCCGTATCGGCGGGCGCCGACTTGGCCGGAACGAGCGCCGACAGGTCGAGCATCCGGAATGCCGCCACAATGCCGACGATCGCGATGGCCACCGCGACGGCGATCAGCGTCCACTCCGTGCTCGACGCGACCTCGTGCGCCGGCGCGAGGGCCGCTCCAGCGGCGGTGACCGGCTCGAGCCAATGCTCGAGCCACGCCGGGCCGCCGACGAGCGCCGGGAGGTTCAGTGCGCCGCCCAGGAGCGACAGGATCCCGAGAATCACGAGCGGACCGGTCATCACCGCCGGCGCCTCGTGCAGGTGCGTCTCCTCCCGGCTGCCGGTCCGGTTCGGGCCGTGGAAGGTATACAGCATCATCCGCGTCATGTAGAACGCCGTGAGCAGTGCCGCAGCGAGCCCGAGTCCCCAATAGACGAGCCAGATCGGCTGCGCCGTCCCGCGGGCGAAGGCGGCGCCGAGGATCTCGTCCTTCGAGAAGAACCCTGAGAACGGCGGGATGCCGGCGATCGCGAGCGTCGCGATCCACATCAGCGTGCAGGTCCAGGGGAGATACCGGGCCAGCCCCCCCATGTTGCGCATGTCCTGGGCGTCCTCGTGCGAGTGCGTCGCGTGGTAGGCGTGGTGCATCGCGTGAATCACCGAGCCCGAGCCCAGGAAGAGCAGCGCCTTGAAGAAGGCGTGCGTCACCAGATGGAAGATGCCCGCCGCCATCGCTCCGGTGCCTACCCCGACGAACATGTAGCCGAGCTGCGAGACGGTGGAGTACGCCAGCACCCGCTTGATGTCCCACTGCTTCAAGGCGATCGTCGCCGCGAAGAACGCCGTGAGCGCCCCCACCCCCGCGACGACGGCCTGCGACACGGGCGCGAGCGCGAACAGCACGTTCGAGCGGGCGACGAGGAACACGCCCGCGGTCACCATCGTCGCCGCGTGGATCAGCGCCGACACCGGCGTCGGCCCCGCCATCGCGTCGGGGAGCCAGGTATAGAGCGGGATCTGCGCCGACTTGCCGGTGCAGCCGAGGAAGAGGAAGAGCGTGATCGCCGTCGCCACGCTCCCGGCCAGGGCCGTCGGCGCCTGGGCGAACACCGCGGTGTAGTCGAGCGACCCGGTGTGCTGCCAGATCAGGAACATGGCGACGAGGAACCCGAAGTCGCCGATGCGGTTCATGATGAACGCCTTCTTCCCCGCGTCGGCGTTCACCTTCTCCTGGAACCAGAATCCGATCAGGAGATACGAGCACAGCCCGACGCCCTCCCACCCCACGAACGTCACCGGGAAGTTCGCGCCCAGGACGAGCGTCAGCATGAAGAACACGAACAGGTTCAGGTAGCCGAAGTAGCGCGCGTACCCGTCGTCGTCGTGCATGTAGCCGACGCTGAAGATGTGGATCAGGGAGCCGACGCCCGTGACCACGAGCACCATCACGGCGGAGAGCGGATCCACCTGGAGAGCGGCGCTGACCTGGAGCGTGCCCACCGGAATCCAGTCCCAGTAGCGGAAGACGACCGGCCCCTCGGGGTGCGTGCGGGCGAGATCGAGCACGACCCACACCGCGACGCCGAAGGCGGCGAGAACCGTCCCCACCCCGATGAACGACACGATCCCTTTTGTCCGCGATCCTGCGAGCGCCAGCGATCCGTTCAACAGGAACCCGGCGAGCGGCAGAAGAGGAACGAGCCAGACGAGGTGCATGCGGGCTCCCGTCAGCCCTTCAGGAGATTGATGTGCTGCAGGTCGACCGTCTCCTTGTGACGGTAGACCGCGAGAATGATGGCGAGGCCGACCGCCGCTTCCGCGGCCGCCACCGCCATGACGAAGAAGACGAAGATCTGCCCCGCCATGCCCAGCCGCTCGGCGAAGGCGACGAATGCGAGGTTCACCGCGTTGAGCATCAGCTCGACGCACATGAAGATCACGATCGCGTTGCGGCGGATCAGCACGCCCACGGTGCCGATCGCGAACAGGACCGCCGAGACGGCGAGCGAATATCCGGTGAACATCTAGAGCTTCCGTTTCGCGAGCACGACCGCGCCGACGATCGCGGCGGTCAACAGCAGGCTCGTGATTTCGAAGGGGACGAGGTAGGTGCCGAACAGTGGCGCCGCCACCGAGCCCACGACGCCCTGGTGCACCTGGAGCGAGTCGAGCGCCCCGGCCGGGAGGCTGACCGCGTCGGGCGGCGCGGCATGCGCGATTGGCTGCAGATAGAACAGCAGGCCCACGCCCAGCACGCCGGCCACCGTCACCGGCATGAGCCCCTTCAGGTCCCCGCCCGCGCGCCCCAGGTTGAGCAGCATGATCACGAACAGGAACAGCACCATGATCGCGCCCGCGTACACGAGCACCTGGAGCACGCCGATGAATGGCGCACCCAGAATGGTGAACAGGACCGCGATGCAGAACAGCGTCTGCACGAGCCACAAGGCGCTGGCGACCGGGTTGCGGCGCGTGATGCACATCGCCGCCGCGATCACGGCGAGGATGGCGAACGCCCAGTAGACGACGGCGAGAATGGACAGCGTCACTCCCCCTTGGGGTCCGACGGGTCCCACAGCGTGGAGACGGGGTGCGTCTGGGCGCACAGCCGCTCCAGGTCGTACACGAACCGGCCGCGCTCGAACTCGGAGTTTTCGTAGTGCACCCCGACGTGGATCGCCTCCTCGGGGCACACCTCCTGGCAGTAGCCGCAGAAGACGCAGCGGAACTCGTCGATCTCGTAGATCAGCGGGTAGCGGTTACCCTGCTCGTCCTCCCCCGGCACGAGCTTGATGCAGTTGGCGGGGCAAATCTGCGGGCACAGCCCGCAGGCGACGCACTTGGCGCGCCCCTGCTCGTCCGTGAGCATGCGGTGCGTGCCGCGCCAGCGCGAGGAGAGCGTCCAGTCCTTGCTGCTCTTCTCCTCGGGGTACTGCATCGTCACCTTGGGCCGGAACAGATGCGAGAACGTCAGCAGCATACCCTTGAGCATCGCCCGCAGGTACGATGTGCCCTCGGTCGGCCGGCGCAACACCTTCACGGTGATCGCCATCAGGCGCGCCTCCGTTCCACCGAGCCGGCCACAACGTGGCCGCGGTCGAGCACGAAGAGCAGCGGCAGGGCGAGCGCGACGTTGACGGCGAACAGCGCGAGGGAGAAGCGCGTGTCGTAGGCCCAGCCGAGCTGATCGTGGAGAAACCAGATCGCCACGGCGATCACCATGAGATAGATCAGGGCGAGCGGCAGCAGCACCTTCCACCCCAGGGCCATGAGCTGGTCATAGCGGAAGCGCGGCAGCGTCCAGCGCACCCAGATGTAGAGGAACAGGAACGAGAACGTCTTGACGAAAAACACCGCGGCGGTGGCGAGCGTCTTCACCAGCGTCGGATCGCCGGTGTCGTCCCAGTGGGTGAACGGGATGTCCCAGCCGCCGAAGAACAGCGTCGCCATCAGCGCTGACGCCGTCACCATGTTCGCGTATTCGGCGATGTAGAACATCGAGAACTTCATCGAGCTGTACTCGGCGTGATAGCCGGCCACCAGCTCCCCCTCGGCTTCGGGGAGGTCGAAGGGGACGCGGTTCGTTTCCGCGAAAGCGGAGACGATGAAGAGAAAGAACGCGATCGACAGCGGGAAGACGTTCCACTGCAGCACCGACCCCTGCTGCCGCGTCACCACCTCGGTGAGGGAAACGTTCCCCGCGACGAGCAGCACCGCGACGGTGCTCATCCCCAGCGCGATTTCGTAGGAGATCAGCTGCGCGGACGCGCGCAGGCCGCCGAGCAGCGCGTACTTGTTGTTGGAGGACCACCCCGCCAGCACGATGCCGTACACGCCCAGCGACCCGATCGCCAGGATGTAGAGAAACCCGACCGGCAGATCGGCCACCACCAGCGGCACGTCGCCCCACTTCGTGTGCAGCGGCGCGCCGAACGGGATCACGGCGAACGTCAGGAGCGCCGGCGTGAACGATACCGCCGGCGCGAGGATGAACGTCCAGAAGTCGGCGGTCGCCGGATAGGTCTCTTCCTTCACGATGTTCTTGAGCCCGTCGGCGGCGGGCTGCAGCAGACCGAACGGCCCGACGCGATTCGGCCCCATCCGATCCTGCATCCAGGCGCACACCCGGCGCTCGAGCCAGGTGAGCAGCGCCACCCCCACCATGAGGAACGTGAAGATGACGAGCAGCTTGATGATCGACGAGACGAGAAAGAAGGTCACGCCGGCACCCCCGCCCCGTTGCGGACCTTTGCGCCCAGCAGGCCCAGCTTCGCGTAGCTCAATCCCGCGAAGGGCTCGGTGGCGGCCAGCAGGTCGAACACGTCCTCCGCCGCAACCGCCCGCGCAATCCCCTCGTGATCGGCGATCACCTCGCTCAGCACCCACCAGGCGGGACGCGCCATCCCCGGCGAGGGCTTCGCCTGGAAATAGCGCTGCACCCGCCCGTCGCGGTTCACGAACGTCCCATCCTCTTCCGCCACGGTGGCGAGCGGCAGCACCACCTCGGCGCCGCGCGCGTGGTCGGGAAGCACCGTGCCCGCGTAGATCAGCGCGCCCTGTGTTTCGATCGGGACGTCGGCTTCGCCGAGCACGAGGACCAGCGCCGCGTTCGCGGCGGCGGTCACGGCGGCCGCCACGTCGCGCGTGTAGCCCAGCAGCTCCGCGCCGGTGCCGTTCGGCGCACGGTCGGCTCGGAGCGCGAGATTCTGGACACCGGCCAGCGGAGCTTCCTCCCCCTGCACCATCTGGAAAGCCCCGGTCCACTCGAAGCGGCCGAGCAATCGCCGCGCCAGGTAGAGCGCTTCCGTGGAGACGACCGGCGAAGCGATCGTGATCGCCCGGCCGCTCGTGCCGCGCACCAGGTCACGCACGCGGTCCAGCGCCGTGTCCCAGTCGGTGGCGACGAGCTCCCCGCCGATGCGCACCAGCGGCGCCTCGATGCGGTCGCCGCGATTCATCCAGCGGTAGTTGGCGCGGCCGTGGTCGCAGATGAAGTACTGGTTCACCTCGAGATTGGGCCGCGGCCGCACCCGGACCACCGTGCTGTCGCGCAGGTCGAGCGTCACATTGCACCCCTGCGAGCAGCCGGTGCAGATCGAGGCCGTCTTGTCCAGCTCCCAGGCGCGCGCCTTGTGCAGGAAGTCCTTGGAGAGCAGCGCGCCCACGGGACAGAGGTCGACCACGTTCCCCGCCCACGGATGGTCGAGCCGCGCCTCCGGGTGGATGCCGATGTAGGCGCGGTCGCCCCGCTCCGACACGTTGAGCACCGGCTCCTTCGCCACGTCCTGCATGAAGCGCACGCAGCGCACGCAGTAGATGCAGCGGTTCGGAACGTAGAGGATGTCGGGTCCGAAGTCCTCGACCGGGTTGAAGCGCTTCGGATAGGTCGGGGTGTACCGAGTGGCGGGGCGCCCTTCCTGGAAGGTGAAGTCCTGCAGCTCGCACTCGCCCGCCTGATCGCAGATCGGACAGTCGAGCGGATGGTTGATGAGCAACAGCTCGAGCACGCCCATCCGCTGCTGTTTCGCTTCCGGCGCCTGCGTCTCCACTACCATCCCCTCGGCCACCTGCACGGCGCAGGCGATCTGCAGCTTCGGCGTCTTCTCGATCTTCACGAGGCACATGCGGCAGACGCCGGCGGCCGGAATCGTGAGCTGGTAGCCCGCAGGCAACCCCGGATGGTAGCAGTAGTGCGGGACCAGGATCCCCGCCTGCTTCGCCGCCTCGATGACGAGCGTGCCCGGAGGCACGCTCACCGCGACGCCGTCGATCGTCAGATTGACCAGGCCGTCAGCCATGCGCCCTCACGCCGCCAGGACAGGCTTGCGCCGCCCCGTGATGTAGTCTTCGAACTCACCGCGGAACCGCTTGAGCGCCGACGCCACCGGCGCCGCGCACGAGTCCGACAGCACGCAGATCGTCGTACCCGTCATGTTCTGGCCCAGCTCGAGCAGCAGGTCGAGGTCCGGCATCGTTCCCTGCCCGGCGAGGATGCGCTCCAGAATCTTCACCGTCCAGGCGGTTCCCTCACGACACTGCGTGCACTGCGCGCACGACTCGTGCGCGTAAAAGCGCGCGAGTCGCATCGTCTGGTAGACCATGTCGGCGGTGTCGTCGAACACGATCACGCCGCCCGAGCCGAGCATCGTGCCCTTCTCGACGCAGCCCTCGTAGTCGAGCAGCGTGCTCTCCGACTCCTCACGGTTGAGCATCGGCACCGACGAGCCGCCGGGGATGCACGCCTTGAGCGTCCGTCCCGGACGCATTCCCCCCGCCAGCTCGTACAACAGATCCTTCAGCGGGAAGCCGAGCGTCACCTCGTAGTTGCCGGGCTTCGCGATGTGGCCGCAGACGGACAGCAGCTTCGTCCCCGTGCTCTTGGGGTTCGAGAGGCACAGCTTCTTGTACCAGTCGGCGCCGTTCTTGAGGATCGGCAGCACCGCGACGAGCGTCTCGACGTTGTTGATCGTCGTTGGAAGCCCGAAGACGCCGGCGGCCGCGGGGAACGGCGGCTTGATGCGCGGGTTGCCGCGCTTCCCCTCGATCGAGTTCATCAGCGCGGTTTCTTCACCGCAGATGTAGGCGCCGGCGCCGCGATGCAGGTAGACCTTGAGGTTGCCGAACAGCTTCGCGGCGTTCGCCTCGGCGAGCGCCTGCTCCATGACGCCCAAGGCTTCGGTGAACTCGCCGCGGATGTAGATGTAGGCGACGTCGGCGCGGATCGCGTGCGCCGCGATCGCCGTCGCCTCGAGCAGAGCGTGCGGCGTCCAGCGCATGATCTCGCGGTCCTTGAACGTCCCCGGCTCCGACTCGTCGGCGTTGACGCAGAGATAGTGGGTCTTCTTCTTCTCCTTCGGCATGAACGACCACTTGAGCCCCGTGGGAAACCCCGCTCCGCCGCGTCCCCGCAACCCCGAATTCTTGACTTCCTCGATCACGGCGTTCGGGTCCATCGCGAGCGCCTTCTCGAGCATCTCGTAGCCGCCGCGCTTCTTCCACCCCTTGAGCGAGCGCGCCTCGGCGTCCCCGAAGTACTTCGAGAGAACGACCGTCTCTTTCGGATGAGGTTTGTGGGGGTAACCCATCAGAGGTACTTCCGCACGAGGTCTTTCACCTTCTCCGGCGTCACGCTCTCGATGAAGTCGTCGTCCACCAGAAGCGGCGTCGCGAAGCCGCAGGCACCGAGGCATTCGACCTCGATCACCGTCCATCGCCCGTCGGGGCTCGTGGCGCCCAGCTCCCCGGCGCCGGT
Organism: Gemmatimonadales bacterium; assembly: GCA_033853695.1. Classification (GTDB taxonomy): domain Bacteria; phylum Gemmatimonadota; class Gemmatimonadetes; order Gemmatimonadales; family GWC2-71-9; genus DASTHG01. Next base: position 39,944 of record JAWOLH010000045.1, on the reverse strand, counting down.
CTCCTTGAGAAAGGCCTTCACCACATCCTCGGCGCCGCACAGGTTGCACGGCGACGTGGTGCAGATCTGCACGAAGTGCCGGCCCACCGGGTGCTGGTGGTACATCGTATAGAAGGTGACCACGCCCTTCACGTAGGCCGCCGTGAGACCGAGCACTTCGGCCACTTCCGCCATGTTCTGATCGGAGATCCAGCCGCGCTCCCGCTGCACCATCCACAGCGCGGGGAGCAGCGCCGCCTGCTTGGTGGGATAGCGCGTGAGCAGCTTGTTCAGCTCCTCGAGGCGGCGCCCCTCGAACACCGGCTCGTAGGCCTCGGTGCCCTCCGGGTGCGTCACGCTCATCGGTCCACCTCGCCCATCACGATGTCCACCGACGCGTTGATCGCGATCAGGTCGGAGAGGAGGTGCCCCTCGGCCATCTTGGAAATCGAGGCGAGGTTGATGAACGCCGGCGGCCGGATGCGCCAGCGCACCGGCTTCGCCGTGCCGTCGGAGACGAGGTAGTTACCCAACTCGCCCTTGGGGTTCTCGATCCCGACGTACGCCTCACCGACCGGCGCCTTCACCCCTTCCATCACCTGCTTGAAATGGTAGATCATCGCCTCCATGTCGTTCATCGCCCGCGATTTGGGTGGGAGGATGACGTGCGGGTCGGCGACGTTGATCGGTCCGTCGGGGAGACGGTCGAGCGCCTGGATCAGGATCTTGTTCGACTGATAGCACTCCTCGAGGCGGACGAGGAAGCGGTCGTAGACGTCGCCGTGCTCGCCCACCGGCACCTCGAAATCGTACGTCTCATACCCGAGATAGGGTTGGTCCTTGCGCATATCCCACGGCACGCCCGACGCCCGCAGCATCGGTCCCGAGAGCGAGTAGTTGATCGCCTCTTCCGCCGTGAGCACGCCGATCCCCTGCGTACGGCCCGCCCAGATGGCGTTGCGCGTGAGCACCCGGTCGATCTCATCGAGGGTGTTGGGGAACGTCCGCGTGAAATCGCGCAGCCCCTCGACGAAGCCGTCCGGGATATCCGCCATCAGCCCGCCGACGCGCGTCAGGCTCGTCGTGAGGCGGGCGCCGGTCCACATCTCCTGCAGGTTGTAGATGCGTTCGCGCTCCTGGAATGCCCACAGGAACGGTGTGAAGGCGCCGAGGTCGATCGCGGTCGTCCCAAGCCAGACCATGTGCGAGATGATGCGGCTCATCTCGCATGCGATCACCCGCAGCACGGTGCAGCGTGGCGTGATCTCGATCCCCATCAGGCGCTCGGCGGCGAGGGCAAACCCGACGTTGTTCGCCATCGGCGAGAGGTAGTCGGTGCGGTCGGTGAGGGGGATGATCTGGTTGTAGTGGCGGTACTCGCCCAGCTTCTCGAACCCGGAGTGCAGATAGCCGATGTGCGGGATCACCCGTACCACCGTCTCGCCGTCCAGCTCGACGACGAGCCGTAGTACGCCGTGGGTCGCCGGGTGCTGGGGGCCGAGGTTGATGAGCAGGTGCTCGCCCCCGAGACCCGGCTCCTCCGCCGGTAGGGGTACACGAGTCGGCTGTCCCTGCGCGTCGACCCCGGGGGTCGCGAGCTCGAGCTCGACGGTCCGCTTCGTCATTCGGATTCCCGGACTTTGCCGCGCTCGCCGCGACTCAATCGCTCGCGTATGTCGGCGGGGAGCTCATCGTACTCTTCCGCGATCGACAGCTCCTCCAGCGAGTAGTTCGCTTCGGGATTGACGTTCAACGCCTGGCGGACCTGCTCCGACCGGCTGAACCGGCCGCGCAGCGGGAAATCCTTGCGCAGCGGATAGCCTTCGACATACGTCTCCCACATCAGGATGCGGCGCAAGTCGGGATGCCCGGCGAAGACGACCCCGAACATGTCGTACACCTCGCGCTCCAGCCAATCCGCTCCCTTCCAGAGCGAGGTCACGGAATCGACCGCCAGCTCGCCCCGGGGATCGAGCTCCACCTTCACGCGCAGGTTGCTGTTGCGCTCGAGCGAGCGCAGCTGATAGACGATCTCGAGCGGCCGCTCGCGATCGCGATACTCGACGGCGGTGACGTCGACGAGGTAGTCGTACCGCTGACCCGGGGTGTCGTGCAGCCAGGCCATGACCTCGCGCAGCCGCTCGGCGCGGACGGTGACGCTCGTCCAGCCGTCGCGCAGCTCGCTCGCGCGGCCGATCGCGTTTCCGAAGGTCGCCTGCAGCGCGCCGACGGTGGCGTTCACGCCGAGCGGAACTGGTGGACGGAGTTGCCGAACGGCTCGGAGACTTCGTCGATCGCGGCGGGCGGCAGCCGCAGCCCGTGCTCGTCGAGCGGCTGCTCGTCACGCCGCCGCACGGCGTCGAACAGCGATTCACCCTTGATCTTCTTGTGCAGCAGCAGAATGCCGTAGAGCAGCCCTTCGGGCCGCGGCGGGCCCCCGGGCACATAGACGTCCACCGGCACGATCGTGTCGATCCCCTGCACCATCGCGTAGTTGTCGAAGATCCCGCCGCTCGAGGCACAGGCACCCATCGAGATCACCCACTTCGGTTGCGGCATCTGGTCGTAGATGCGCCGGATCACCGGTGCCAGCTTGAACGGTAGCCGGCCGGCACAGATCAGCACGTCCGCCTGGCGCGGCGAGAACGCCTGCCGCTCCATCCCGAAGCGCGCGATGTCGAAGCGGGAGGCGGCCGTGGCCATGAACTCGATGGCACAGCAGGCGGTCCCGAACGGCATCGGCCACAGGCTATTGGCGCGCGATTGATTGACCGCCCAGTCCACCAGACGCTTCCAGGTCGTGAGGTGGTAGTTCGGACTCCCGGCCACCTCTTTAGTTTCGATCACGTGTTTCATGTCAGTCCCATTGTAGGGCTCCCCGCTTCCAGACATACACATATCCGATCGCGAGGATCACGAGAAACACCACCATCTCTACCAGGAGAAATCCGGTGCTGACGCCCGCCGCACCGGCTTTGTAAATCGCCGCCCAGGGAAGCAGGAACACCGTTTCGATATCGAACACGATGAACAGCATGGCCACCATGTAGAACTTCACCGAGAATCGCTCGCGGGCGCCACCCAGGGGAGGTATTCCGCTCTCATACGGCGTGCCCTTGATCGCGGTGGGGCGGCGAGGACCGGCGAAATGCGACAACAGGAGCATCATGGCCGCGTTGGCCACGACGAAGACAAACAGGATCAGGAAGATGCTGTAGGGTCGGAGCACACCGCTCTCGTGAAAAATTTCACTTGTACCCGCCCGTGAAATTATTCGCGGCTTCGCGGCGTGTCAACCGAAATGCGTGGCGTAAGTATCGATGGCACCGTTAGATTGGCCCGCCATGTCGATCAAGTCCGACCGCTGGATCCGTCGCATGGCCACTGAACATCGCATGATCGAACCGTTCGCCGAGGACCAGGTGCGCGAAGGCGTCATCTCCTACGGCGTCTCCTCCTACGGGTACGACATGCGCGTGGCGCCCGAGTTCAAGATCTTCACCAACGCCCTGTCGGCGATCGTCGACCCCAAGGCGTTCGATCCGAAATCGTTCGTGGAGTTCACGGGGCCGGTCTGCATCGTCCCGCCCAATTCATTCGCCCTGGCGCGCTCGGTGGAATATTTCCGTATCCCCCGCAACGTCCTCACCATCTGCGTCGGCAAGAGCACCTACGCCCGCTGCGGCATCATCACCAACGTGACACCGTTCGAGCCGGAGTGGGAAGGCTTCGTGACACTCGAGATCTCGAACACGACGCCCCTCCCCGCTCGCATCTACGCCAATGAAGGCATCGCGCAGGTGCTGTTCTTCACGGCGGACGAAGGCGACGAATGCGAGCGCAGCTACGCCGACAAGAAGGGAAAGTACCAGGCGCAGGTCGGGATCACGCTGCCAAAGCTGTAGCGGCTCACCGCTCTTGTGCAGGACCACGGCCAGCCACGCATACCGCCTGCGCCACAGCGGGAATGGCGCTCGTGTTGCACGGACTGCTCCGCTAGCGCGGATTCAGAATCCGATCGACCCGGTGCGCGTCCACGCGTTCCGGGGACGCGGCAAGCCGGACGATCGCCGAGAAACTTCAGTAAGGTCTGGGACAGAAAGGGGTGCTAGGGTTTTAGCGACAACCCATAGCGGGAGGCGCTCCCATGACCGTCGGGGCTCGCACGCTGCTCTCCTCGTTGGCGCTCGTCGCGCTCGCCGTACCGCTCCGCGCCCAGGGTCCCCCCAACAAGATCGTGCAGTTCACCAGCGGCAAGTTCGAAGCGAAGCTGGGCAACGACGTCTGCACCGCGACGCTCAGCCACCCCGGGTCGGATCTCGAGTTCTACAGCGGTAACGTCCAGGTCTTCGGCGCGGTCTACAGCGGCAAGGGCCCGGACTGCCAGATTCGGCTCTCGCTCTCCTTCCTCAAGGGGCCGGGAAAGTACGGCAAGGCGAGCATCTCCAACTTCTCGCTCAACTACGGCCCGACACAAAAGCCTTGGAACTTCAACGCCCGGCAGGGCGACTGCACCTTCACGTTGACGAAGCTCGGCGAGTCCGGTGCGGCGGGCAGCGTCAGCTGCACCGGCAACGGGCCGCTCGCGACGGCGACGTTCAGCGCCGCTCCCTGAGCCGCACGCATTAGAGGAGGCCATCATGTCGAGGCGACTCGTCGCGGCGCTCGTGCTGCTCCCGCTCTGTGCCGGTCCGTCGGCGCTCGCGGCGCAGGCCCAGCCGCAGATCAACCCGCTGTGCGAGCGCTACGTCCCCGCGGCGCTGGTGGGCCGCACAGTGGGTCAACCGAAGGCCGCCCTGATCCCGCGGCAACCGCGCATCGGCGCCGGGGGCGACTGCAATTACGTCGACGATCCGAGCGCCGCCAAGCCGCACATGATGTTGCTGGCCGACCTCAATGAGGTGGCGAGCCACGACGACTTCGAGCACTACGTCAACCAGACAACGATGCACGCCATCTCAGGGGTAGGCGATGAAGCGATGGGGACCGCATCGATCGTCGTCGCGCGTAAGGGGAAGCTGCTCGTGGTGCTCAGCGCCTTCCCGTCGGTCGACCTGAAGACGCTGGCGATGAAACCGTACTTCACGCAGGCACAGTTGATCGATCTGGTGCGACAGGCGCTCGCGAAAGGGTCATAGAATCGGCTTGTACGAGATTGTCCTGTTGTTGTCCTGTACTCCAGCCTACAGCAGCACAAAGCCCCGACACCTCGTCGGGGCTAAGTGCGCGTCGGTGTTGCGTCGTGTCGTTTCGTGTCGTCTGCTGTGATGAGCCGCACGGCCCTTTCGTAAAAGAAGTAGTCCCATGCCCAGTTGGTCAACACGACCAGCCGGTTGCGGAATCCGATCAATTGAATGAGGTGTACGACGAGCCAGACGACCCAGGCCGGGAATCCCCGGAACGACACGCCGTGGATGCGCGCGACCGCTGCGTTGCGGCCGATCGTCGCCAGCATTCCGGGATCCTTGTAGACGAACGGCACGGCCGCTTCCCCCCCCAGGATGCGGCGGATGCTGCGGGCGACGGTATCCCCCATCTGGATCGCGACCGGCGCCATCATCGGGAGCGAAGGTCCTTGCGCTGCGAGATAGGCGGCGTCGCCGATTACGAACACCTCCGGGTGGCCGGCGAGCTGCAGGGTCGGCTCGACGGGGACTCTCCCGAGATGCGCCGTGGGCACGCCGAGTCGGCTGGCGAGCGGCGCGGCCTGCACTCCCGCGGCCCAGATCAGCGTGCGAGCCGGGATGACCTCACCGCCTTTCAAGGTCACCGCGTTGCCGTCGAAGCCGGTGACCATGGCGCCATGGCGCACCTCGACATGCTTCTTCCAGAGCGTAGCGGCGGCGGCGTCGGAGAGCCCCTCGGGGAATCCCGCGAGCAGGCGCTTCCCCGCCTCGAGCAGCAGGATGCGCACGTCCTTCAGATCCAGACGCCGGTAGTCCTTCACGAGGACCAGCCGGATCAGCTCGGAGAGCGACCCCGCCATTTCGACGCCCGTGGGTCCGCCTCCGACCACGACGAAGGTCAACCGCGCCCGTCGCCGCTCGGCGTCGGGCTCGAACATCGCCTCTTCGAAGCAGGAGAGGACGTGATTGCGGATGCGGACGGCGTCAGGGACGTCCTTCAAGGTGAGGCCGCACCGCTCGACACCGGCGAGTCCGTAGAAATTCGCGGCGGCCCCCGTCGCCAGCACCAGGTAGTCGTAGCCGATCGGCCCGTCGCCGGTCAGGAGCCGGTGGGCGCCGAAGTCGACGCCCGTCACCTCGGCCATGCGAAAATCGAAATTTCGCTGGCCGCGCAGGATCGCCCGTACCGGCTTGGCGATCGATTCCGGCTCGAGCCCCGCGGTGGCGACCTGGTAGAGCAGCGGCTGGAAGAGGTGGTAGTTGTGGCGATCGACGAGCAGCACGTCCACCGGGGCACGCTTCAGCGCCCGCGCGACGCGCAGCCCCCCGAACCCGGCACCGACGACGATGACGGTCGGCCGCATCCCGGGCACGTCGCTACTCCAAAACGACCGCGGTGCCGTAGCATAGGACCTCGGTCGCCGCCGAATTGCGGCTGCCGACGTCCGAGGCGTCGTAGCGTACGCCCAGGACCGCGTTGGCCCCGAGCTCGCGGGCATGCTCGATCATGCGGTCATAGGCCGTCGCGCGAGCCTGCTCGCACATCTCGGTGTAGGCGCCGATCTGCCCGCCGACGATCGATTTCAACCCGCCGAGCAGACCCTGGCTGATCGTCGGCGCACGGACGATGATGCCCCGCACCATGCCTTTGTATTCCCGGATCCGGCGCCCCTGCACCTCGAAGGTCGTGGACGCTATCATCGCCGTCGCGATCGCCATGGTCTCGCTCCCGTGGAGGTTGGCACACGCTGCGCGTCCAATGTATCATCCGGGCCGAACTCCTTCCCCTCCACTGGAGCCGCGATGGCCCGCGTGACCGCCCTCACGCACTTCCTCATCGGCAAGAAGGTCGTCATGGCGGTCAGTGGAGTCGTCCTCCTCGGTTTCGTGATCGGCCACATGGTGGGGAACCTCAAGGTGTTTCAGGGGCCGGAGCACTTCAACGCGTACGCCGAAGGTCTGCGCACCGTTGGCGCGCCGTTCTTCGGACGGGGTCAGCTCTTGTGGATCGTGCGCCTCGCGCTGATCGCCGCGGTCGGCTTGCACATTGGCGCGGCGTGGATGGTCACGCGGGCGAGCTGGGCGGCCCGCCCCACCGACTACCGCACGCTGCGTCTGATCGAGACGACGTACGCCGCCCGCACGATGCGGTGGGGCGGCGTCATCATCCTGCTGTTCGTGATCTTTCACCTGCTCGACCTGACGTTCGGCCCGGCCAATCCGTCCTTCGTCCGCGGCGATCCGTATCACAACGTACTCGCGACGTTCGGCCGGGTGCCGGTGGCGCTCGGTTACATCGTCGCCATGGGCGCGCTCTGCCTGCACGTCTACCACGGCATCGTGAGTGGCTGCCAGACACTCGGTCTGAATCACCCCCGCTATAACGCCTGGCGCCGGCGCATCGCCCTGGCGTTCAGCGTCGTGGTCGCCGGCGGCTTTGTGGCGGTTCCCATCGCCGTGCTCACGGGAGTGCTGCGATGATCGGCGAGCTGCGCGCGCGCGTTCCCGAAGGGCCGATCCAGGACAAGTGGGAGCGGCATCGCTTCGAAATGAAGCTCGTGAACCCGGCCAACAAGCGCCGCTTCGAGGTGATCGTGGTCGGAAGCGGGCTGGCCGGAGCCTCGGCGGCCGCGTCCCTCGCCGAGCTCGGCTATCACGTGTCGTGCTTCTGCTTTCAGGATTCGCCGCGGCGCGCCCACTCGATTGCCGCACAGGGCGGGATCAACGCCGCCAAGAACTATCAGAACGATGGCGACTCGGTGTGGCGGCTGTTCTACGATACCGTGAAGGGCGGCGATTTCCGCGCCCGCGAGGCGAACGTCTACCGGCTCGCGGAAATCAGCGTGCACATCATCGACCAGTGCGTCGCCCAGGGGGTGCCGTTCGCCCGGGAGTACGGGGGCCTCCTCGCCAATCGGTCCTTCGGCGGCGCCCAGGTCTCACGGACGTTCTACGCGCGCGGCCAGACCGGCCAGCAGCTGTTGCTCGGCGCCTATCAGGCGCTGGCGCGCCAGATCGGCCTCGGCCAGGTGAAGATGTATCCGCGCACTGAGATGCTCGACCTCGTGGTGATCGACGGCCGGGCACGGGGCATCGTGGTGCGGGACCTCGTGACGGGGGCGATCCGCTCCCACGCGGCGCACGCCGTGGTGCTCGCGACCGGCGGTTACTCGAACGTTTACTTCCTCTCCACCAACGCGAAGGGGTGCAACGTCACCGCCACCTGGCGGGCCGCGAAGCGCGGCGCTCTGTTCGCCAACCCCTGCTTTACGCAGATCCATCCCACCTGCATCCCGGCGCATGGGGCCCACCAGTCCAAGCTCACGCTGATGAGCGAGTCGCTGCGCAACGATGGGCGCATCTGGGTGCCGAAAAAGAAGGGCGACACGCGCCGCCCTGGCGACATCCCGGCGGGCGAGCGCGACTACTACCTCGAGCGCCTCTACCCGAGCTTCGGCAACCTCGTCCCCCGCGACGTCGCCTCACGGCGCGCTAAGGAGATGTGCGACGCGGGCTTCAGCGTCGTCCCCGGCGGGCACGGCGTCTACCTCGACTTCACCGACGCGATCGCGCGGCTCGGGAAGGCCGGGGTCGCCGAGCGCTATGGCAACCTGTTCGAGATGTACGAGCGAATCACCGGGGAGAATCCCTACGACGTGCCGATGCGCATCTACCCCGCCCCGCACTACACGATGGGTGGCCTCTGGGTCGACTACAACCTGATGTCGAATCTCCCGGGCCTGCACGTGATCGGCGAGGCGAATTTCTCCGACCACGGCGCCAACCGGCTCGGAGCGTCGGCCTTGATGCAGGGCCTCGCCGACGGGTACTTCATCCTCCCCTACACGATCGGCGATTACCTCGCCCAGGCGAGGCTCGATCCGGTCGATACCGCGCACGCCGCGTTCCGCCGGGTCGAAGCGGACGTGCGGGATCGCACCGCACGCCTGCTCGGCGTCAACGGGACGAAGAGCGTCGACACGTTCCACCGCGAGCTCGGCACGCTGATGTGGAACCAATGCGGCATGTCCCGGACACGCGCCGCCCTCGAGGATGGGCTCGCGAAAGTGCGCATCCTGCGCGACCGCTTCTGGAAGGACGTCTTCGTGGGCGGCAAGGGCGAAGACCTGAACCAATCGCTCGAGCGGGCGGGCCGGGTCGCCGACTTCATGGAATTCGCCGAGCTGATGTGTCTCGACGCGCTCGGGCGCACCGAGTCCTGTGGGGCACATTTCCGCGAAGAGTACCAGACACCGGACGGCGAGGCGAAGCGGGACGACGCCAACTTCTCGTACGTCGCCGCCTGGGAGTGGACCGGTACGGAGACGGCGCCGGTGGTGCACCACGAGCCGCTGGCGTTCGAGTACGTCCACCTCGCGCAGCGGAGCTACAAGTAATGCACCTGACGCTCCACGTGTGGCGACAGGCCGGACCCGATGCCGAGGGGCGCTTCGTGCGCTACGAGACCGACGACGCCTCCCCCGACATGTCGTTCCTCGAGCTGCTCGACCTGTTGAACGAGCGGCTGATCGCGCTTAAAGAAGAGCCGATTGCGTTCGACCACGACTGCCGTGAGGGCATCTGCGGGAGCTGCGGCGTGGTGATCAACGGCCGGCCCCACGGCCCCCAGCGCGCCACCACCGCCTGCCAGCTGCACCTGCGGCATTTCCGCGACGGCGACGCGCTGTGGATCGAGCCGTGGCGCGCCCGGGCGTTCCCGATGGTGAAGGACCTCGTGGTCGACCGCAGCGCCTTCGACCGCATCGTGCAGGCCGGGGGCTTTGTCACGGCCCGGACGGGGAGTGCCCCGGAGGCGAACGCGACTCCCGTACCGAAGCGCGACGCGGACCGGGCGATGGACGCCGCCGCCTGCATCGGGTGTGGGGCCTGCGTCGCCGCTTGCCCCAACGCGAGCGCCACCCTCTTCGTCGCGGCCAAGGTGAGCCATCTCGGTGCCTTGCCCCAGGGACAGCCGGAACGGTATGAGCGCGTCGTGAAGATGGTGGAGGCGATGGACGCGGCGGGGTTCGGCGCCTGCACCAACCACGGCGAATGCATGGCGGCGTGCCCCAAGGAGATCTCGGTGGACTTCATCGCGCAGCTGAACCGCGACGTGCTGAAAGCGACGCTCTTCCCCCCGCGTGCGGGAAGAGCCTGGTCCGGAGCCGCCTAGAGCTGCACCGCCGCCATCGTCTCCTTTACGGCGCTCGCCGATTTGGTGAGCGCCGCCTCCTCTTCCGGGGTGAGCGAGACCTGTAGGATCTGCTCCAGCCCACCCTTCCCGAGCTTGCACGGCACCCCGCAGTAGATCCCCGACAGCCCGTATTCCCCTTCCAGCCAGGCGGCGCACGGCAGGACCCGCTTCTTGTCGAGCACGATCGACTCGACCATCTGCACCGCGGCCGCCGAGGGGGCGTAGTAGGCGGACCCCGTTTTGAGGTATGCCACGATTTCGGCACCGCCGTTTCTCGTCCGCGCGACGATTTTGTCGAGCGTCCCCCGGTCGAGCAGCTGCGTCACGGGTATGCCGGAAACGGTGGTGTAGCTGATCAACGGCACCATCGTATCGCCGTGGCCGCCGAGTACCATCGCCTGGATGTCCTCGACGGAGACGTCGAGCGCCTCGGCGAGGAAGCTGCGGTAGCGGGCCGTGTCGAGCACGCCCGCCATCCCGATGACGCGCTCACGCGGAAATCCGGTGACCTGCTTCGTGACCCAGCACATCACGTCGAGCGGGTTGGAGATCACGACGACGATCGCCCGGGGCGCCACCTGCTTGATCTGCTGCGCCACCTGTTTCACGATGTCGGCGTTGGTCCGCACCAGATCGTCGCGGCTCATCCCCGGTTTGCGCGCGATTCCGGCGGTGACGACGAACAGCTCGCTCCCCTGGGCGGGCCCATAATCCTTCGCGCCCACGACCCTGGTGTCGAAGCCCTCGATCGGCGCCGATTCCCACTGGTCCAGCCCCTTCCCCTGCGGCACCCCATCGACGACATCCACCATGACCACCGTGCGGGCCAGGTTCTTCTCGGCCAATCGTTGCGCCGCGGTCGCGCCGACATTGCCGGCTCCGACCACCGTGATCTTCTCGAACATGAGGCAGTGCTCGCGCGTGAGGGTGAGAACGACGTCTGGCGACGCCGGAAACTAAGGGCGGAGTGCGCGCGCCGGCAACGCGCTCACAGGAAGTTCGCCTCAGGCGATCAGGGCGCCGAGGCGGGCGGACCTCTTAGTGGTGCGTCGCCGCGGCTGCGGGTTTCGCGGGCGGTTTGGCTCGGAGCGCGGTGTCCGGCGGGACGTACGAGTTCAGCCGCCAGGCATCGATCCGGTAGACGTTGTCGTCACCCGAACGGCGGGCCCAGACCCCGGTCTTGCTGGAGTCGATCGTCACTTCGAGGAGTTTCGCGCCTCCGGCCCCCGTGAGCGTAAGGGTGCGCCGGGCCGCGGGGGCCTTGCCGGAGTCGGCCTGCGCGGGCGTCCCGAATCCGCTCGCGCTGAAATCCCGGTACATCCCGAGCAATCCCGCGACTTTCCCCGAATCGACGGGCCCGCCGCTGGCGAAGCGCCACGTGGTGCCGCTGCGGCGCAGCGCATACGGGCGCCGTGCGGTCACGGAGACCGCGACGACGCTCTCGGGCGCGACCGCCGCGATGCGCTTGTCGCGCCACTCGTTGAGCTGGCGCCGCGCGAGGTCCACCAGGTTCCCTCGCCAGAGGATGACGGAATCGGAACCCGCCCGGCGCAGGTAGCCGCTGGACGGCTCCGACGCGAGCGCGCCGATAACGAGCGTCAGCGTCGCCCGACCGCCGCTCCACAGCTGCAGCCAATACCCGCCGCTCGAGTCGACCCCCATGCGCTGAAACGAGCTGGGGCTCACCGCGGCGAGATCGGGCGTTGCCGTGTCGAGGAACGCTTGAAACAGCTGGCCCAGGGGCTCCGACCCGGCGCGGAGTCCATTCACCGTCCACTGCGTCCCGGCGCGAACCAGCCGCAGCGTGTCGGCTCCGTGTCGGATCACCACCGAATCGACCTGATCGGGCTTCACCTGGGGCAGCGTGAACCGGCTGCGGATAACATCCGAGCGGTGCGTCAACAGCCGTGCGCCGAGCCAGACGCAGATGAGGACCATCAGCGTCAGGGCGATCGCCCGCAACTGGTTACCACTCATGCCACCGCTCCTGACGCGAGGGGTCGATACGCTTGCCGGGTGAGGCGGCGGCGCCGCATCAACCGTGAGGCCCCGAACAGCACGATGCACAGCGGAACGCCGATCAGGTTGCCATAGCGCACCGCTACCTTCACCGCCGCACTTGGATAAACGAGCGGCGGCGGCGTCCGGTCCTTCGAGCGGATGGCGATCAGGGCATCATCCTGAGCCAGCCAGTCGATCGCGTTCTCGACGAACACGACGTTGGCGGCCTGATTCTGGGCGTAGCGATCGTCGGCGAAATCATCGTTTCCGATCACGATCACCCGGCCTTTCGGCGCGGTCGTCGCGGCGGCACCCTGGGCCGGGGGGCTCAGGGCCACCGCGAGAATTCGCGACGAGAGATTGGTGCGGGCGAAATCCTGCTGCGGTGACAGCATCGCTTCGCCCTGCATTGCCCCAGCGGCGCGGCTCGAGACGAGGAGGGGCGTGACGGTGCCCCTGGTCGCGTGCGTCGTGTCGATGGAGCTCGTCCAGGGAAGGAATACCCCCGTCACCTCGGCGTTCACCGCCGAGGCGCGCGTCGATCCCGCCCGGATCCAGAACGGATACGCCATCACGACCTGGCCATATTGCGTCGGCAACCCCACGGCCTCGTTCGCGGCAAGGTCGTACACCAGGTCGGACTGGATCGCCACGCCGTACGGCTGGAGCAGCGCGTTCCACGGCACCGTGCGCGCCATGGAGAACGGCTCCTGCGCCGACCGGCGCATCCCGCTCGCCATGATCAGGGCGCTGCCGCCGCCCGCGAGAAACTTTCGCAGCGGGTCGAGCTGCGCCGCCGGAACCGTATCGGGGGCCTTGGCAAGGACGAGCACTTTGAGGTCGGTGCCGAGGGCGCTGTCACCCGCGAGGGAGATGTCGCGCACCGTATAGCTGCGATCGAGCGACGACCGCAACGTGCTGAACCCGGTACCCTGTTCTTCATACGGATTGGGGGGCGACCCCACCCACCCGACCGCGGGGCGGCTGGTGCGCGTGAGGTCGCGAATGAACGCCGTCAGCCGGTATTCGAGGTCGTTGGTCTGCCGCACGAGCGGGATCTGGCGCACCTCGTTCGCGTACTGAATCGCCAGGCCGAGGTACCCCTCCTTCACTTGCAGCGACGACTGTCCCAGCACGTTGAACTGCACCGGCGGGATCCCCAGCGACGCCGCTTCGCGGGCGGCCGCGCTGTCGCCGGTCGGATCGATCACGACGAGCCGCACCCGGCCGTGCCCCGCCGCGCGATAGTCGCCCAGCAGATCGTCCACGTCCCGCTTGACGTACGCCACCTCGGGCGGCAGCGCGCTGGAGGCGAACAGTTTGATCGTGACGAGGTCCGGGAGATGCCCGAGGAGGTCCTTCGAGGCCTGCGACAGCGTGAACTGTCGCCCCGGCGACAGGTCGAGCCGGCCGCCGATCCAGCGGCCGAACAGATTCAGCATCACGAGCAGCGCGACGAGCAGGGTTGTCCCGAGCTTGAGCCGCTTCAGCTCCGCTCCCCCGGGCGACAACTTGCGGTGCATCAGCGAGAAGTAGGCGAGGCTCAGGAAAACGGCGACGAGGGTGAGGAAGTAGATGATGTCCCGCAGGTCCACCGCCCCGCGAGCGATTTGCTGGAAGTGCGCCAGCACCCCGAACGCCGCGGCGATGGCACTGAGCTGCGGCGGCAGCCCGGTGAGCAGGGGATCCTGTCCCACGAGCACCAGCACGAACATCACGGCGAAGCCGAGGATGAACGCGGTAATCTGGTTTCGCGTGACGCTCGAGGCCCACACCCCGACCGCCGTAAATCCCGCCACCAGGGCCGCCGCACCGACGTACTGCGCGATGAGGACGCCGACTGCGAGCCGCGCCCCGAGCCAGAGGCCCAGCGGGATCGGCAGGGTGAGCGCGAGGGCGATCCACAGGAACACGACTTGCCCCAGATACTTCCCGAGCACGAGCTCGCGCTCGGTGATCGGCTGGGCCAGGACCACTTCCAGCGTCCCGGCGCGCACGTCCTCGGCGAGCGCGCGCATCGTCACCGCCGGGACGAAGATCATGAGCAACCAGGGCAGCAGTTCGAGCATCGGCCGCAGCGTCGCGAGCCCGTACGGCTCGGCCTGCCGGAAATAGAGAAAGCCGTTCAACAGGATGAAGATCATGAGCAGGATGTAGGCGAGCGGCAGATCGAACAGCGATTTCACCTCGCGCCGCGCGATGATCCAGATCGCACTCATGCGGCGGCCTCCCCACTCGTCTCGGTCGTCAGCTGGCGGAAGAGATCTTCGAGATTCCCCTGCTCCTGGTACAGCTCGAAAAGCGTCCACCCTTCGCGCTTCGCCAGCTCGAAGATGGCCGGCCGGACGTCGGCGTCGCCCGCGATGGTGAGCATCGCCCGCACCCCCGCGCCGCCTCCATCGGGCTGCACCCGCGCCACCCCCGGGAGGGCGCCGAGCTTCTCGAGCACCCGGTCGCCTTTCGCCTCCACGCGAACCTGACGCCCTCCTTCGGCGCGCTGGACGAGCGCATCGACCGCGCCGTCGGCGACGATCCGCCCCTTATTGATGATCAGGAGCCGCGAGCAACTCTGCCGCACCTCGGAGAGCACGTGCGTGGAAAGCAGCACGGTGCGCTCCCGCCCAAGGTCGCCGATCAGACGGCGGATCTCGAGCCGCTGATTCGGGTCGAGCCCCTCGGTCGGCTCGTCGAGGACGAGGAGCTCGGGACGGTGGAGGATCGCCTGGGCGAGCCCCGTCCGCTGGCGGAACCCCTTGGAGAGGTCCCCGATCGGCCGGTAGAAGACGCTGGCGAGGCCGGTGGCCTGGACCGCCTCGTCGAGCGCTCGGGCCTTGTCGGCGCCGGCGAGCTGGCGTAGCTCGGCGATGAAGTGGAGGTAGTCCGACACCAGCATGTCGGCATAGAGCGGGTTGTTTTCGGGGAGGTACCCGATGCGACGTTTCACGCCGCGCGGGTCGTTCTCGATCGGAACGCCGTCAAACTCGATCGTGCCGGCGTCGGGGTCGAGGAACTGGGTGATCATCCGCATCGTGGTGGACTTGCCGGCCCCGTTGGGGCCCAGAAAACCCACCACCTGTCCCCGATCCACGGTGAAGGATACCTGGTCGACGGCGGTGATGCCGTCGAAGCGTTTGGCGATGTCCCGGAGTTGGAGCAGTGACATAGTCTCTTTGCAGGATGGTTCGGTTTTTCCCCCGAGCGACCCGGTGATTCCCTGCCGGGTCACGGGGCTTACCCGCCGCGGGTGTGCATTTCCCGGTGCGGGTCGGCGCGCAGTCCGCTCACCTGGTAGAGGGGGTGCCGTTCCGAAACGGCGACACGCGACTCCGCCCCCCGGTCGGCCCGTCCCTCCCAGTGCGCTCGCACAAGATCGGCCAGCTCGTTGTCCGACGCGCCAGCCCGCAGCGGCTCGCGCAGGTCTACCCCGGACGCGGCATAGAGACACAGGAGCCACTGGCCGTCGGCGGTAATCCGGCTCCGGTCGCACGCCCGGCAGAACGGGGCGGTCGTCGACGCGATGATGCCGAACGTGGTCCCGTCGGGGAGGGCGAACCGCTCCGCCGGGGCGTGCGGGTCGTCCCCCGTGATCGCGCTAATCGCCCCGAACTGATGTCCCAGCCGGTCCAGGATCTCCCGTTGCGGAACCACGCGGTCGAGCGACCAACGGGTCGCGCCGCCGACGTCCATATACTCGATGAAGCGCACTTCCGCATCGCGCGCCCGGGCGAACTCGATCAAGTCGGCCAGCTCGTCGTCGTTGAACCCGCGCACCACGACCGTATTGATCTTGAGGCGCTCGAACCCGGCGCCCTGTGCCGCACCGATTCCGGCGAGCACGTCCGCATGGCGGGATGTCCGGGCGAACCGCTCCATGCGGTCGGGCCGCAGCGTGTCGAGACTCACCGTGACCCGGCCCAGGCCCGCCGCCTTGAGCCGGGCCGCGTGCTGGGCGAGGAGGACGCCATTCGTGGTGAGCGCCTGGTCGGTGATCCGCGTATCGGCGTGGATCAGGTGCACGAGTTGCGTGAGATCGTGACGCAGCAGCGGCTCGCCGCCGGTCAGCCGGACCTTCGTGACGCCGAGGCCGGCGAATACGCCCACGAGTCGCGTGATCTCCTCGAACGTGAGGATCTGCGCCCGCGGCAACCATTCGTATTCGGCTTCCGGCATGCAGTAGCTGCAGCGCATGTTGCAGCGGTCGGTCACCGAGACGCGCAGGCTTCCCAGGGGGCGCCCGAGGCGGTCGCGCAGCGGCACCGTCACGCGGGACCCACCACCGCGGGACGGCCTTGCGGATCGACCCACAGCACCGATCCGTCAGCGCGCAGCTCCTTCTTCCACACCGGCAGCCGCTCCTTCACCTGCTCGATCACATAGCGGCACGCCGCGAACGCGTCGCCGCGGTGCGGCGCCGCGGCGGCGATGCCGATACTCGCCTCCTCGGTCGCCACCAACCCGAGTCGATGCCGCACGGCGACCCGCGCCGCCGGCCACTGTCGCCGTGTCTCCGCCAGGATCCGCTCCAGCTCCGCCACCGCCATCGCCTCGTACGCCGAGTACTCGATCCCGGTGATGCCGCCATCGTCCGGACCGTCGCGCACGGTTCCGAGGAAGAGGCAAGCCCCTCCAAGCTCCGGTCCCTGGACCTCGGCGAGCAGTGCGGCTGGAGAGATCGCGTCTCTGGTGAGCACAAGATCCCTTCGCGTAGACCGACCCCGGCTATCCGCCGGCCAGCGGTGGCAAGAGGGCTACCTCGTCCCCGTCGGTTACCCGCGCATCCAGTTGCACGTGCCGCAGGTTCACCGCCACCAGGGGCCGCTCGGGGATCCCTTCTGCCCCCGGGATCTCCGCTCGCGCGTGCCGTACGACTTCGGCGACCGTCGCCGGTAGTGCGAGCGATACCTCACGCTCGTCCGCGCCAACCAACTCGGCGTAGCGCGCAAAGAACTTCAAGCGAACTTGCCCCATATCACCCAAGCTCAGTCCGTGGTGATGTTAGCTGACGGCTGATGGCTGGTGGCTGACAGCCGACGACCGGCAGCTACTTGTCTACGGTTCCGGTCGCGATCCCCTGCCAGATCCTCGCCGCCTTGGCGCTCGGATTCGCCATGCGCGATAGTGTCACCTCGTTCACCATCCGCTGGCCGGGCGTCACGTTCAGCGTCAACGTCCTGCCGTCCCGGCGCACGACGACCGGGACCGGTCCCGGTTGTCCGGCGTAGCGCGACCGGAATGTGGGCCCCCAGTCCTTGTCGGGGGACACCGTAATGTCGCCGACCGACACGATCGTGTCCCCCGCCTGCAGACCAGCGGTCTGCGCCGGCCCGCCGTCCACCACGTCCGCCAGCACGTTCGCCACGCCGGCGAAGGACACGCCGAGAAATATCGACGTCGTGCTGCTGTGCTGCACCGCGATTCCGGCGAGGGGAAGAATCTGCTCGTACGGGAACGGGTCCCGGCCGTTGATGTAACGCTGGTAGAACCCGCTGACATCCGGCATCCCCGCCTCGGTCAGCAGTGCCAGCAGGTCGACGGTATGGAAGCCCTTCCCTTGTTTGTAGAACCGCGTGTACAGGTTGCGCGTGACCTCGTCGAGCGAGTGTTTGTTGTCGGTCGCATTGCGGATCGAGATGTCGAGCAGCAACCCCGTGAGCGAGCCCTTGGGATAGTACATCTGTGAGCTGTTGTCGTAGACCTCGTTGATCCAGGTCGCGAGGCTGCCGTCTTCTTCGCTCCAGGGCTCGGGGATCTGCTCCACCTGGTCCACGTTCGACTGCGTACTGGCGAGCCACAGGGAGTCGTTGAACAGACCGGCGCGGAGATCGGTGAGGTCCCCGTAGTAATCGGTCACTCCCTCCGACCACCACAGGAGCGGGGTGTACTGCTCCGCGCGATAGTCGTAGGGCCACATTTCGGCCGGGCGGATGCGCTTCACGTTCCACAAGTGGAAGAACTCGTGCGCCGTCAGCGGGCGGACGAACGAGCCCAGCGTGCCGCTTGCATCGGCGTACATCTCCGTCGGCAGGATGTCGTACTGCGAAGCGGCATGCTCGAGGCCGCCACCGAACTGGATCGGTTCGTGAATGATGTTGAAGAAGATGGTGTAGACGTCGTAGGGTGCTCCACCCATCAGCTTGTTCTGCGTCGCCGCCTGGCGGCCGATCCCGTCACGCAGATTCCTTGCCGCCTGGGGCGTGTAATCCGCTGAGGGCCAGAACGCGATCCGGATCCACTTCCCATCCACCGAAATCGAGTCGCGCGAGAAGTGACCGACGAACGTCTCGGCGTCGGCGAGCTCGTGGTAGTCTGCGGCCTTGTAGGCGTCACCCGCACGGGTGAGCGCCGTCATCACGTCCCACCCTGTCGGCAGCGCGAAGCGCACCTCGGCGGGACGCTCGAGATGTCCTACCTGGTAGAGAAAGAGATTGGTGCCGAGGAACTGGCCGAAGTCGGAGACCAACCGTGCCTGTGACAGATCGATCGTATCCGCGAGATAATCGAACTCGACGGTGAGCGAGGGGTTTCTGGCCGTGCCGGCGCGCCAGGTGTCCTTGTCGACCCGATCCCAGAAGAGCGCCTTGCCGGCGGCGTCGTGGACCCCAAAATGTCGGACAAACCGCGCATAATTCTGGATCTCGTAGTTGCCCGGGCTCCACGCCGGGAGCGACACCAGGAGTGTGTCGAGCCCGCTCGTGGGGAATTCGGCCTTCACATGGAATAGATGGCCCGCTGCGGACGCGATCGAGACTTCGTACCGCACGGCCTGCGCGCCGGCTGGTGGAAGAAGGAGCAACGGAATGACGGCGCTGGCGGACCACCGGTACAAGCGCATGCAGTCCCTCGGGTTGAGTGGGTGAAGCCAGAAGGAGAATGATACCCAGGAAACGCAACGCGGCCCCGTCGGGGTTTTGCCGAGCGGGGCCGCGCCAAGTCGCTTGAGAACTGCGGGTTACGACGGCACGTTGGCGTTGTGGTCCGCCACCATGGCGCGCAACTCCTTGCTGGGCTTGAACACCGGCACGGGGCGCGCGGCCACTTCGACGGGATCGCCTGTCCGCGGGTTGCGAGCCATGCGCGTCTTGCGCTGGCGGATCTTAAAGGTCCCAAACCCGCGTATCTCAATGTTATGCTGCTCGGCCAAGGCCGCCTTCACCGCGTCTAAGAATGAGTCGACTACGCGCGCGCAGTCCTTCTTGGAAATCAGGGGACCGGCGGTGCGAGCGATTTGTGCGGTGACCTTCTCGACCAAGTCGGCCTTCGTCATCCGTACCCCCCGAAGGGCCCAGGGAATACCACAACCGGGGGCCCAACATACGGCGCTTAGCTATTGACTGTCAAGAGCTTGGAGGAACTCACGGAAGTGCTGTTGGGCGTCGTGGGGGCCGGGAGACGCCTCGGGGTGGTATTGCACAGCGAAGATCTGGTATTCTCTGTGGCGGACGCCTTCTACGGTGCCGTCATTGAGGTTAAGGTGCGTGACCTCAAGTGCTTTCGCACCAGGCACGCCGCTCGCATCGCCCTGGACGGCGAATCCATGGTTCTGCGACGTGATAAGCACTTGCCCGCTCGCAAGATCACGCACCGGGTGGTTACCGCCGCGATGGCCGTAGGGGAGCTTCACCGTCTCGCCCCCAAACGCCAGCCCGAGGAGCTGATGGCCGAGGCAGATGCCGAAGATCGGCAGTGTCCCGTCAGCGAGATCGCGAATCGTCTCGACCGCATAGCCCACCGCGGCCGGGTCCCCTGGCCCATTGGAGAGGAAGACCCCGTCGGGGGCGAGCTCGCGCACCCGGTCGGCGGACGTCTGCGCGGGGACAACGGTGACCCGGCACCCGTTCTGGACGAACAGGCGCACGATGTTGCGCTTCATCCCGAAATCGAGGGCGACGACGTGGTGCCGCGCGTCTGCCGGGCCTTCCACGTGCTCTTTCGCAACCGTGGCAGCGCTCGCGAGATCGAGTCCATCCATCCGGGGCGACGCCTCGAGCTGCCGGCGCACGGCCTCGGTGGGCGCCGCGCCGGTCGCGAGGACGCCGCGCATCGCGCCTTTCGCGCGAATGTGACGCGTGAGCTGACGGGTATCGACGTCGGCCACCAGCGGAATCCGCGCCGCGGCGAGCCATTCGGCGAGCCCGCCCGTCGCGCGCCAGTTGGAGGGGTGCTCGGTCAGCTCGCGTACCACCACCCCCGCCACACGCGGGCGGTCGGACTCCAGGTCTTCGGGGTTGATGCCGTAGTTCCCGATCATCGGCGCGGTCATCACCACGAGTTGCCCCAGGTAGGAGGGATCGGTAAAGACCTCCTGGTAGCCGCTCAGATTCGTCGTGAAGACGACCTCGGCGTAGGCGGGCTCGAAGGGGAGCGGCGCGGTTCCGGCGTAGCAGGCGCCATCCTCCAGGAGCACGTACGCCGGCAGTCGGTCAGCGATTGGGCTTCGGGGGCGGAGTAGGGGTGTTCGGCTGGGTCGCCGGCGCGGTATTGCCGGCCGCGGGCGCGGACTGAATCGGCAGCGGCGCGGGCTGTACCGGCGCCGGCGCCTGCGTGGGCGCGGTCTCGAGCACCGAGCGGGGCCCGCCCGCGTGCGAGGACATCAGCGCCAGGACGAGCGCGAGAAACAGGAAAATCCCGGCGCACCACCACGTGACGGTGTGCAGCAGCGTCGTCGCCTGGCGTCCCCCCATGACCATGTCGCTCGTGCCGCCGGCGCCCCCCAACGAAGCCAGGCCGCCGCCCTGCCCTGCCTGGAGCAGCACGGCCGTGGCCATCACCAATGAGGTGAGCAGCAGCAGAATGAGGAGAACGGTGTACATCGCGGGCGGAGTATACCTAGGTAACCGGCGTCGACACAAGTTGAACCCACGTCGCGGGATCGAGCGACGCCCCACCGACCAGCACCCCGTCCAATTCTCGCTCCGCCAGGAGGTCGGCGATGTTCTTGAGATTGACGCTGCCACCATAGAGGATCACCGGCGCCGCAGCGCCCCGCCGTTGGAGCCACGAACGGATATCCGCGTGGACCTGGGCGGCGTCGGCCGGTGTGGCGTTCTTCCCCGTGCCGATCGCCCAGACCGGCTCGTAGGCGATGATCACCTTGCGCAGCGCCTCGGTCTCGAGGCCGTCGAGCGCCGCCACGAGCTGTCGCTGCACGACGCCGAGCGTCTCCCCCGCCTCGCGTTGCTCCAGCTTTTCGCCGACACACAGCACCGGGACGAGTCCCCCCGTGAGAACGGCACGGACCTTCCTGGCGGTATCGGCGTCGCTCTCGCCGAAGACGTGGCGTCGCTCGGAATGCCCCACGAGCGCCGCCCGCGCCCCCGATTCCGCCGCGAGCGGCACCGAAATGGCGCCGGTAAAGGCCCCCTGCGGCTCCCAGTGGACGTCCTGGGCGCCAGCCGCGAGGTCCTCCCGTCCGGCGATCTGCTGCGACACCGTGTGCAGTGAAATCGCCGCGGGAAAGAACCAGACCCGGCGGCCGGGCTGCACCGTGTACGCAGAGAGGAATTGATCGAGATAGACCCGCGCTGCGGCGGGACCGAGATGCATCTTCCAGTTGGCGGCGAAGAGCAGCGACCTCACGCGTCGTCCAGCGCCATCACGCCGGGCAGCGGCTTTCCTTCCAGGAATTCGAGCGAGGCTCCGCCGCCGGTCGACACGTGGCTGAGCTTGTCCTCGAGGCCGGCCACGGCCGCCGCGGAGTCGCCCCCACCCACCACGCTCGTGGCCCCTTTCGCAGTCGCCTCGACAAGAGCGTTGGCAACGGCCCGCGTGCCGGCATCGAAGGGCGGCGTTTCGAACACTCCCATCGGTCCGTTCCAGACGACCGTCTTGGCCCCGAGAATGCGAGCCCGGAAATCGTCCGCCGTCGTCTGATCGATATCGAACACCGACATGTCGGCCGGGATCTTGTCGCTCGGGCACTGTTTGCGCTCGGCGGCGCGCTCCAGCGACGGCGCGACCGTCGCCCCGCGTGGCAACACGATCTTCTGCCCGCCGCGCGCGAGCAGGGCCCGCGCCAGCTCGATGCGGTCGCGCTCCACCAGCGAGCCCCCGACCTCGAGTCCCATGCTGGCGAAGAAGGTGCAGGCCATTGCGCCGCCGATCAGGATCGCGTCGCACTTGGGGAGCAGCGATTCGATCACGTCGATCTTGCCGCTGATCTTGGCGCCGCCGAGCACGGCGATGAACGGCCGGCGCGGCCGCTCGAGCGCCGCCCCGAGGTACTGGAGCTCGCGCTCCATCAGATAGCCAGCCACCGCCGGCTTCAACAGATGGGCCACCGCTTCGGTGGAGGCATGCGCACGGTGTGCCGAACCGAAGGCGTCGTTGACGTAGAAATCGCCCAGGGCCGCGAACTGTTTTGCCAGCCCGGCGTCGTTCTGTTCCTCACCCGGCCAGAAGCGGGTGTTCTCGACCAGAGCCACGCCGCCGCGCGGCAGCCGCCGCGTGACGGCCACGCCCCGGTCGAGATCGTCGATGAATTCGACCGGTGCCCCGATCAGCCGCTCGACGTCGCGGACGATCTGGCGCAGCGAGTACTTCGCTTCGGGCCCGCCCTTGGGACGGCCGAGGTGGGAGAGCAGCACGACGCGCGCGCCGTGGTCGCGCAGGTACTTGATCGTCGGGAGCGCCGCGCGGATGCGCGTATCGTCGGTCACCGCCCCGTTCTTCAGGGGCACGTTGAAATCGACGCGCACCAGCGCCCGCTTTCCCTCGAGGGCGCTCGCCGGCAGGCTCTCGAGGGATCGTTTGGTCATCGCTGCGCGCCGAGATAGGCGAGCAGGTCCACGCAGCGCGCCGAGTAGCCGATTTCGTTGTCGTACCACGAGGAGACGTGCACGAGCGTGCCGTCGATCACGTTCGTGGACCTGGAGTCGACCACACTGGAGAACAGGTTGCCGATGTAGTCGGTCGAGACCAGCGGCTCGTCCGAGACGTCGAGGATTCCTTTGAGGTCACCCTGCGCGGCGCGCTTGAACGCTGCGTTCACCTCGTCGATGGTCGTGGACTTCTGCACCTCCGCCGTCAGATCGACCAGCGACACGTCGGGCGTCGGGACACGGAGGGACACGCCATCCAGCTTCCCCTTCACCTCCGGGATCACGAGGCTCGTGGCCTTGGCGGCCCCGGTAGTGGTGGGAATGATCGAGAGCGCGGCGGCCCGGGCACGACGCAGGTCCTTGTGCGGCAGGTCGAGAATCTGCTGGTCGTTGGTGTAGCTGTGCACCGTCGTCATGAACCCGTGCACGAGTCCCCAGTTGTCGAGGACGACTTTGACGACGGGGACCAGACAGTTCGTCGTGCACGAGGCGTTGGAAATCACGTGATGCTTCGCCGGGTCGTACTTCTTCTCGTTGACCCCCATGACGATCGTGATGTCCTCGCCCTTGGCGGGCGCCGAGATCACGACCTTCCTGGCGCCGGCGGTGAGATGTTTGGCGGCCTGCTCGCGGTCGGTGAAGCGTCCCGTGCTTTCGAGCACCAGCTCGACCCCCAGCTCCTTCCAGGGGAGCTTCTCCGGCTCCTTGATCGCCGTCACGCGGACCTCGCGGCCGTTCACCACCAGGCTGTCGCCCTTGGCCTCGACGGTCCCCGGGAAGCGTCCGTGGACGGAGTCGTACTTCAGAAGGTGAGCCAGCGTCTTCGTGTCCGTGATGTCGTTCACGCCCACGAATTCCAGCGCTGTCTGTTTCCCCATGACGGCGGCCCGCAAGACATTGCGGCCGATACGCCCGAATCCGTTGATCCCTACGCGAACAGCCATGCGCACTCCCTAATTGAAGTCCGGTATGCTCGCCCGGCCGAAGGTCACGGCCGTGATCGATTCAAACCCCGCTGCGGCCAATGCGCGCGCCGCTTCCACCAGCGTCGCGCCGGTCGTGAAGACATCATCGATGAGCACGACCGGAGTGCCGTTCGGGTTGCGACATTCCGCAGTTCGGGCTTCAAAAGCCCCCGCCACGTTCGCTAGACGAGCCGCCGGTGTCAACGCCGTTTGCGTCGGCGTATCACGCTTTCGGACAAGGAGTTCCGGACGATTCGTCAGCCCCCAGGCCTGCGCCAGCGGGGCGGCGAGCGCCTCACTCTGATTGTAGCCGCGCCGGGCGCGGCGCTTGTGGCCGAGCGGAATAGGGACGAGAACAGACGCGGGTCGGGGACGCTCGACCAGTCGAGCGACGACCGCGGCCATGTCGCGCCCGATCCGCGCCAGCCCCTCGTACTTCAGCGCGTGCACGGCCCTGCGGGCCCCGCCGTCCAGCCACACCGCCGACCGCACGATCTCGAGTTCCTCCGGCCACTCGCGACACAGCCGGCACGGCCCGAAGTGCGGCTCCGGTTGACCGCACCGCTCGCACCACGGACGGCGCACCGGACGCCACCGCAAACGACACACCGGGCAGACGAGGTCCTCGGCGAACCGAGGACCGAGCAGGCGATGACACACCAGGCATTCGGCGGGGAGGAGGAGCTGCTCGAGGGCGTGGGAGAGCGTGGCCAAGATCAGTGGTCGATCGGCGTGTGAATCAGTCACGGTCAGGCGCGCCGCGCCGAGCCACAACCATGGTCGCAGTTACCCGCGCAGCGCGCGCTCGACTGCCGCGCGCATCACCTCGATTGGTGCCGACTCGCCGGGGAAGAACCGCTGCCAGGCGAGCGCCCCCTGCCGAACCAGCACGCCCCGCCCATCGCGCGCGACAACGCCGTGACGGGACAACTCCCGCACCCAGCGGGAAGTCCCGGGGCGATACACGAGATCGAGGGCGGCCCGGAGCTCCGGTGCGGCGGAGATGTCGATGGGCATCGGGTCGCTGTCGCGCAGTCCTAGCGGTGTGGCGTTCACGATGACGTCCATGGGAGCGGCCGCAGGCGCCGGCCGGGCCGGGGCCCCCTGCGAGGTGGCCCACTCGGCGAACGCTCTCGCGCGGTTCGCGTCGCGCGAACGCACGAGGAGCTCCGCCCCAACCTGGGCCGCCGCGATAGCGACGGCTCGGGCCGAACCTCCCGTGCCGAGCACGAGCCAGCGCCCGCCGTCGATCCCCAGAGCCTTCACCTCGGCGGCGATCGCCGGAACGTCGGTATTGTCTCCGACGAGCGTCTTCTGTTCCACCCAGAACGTATTGCACGAGCCGGTGCGGGCGCACAGGTCCGTTTTACGCGCGACCGAGCGTTCCGCCGCACCCTTGAGCGGCACCGTCACGTTGCCGGCGACGCCGAGTTGGGTGAAGGTCGTGAGCGTCTCGGGCAGCGCCGCTGCCGGCGTGCGCAACGCCACGTACACGGCATCGAGGCCCAGGGCATCGATCGCCGCGTTGTGCATGACGGGAGACAGGGAATGCGCGACGGGATCGCCGAGGACGGCGAGGAGCCGCGTGCTACCGCCGATCCTCACGTCGCGCCTCGGCCGCCAGACGGTCGGCGACCGTGGCGATCAGCGCCTCGAGCTCGGCGCACGTGTCCCGGTACACTTCGAGGTCCCCGCCGAAGGGGTCCCCCACCTCGGCCTCCTCGCCGCTCCTGCCCACGTATTCGCCGAGCACGTGCACGCGGTCTTCCCCGCCCAGCTCGTGCACGCGCGCGCGATGATGGCGCGCCATCGTCAGGATCATCGCCGCGTCCTCGACGATCTCGCGCGTGAGCAGCCGGGCGCGATGGCCCGAGAGATCGAGCCCGCGCTCGAGCGCCACCAGATACGCGCCCTCGGATGCCGGCGCGCCGTCCCACGCCCCGGTTCCGGCGGACTCGACGCTCACCTCCTCGACGCCCCGCTCGTGCAGCGCGCGTTTGAGCAGCGCCTCGGCCAGGGGACTGCGGCAGATGTTGCCGGTGCAGACGAAAAGAATGCGCTTCACGGTGCCAGGATTCCCGCGGCCGCCCGCAGCTCCGCGAGCGACACCGCGCCGGGGCGAATCACGCGCGCCGTGAGGCCGGTGCAGTCCACGACCGTCGATGGGGGTCTGTTCCCCAGCACGCCGCCGTCGAGCACCAGGAGCTGCCCCGTTACGACCGCTTCACGAAAGTCTCGCAACACGGCCTCCGCGCCGGGCGCCGGCGCCAATCCGGGAATGTTCGCCGACGTCGACGTCAGCGGCTCTCCGAGCTCCGCCACGAGCTTGACGATGAGGGGATGCGATGTCCAACGCACGGCAATCCCCCCTTCCGGTCCCCGCAACAGGTCGGGGAGGCGGCCTCCGCCACCGGGCAGCACGAGCGTCAACGGTCCCGGCCAGAACGCGCGTACGAGCGCCCGGGCCGACTCGTTGAAGGCGAGCCCCTGGGCTTCGGCCATCTCGCGGCTGGAGACGAGCAGCAGAAACGGCTTCCCGGCGGCCCGCCCTTTGAGCGACGCCAACGCCTGGACCGCAGCGTCGGTCGGTCGCGATCCCAAACCGTACACCGTTTCCGTGGGGTAGGCGAGCAATCCCCCGCCACGGAGGTGCCGCACGATCCCGGGGATGGCCGCATCGGCCTCCTCCGGCGTCGTGAACGGAATCGCCGTCACTCCTCCTCGCGTGCCAGTATCTCGGCCAGCCGCCAGTCGTCCTCCGTCGTCACCTTGAGATTGCGCGCCGCCCCCTGCACCACTTCGACGGCGAAGCCGGCGTGCTCCACCACCTCGGCGTCGTCCGTCGGGTTCGCTCCGTCGCGCGGCCAGCGCCGATACGCATCGATCAGCATGCGACCGGGGAACCCCTGCGGCGTTTGCGCGCGCCACAGCCGCGCGCGCGATACCGTGCGCGCCACCCGGCCATCGTCGTCCACATCCTTGATCGTGTCGGCGACCGGAATCGCCGCCACGGCCCCGACCCCGTCGCGTGCCCGCTCGATCACGGCCGCGATCGTCGTCGGCGACACGAAGGGCCGCGCCGCGTCGTGCACCAGAATCACCGCCGGAGGCGGATCGAGCAGCTGCAGCCCCGCCCGCACCGAATCGGCGCGCGTCGCGCCCCCCGGAACCACCACCAGCCGGTCGCCCAACAGCGCCCCCAGCCACGTTGGGGGATGCTCGATCGACCCGGGCGGCAGGGTCACCACGATTCGACAAACGTCCTTGTGCTCGAGAAAGTGCCGGAGCGCCCGGAGCAGCATCGGCACCCCACCGATCGAGCGGAACTGCTTCGGCTCCCCGGGACCGGCGCGCACGCCCGCTCCCGCGGCCACCACCACCACCCCGACGTCAGGCGACGAGCCGGCGGGCGAGCTCACCGACGTGCTCGATCGCCACGACCTGGAGCCCCGCGGCGACCCTCGATCGCGTGGACAAAAAGACGCGCTTGAAACCCTGTCGCTCGGCTTCCGCCAGGCGGCGCTCGAGCCCCGAGACCGGACGCACTTCCCCGCCGAGCCCGACCTCGCCGAGGAACAGGGCATCGGCCGGCGCCGGACGATCGTGCACGCTCGACACCAGGGCCGCCAGCACCGCGAGGTCGCTCGACGGCTCGAGCAGGCGGACCCCGCCCGTGACGTTCACGAAGACGTCGAGCGCGGCCACAGGGAGGCTGCCGCGGCGCTCCAGCACCGCCAGGAGCACCGCGAGGCGCCGCTGATCGAGCCCCGTCGCCACTCGCTGCGGCGTGCCGAAGCCCGCCTTCGACGCGAGCGCCTGCACCTCGACCAGCATCGGCCGGGTGCCTTCCATCAACGCCGTCACCGCCGAGCCCGAGACGCCGGTGTGACGCCCGGCGAGGAACGTCGCCGCCGGATCGGGGACGGGCTCGAGTCCCGCCGCGGTCATGCGAAACACCCCGATCTCGTCGACCGATCCGAACCGGTTCTTCACCGCGCGCAGGATGCGGTGATCGAGCGTCGGCTCGCCCTCGAAGTACAACACCGTGTCGACGATATGCTCGAGCGTCCGGGGCCCTGCGATCCCTCCGCCCTTCGTCACGTGCCCGACCAGGAACACCGCGGGACCGGACTCCTTGGCGAACCGCATCAGCCGGGCGGCGCATTCGCGCACCTGGCCGACGTTGCCCGGCGCGCCTTCGAGCTCCTCGGTGTAGGTCGTCTGGATTGAATCGAGGAACACGACCTGCGCGCCGGCCGCCGCGGCGTGATGCAATACACTCTCGAGGTGCGTCTCGCCCAGCACCTGGACCGCGCCGGCGTCCTCCTGCAGCCGAGCGGCGCGGAGGCGCATTTGCTGGGGAGACTCCTCTCCCGAGACGTACAGCGTCGGCACCCCGGCAGCCTCGAGCCGCGCGGCGACCTGGAGCAAGAGGGTCGACTTCCCGATCCCGGGCTCCCCACCCACGAGGACGACCGATGCGGGGACCACCCCGCCACCGAGCACGAAATCGAACTCGTCGATCCCGGTGCGCCACCGCTTCACTGCGTCCCCGCTCACCGCGGACAGGCGGACCGGCGCTCGGCCGGTCGGGACGATGCTCGCGTCCGCACGACCGCCGGACCGTCCCGACCGCCTCCGCACCTTCATCACCGGCTCCTCAACCATCGTATTCCACGCGCCGCAGGCGTCGCAGCGTCCCGCCCATCTTGGCTGCTCCGCGCCGCATTCGGTGCAGCGGAATACCGAGGAGGACTTAGCCAACGATCACCCCCGGAGGCGCTTCCCGGTTCGTGCGGTTGTCGAAGCGCGTGTACTCCTTCTTGAAGTAGAGCTGAACGGTTCCCGTCGGGCCGTTGCGCTGCTTGCCGACGTTGAGCTCGGCGAGTCCTTCGATGTTGTTGCCGTCCTTGTCCGTCGGGCCGTCATACATCTCCGGTCGATAGATGAACATCACGACGTCGGCGTCCTGCTCGATTGCCCCGGACTCCCGCAGATCGGAGAGCTGCGGCTTGCGATGTTCGCCGCCCCGCTGTTCGGGCGCGCGGGACAGCTGCGAGAGCGCCAGTACCGGGACCTCGAGCTCTTTGGCGAGCGCCTTCAGGGACCGAGAAATGTAGGACACCTCTTGCGTCCGGTTCTCGATGTCCTGTGGACCCTGCATCAGCTGCAAGTAATCCACGACCAGCAGCCCGATGTCATGCTCGGCCTTGAGGCGGCGCGCCTTGGAGCGCATCGCCAGGGGTGTGAGGCCAGCGGAATCGTCGATCCAGATTTGGGCGGAGCTGAGTAAGCCGGCGGCGCGGGCGAGCTTCGGGTAGTCCTCGTCGCGCAGCGCGCCACGACGCAGACGCTGAGCATCGACCAGGCCCTCCGAGCACAACAGGCGTTGGACCAGCTGGTCCTTGGACATTTCCAGCGAGAAGATCGCCACCTTGACCCCGTGCTCGATGGCGGCGTGCTGAACGACGTTGAGGGCGAAGGCCGTCTTCCCCATGGAGGGGCGTGCGGCGAGAATCACAAGGTCGGAGCGCTGGAAGCCGGCGGTCATCTCGTCCAGGTCCTTGAACCCGCTCGGCACCCCTGTGAGCGCCCCGGCCCGGCCCTGCATCTGCTCGATGCGCTCCATGGTCGGCCAGATGAGCTCCTTGAGCCGCAGGAACTCCTCGGAGCGCCGGTACTGCGCCACCTGGAAAATGCGATGCTCAGCGTTGTCGAGGACGTCGCTTGAGTCGCCGTGCGAGGCGTATACGTCCTGAATGATCTCGGTCGACGCCTCCACCAAGCGTCGCAAGACCGCCTTGTCCCGCACGATCCGTACGTGGTACTCGACATTGGCTGCCGTCGGCACAACGTCGATAAGTGCGGCGATGTACTCCATCCCGCCGATTCGGTCGAGATCGCCCCGGCGTGCCAGCTCCTCGCGCAGCGTGACGGGATCGATGACATCGGCCTTTTCAGTGAGGCTCGCCATCGCGCGAAACAGGATGCGATGGGCCTCCTTGTAGAACATCGAATCCTCCAGGAGCTCGGCCGCCTTGAGGGCGGCATCCTGGTCCAGCAGCATCGCGCCGAGCACGGCCTGCTCGGCGTCATTGCTCCAGGGCGCGCGACGCCCCGGGAATTCGAGATCAGCCGTCGAGGAGACGGAGGGCGATGCGGACGTCATCCCAGGTCGGTTTCTTCCAGTTGGGGTTGCGCAGCAGGGCAGCCGGATGATAGGTAACGATCAGCGGAACGCCCCGGAAGCGGTGCACCTTGTTCCGCAGTGCGCCGAGCGACTGCTTCGTATCGAGCAGCGTTTGTGCGGCGGTGTTCCCCATCGCCAGGATCACTCTCGGACCGATGAGCTCGATCTGGCGGAAGAGATAGGGAACGCACGTCGCGATCTCGTCGTATTGCGGTGTGCGGTTTTCCGGTGGCCGGCACTTCACGATGTTGCAGATGTACACCTGCTCCCGCTCGAGACCGATCGCGCCGAGAATCTTCGTCAACAACTCCCCGGCTTTGCCGACGAATGGCCGGCCGGTTTCGTCCTCGGTCTTCCCGGGGCCTTCCCCCACGACCACGAGCCTGGCGCGCTCCGCCCCTTCCCCAGGCACGGTGTTGGTGCGCCCCTCGCACAACCGGCACTTGGTACACGCCGCGACGAGGTCCGCGATTTGCGCGAGGGTGGCAGCCCGCTGCACGGGGTCGGCACTGAAGAGATCCTGCGCGGGCGGATCGAAGGTGAGGCCGCTGGGCGGGAGATCCGTCGCACCGGCTCGATCGGCAGGCTTCCCCGGGTTGACGCCCGGGGCCGGGTGAACCGCGCTGGATGGGGGTGGCGGTGAATCGCCTGGCCCCGGGTGTGAGCCCGGGGTCGACGCAGTGGGGGCGACCCGTTCCACGGGCGCCGGCACCATCACCGCGTCCGTCCCGAGGAGTCGTTGTTGTTCCAAGTAGGCGCGCGCCAGTGCCCGCCCGTCACTCACGACAAATCGTGCTCCACTGCGTCGAGGATTCGCTGCGCCACGTCACGCTTGTCGAGCAGCGGGAGTGCCAGATCGGCCCCCGACCGCGAGAGCAGCGTGACTTTGTTCGTGGTCACGTCGAACCCCGCGCCGGGCTCCAGCGCGTCGTTCAGAACCACGTAATCGAGCCGCTTTTCCTGCAACTTCTTCCGGGCCCGCTGCAACCCGTTCCCGGTTTCGAGCGCGAAACCGACCATGAGACAGGTGGCGGGGCGCTTGAGGGACGCCAAGATATCCGGGGTCGGCAACAATGCCAGAGACAGCCGCCCTTTCCCGCGCGGACGCTTGCGGGCATCGGTCTTCGCCGGCCGGTAGTCGGCGGGGGCCGCCGCCATGAACACCGCGTCGGCGCCGCCGATCGCGGCCTGCACCGCTTGCTGCATCTCGGCCGTCGTCTGTACACGCACGACGTCCACGCCGGCCGGCGGCGCAAGCGGCGTCGGACCGAGTACGAGGACGACCCGCGCGCCGCGATCGCGGGCCGCTTCCGCCAGCGCGAATCCCATACGGCCGCTCGAGGGATTCGTGAGCACGCGCACCGGATCGAGGTGCTCGCGGGTCGGGCCCGCGCTCACCACCACCTTCCGTCCCGTCCAGCGCGAGTCGACGCCAAGCCGGCGCAGCACCGCGGCGAGGATCGTCTCCGGCTCGCTCATGCGGCCCTGGCGCTCGCTCGGCCCTTCGGCGAGGGCGCCCCGCTCCGGCCCGATCAGTTCCCAGCCGCGGGACTCGAGCGTCCGCAGGTTGGCCTGCGTGGCCGGGTGCGCGAACATCGCATCGTTCA
The DNA here is from genome assembly GCA_033853695.1 of Gemmatimonadales bacterium. Lineage (GTDB taxonomy): Bacteria > Gemmatimonadota > Gemmatimonadetes > Gemmatimonadales > GWC2-71-9 > DASTHG01. Next base: position 8,065 of record JAWOLH010000045.1, on the reverse strand, counting down.
TGGCGGGGGCGGCGAGCACCGGCCCCGAGCGGGCGAGGAGGATGGCCGTCAGCAGGTCATCGGCCATTCCCATCGCCGCACGGGCCAGGAGGTGGGCGGTCGCGGGAGCGACGATGACGAGCTCCGGTTGCCGGGCGAGGCCGATGTGCGCCAGTGCGCGGTCCCGCTCCCATAACGAGCTGAGCACGGGCCGCCCCGTGAGCGCTTCGAAGGTGAGCGGCCGGATGAACTCCGTCGCCGCCGCCGTGAGCACCACGTCCACCGTCAGGCCATGCTCGGTGAGCCGGCGCGCGAGGGTGCAGCTCTTGTAGCAGGCGATGCCGCCCGACACGCCCAGGACGACGTGGCGGCCGGCGAGACTCATCAGCCCTCCTGCCGCCGCCGCCGCACCAGCTTGTACTTCAAATTGCCCTGCACCAGCTCGTGCAGCGCGCTGGTGGTGAGCTTCTGCTCGAACTCGACGCTGCGATCGCGCGGGAATTCGTTCACGAACCGCGCGAACCGTGCGGCGACCAGCACGCCGAGGTACTTGTTCTGGGTTTGATTCGAGACTTCAATGGGGGTCACGATTCGCATCAATGCTCTCCCGTACCTGGTTCTGTGCACGTGTTGCCTCGTCCATCATGTCTGCGACTAACCGGTGGAGCTCCGTGATCGATGGGCGCTGCTGCTTGCTCCCTCCACCGTCGATAATCTGACTCACTTCCGCAACGGCTCGCTCAAGATCGTCATTGATGATTATGTGTTCCCAATCGAGAGCTTGCTGAATCTCCTTGATCGCCCATTGCGCGCGTCGCGCCAGCGATTCGGGCGACTCCGTTTCTCGTCCCCGGAGTCGCTCCATCCATCCCTTTCCGCTTGGGGGAAGGATGAAAATCCGAATGGGGCGTTGCGCTGCACTCTGCTTCCAGATTTGCTCCGCGCCCTGCATTTCGATGTCCAACAGCACATGCCGACCGGACTTCAGGATACCGTCGACCTCTCGCTTCAGCGTGCCGTAGCGGTTCCCCGCGTACTCCGCCCACTCCAGAAACTCACCGGCGTCCACCATCTGCTGGAACACGGCCGGTGGGACGAAGTGGTACGCCTTCCCATCGACTTCGCCCGGACGCGGCTTCCGCGTCGTCGCCGACACCGAGTATCCGATATCCTTCCGCCGCGCGCGCAGGGCGTCGCTGATGGTCGTCTTCCCTCCGCCCGATGGAGCGGAAAGGATGACGATCCGCGGCGTCACTCCAAGTTCTCCAGCTGCTCCCGGAAGCGCTCCAGCTCTCCCTTCATCCCGATCACCGCCTGCGTGATCGCGGCGTCGTTCGCCTTGGAGCCCATCGTGTTGATCTCGCGCAGGAGCTCCTGGGCGAGAAAGCCGAGCTGCTTCCCGACCGCGCCGCTCCCCGCGAGCGCTGCCCTTGCCGCCGCCAAGTGGGTCTCGAACCGCACCAGCTCCTCGCTGATGTCCACCCGGTCGGCGAGCAACGCCACCTCTACCGCCAGCCGCTGCGGATCGACCTGCACGCCCTGAGCCAACCCGGCGACCTGCTTCTGGAGCCGCGCCAGTTCGTGCGTGACACGCTCCGGGGCCCGGCTCGCTACGACCCGTGCGCCGGACTCGAGCGCATCGAGACGCGCCATCAGGTCGGCGGCAAGGGCACGGCCCTCGCGCTCCCGCATCGCCAGCACCTCCGCGGCGGCCTGCTCGGCCACCGGTTGCACCTCGGCCCACGTCACGACGGCACCGTCGCCGGAATACGTCAGCACGTCGGGATGCCGGGCGACGAACGCGAGATCGGGATCGCCCTTCAAACGCAGCTGCTTCTTCAGCTCCCGCAGCGCCCGCACGACCTGCTTGGCGCGATCGAGATCAAGCATCACCGCCGCCGCGGCGTGCGGCGGCTCGATCCACCGCGCCGAAACGGCCACGTGTCCCCGCTCGAGCAGCGATCGCAACCGCTCGCGCAGCTCGCCCTCGATGCCGGCGAGATCGTATGGCAGCTTGAGCTGCGGATTGAAGTAGCGATGATTGACGGCGCGGATTTCGATCCGCAGCCGCCCGCCGGCCACCTTCCCCTCGGCGGCTCCGAACCCCGTCATGCTTCGCGGCACAGACTTTAAGGCTAATCCCGTTAAGCACTTAGGTCAATTGGTCAGTTATTGAAGAACCACTGTACCCCGTAGTACTGCGCTCTCTTGGGATAACCCAGGCCGCTGACGTAGCTGCCTCTCATCCCGTCGTAGTTCCGCGTCAGCCAATAGGCGGTGAAATCGGCGATGCGCAGCTGGATGTTCGTCTCGGCGAACGTCGCCGGCCCCAGCGGAAGCTGGGCCCCGGTCGAGTCCCGACCGCCGAGTCCTCGGCTCCAGCTCTCGATCGCATATTCGCCGCGCAACGAGAAGACACCGCTCTTGTAGACCCGCCAGAACTTCGAGAAAAACGTCGCCGCAAAACGCGCGTGCATCGGCGGCTCGAAATCCCCACCGCCCGTTCTCGGATCGAAGTACCAGCCGGAGAGCTGCACACCCGAGAGCGGCCGCAGTCCGACGAACACGGAGAGGTACGTGCTCTTGGGGAGCGGGCCGAGGAATGCTACGGGACGGATTCCGGCGGCGAAACCCTCGGGGCGAAACGAGTCGCGCTGCACCTCGCCCACCTCGAGCGTCACCGGCTTCGTATCCCACCGCAGATATGCGGCATAATCGTTCGCCCATTGGAACGAGTCGGTCGGAATGATCGGCACGTCGAACGTTTCGACCCGACTCGCCTCTCCGCGCACCGAGAACCCGAGCGGTAGTGTCAATGAGCCGGCGACGTGCGCACGATTCCCATGGCCTTTGTTTCCGTAGTAGGAGCGTCTCGCATCGGCCCAGAGAGTGACGAGCGGCAATGGGTGCCACCCCGCATACGCATCCACTTGAAACGGGCGGGCGGCATCCTGGAAGCGCGCGGTCACACCCAAGCTCGCTCGCGAGCGGGTTTCGGAAAGCTCGAGCTGTCCCTGATAGAGCGATCGGTTGGGCACGGCGCTATCGCCGGTCACCTGCGCGCGAGCCAGCGTGAGCGTGGCGCGGGGTCCCAGCCCATCGTCACGCGTCGCGGCGAAGGCGCGGAACAGCTGATCGAGGCGGCGCTGCTTCCACGGGTTCACGAGCCCCGGCTCGCCACCGCGATTCCACGTCGAGCTGAGCGTCTGGAACCCCAGCCCGAAATGCGACGACCGTTCGTACTCGAGCTTGAGCCAGACATCGACGTCGTTGAACGCGGTGGTCGAGGTCGTCGGGACGCCGTTGATGTTGCGGTAATCGGCGCTGAGCGACAGCCCGAGCCCCGATCGCCAGCGCTTCGCGAAACCGCCGCGATATTGGGCGATGGAGTTCTGACCCGTGCTGATGCGCACTTCGGTGCGCGGAACGGTGGAATGTGCCTGGCGCGAGACGAGGTACACGCGCAACGTCGACGGCAGGACCTGCACGTCGATCCGCTCGAGCGGTGCGATGGGGATGCGCGCCGGATCGAGCCACACCGAGTCGCGCCCCACCGGCAGGTACGGGAGACCGTCCCAGTACACCTCGAGCCCGAGCGGCCCCTGGCCGCCGTAGACCGCGATCTCGGGCGCACCGAACCAGCCCCCGCGCGCGACGTACACGCCCGGGAGATGACCGAGGAGATCACCCAGCGTCGTGATGTTCGACAGGACGAGCGAATCGACGGTGAAGCGCCACCGCTCCCCGCGCGGCAGCGGCCCGGCCGGCACCGCCGCGGCGAACCCCGGAAGGAAATGCTCGATCGTGTCCGGAGGCGTGGTGTCGCGCTTCGCCGTCGTATCGGCAGGGCCCTTGCCCGTATCGGCCGCGGGAGGAGCGGGGGCTCCCGCTTTCGGGCGTGGCTTCGCGGTGGTGTCCACCTGCGCCGCCACCTGGCCACTCGCACACACGAGAGCCCCCAGGAGAAGGAGGCTCTGCCGCATCACTGCCCGGCGCGTCGCAGCAGGAATTCGGTGAACAACCGTACACCGAACGCCGTCGGCCCCTTTGACTGATAGGCCGCTTCGCTCTCCGTGTATGCCGTCCCCGCGATGTCGATGTGGACCCAGGGAAAGCCCTCCACGAACTCCCGGAGGAACCAGCCACCGACGATGGACCCCGCACCCCGACCACCCGAGTTCTTCACGTCGGCAATGTCGGATTTCACGAGATCACGGTACTCCTCCCACAGCGGCAGCGGCCAGCAGCGCTCGCCCGCGCGCTCGCCGGCGCTCCGGACCTCCTCCACGAGCGCATCGTCGTTGCCCATGATCCCGCTCGCCTGGTTGCCGAGCGCGATGACGATCGCGCCCGTCAGGGTGGCGGCATCGACCACCGCCGTGGGCTTGTAGCGCCGCACGTACGACAGCGCATCACACAGCACGAGGCGCCCCTCGGCGTCGGTATTCACGATCTCAATCGTTTTCCCGAGATGGCTCTTGATGACGTCGCCGGGCTTCAACGCCGTGCCCGACGGGAGGTTCTCGCTCGCCGCTACGATGCCGACCACGTTGACCTGGGGGCGGAGCCGGCCCAGCACCTCGAACGTTCCCAGCACCGCCGCGGCGCCGGACATGTCGTACTTCATTTCTTCCATGTTGGCGGCGGGCTTGATCGAGATACCCCCGGAATCGAAGGTGATTCCCTTCCCGACGATCACCGCCGGGGCTGCATCTCCCGCACCGCGCCACTCGAGGATGATAAACCGCGGCTCCTGGGCGCTCCCTTGGGAAACGCCGAGCAGTCCGCCCATGCCCTCCTGCCGGATCTGATCGGGACCGAGCACCGTCACCGGGAATCCGTGCGTCTTCCCCAGCGCCTGCGCCTGGTCAGCCAGGTAGGTCGGGGTGCAGACGTTGCCGGGCTGCATCTGCAGCTCACGGGCCAGCAAATGGCCCGCGGCGATCGCATCGCCGCGGGTTCGCCCCACCTCCGCCCGCTTGGCATCGCCCGCGTCTGCAACGACGTCCACTTCGGCGATCGCAGCGCGCAGCTCGTCGCTCGGCCGCTTCAGCGCGATGAACGCCCACCCGCCGTGCGCGGCACCCTCGACGGTCGCCTGGGCCAGCACCTCGGCCGCAAGTCCATTGCGCGCCTCCGGCGCCACGGCGAACGCGTAGCGGCCGGTGCCCAGCGCACGCGCCCGCTTTCCCGCGACGGCCGCCGCGCGACGCACGCTGTTGTGAGTGACCTCGGTCGCCTTCCCCATCCCGACGAGGAGCACGCGACGTGCTTTCCCGCTGCCGTACGCGAGCAGCGTCTCGTCGCGCTTCCCCTTGAAATCCCCGCTCGCCAACGCCCGGCTCACCGCTCCTGCGGTGACCGGGTCGATCACGGACAGCGAGGCCGGCAGTTCGGTCGACGCCGGGACCGCCACGGCGAGCAGCGGCGTGTCGATCTCGACCAGGGGCTTGGTGATGAGCGTGCTGTTCATGCGAGGTGGGCGATGATGCCGTCGGCGAAGGTGGAGGTGGAGACCTCGGTCGCCCCGGGCATCTGCCGGGCGAGGTCGTAGGTGACGTGGCCCGATGCGATCGCACCTTCCAGGCCGCGCTCGATGGCCCGGGCGACGTCGCCCCAGCCGAGCTCGTCGAACATCATGACGCCGGACAGGATCACGCTGCCGGGATTGATCTTGTCGAGCCCGGCGTACTTGGGAGCCGTGCCGTGGGTGGCCTCGAACACCGCGTACCCGTCGCCCACGTTGCCGCCCGGCGCGAGCCCGAGCCCGCCCACCTGCGCCGCGCAGGCATCGGAGAGATAGTCCCCGTTCAGGTTCGGCGTCGCGATCACCGAGTATTCATCGGGACGCAGCAGCACCTGCTGAAACATCGCGTCGGCGATGCGATCCTTCACGACCACGCGGCCGTCCGCCGTGCCGCCGCTCTTGCCAAGATCCGCTTCGGTGATCGTCTTCGACCCGAATTGCTCGCGCGCGACCTCATATCCCCAGTCCCGGAACGCCCCCTCCGTGAACTTCATGATGTTGCCCTTGTGGACGAGGGTCACCGAGGGCCGGTGGTGATCGATGGCGTAGCGAATCGCCTTGACGACGAGTCGCTGCGAGCCGAAGCGCGACATCGGCTTCACGCCGATCGCGCTCGACGCCCGGACCTTCTTGCCGAGCTGGCTCGTGAGCAACTCGATGATGGCGTTCGCCTCCTTGCTGTCGGCCTGGAACTCGACCCCGGCGTATACGTCTTCGATGTTCTCGCGGAAGATGATGACGTTGAGCTTCTCGGGATGCTTCACCGGCGCGGGCACGCCCTGGAACCAGCGAACCGGCCGGATGCAGGCATACAGGTCGAGCAGCTGGCGCAGTGCCACGTTGAGGGAGCGGATCCCGCCGCCGACCGGCGTCGTCAGCGGCCCCTTAATCGCGACCCGATGGGCGCGAATCACGTCGAGCGTCGCATCGGGGAGCCAGTTACCGGTCTCCTTGAACGCCTTTTCGCCAGCCAGCACCTCGCGCCAGGCCACTTTTCGTTTGCCCTTGGACGCGCGGTCCACCGCGGCGTCGAAGACGCGGCGCGAGGCGCGCCAGATGTCGGGACCCGTGCCGTCGCCTTCGATGAACGGAATGATCGGCTCGTCGGGAACGACCCAACGGCCGTCCTGGTAGGTGATCGCGCCTGCCATCGGTCAAGAGCCTCGCTTTCGCGGCGGGACCCAGCGGCGGTCCATATGTCCGACGTATTCGGCCCGCGGCCGGATCAAGCGGTTGTCGGCGTGCTGCTCCAGCACATGGGCGCACCACCCGCTCACGCGACTCACGGCGAAGATCGGCGTGTACAGGTCGAGCGGAATGCCCATGACGTAGTACATCGACGCGGAATAGAAGTCGACGTTCGAATAGAGCCCCTTCTCTTTCCGCATCAGGTCTTCGATCACTCGCTGAATGGCGAACCAATGCGCCTGGCCCGCCTGCTGTCCCAGCACGTCGGACATGCGGCGCAGATGCGCCGCCCGCGGATCCTCGGTGCGGTACACCCGGTGCCCGAACCCCATGATCTTCCGTTTCGCCGCCAGCGCCTGCCGCAGCCACGGCTCCGCTCGCTCCGGCGTCTGAATTTCGAGCAGCATCTTCATGACTTCGGTATTCGCGCCACCGTGCAGCGGCCCCGCCAGGGCTGCGATCGCCCCGGTTACCGCACCGTGCACGTCGGCCAGCGTGGCGGCGATGACGCGCGCCGCAAAGGTCGACGCGTTCAGCTCGTGGTCGGCATGGAGAATCAGCGCGACGTCGAAGGCGTGCTGGGCGTCTTTGGCGGGCGTCTCGCCCGAGATCATATAAAGGAAGTTCGCCGCCGCCGACAGACCGCGGCGCGGTGACAGCGGCTTCAGCCCGTTCCGCAGCCGGTGGAACATCGCCACCATGGTCGGCAGCTGACCGATCAGGCGGATCGCCTTGCGGCGCTCTCCCTCGAGCGAGTTGTCGTTCCGGTCGGGGTCGACGAACACCGCCGCGCTAACCGCCGTGCGCAGCACGTCCATGGGGCTGGCGGTGGCGGGTGCATCCTTGATGACCCGCTGCACGACCTTGTCGAGCCGCTGGGACGCTTTGAGCCCGGCGGTGAACTCCTTCAGCTGCTGCTTGGTCGGCAAGTCGCCATACAGCAGCAGGTACGCCGTCTCCTCGAAGGTGGAGTGATCGGCGAGATCGTTGATGTCGTAGCCGCGGTAGATGAGACGGCCTTCTTCGCCGAACACATAGCAGATGGCCGATTCGTTCGCGACGACTCCCTCGAGCCCGCGTGGAGCCGCGTGTTCCGTGACAGTCGGCATGGTCGAGGGCGGATACCGGTCCGCGTTCGTGTAGGGTAAACGCCGCAAACGGTGCAGTTTACCTAGGGCGGACCCGGTTGCGCCAGCGTCATGTCTGGACACTGTGGGGATGCGCTGCCACGTGTCAGTCTCCCATCAGATCCCGTTGCGTCCCCGGTGGTGCGGTGCGTACACTACGCCCGACATGCGGCTCCGGATTACTGCGTTCCGACGCCTCGTCGTCCTAGCACTACCCTGTTGGCTTCTGGGTGGGCCGCTCGCG
>JAWOLH010000044.1:0-32476 GCA_033853695.1 Gemmatimonadales bacterium | reverse complement strand
TGCTCCGCCAGCTCCGCGCCGAGGCCCATCGCCGTGGCATCGCATTCAAGGACCTGCTCCAGGGCATCATCCGGCGCGGGCTCGAGGAGCGCCCCGCGGCGGCCGGACGGTATCGCGGCCGGACGTTCGCCATGGGAATGCCGACGCAGCCGATCAGCCTCGACAAGGCCCTGACGCTCGCGGCGACCCTCGAGGACGACGAGGTCGCGCGGGAGCTCGCGCTGCGGAAGTGACGCGTGAAGGTCGTCGATCTCAACGTCCTCCTGTACGCCGTCAACCGTGACAGCCCCCGGCACGATGCAGCGAGGGCCTGGCTCGAGTCCACGCTATCGGGCGATGAAACCGTGGCCCTCCCGTGGGTCGTGCTGCTGGGGTTCCTCCGGATTGCCACGAGCCGCCACGTTCTGCCGCACCCGATCACGATCGACCAGGCGGTCTCCGTTGTGGACGGCTGGCTGGCGCAGGCACCCGTCGTGGCGTTGAGCCCCGGCGATGAGCACTGGGCGATCCTGAGCGGGCTCCTGTCCGAGGCGGGGAGTGCGGGCAACCTGACCACGGACACGCACCTCGCGGCGCTCGCGCTGGAGCACGGAGCGGAATTGTGTTCGACGGACGCCGACTTTGCGCGATTCCCGCACCTGCGCTGGGTGAACCCGCTGGCGCGACCCTGATTCCCTGCACGCGTCCGACCTGTGGAACGAGGTGGAAGCGGCGCATGAAGTGCTTGGTTCTAGCGTTCTGCGTCGCGGTCACGTGCGACGCGGTACGCGCTCAGACGCCCTCCTGGCGACCGGCCCCGGGGCTGACACAGGTGCCGATTTGGCCGGGAGTGGCACCCGGCGCGCGGCCGGGCCCGGATAGCGAATCGGTCGCTACGGCTCCGAACCCTGTTGCCGGTAGGCAATGGGCCTACATCCGCAATGTCTCGCGGCCCACGCTGACGGTCTATTCACCCAGCGGGAAGAACACAGGTGCCGCGATCGTCGTGTTCCCGGGCGGTGGGTATCAGATTCTCGCCATCGATCTCGAAGGGACCGAGGTCTGCGACTGGCTCACCTCCGCGGGGATCACGTGCGTGCTGCTCAAGTACCGCGTGCCACGCTCGGGTCCGTCGTGGGATCCCAACTGCAAGTGCTCCATTAATCCGAGACCGCAGCCCGCGTTGGAAGACGCGCAGCGGGCGGTCGGGCTCGTCCGTTATCACGCCGCCGACTGGCATGTCGACCCGCACAAGATCGGCGTGCTCGGGTTCTCCGCCGGCGGTCATCTCGTGGCGGCGATCAGCACGCATTTTCGATCGCGGCTGTACGCCGCCGTCGATGCCGCGGACAGTGTCAGCTGCCGTCCGGACTTCGCGGTGGCGCTGTATCCGGGACATCTCTGGATTCCGGGCCGTGGTCAGCTCGCGTTCAATCCTGACATTCACGTCATGCGCGACACCCCGCCGACGTTCCTGCTTCAGGCCGAGACGGACAGCGTCGACAACGTCAACCAGTCGCTTGTGTACTACATCGCGCTGAAGGACGCCGGCGTTCCTACCGAGATGCACCTGTACGCCGACGGCGGCCACGCGTTTGGGCTTCGGCGTACGAAGGATCCCATCACTGCTTGGCCGCAGCTCGTTGAGAAGTGGTTGAAAACGATCAGGATCACCGCTGGTCCTTTACGATCCGCAGAATCGCCATGATCGTGTTCCAGTTTCGTGTCGTCACCGGTACGCCGAACAGCTTATCCACCTGGCCCAGATAGCCGATCGTCTTCATGTGACGGCGGTACATCCCGTAGACAAAACGCCGATCCGTCCCGATAACCCGCACGAGCCACTTGCCGCGCGGCGGGAACGAGACTGGCAGTCGGGCGCGCATGCGGCCTGCTTTCGGCAGGACGCTCACGAATCGCACGACGTCCGGGGGTGACGGCCTTGCCCCGTATGGATTCCCGGCCTCGAGGCGCAGCAGCTCTCGGCTGTCGCACATCATCACGTGCGCGGCGAACGGCAGCTTGCGCAGCAACGCCGCTCGGAACCTCGCGCGCGAGCCCGGCTTGCGAACGACGAACGTGCCCGCCGCCCCCACATTCACGACGTCGTACGCCCGCAGCGCTCGTGCAAGAAGGCTCGGACGGAACGTCCGGTGTCCGCCGATATTGACACCTCGCAGAAACACAATGAGCGTCATAGCTCGCCACTCAATGGGAGGACTCGTGTCCAGGTCACTGCTGGTGTCTCTCAACGTCCTTGGTGCATCGATCCTATGGTCGCAGTCACCGCCTGCCAAGCCCGCACAACCGCCCGGCGCAGCCCAGCCCGCGCTCTCAGTGCATTGGGAAGAGCTGACGGCAGCGGATTTCAAAGTGGCCATCGGCCGAGCCCAGGGGACGTGCCTCCTCCCCTTCGGCATCCTCGAGAAGCATGGGCCGCATCTGCCCCTGGGGAACGATCTGCTCAACGTGCGCTACATCGCCCTCAACGCCGCCCAGCAGGAGTACGCCGTCGTTTTCCCGGAGTACTATTTCGGACAGATCTTCGAGGCGAAACATCAACCCGGCACCATCGCCTACAGCCGGCACCTGCAGCTCGAGCTGCTGCAGGAGACGACCGACGAGATGGCTCGCAATGGCTGCAAGAAGATCATCATCGTGAACGGGCATGGCGGGAACGCCAGCCTGCTGCCGTATTTCGCGCAATCGCAGCTCGAGTCCCCGCATGATTACGTCGTGTACGTGCAGGGCATCGCGCGCAGCGCGCCGGGCGGGCCCAAGCCCAAGACGGATCCGGCGACGGACATGCACGCCGGCGAGCGGGAATCGTCGGTGAGTCTCATCGCCCGGCCCGACCTCGTGCACCTCGATCGCGCGCCGCAGGAATCAGGCGCCGACGAGGCGCGCCTGTCGTCGTTGCCGGAAGACCTCTACACCGGCATCTGGTGGTACGCGCGGTTCCCGAATCACTACGCCGGCGATGGCGCCGCGGCCTCGCGCGAGCTCGGCGAGTTCGAGACGAAGACGTGGATCGCCGCCGTCGTGCAGTCGATCCGCGCCGTCAAAGCCGATCAGACGAGCCTGCGCCTGCAGAAGGAGTTCTACGAGCGGAGCCAGCATCCGCTGGATACGCCACAATGAGGAAGTCCATCGGCGACAACATGTTCCCGAAAGACTGGGGCTTCGAAAGAGGTCTCGAACTCGTCAAGCGCGCTGGCTACGACGGCGTCGAGCTGTGGCTGGGGGACATGCCGTGGTTTCAGATGAACACGAGCGACGGCGACGTGCGCGAGCTCAAGCGCAGGGTCGAAAACGCCGGCCTCGTCGTCTCGAACGTCTCGACGGGACTCCACTGGGCCTCACCGCTCTCCGCCCGCGACCCCAGTGTCCAGGCCCGGGCCGCGCGCATCGTAGAGCGACAGATCGAAACCGCGGCGCTGCTCGGTACCGACGCCATACTCGTCGTGGCGGGCCTCGTGACCGAGGAAGTTCCCTACAACGAGGTGTACCAGCGGTGCGTCGAGGCGCTCCGGGCGCTCGGCGACACCGCGAAACGTGCCAGCGTCCGCATCGGGTGCGAAAACTGCAACGCGGAGCAGCGGTTCCTCATGAGCCCGCGCGAGTTCTCGCAGTTCCTGAACGACGTCAACCACTCCGCGGTCGGGATTCACCTCGACGTCGGCAACATCCACGACAACGGGTTCGCCGAGCAGTGGATCGAGATTCACGGAAGCCGGATCACCCGCATTCATCTGAAAGACGTGTTGAAACACCGCGGGCGCTGCGGCGACCAGAGCGTGTACACGAATCTGCTGCTGGGCGACAATAACTGGCCCGCGATTCGCGCCGCGCTGACGAAGGTCGGCTACGACGGCTGGCTCGTGGCGGAGATGGAGGCGCGCTACCGCTACGCCCCCGATCAGCAATTCTTCGACACCGCGCAGGCGATGGATCGCCTGATCTCGGGACGGCTCTGAGGTGACGATGAGCCGCCGGCAATTCCTGGGCTGCTCCGCCGGTGCCTTGGCCCTGCGTCATCCTCTGGTTCGCATCTGGCAGCCCGCCCGCGAGCCGTACGCCGTCCTCGATCTCGGGGGAGCCGGCGGCCTGCGGGAATCGATTGCCGGGTACGCGTCGGCGCTCGGGGGGGGAGCGTTGCGTACCGATGCCTCGACCGTTCATCGGTGCTCCACACTCATCGTGCCGGCGGCGATTGATCTACCCACGCCCGCGGCCTCCGCCATAGCGGCCTGCCTGCGACATGGCGGGATGGTAATCCTCGAGTCCGGCGCGGGCTTCGCGAGCGAACGCGCCTTCCGCGTTCACCGCTCCGTGGTGCGCGATGCGGTTGGTGTGGACACCGAGACGCCGGTTTCGGTATGGGGCGACGGACAGGCGCCGCGCGTTCCCTACGTCGATCTCAGCTGGCCCATCGCGACCAAGATCCGCGATTTCAGCCGGGTGGTGCCATTGGGCGGGTCGGGTGAGGTCATCGCGCGCGTGAACGGGCGCGCGGTGGGCATCAAACGCGACAGCGGACAAGGGACGCTTATAGTACTCGGCTCACCGCTCGGTCCTGCGCTGTGGGCCGGCGACGCCGAAGCGAGGCGGTGGCTAACGGCCGCTCTCGCTTGGGTGGAGCCTCACTAGCGGACGCCGAATGTGTACACGGTCCGCGAGCGGTACGTCTGACCGGGTCGCAGGATGGTCGAGGGGAAGCCCGCGTGGTTCGGCGAGTCGGGAAAATGCTGGGTTTCGAGACAAAGCCCGTAGCGGTGTTGGTACACTTTCCCGCCCTTCCCGGTAATCGTCCCGTCCAGAAAGTTGCCTGAATAGAACTGGAGCCCGGGCTCGGTGGTGCTGATGTCCAGCGTGCGTCCGCTCTCCGGGTCCTCGAGCCGGGCGGCCGGCATGATGCCGGGGTGCGTACCGCGGTCGATCACCCAGTTGTGATCATAGCCACGCCCGTAGCGGAGCTGGACATCGGACTGCTCGATGCGCGCGCCGATCGCGGTCGCGCTCGTGAAATCGAATGGCGTCCCCGCCACGGGAGCGATCGCCCCGGTCGGGATCAAGGTGGAGTCGACCGGGGTGAACGCCGACGCGTGCAGCGTGAGCACGTGGTTCAGGATATCGCCGCGTGCCCCACCGCGCAGATTCCAGTAGGTGTGTTGCGACAGGTTGACCGGTGTGGCCTTGTCGCTGGTGGCCTCGTAGTCGACCACCAGTTCGTTGCGCGGCGTCAGGGTGTAGGTGACGCGCGTCGTGAGCGTCCCGGGATAGCCCTCCTCGCCGTCCGGGCTCGTGTAGCGCAACGTCACGCCGACTCCACTGTCGCTCTGAAACGACTCGCCGGTCCACAGCACTTTGTCGAAGCCACGGATCCCGCCGTGGAGACTGTTCGGTCCGTTATTGCGGGCGAGGTGGTAGGCGACGCCGTCGAGCGTGAATTCGCCACCCGCGATACGGTTAGCGTAGCGGCCGACGATGGCCCCGAAATACGGTGAGCCGGAGAGATACCCGGCGAGGCTGTCGAAGCCGAGGACGATATCGTCGAGATGTCCGGCGCGGTCAGGCGTACGCAGCGCAGTGATGATGCCGCCGTACGTGATCACTCGCACTTCCAGGCCGTGCGCGTTTGTGAGGGTGAACTGCTCTACCGCTCGTCCATCGGGAAGGTGACCGAACGGAGCGCGTCGGACATGGGGCGTCGTGTCGCGGAGCTCGAACAGCACCGTCGGATCCACCGGGTAGCGCCCGAAGTGCGCACCATAGATCGCGAGGCCTCCCGGTAGCGAATCGTCGACCTCCAGCCGCACGACCAGCTCGCCGCGTTGCGCGCCATCCCGTAGCGCATCATCAGGCATGGGGACGCGGAGGAGCTGCCCGTACGAGCCGGCCTCGTACAGGTGGCCGTCGTGCGGTTGGGCGTACCAGCTCAGGATGCCCCGCGAGTCGGCCGGGTCGTCAGCCAAGTCCCAGCGGCCGGCTGGAAGGCCGTTCACGTTCACGGTGACCGCGCTCCGGAACGGCTTCGCTCCCGTCATGGGATAACTGTTCGGATTGCGGCTGGGATCGTGAAAGCCGCCACCGCGCATGTACTCCTGGTTGTCCGCGGACGTCGAGTCGCGGTCCTTGCCGTTCAGGCGTTTCGCGGACGCCTCGACGAGGAACGTCGCGCTGGTGACGTCGTTCACGTCGAGCCCGGCGGGCCAGGGGATGCGGTACTCGAAGAACCCGCTCCCCGCGCCGTCCAGCTTGTGATCGCCGAGCACGGTCCACTGCTTGAGGCTCCAGTGCGCGTCGCGCACCGCAGTCGCAGGAACGGTGGCGACGCGCACGCGCCGGCCGTCAGCGAGCGCAGCCACCGCGGGTACGGGGGCGTCGACCACGAACGTCGTGAAATTCCGCTGCCGCACGGCGCCGGTCGCATCCTCGAGTCGCACCGCGAGCACCGCGACTGAGCGCTCGTCCGGCATGGTGACGGGCAGCGGCTGAAGAGGCTGCGACATCCACGGCCGGTATGGTACCCGGCTCACCCACGTCCCGTAGCTCTTCCACTCACCGAACGCGTTCCAGCCTGCGAGCTCGGCCTTCAGCGTGAGCGAATCGCCGAATGCCGTGTCGCCGCTCATGAACGATGCGTACAGCGGGACGTCGAGGTGTTCACCCGGGCGCACGGTGCGGGCGAGCTCCGGGTCACCCACCGCGATGTAGAGCGGCGCGTGCAGGTCGTGCAACGTCATGCCGCCCACGATCCCGCCCAGCCCAGTTTCCTTCCACGAGCGGTCGTAACGGACATAGCCGTTCCACTCGTTGACGACATCGTGGTGTTCGGTGTAGAGCCACCCAGCGATGTTGGGGTGTCGGCGGAACGCGTCGATGGCGCGGTGATAGTCCCAGCTCCAGTCGACGTCGCCGGTGCTTCCCTCGTAGCCCCACACGTTGCCGAACTCGGAGTTGAGCATCGGTTGGTGCCCCTGCCGCCACGGCCGCTCGAAGTTCCACGTCGAGCCCGGGAAGGTGCTGTCGCTCACTTGGCTGTCGTGCTCCTCCCAGCGCCAGCCAGGGAGGTATTCGTGCCACGAGTTGAGGTCGGTCACGGTGTGACCGCGGCCGCAGCAGACCGAGTTGTCCTCTACGAGGCGCGTGGGATCGAGCGATTTCGCCAGGCGATAGATGCCGGTCACCTTGCGTTGCGTGGCCGGCAGATAGCGCGCCCGATGGCCGCCGCTGTCGCTGGTTTCCAGTCCCCACGTCTCGTTGAACAGCACCCACGCGAAGACCGATGGGTGGTTGTAGTCACGGGCGATCGCGCCACGCAGCGCGACTTCGTGCTCCCGGAACGCCGCCGAGTCCGGCGGGCCCCACCAATTGGGGATGTCGGCCATGATGAGGACGCCCAGCCGGTCGGCCCAATAGAGCTTGCGGGGCGCTTCGATTTTGATGTGCTCCCGCAGCCCGTTGAGCCCGATCTGGCGCGCGCGCAGGATCTCATCGCGCAATGCGCTGTCGGTGGGGAAGGTGTAGTAGCCCTGCGGATGGTAGGCCTGATCGAGGGCGAGCTGGAGATAGACGGGCGTGCCGTTGATCGCGACATACGGGATGGTCGTGCCCGGGAGGTCGACGACGCCGATCGTGCGCATTCCGAAGTAGGTCTGCACCCGGTCCTCTGCGACGTCGCGGCCGGTAACACTCGCGATGACATCATAGAGGAACGGGTCGTCCAATGACCAGCGGTGCGCGTCCGGCATCGGTACATCGACGTGCGCCGTGACAGCCCCGCGGGCGAGTTGTCGCGTGATGACCGCCGCGCCAGGGCGGTTGGTGAGCGTGAGGCGCAGGGTGAGGTCCCGGGGCGCGCGTTCGAGCAGCCGCACATCGACGCCCACCGCTTTGAGGTCCGGCCGCGGAGTGAAATGGACAAACTCCAGCGGATCGCCGCCGCGCGCCTCGAGGTAGACCGTCTGCCACATGCCCCGGGCCTGCCCGTAACCCTGCTTTCCCTCCAGCTCGAATGGGTGCGGCGTGTCGTCGACACGGACCACGAGCCGCTGCGCGTGTCCCGTCCGCAGCAGCGAGGTCAGCTCGAACGAGAACGGGGTGTACCCGCCCTGGTGCTCGCCCAGCTCGTGCCCGTCGAGCCACGCCGTCGTACGCCAATCGGACGCGCCGAACACGAGGAAGACGCGGCGACCGCCCGTGCGCCACGCGTCCGGAACGGTGATGGAGCGCGCGTACCAACCGATATCGGCACTGTCGGGGACGCCGGAAAGCGGCGCTCCCCAGGAGAACGGCACGACGATTCCTCGGCCAGGCGGGAGGGAGCCGCTGGGCCAGCCCGCTCGCACTCCTTCATCCTTCGGGTCGTAAGCAAATTGCCAGCGGCCGTTCAGGTTCAGCCAGAGGGCGCGTTGAAAGTCGGGGCGGGGGTGCTCGGGGAGGGGGATCGAGTCAGCGATGCCGGCGTCACCGCGGGCGACGCGCTGTGCACCGCCCCGCCCTTCGGGGCGAAGCGCTGGTCCGTGTCGAACAATTTGTGGTTCCCGCGCCGCGACGATCACGGGAATGAGAGTCGCGGCGAGATAGCGCCACGTGCTCATGCTCGCCCTCCTTGCGATTCGACAATATCATAGCAAACTCGCTCCATGAAAAAGCCAGACCTCACGCGCCGCAGCTTTGTCGAACGATCGCTCGCTGCAGTTGGGTCCACCATGGTGGGGGCGAGCGCACTGCCACTGGTGCCGGCCCATGCGCCGCCCGGGGCCACGCCCTTGTCGGTCGTGTGCGTCGGCGGGCATCCCGATGACCCGGAATCAGGCTGCGGCGGAACACTGGCGCGCTACGCGGCGCTGGGACACGCAGTGAGGATCGTCTACCTCACCCGCGGGGAGCGCGGCATCGACGGCAAGTCACTGGACGAGGCGGCGCGCATTCGCACGGCCGAGGCCGAGGCGGCCTGCAAGATCATCGGGGCCGCGCCGTCGTTCTTCGGTCAGATCGACGGTTCCACCGAGCTGAGCCACGCACACGTGGATGCGATGGGACGGCTGCTCGCGACCGCCAAACCCGACATCGTGTTCACGCACTGGCCGGTGGACACCCACATGGACCACCAGGTCGCCAGCATCCTCACGATCCGCGCGTGGATGGGCCTGCGCACGGCCCAGCTGTATTTCTTCGAGGTCAACGGCGGCTTTCAAACGCAGGGCTTTCTGCCGAATACCTACGTCGACATTTCATCAGTAGTCGAGCAAAAGAAAACGGCGCTGTTCGCGCACGTCAGTCAGGACGGCCGCGGTATCTGGCGTGAGCACCACGAGATGATGGCGCAGTGGCGGGGACGCGAGGCCGGCGTGGCCGCCGCCGAGGCGTTCGTATACCTCGACCGCGACGATCACAGCAGCACCCTGCCGGGTCTCTAAGGCCGCTCGGTCACTGGATCACCGGGGTGGGTGTGAGGCGCTGGGTGGTCGTGCCGTCGCCGAGCTGGCCGTGGTCGTTCGTTCCCCAGCAATACGCCGTGTGGCCCGCGGTGACACCGCACGCGTGATCGAATCGCGCGCTCACCTGCTCGAAGGTCAGGGAGCCGGCGACCGGACTGGGTGTCAGGTGCGCATCGGTCGTGCCGTCGCCCAGCTCGCCATCGGCGTTCGTTCCCCAGCAGTGCAACGCCTGCCCGCTCGTCAACGCACAGGCGTATCCGCGGGCCGCACCGACATACGCGATCTGCAACGTCCCGAACACCACCATGGGGAACAGGTGCCCCGCGACGGTGCTGTCCCCCAGCTCGCCGTTGTTGTTCGTCCCCCAGCAGTAGGCGACGTTGGCGGTGGTGACGGCACAGGTGTGGCCCTCGATGTCGGATCCGGGGTTGGCGCTGATTTCCGCGAACGCCAGTTCGCCGTAGACCGGGGTGGGCGTCAGTCGTGTCGCCGTGGAGCTGTCGCCGACCTGCCCTCCGCCATTCCACCCCCAGCAGTACGCCACGTTACCGGCGGCGATACCGCAGGTGTGTACTCCGCCGGCGCTCACTTGTGTGAAGTGCAGGCCACCGCTCACGGGGACGGGCGCCAGCTCTAGGTTTCTCGTTCCATCGCCCAGTGCGCCGAACACATTGGATCCCCAGCAGTACGCCTCGTTCGTCGTGGTCAGCCCGCAGGTGTGGAACGACCCAGCACTCACCTGCGAGAAGATGAGGCCACTGGCGCTACGGATCGGGGTCGGCCGGTCCCGGATTTCTATCGAGCTGTCACCCAGTTGGCCCGTGAAGTTGCTGCCCCAGCAGTAGACGGTCCCGCCCGAGGCCAGACCGCAGGTATGATCGCCACCGGCGCTCAGCTGGGTGAACGTGAGGCCGCCCGCGACGAGTCCCGGTTGCGGGCGCTCGATACGCGTGCTGTCGCCGAGCTGCCCCACGTCGTTCGATCCCCAGCAGTAGGCGAATCCGGTGAGCGTCAGCCCGCAGCTGTGCAGGATTCCGACGCTCACCTGAGCAAAGGCCAGGTGCACGTCGAACGACTGGCTGGTTTCGCCGGGGAACTCCTTCATTCGAGCCACCAGAGTGTACCCGGTCCCGGGCCGATCGACGCGGACATCGGGGAACGTCGCGACGCCGGCCACGGCGTTCACGGTGATGGTGCCGCTGAGCGTCGCGCCGGCCGGATTCGATCCGATGCTCAGGGTGACGGCGGTGGATGCGTTGCGATCGGTGTTCCCGGACTGGTCCACGATCGTCACCTGCGGGGCGGGAGCGATCGCGACGTTGCCTTGGGCTGTGCTCGGCTGGACCGTGAACACGAGCTGCATCGTGAGCGGCCCGGGAGAGGTCGCGTCATCCAAGCAGGAAGCGAATGAGAGGCTCAGGGTCGTGAGCAGGGCGCCTCGGGTTACGCCGGCTCCCACGCCACTTCCTCCGAGACCTTTCCGGTGGTCAGGAATTGACGGGCGACCCGTCGGGCGGTCGGCGTCGCTATGAGATTGCGGCGCGGGATATCGATCTCGTGCGACCCCAGGTAATAGAATGCGACCGCTCCATCGGCCTCGGCATCGCCGACGCTCACGAGGGCCGGCGTGTCGTGCGGGTCGTCCGATCGCTGGATCTGCACGAAGCTCTCGGGCAGACCGAGCCCGAGCATGACCTGGTGGCCGTGGGCGTACAGGGCAACGACCGATGGTCGCTCGGTGGTGGCGCGGGCGGACAGCCGATCGATGGCGTGATCGAACTCTTCGGGTGTCGAGAGCTCGACCCGGGGCTGGATGTCGGACCACTCGAGGATCGGCATTCCCTAAGATCGCTCCGATTGGGTGCGAAAGGCCATCGCCGCGGATGCGAGCAGCAGCCCGGCCACGACCGCCGAGGGAGCGGTCTCGCCGCCCGCGATCCCTACGATCAGGAGCGAACTCATCAATGCTCCCAGGCGTCGAGCAGACGCCGCACCGCGACGAGCTGGCCGACGTGATAGGCGGTGTGATCGGGCACCAGGAGGAATTCACGCAGGAATGTTTGGCCGGTTCCGGCCGGGACCTTGGCGAAGAGGCCGCAGTCGGGGTCCTGAATCATCTCCTGCAGCGCCGTGCGATCGCGGTGGAACGCGGAAATGCTGGCATCCCATGCCTTGTCGTCCGGTGGGGCGGCCGATTTGGGCCAATAGTCGTCCGGCCAATTGCGTTCCTCGTAGTCCGGGTTGCGGCAGAACTCGAGAATGTCCGCCTGCGTCATCCGGATATGCTCGATCAGCTGCCAGGGCGAGTACGGCAGTCCGGTCGGGGCGACGCCGCGCAGCTGGGGCGGCAGATCGGCCACAGCGGCGTCGAAATCGGCGTGGGCCTCGCGCCAATTCTGGAACTTCGAGAGCTGCCCGCGCAGCGCGTCAAGCGATTTCAGCTGATCCATCGCAATTCCTCCGGGATCGGTGGGGTCGCGCCCGGTTGTGAACAGACGTATGCAGCCACGGCGTTGGCGTGTCGGCTCACCTCATCGAGCGCGCGGCCGGCCAGGACGCCGATGAGAAGAGCGGCGGTGAAGGCATCCCCCGCGCCGACGGTGTCCACAACCACGGTCGGCGGGGCCGCGGACTCGCGCACCGCATCAGGTGTGACGACCAGCGCGCCACACGCGCCGCGAGTCAAGGCCGCCAGCTCGAGTCCGAACCGGTCGCACAGGGTCCGCAATTGGTCCGCCTGCGGTGCCGGGACAAGGCCGCACAGCCGTGCCACAACGGGGAGCTCTTCCTCATTCAGCTTCACGGCGTTCGCCAGCTTGAGGGAAGCCGTCAACACGCCGGCATCGTAATAATTCTGCCGCAAGTTGACGTCGAACAGCCGCCACGACGAGCCGCGCGTGGCGGCGACGGCACGACGGATCGTCGCGCGCGAGATTGGACTGCGCTGAGCGAGCGAGCCGAACGCGATGGCGTCCGCTCGCTCAGCCACCTGCTGTACCGCCGGCGACCACGGCACGTAGTCCCAGGCGCTGTCGGCCGCGATGTCGTAGATCGGATGGCCGGCAGCGTCCGGGCTGACGCGCACCACGCCGGTGGGATGGTCGGGAAGCTGGGGCACCGTGCCGCGCCGTACGCCGGCCGCGTCGAGCCGTGCCAGCACCGCATCGCCGCGCGCGTCGTGTCCCACGGCGCTCACGAGCCACGCCTCGGCGCCGAGCGCGGCGGCGTGCAGGGCGACATTCGCCGGCGCGCCACCGAAGTGATCGCCGTCCGGGAACACATCCCACAGCGCTTCCCCGAGGCCGACGACCACCGGTTGCGCCATCAGGTGGCGAGACCGAGGCGGCGCTGAATCTCCTCGAGCGGCACGCCCTTCGTCTCAGGGACCATCGTGAGAACCCAGAAGAGCTGCAGCACCATCATGCCGCCAAAAAAGAGGAAGATCTCACCCGGCGGGAACGTGCTGACCATGAGCGGGAACGCGGTCGTGAGCAGCGCCGCGAAGACCCAGTGCGTTCCGCTCCCGAGCGACTGCCCGGCGGCGCGGTAGCGGCTGGGAAAGATCTCCGAGATGAGCACCCAGATGACCGTGCCCTGTCCCACGGCGTGCGCCGCGATGAAGGCAAAGATGCAGACGGGGACGATGCTTTCATGGTGCGTGAAGAACGCCCAGGAGCAGGCGCCGAGCGACAGGATGTAGCCGATCGAGCCGATGAAGAGCAGCGTGCGCCGCCCGAGCCGATCGATGAGGCCCAGCCCCACGAAGGTGAACACGAGGTTGGTGATGCCGATGCCCACCGACTGGAGCAGCGCCGCCTGCCGGCCGAGGCCCGTCATCGCGAAGATGCGCGGTGCGAAATAGAGGATGGCGTTGATGCCGGAGAGCTGGTTGAAGAACGCCACGAGGAACGCGAGCGCGATCGGCACGCGCAGCCGCCAGGTCCAGAAGCCGGTGTGTCCGGTCTGCTCGGTACTCACCGCGACGATGGCGTCGGCGGCAGCCTCGAGCTGATTCGGAGTGGCGCCAGGCATCACGAGCGAGAGAACGTGCACCGCGGCGGGGCGATCTTCTTTGCGGGTGAGCAGCCAGCGGGGACTCTCGGGGAGACCGAGGCCCATCAGCGCGTAGGCCAGGGACGGGAGGGCAGCCACGCCGAGCATCCAGCGCCAGGCGTCGGCCCCGATCCCCGCCAGGAGCGCATTCGAGAGGAACGCGATCACGATGCCGAGCACGATGTTGAACTGGAACATGGCGGCCAGACGGCCGCGCTGGGCGGGTGGCGCGATCTCGGAGATGTAGAGCGGCGCCGCGACGGTGCTGATGCCGATCCCGATGCCGCCGATGAATCGCGCCCCGATGAACACCGCGACGGTGGGCGCCAGGGCGCATCCCACCGCCGAGGCCAGGAACAGCACCCCGATGGCGAGGAGCGTGGGGCGGCGGCCGAAGCGGTCGGCGGGCCACGAGCCGATGAGAGAGCCAAACACCGTGCCGTAGAGAGCGGCACCCATGGCGATGCCGTGCATCGCGGGCGTGAGCCCCCAAATGTGCTGGATCGTCTGCTCGGCACCGGAGATGACCACGGTGTCGAAGCCGAAGAGGAAGCCGGCGAGGGCGGAGGTGAGCGCCCAGTAGAAGAGGCGGCCGGTGAGGCGTTCTCCGGTCGCGGTGCGAAGTGGGGTTGCGTGCATGAGGAAGGATGATGCTTGTGGGGCTGTTGCGCGAGATCGTCAGCGGGGCTACAGCCTCCTCCCGCACGCGGGGTGGCCCGCTCGCGATGCCCGGCAGGCTAGGGCGCGAGACCCATCCGTGTCATGATGCGAGGGTTTCGCAGCGGGTCGAGCAGCGGATCGAAGAAGTTCTCGGGGATGTAGACATCGTGCTGGTCGATGCCGCGGTTCAGCCAATCGAGTCCTTGCGTCACGTCGCCGAGCGCGCCGTACGCGATGGCGACGTGGACAGGGGGGACGAGCTGGTGGGCTGAGCGTCGCTTCAAATCGTCGATCACTCCCATCGCAGCCTTCCGGTCGCCCGATGCGGCATACGCGGACGCCAACCCGGCCGCGGCGAGGGGATAGAACACGCCCAGGTCGATGGAGCGCTTCAGCGAGGCAATGGCGTCGGTGTAGTGCTTCTGCTGAATCTGCACGAGGCCGAGCCGGTAGTACGCCTGCGCGTAGTTCGGGTCGAGCGCGAGCATCTGACGGATCTGTGCCTCGGCTTCGTCGCTGCGGTGCATGAGATAGAGCACCCAGCCCAGCTCGATGCCGATCTGTCGAGACAGGGGGTCGAGCTCGTGAGCCCGGCGCATTTCGTCGAGACTCTCAGGCAACCGCCCGCGTCCCGCGAGGAAGTCTCCGTACCACTGATGCCCGGTGGGGTAGTTCGGATTGACCGCGATGGCGCGCCGGAAGTTTTCCTCAGCGGTGTTCCAGTCCCAGGCATAGATCATCGTTCCGTAGGCGAGAGAGGTGTAAGCCTCCGCCGATGTGCTGTCGAGGGACAGCGCCTTGCGCGCGGCGGCCTGAGCCCGCCGCCACCCTTCCTCGGGAGAGCCGCCGGTGTAGGGGACGACGAGGATCTCGGCGTCCGCGAGCGCGGCCCACGCACGGGCGAACGCCGAATCCCGGGCCACCGCCTGCTCGAGGTAGCGCACCGCCTGCGGGAGCGAGAGGCTGGTCCGCTGGTTCCAGGCGAACCGGCCCTTGAGGTACAGGTCGTACGCCTCGAGATCTCGGGTGGGGCGGGCCGCCAGCGCCGAGTCGTGGGCCGGCGCGAGCCGCACCCGCAGCGCCGCGACGATGGAGCGCGCGACGTCCTCCTGAACGGCGAAGACGTCGGCCAGGTCCCGATCGTACGACTCGGACCAGAGCTGATAGCCGTCCTTCACGTCGATGAGCTGGGCGCTGACTCGCAGGCGGTTACCGCTCTTGCGCACACTTCCTTCCAATACGGCTCCGACGTTGAGCTTGCGGCCGACGTCGCGCACGTCGGGCGTCTGTCCCTTGAACTGGAACGAGGACGTCCGCGCCGCGATCCGCAGTCCCGGTACCTGACTCAGCGCAGTGATCAGCTCCTCGGTGAGCCCGTCGGAGAAATACTCCTGATCCTGTTGCGGACTGAGATCCACGAACGGCAGGACCGCGGCCGCCGGCAGCGCCGTCGACGTCGGGAGACGCGAGCGGCGCAGGGCGAGATAGGTGGCGGCCCCCAGGACCAGGACGGCGACGGCGATCGCGGCGATGACGAGTGACCGCGACCGGCTGTGTGCTACGCGGCTGCCGCTCTCCCGTTCGACCACCTCGAGCGCGCGGGCGAAGTCGGCCGCGGATGCGAACCGGTCGGCGGGTGATCGGGCCAGCGCCCGGGTCACCGCGTGCTCCAGTGCCGGCGCCACATCGCGGCCAGTGCGCACCCGCGGGACCGGCTCCGTCAGACGCTTGGCGAGCACGGCCTGAGGCGTCGGCCCGGTGAACGGCGGCTCGCCGGTGAGCATCTCGTAGAGCACGCACGCCAGCGAATAGACGTCGCTGCGCGGATCGAGCGCGCGCTCGGCCGTGGCCTGCTCCGGACTCATGTACTGCGGCGTGCCGAGGGTGATGCCGGTCTCCGTCAGGCGCTCGTCGTCGCTCGCGAACGCCCGCGCGATTCCAAAGTCCGCGACCAGGGCGTGGGCCCCGTCGGCCGAAGTGAGGAGTATGTTCTCCGGCTTGATGTCGCGGTGGATCACGCCGTGCTGGTGCGCGTAGTGTAGCGCGTCGGCGACCTCACGGGTGATGCGCAGGGCATCGGCGACGGGGAGCTGCCGCTCTCGCTGCAGCCGGGCGCGCAACGACTCGCCCTCGACGTACGGCATCGTGTACCAGAACTGCCCGTCGGCGTCGCCGGAGTCGTGCACGGCGAGGATGTGCGGATGCTGCAGCCTCGCGCTCGTCCGGATCTCGCGGAGGAACCGCTCCGGGCCGAGCGCAAGCGCCAGCTCGGGGCGCAGGACCTTCAGCGCGACCGATCGATCATGCCGGAGGTCGTGCGCCAGGTAGACCGTGGCCATCCCGCCGCGTCCCAGCTCGCGCTCGATGCGGTAGCGATCGGCGAGGAACACCTGCAGCCGACTCGAAGGATCCTCGTGGGCCGGCACCGTTACGCTCTCGCCGATGGAGCGCGAAACGCCGGTCGGACCGGTTGAGCAATCACGGCACCGCGATCCTCCTCGCTCAATTGAATCTCGTGGAGCCGGGCGTAGAGTCCTTGCCGTCCGACGAGCTGTGCATGGGTACCGCTTTCCACGATCGTCCCGGCGTCCAGGACGTAGATGCGGTCGGCGTTCCGGATCGTGGCCAGCCGGTGCGAGACGACGACCGTCGTCCGTCCCAGCATGAGTCGCGCGAGCGCCTCGAACACCAGCTCCTCCGCCTGGGCGTCGAGGCCGGTGCTCACCTCGTCGAGGAGCAGGATCGGGGCATCCCGGATAATGGCCCTGGCGATGGCGATACGCTGGCGCTCGCCTCCGGAGAGGCTCACGCCACGCTCCCCCACCATGGTCTCATAGCCTTGTGGCGTTTGCAGGATGAAGTCGTGCGCGTTGGCGAGCCTGGCGGCGCGGACGATCTCCTCCTGGGAAGCTTCGGGCTTCCCGTACGCGATGTTCTGCCAGATCGGGGCGCGGAACAGGATCGTGTCCTGTAGCACGAAGCTGATCTGCCGTCGCAGCGACTTCAGCGTATAGCCCTTCACGTCGGCGTCGTCGATCCGCACGACCCCGGCCGCGGGGTCGTAGAACCGGGCGATCAGGCTGAGGACGGTGGACTTGCCACCGCCCGAGGGACCGACCAGCGCCACGAATTGTCCGGCGGGGATCTTGAGACTCACGTCGTTCAGGACGGACTGCGTCTTCTCGAAGCCGAACCGGACGTGGTCGAAGACGATATCGCCCCGGAATCGCGGAGCCTGCCGCGCCCCGGGAAGGTCGCGCACCTGGCTCTCGATCCCCGCGATCTCCTCGATCCGCTCGGCGCCCACGAGGGCCTTCGCCACGGTGTCCGTCATCTTGGAGAGGTCGCGCATCGGCTTGTACATCTTGCCGAGGTACATCACGAACACCACGAGCGCCCCCGGCGTGAGGCCGCCGCCGAGCACGAGCCGCGCCCCGTACCAGAGCACGAGACAGGTGCCGATCGCGACCAGCACATCCACGATGGGCGACAGTCTGGCCTTCAGCTTCCGTGCGTCCAGCGCCAGCCGGATGCTGTCTAGGGTCTCCCGCTCCAGGCGCTCCTCTTCGTAATCCTCCCGACCGAACGCCTGGACCACGCGCAGCGAGGAGAGCGATTCCTGAGCCACGGCTACCACCTCACCCTCCTTGCGGCGGACCGCCCGGGTCGCGCGCTTGCTCCGGCGGGTGAGGCTATACACCTCGAGGAAGAGGAACGGCGTGATGGCGAGCGCGATCAGGGTGAATCGCCAATTGAGGGAGAGCATGATGGCGATCATGCCGGCAAGGACGAGGACGTTCAGGACCAGCCCGAGGAGGGCCGAGGCGACGAGGTCCTGGATTGCCTCGATGTCACCGGTGATACGGCTGATCAGGTCTCCGGTGCGCTGCCGGTCGTACTCGGATAAGGAGAGACGCTGGATGTGGTGATAGAGATCGTGGCGGAGGTCATGCATGACGTTCTGGCTGACCTTCGTCGTGAGATAGTCCTCCGTATAAGAGCCGAACGCGCCGGCAACCGCCACGGAGATCAGGGTGATCACGGCCAGGGCGAGGAAGGCCTGCTGGTCGTGTCCCGGCGCGAGGCGGGCGAGGCCGTCGAGCCAGGCCGGCGGTTGGCGGGACCCGATGACGTAGTCGAGGACGATCTTGATCGGCCATGGCCCGACGAGGTCCGCCGCGACTTCGACGATCACCGCCGCGAAGGCGATCAACAGCGGCTTCCAGTGAGGCCTGAGAATGCCGACGATCACTCGTCACCCTTTCCCGAACGCCCTACGTACTTAACGGGGCGGCGGTCGGGACACCATTGCGACAGCACGGTGACCGCGAAGACTGAAATCCGCGGCGTCCGTCGGCACCACGAACGCCAGAGGGATGGCGAATCGCGCCGTCCTGGCGGGGGTCATCGCTGCCGACTCGAACAACTCAGCGAGGTATGCGCCATCTGCCGGGACACGGATAGAAATCACCGCGTTGCGCGATCGTCCAATCCTCTGCGGGGGCGACGCACGCCGTGCCGTCATCGGCGATGATCAGAAAGACCGGCATCTCGAGGTTATCGTCGATGCGGGAGTATGGTGAGCGCTGCCAGCCCGCAGTATTGATGAATTTCGCGAGACGATCGACGCGCTTCGAGGATGGGTTCGGCGTGGGAGACGTCTTCCACTCAGGAAGCGGTTTGCCGCCACACGCGGCGAGGACCAGTGCCAAGCACATTGCGCGCACCCTTGCGGCTGCCATATCGGCCCCCCCTTGCGTTCGGCGCCCCTTAACAGACTACTGTCCATCGACCGGTGCCGCGAGCTACTTCATCGTCTTGATCG
This sequence comes from Gemmatimonadales bacterium, assembly GCA_033853695.1. Taxonomy (GTDB): domain Bacteria; phylum Gemmatimonadota; class Gemmatimonadetes; order Gemmatimonadales; family GWC2-71-9; genus DASTHG01. Next base: position 13,513 of record JAWOLH010000044.1, on the reverse strand, counting down.
CTTCGCAGAGCAGGTCCGGCTCGTCCGTTCCCAGTCGCAGTCGCCGTCCATCTTGGGCCTCCAGCTGCACCGCCCTCCTTCCACCTACGTTGTAGAGCCACCCGTACGGCGTGTAATGAATTCCCCAGCCGTACCACCAGGGATTCGTCACCGCGCTCCAGGATCGGATCTCCGAGAGACGATAGGAGCGGCGGACCCACCCAGGCCCGAACCAGAACGTGAGTCGTTCCTGATCGACCTCGATCGTCATCGAACTGAGACCGAATATCCCGAGGGCTGCGATCGCAAGGGCGAGCCAGAGGATCGGCTGCGGGCGAAAGCGGGCGAAGGCGTACGCAGCGGCTGCGAGCCCTGCGGCCGCTGCGATACGGTTTAGGGTCCCAGTCTGGGTGTGGTGGTACATGTGTCGGGAGCCTGGTGATCGCGCATAAGGTGCGTGGTGGAGCGGGCACAATCAAGATGGGTTGCCGGGAGCTCATCGAGGGCCAGGCGTCGACGAGATGGTCCAGCGGAATCCGTCCGGATCACGGACGCGGAAGATGCGTGGGCCCCACGGCATGTCGGTGGGTTCCGTGTCGAGGACAGCACCAGAGTTACTCGCCCGTGTCGCCAGCGCGTCGGCGCTCTGCGTCGTGCTGAGCTGGAGCGAGAAGCCCTCGCCTTTCGCGCGGTCCCGACCCTTGGCGCCGTCGTCCTGCGTGAGCAGCACATGGACGGTTCCGGCTTTCAGCGAGACTGCCACAAGCCGGCCCTGGCGCTCGTGCTTCCGGTCGAGCGTGAAGCCGAGTGCGTCGCGGTACCATGTGCAGCTGCGTTCCAGGTCGCGGACCGTGAGCGACGCGGCAAGGTCGTGGGCGTCGAGCGGCTGCTCCGAAACCAGCGGTTCGGAATTGTCGGACATAAAAAAACCCTCCTCGCAGTGATGACGGGAGGGCGGGCAACGCCGATGCGCTGTCCCTACATGAGCTCCCGTCGTGTATCGCGATGGATGCGTGTCGTAGGGCCTCCTTGTAGAGGACGTTGCCGGGATAGGAACGAATCGACGTTACGGTGGTCCGGACACGGTTGTCAAGCTGGATCCGAAGAGAAGCAAGGCGCCCTCAGGGAGCGAGAAACCGCAGCCAGTTGAGCGGTGCGAACATAGCGAGCAGGAGCGCGATGCCGCCGAGGGCGAAGAGGCCAGCCCGCACATGGTTGGACCCGAGCAGGATTTCCCACGACCGCACGACGGGCAGCGCCCAGACCCGGCTCGGATGCCGGGTCGCGAGGGAAAGGGCGGCTGCAGCAACGGCACCGAGCGCGGGGCGCTTGGGAGGAAGTTCGAGTAGTCCCGCGACCAACATGGCGGCGAGAGCGGCGGCGACCAGCCCGGCTCCAAGGATGAGCGGAGCGATAACGTACCCGCGCAGCATCCCCGACGCGCTACGATCCACCGCCCGGCTTCCGATGCGGAATCACCCGTTGCATCGTCGCCTCTCCTTTACGTATCGATTCACGGCTTCGCGGTCACCGTAAACACCCCTCCATCACTTCGTCCATTCACCGCCGGGTTGTACATCTCCTCGGCGTGCACCGGCGGGCGGACGAACACCCCTGGCGTCGTGGCGCGCGCGACATAGGTCATCGTGTACGTGCCCGGCCACAGTGTCGTCGCAACATAGACCACCCGGTCGTCGCGCAACTCGCGGTGATCCCAGGGTGACCACCATCCGAACTCCCAGTAGCCGTAGTACCAGCTCGGCCCTTCGACGCCCGTCACCTGTTGCTGCTCCTCGTCGGCGTTCTCGTCCTCCTGCTGTTGCGACTGCGCCGCGCTCGCGACCGGGGGCAACCCGGCGGTGCGCAGCGAGAGGTCGACCGCCTCGAGGCCCGCGGGCAGCGCGTCGTCTACGACGATGAAATTGCGCAGCTCCGGGATCGTGACGCGCAGCTTCACTCGCACCAGGTCTCCCTCGACGGCTCGGGTGATCGGCACCGGCCGATCGTAGCGCTCGTACCATCGTTCGACCTTGATCCCCGCATCGGCGGGGGTGACGGGCCGCGTCGCCGGGACCGCCTGCACGGTCACATAGAAGAAGACCGGCGGCCCGCTCCCCTCCGCCGCGAGCAGGACCTGGAGCGCCTGCTTCCCATCGGGACGGTTGGCGACGAGCCCCGTCAACGCGACCGTCGTATCGCTGAAGGTGCCACCCGCCGGCTTGTCGAAGATGATCCGCGTGCCGCGGAAGACGCGCACCTGACGATCCGCCCCAGCGCGGCGATAGCTGTCGTAGCGCGCCAGCGCCTCGACTGCTGCGGCGTAGTCCTGCGTGTCCCACCACCAGTCGGGCTGTGCCCGACCGCGCGCCGCCACCGTTTCGACGAGCGGGCCGATCAACGGGCTATTCGGATCGACCGCCAGCGTCGCCATCAGCAGGCGCGCCGCCGGCCGGACTGTCGACTGGAAGTAGAAGTATTTGGCCGACCAATCAGTGGGCAGTACCGCGCGCCGGCCTTCGACCGTGACCTGTGCCCAGGCAGGGATCAACAGCGTCCGCGCCGCCCCGACCTCGCGTCGCCGGGCCAGCATCTCGGCCAGGAGCGCGCGGTCCTCCCACGACAGTGCCCGCATCCGCTGCAGCAGATCGTTCTCCACCGCGACGTCCGGGAACCCGGCGCGACTCAGGAAATCGGCCGCTGCGACCCGCTCGCCGAGTTGCACCTTTTGATCGTCATACCAATGAAAGACCGGGATGTACAGCTGCGCCGGCTTGTGCAGCGACCCGGAGAGATACGACACGAGTCTGCCCATCGCCGAATCGCTGACGGGGATTCCGGCCGAGCGCGCGGCGAGCAGCACGCGCCCGGCGTCGGCGCTGAGCCAGGGCGAGGACCAGTCGGACTTGCTCCACAGGCCGATCGCTCCGTCGTCGCGCTGTCGGCCGAGGAGGATCGCCACCGCCGAGGCGATCTCGGCCTGCGCATCCCCGTTCACGAGCGGCTTGTCGAGCTGCTTTTGCGCCCGGTAGAGCGTGATCAGTGGCAACGCGACGCTCGCCACCTGCTCCGAGCAGTAGTAGGGATAGATGCGCAGCGTCTCGCGGATCCCCCGGATCAGCGCGATCGGGGAGGCACCATACGACAGCACGAGCTTCGAGCGTGCCAGGTCGAGCGGCTCGTCGAATACGAAGTCGGCGGTCGTCGTGTCCGCCAGCGTGCCCGCCACCTCGAAGGCGCGCGGGTGATACGGCAACTGGATCGGGAGCCGCGTCTCCACGGCGTCGGCATCGCTGCCGCTCGACGCCTTGAATCGAAACGCCGCGGTGTCGCCGGGTGCGCCTTTGAAGGTGAACCGGACCTCGCGTCCGCGCCCTGCCTCGAGTGTGGCGGTCTTCGACGCCGGTCCCAGGAGCTGCGCGACCTGCGCCTGTGCCTGGACGGTTACCGTCGGCGTCCCGGCGAGACGACTGTTGACGACCACTCCCGCGAGCAAGGAGTCACCCTCGCGCACGAAACGCGGCAGTGCAGGGCGCGCGAGCAGCGGCCGCGTGACGAGCAGCTTGGCGTCGCCCGAGCCGTAGCGATCGTCCGCCGTCACTGCCACCGCCATCAACCGGAACGTCGTAAGGTTGTCGGGGAGCTTCGCCGCGGCGACGGCGTGCCCGGCGGTGTCCGTTACGATCGAGCCGAGGAAGAACGCCGTCGTCTGGAACCTGGAGCGGAGAATTCCTTCGACGTCCATTCCGCCACCGCCGCCGGGGGCGCGTTGGCCCTTCTCGCCTTCCGTCACCTGTGCCGCGACCGACGTCAGGTTCGACGCGAGGCGCATTCCGATGCCGCGGGGTCTGTAGATCAGGCTCACGGGGTCGGGCGTCTGGTAGCCGGTCAGCGACAACACCCCCTCATCAACCGCCCAGAGGGTGACTTCGGCTTTGCGTCCCATTCCCGCCGCGTCGTGCACCCGCAGGTCGACGCGCGCGGTGTCTCCCGGACGATACTCCGCGGCGAGCGCCTTCACGTCGACGGTGAGCCGTTTCGTCGCCGGAGTGACGCGCAGCTGGGCGTATCCGACCCGGATCGTGGGGCGTCCGGGATCGTCCGGCGCCCTGGGTGGTGCGCTGCGCCCCCGCGCCACGATGATCGAGACAAACACGTTCGGAACGTACGCCTCGGTGACCGGGAGCTTGAGGATCGTCGTCCCCGAGGTGATCCGCATGCGCCGCTCGTCGATCAATCCCTCCCGCTCGATCGTGATCCACGCTTCGGCGTTGGTGAACGGCGACGCGAACAACACCGTCGCCGTGTCGCCGACGTTGTAGTTCGTCTTGTCGGGGACGACGTCCATCTTGAACTTCGACTCGTCGTTCCACGGTACCCAGTCCTTGCCGATCACCCAGCGATAGAAGCTCGTCGCCACCGGCCGGCCCTTGTCGTCGCTGGTCTGGAAGCGCACCGTGTAGGAGCCGCCGTCCTTCGGGGTCATCGTGCAGGGCACGTCCGTCGCTGCGGTGGTGACGCTGCAGCGATCGACGGTGTCCGCGACCCATTCCCCCACGTCCTCGTCGAACCCCGCCCGTTCGCGCGACGTGCGGTGCCACTCGCGGCGGATCAGCGTTCCGCGAACCGCCACGCCGGGGACGCGCGTCCCCTGCGGCGTCACGGCGATGACGCTCACGACGCGCGGCTTATCCACCGTCCAGAAGTACTCCGAGCCCGCTGCCTTGGCGCCGAGGTACAAGCTCGCCGGGTGCATCATGACGGACCCGGCTGCAGTCACCGTCTGCCGGTTCACGTCGGTGACCGTCGCCTCGAAGGAGATCCAGGCGGCCTTGCCCTTCGGTGGAGCCGGTGCGGCCGCCTTGAGCGTGATGTGCCCGGTCGCGTCGAGCGTGTCGGTGCCGTTGGCGACGACGTTCCCCTGGCCGTAACTCACGTCCTGCTCTTCTTCCCACCACCACCCCGTTTCGCCGATGTCGTAGCCCTCGGTGTTGGGGATCGAGAATTCCCACGGGCTCGCGGTACGCTGGCGCGCGTACCAGGTGAGCGCGGCGCGGGCCATCGGCGCGCCGAAGAGGTAGCTCGCCTCGACGGTGGCGCGGACGGAATCGCCGGTGAAATGCGTCGCCTTGTCGGTCGTGACGTTCACCAAAAATTCCGGCGGCCGATATTCGGCGACCCGGTAAGCGGCCGTGGCGACGCCGTGCCACTTCCCGCCCTGGCGCCGGTCGACGCGCACCGCGTACTGGCCGAGGGGGGCGTTGGGCGGGATGGTGAACGACTGGTCCGACGTCCCGAACGGCGACAAGAGGACGGTGGTGTCCTTGACGGTCGCGTTCTCGCGGTCGGTGAACACCCAGCGCAGCGAGTCGCGCGGCACCTTGAGGCTGCCGAGCAGGCCGGTTCTGATGATCGCCTTGGCGTACACCGGCTCACCGGGGCGGTAGATGCCGCGCTCGGTGAAGACCGCCGACGCCTGCTCGAGGCGATCCGCGCCCCAGGCGGCGTAGACGTTGAATTGCCAGGGGGAGAGATCGGCGTCATAGCGCGACACGCTCACGACGGAGCGGTCGGTGCCGAGGGTGGCCGCGACGTACCCCTCGAAGCCGGAGTAGTCGCCGCCCTCTTCGTCGTCGCCCTCGTCCTGATTCGTGGTCTCGGCGGTGTCGCTCGCATAACCCATGAGCCGGGCGAGGCCGCGCGCGTCGGTCGTGGCCTGGGCGCGGACTCTCCCGCTGCCGTCGTAGAGCGTGACGCGGGCATTGGGCCGCGGCATGCCGTCGCTCACCCCGGTGACCCAGACGTCGCCCTCCTGCGCTCCGATGCGCGCGTGGACGGCGAGGTCGGTGAGCTGCACGACCGCGATCGGGATGAGGGTCGGCCGGTCGGGAACGGTATCGACCGCCGGCGACGAGATGCGGATCATCTGGAGGGTCCCAGCGCCGCGCGCCGCGTTGATCGCGGGGATGCGGACCGCCGAGACCTTCGGCAGGTCGCGCGTACCCGGGACCGCGATGATTTGCGTCGTGACCTGCGGCTTCACCTTTTCCCACACGTCGGGCCAGCCCCCGGGGTTCTGCAGGATGCGCGGCTCGAGCGAATCGGGGACGCCGACGATCGACACGACGAGGGTGTCGGCGTTGACGTGCTCGACGGCCAGCGTCCGCGGGCCCGTGCGCTCGACCAGCATGCGCCCGTAGGGGTAGCGCACCTGCGGGGTGTAGGAAGTGGTGCCGATGCTCGTCGAAAACGGCGCGGGGAGACGCTGGCCGAAGACGTCCGCCACACCGCTGTCCACCGTGACGAGGTAGCGGTGTTGCGGAGCGAGCTGGACCTCGAGGTTCCAGTCGGCGTCCTCCGCACTGGTATCGCTGACGGTGAACGCCAGGGCGGGGGCAAGGTGGACGTGCTTCAGGATTTCCGAACCGCGCACCGGCGTACTGAAGTGGATGTGCGCCGGCCCAATGGGGCACCGGCCGGTGTTGTATCCGCATACCACGCTCTCCACGGCGAACGGCCCATACGTGTGGAACGGCCACGTCCGATTGGCCGCGATGGGGTCGACGCGATTGGGGATGTTCAACGCCGCGGCGCAATTGGAGGGCATCGGCGCCGTCGGCGTGAGCTCCACCACGCGCCTCAGGTCTTTGGTCGAATCGCCGCCCAGGTAATCGCCGTAATAGCGCCAGCGCTGATCGGCGCTGCCGATGCGTCGCTGGCGAACCGCTTTGAAAGGAATCGCATTGCCGGCGCCGCACCGCGAGACCTCGATCGACATCAGCGAAGCGAGCAGCGTCGTGTTCGCGGGTGCGGAGACGAGCACCGTGAAGCGGGTGTCGGGCCTCAGGTACTGAGGATGGCTCCATTCGTTGACGGGGAACGCGTCCAGGACCTTAGGCCCGCGGACGCGGAACGAAAACGTGTAGGGTTCCGCGAGCTTGCTCCCGTCCATTGCCTGGAACGTGTTCGCGATCTTCACGGCGAACGTGGTTCCCGCGGGGAGCGGCGCAGCAGGGTGCAGTCGGATTGTCACCGGGTCTCGCCACTCGAGCGTGCCCGCGACGGGGGGCGTAATCGTGAAGATCTGCTTCGGGTCGACCGTCGAATCGAGCCCTCCCGCGACGGGACGGTCGAAGGTGACGGTGATGTCGTCGGTCGATTCGCCGGCGGTCTGGGGAGAGACACGCAACACCCTGAGGGTGCCGTCCGAGCTGACCAGCAAGGCGGCGCCGACCGCCGCGGTGAGCAGATTGCGAGTGGGTGCGGAGAGCATGATGAATGATTGTAATCGCGCCGCGCCCAGTCCAGCCTCCCGGGCAGGGGACTCCGGGGTGAACGCCCGGCTGCCATCGTGCCAGCAATGAACGCTCTTGAACCCCGGGGGCTGGGCGTCTAGAGCCCGATCGACATGCGGTGATTTGTGGACATCTTAGATAGACAAGCGCTATCAAGCGTCACGCGAGTCTTGAATCGGTTTGTGCCGAAGTGACCTTACCTGGCCGAAGAGGACACCCCATGCGAAGGGCACTGAAGGCTGTAGCCATTTGCGCAGTTTTTGGCGGTCTCGCCCCGAGCGCGCCCTCCACTACATCGAACCAGTCGACTCCTCTGATCCTCGAAAAGAACGAGGGCGAAAGGCGCGTGTGGCGGCCGATCGAAGGGGCCAAGGGCTGGGATGCCGCGCCTGGCCCATTCATCTTGAAAGTCGATCGGCACAACGGCGGCTCATCACACTTGGTCTTCGGAACGGAAAACCTGCCGCCGGGGCAGTCCATCGATCGCCACAGGCACCCGGGCGCCGACGAGATCCTCCTGCTGCAGAACGGGCATGCCCGGGTCACGTTGGGTGACGTGACGAAGGAGGTGCACGACGGGGCGACGGTGTTCATCCCAGCGAACACCTGGATTGCGGTGACCAATATCGGGACCGACCCGATTGGGGTCGTCTTCGTGTTCTCGGCTCTCGGCTTCGACGATTTCATGCGTGCCGAGTCCGCTCCAGAAGGCGAGAAGATCACGCCTCTGACCAAGGCCGAAGACGCGCAGATCATGCAGCAGTACGCGAACGCGGTCGTCTACGCCGAACCCTAGTGGGTGATGTTCGCGGTACAGTCGACATGCTACTGCCAAGTATGAACCGGGCGCCCGCCGTGCTACTCGCTAGCAGAACGGGGCCCCAGCGACCGGGCCAGGATCCCGAGCCCACCCGCCTGTCCCTTCCTCCTCGGGATCCCGCGGTAGATCCAGACAAGCGCAATCCACGTCAGCCAACTGATCCGTTCAGGCCACGACAGCCCGCGGAACATCAGCCACAGCTGATCGTATGCGGCTGACCAGCCCGGGAGATCGCCCTGAACCATAGCCACCGGCCGGGCGAGGACGTGGCTTCCCGAAAAGCCGCGCGCCCCTTCGTGCGTCAGGTTCCACGCGCAAGTGACTTTCCCCCAGCCGTGATTATCGCTCGCCCCCGTGACCAGAAGATCGTGACGCCGGGCGAGCGTGATAACCGCTTGCCGCTCGAGACTCGAGAACGCAAGCGCCCTGGGGGCGCAGTTGACGATCTCGAACCCGTCGACGCCCGCGGCGACGAACTGGTCGAGATCGGCCCAGTGGTGCTCGCGGTATTCGGGGAGCGAGGCGATGGCGAGCGCGCCCTGGATGTGCATCGCGGCGAACAGGCTCACCATCCCGGGCGTGTCGTGTGAGAACGGGGCGAGGTCGAGCTGCGTCATGGTGCCCAGGCCCACGATGTGCTGCCGGTACACGCTCCATTCGACACCGGGGAGCAGCGGAATCGGCCCGTCGTCGTTCGACCCGGCGAACGGGACGTTGTGATCGGTGACGTACGCTGCCTGGAACCCCTGGTCGGCGTGCCATGCTGCCAGGTCCTCGAGTGTCCACCCGCGACGGCCGTCGTGCGAGCGCTCGGTGTGGGAGTGGTAATCGATTATCGTCAGGCCCCCCTCGATCAGCTCGGAGGGCGTGAGCCGCGGAACGGGTCGTGGGAGCAGCACCGCCGCGACCGCTACCAGACACGGTGTCACGACTCCGACCATGGCACGAAAGATCCGCCGCCCCCGCGAGCCGGGCAGACAGGCACCGAGACCCGCTAGGGCGACGATCCAACAGATCAGAAACCAGAGCGCCCGCGACCAGCTGAGGAACGTCACCACGTCCAGGAGATCCGAGATCGGCGCGAGTATCACGTAGAGCGCCGGATGAGACAGATCGGCGTCGCCGGCGGGAGCGCCCGTGACAGCGTCGACCACCTGGGGCAACGGCGCGAACGCGCCGGCAATCACCAGGACGGCGAGAGCGAAGGCGAGCGGGTGGCGACGCAGGAAGTTCACGCTAGAATCCGGGCATGCGGGTCGCACACAAAGTATCGGTTTTTAGGCCAGGCGTGTGATCCCGCCACCCGTCATCATCGCGCTCGCCGCGATACCGGTGGTGATCGTCGGCGTTTTCGTCCTCGCCGATCGACGCCGCCGCGAGGCGCTGCAGCAATACGCCGAGCAGCGCGGCTATGGTTTCGAACGCAATCGGAGGAGTGCCGAACGGGCGCTGTCGGACGAGTTTCCGATCTTCAAACGTGGGCACAACCGCCGCTGGGGCAATACGATCACCGGTCAGGTCGACGGGAAACCGTTCACCGCGTTCGATTACACCTACGTGACCGGTGGCGGCAACAGCAGCCATCGTCACCGGCTCGCCATGATGCTTTGGGAAATGCCGGAGTTGAGCCTGCCACGATTCACCCTCGTCCCCGAAGGATTCTGGCGGCGCCTGGCGCAGCGGTTCGGAGCTCAGGACTTCGATTTCGAGGAGGACGAGATGTTCTCCCGGGGGTACGAGCTGCAGGGCGACGACGAGGCGGCGGTGCGGACACTGTTCACGCCGGCGCGGCGCGCGTATCTCGTCGCCGCCGGACCCGACGGGACGGTCCGGCGGCATCACCTCGCGGGGGCGGGGCGTCGCCTCATCTGGTGGCGCGCCGGCCGGCTACCGGCGCCCGACGAGCTGGATCAGTTCATCGCCGACGGAGACCGGGTGCGGCGGTTGTTCATGGATGAGCGCGAGTGAGTTTCTCGCGCTCGCCAGTTCAGTCGCGAGTCTAACGACGGAGACGGATACATGAGTGGGTTCTCAGATCTTCCCGGGATTGTCCTTGGCCCCCTCAAGGACCGCCCCGACGCGGACTGGTACAAGGCCCCACCCGGCCACTGGACCTCGGCGCAGATCGTGGAGCATCTCGCTCTGGGGCTGGGGTGGTGCGCTACGGGTTTCGAGGAGCGACGCGCCCGTGACCCGATGGTGCGCCGGCCGCTGAAGCTGCGCGAGCGCATCGCGAAGACCCTGGTGCTGGACCTGGGTCTCTTTCCGCCATTCATGCAGGCACCCGAGCGATCCATCCCCCCGGACCGCGTGGAACGCGGCGCCGCCGAGATGCACTTCCGCACGGGGTTCGAGCGGATTCAGGATGTCGGACGACTGCTGTTACCGGCGCGCGCGCGGGACCTGTTCGTGAAGCACCCGCGGCTGGGAGACCTCACGCTCCCCGAGTGGATGGAGTTTCATGTGCGCCATGCCCGTCACCACGCAAGGCAGATCCGCCAGCGGCTGGCCGGATGAGCCGACGCGACAAGAAGAAATTGACGGTGCGGATTCCCAACCCCGCCGCTCCCGCCAAACGACGGCTCAAGGTCCCATCGCACAAGGTTCACAGATCGAAGAAGGCGTATCGGCGAAGGGCGAAGCATCGGGGCTTAGAGGAGTGACCCCGGGGCATCGCCCCGGGGTCAAGCGCCCGAGGGGAGCTGGAGCCGCGCGACGCAGCCGTGCCCGCCATCCGTTCGATTGGCGATCGTCAGCCGGCCGCCGTGCGCTTCGGCGATCTGGCGTGACAGGACCAATCCAATGCCCGTCCCGTTGGGTTTCGTCGTGAAGAATGGCACGAAGAGGTTCGACGTCTCGGGGAGCCCGGGACCGTCGTCCTCCACCGCCACTTCGAATTCCTGCGTCCCCGCGGTTGGACCCCAGCGCACACGGACGGCACCGCCCGTCGTGAGCGCGGCATCGGCGGCGTTCGTGATCAGGTTGATCAACAGCTGATCGAGCTGGTCGCCGTCGGCGCGCAAGGTGGCAGCGGGGCCCGGGATCACCGTCACGGGGAGGCGCGTCTCGAGCCGGGCCACGCGTTGCACCCAGGTTGGGACGTCGACCTTCCCGACCTTGGGAGGAGGCAGCCGCGCGAGCCGCGCGTACGACGACAGGAACCGCGTGAGCGATTCGGAGCGCTTGGCGATCAGCTCGAGGCCCTTGTCGAGATCCTCGCGCGACAGCTCGCTCGAGCCGTTGCGCGAGACGAGTTGCTGCAGCTGCTGCGCCACCGACTTGATCGGGGTGAGCGAATTGTTGATCTCGTGCCCCAGCACGCGGATGAGGCGCTGCCAGGCGCGGCGTTCCTCTTCTCGCAGCGCACGGCTTACATCGGCGAGCACGACGAACTGGTGCGGCCGACCGCCCTGGCGGAACGAGCCACGCCGCACTTCCCAGCGGCCGCTCGACGTGGGGAAGGCGAGACTGATGACGCGCGGCGCGTCGCCCTTGAGGCACTCGCCGAGTCCCAGGTCCGTGGCCGTCCGCCCCAGCAGCCGTTCGGCGCCCTGGCCCAGCAGGCGCTCGCCGCTCGTGTTCACGAGGCGCAGTGCGGCGTCCTCGTCGAACGCGAACACCGCCACGTCGATCTCGCCCATCACGCGCTGCAAGAGCGCTGTCGCTTCGAGCGCGCCGAGGCGACGCTCCTTCAGCTCGTCGGTGAGGATGTTCAGCTCGAGCATCACGAGGCCGAGGGCGTCCTCGGTGTTGGGACGCCGGGCGCGCAGCGAGTAGTCCTGCTCGCGCAGCGCCGCCAGCATGTTGGAGAGCGTCTGCAGCGGCCGCACGACGCGCTCGCGCAAGGCGAGTGCGAAGAGCAGCCACGAAGAGACGATCACGACGCCAAACGTCCAGCGCACGCGGTCGCTCGAATCGCCGGAGAAGAGCAGCCAGAGAGCGATCGCGACGGCGGGGAGCCCGCCCAGCAGGGCAAGGCGGAAGACCTGCGACTCGTGCGGGCGCGGCCGCCGTTTTCTCGTCAGAGGCCGTGGCGCTCGAGGCGCCGGTAGAGGGCGCTGCGCGAGAGGCCCAGCGCCTTGGCCGCGGTACTCACGTTCCCACCCGAGCGGGAGAGGGCTTTCTGGATCAGGACGCGCTCCACTTCCTCGAGGCTCATGTCCTCGAGCCGCGCCGGGGCATCGCCCGGCGGACGCAGGTTGAGATCGACGGTGCGCACCGTGTCACCCTCGGCGAGCAGCACGGCGCGCTCGACGGCGTGCGCCAGCTCGCGCACGTTGCCGGGCCAGCCGTAGCCGAGCAACGCCCGCATTGCGTCGGCGTGGAACCTGTTCACGGGCTTCCGGTAACGGGTCGCGTACTCCTTCAGAAAGTGCGCGGCGAGGAGCGGGATGTCGTCGCGCCGCTCGCGCAGCGGCGGCAGGCGGATCTCGATCGTATTGATGCGGAACAGCAGGTCTTCGCGGAACCGTCCCGCGGCGACTTCGGCGCCGACATCAGCGTTCGTCGCCGAGAGGACGCGCACATCGACCTTGCGGGTCTTGGACGATCCGACGCGCTCCAGCTCTCCCGTCTGCAGCACGCGCAACAGCTTCGCTTGCTGCGACAGGGTGAGGTTCGCGATCTCGTCGAGAAACAGCGTGCCACCGTCGGCGACCTCGAAGCGGCCGACGCGATCGGTCTTCGCGTCGGTGAAGGCCCCCTTGTTGTGCCCGAACATCTCGCTCTCGAATACGCCCTCGGCGAGCCCACCGAGATTCACGGCAACGAGGGGGCGTGCGGCGCGCGCGGAGGCGGCATGCAGCCAGCGGGCGACGACCTCTTTGCCGGTGCCATGCTCGCCGGTGATGAGGGCGTTGGCGTCCGACGGACCGACCCGCTCCATCAAACGGAGCACCGGCTGCATCGCCGGAGAGGTCGCGATGAGCTCGGGAGTGCCATCACGACGCAGCGTGAGGTTCTCGCCTTCGAGTCGCTGGCTCGTGCGGATGGCGCGTCCCAGCTCGATCTGCGTGCGCAGTTGCTGCAGGAGGCGGGCGTTGTCCCATGGCTTCTCGATGTAGTCGCGCGCGCCGCGGCGCATCGCCTCTACGGCGCCCTCGATCGAGCCCCACGCAGTCATGACGAGCACGGGCAGTGTGGCGTCGAGGGTCTGCAGCCGCGACAGCAGATCCAGCCCTTCGATGCCGCCGGTCGTGTCGCGGGTGTAGTTCATGTCCATCAGGATCGCGTCGAAGTCCCGCGCCTCGAGCGCGGCGAGGACGCCGCCCGGCGAGGTGGCGGTCTCCACGGCGTAGCCCGCGCCCTTGAGGAGGAGGCGCAGCGCCTCGAGCACGTCCACCTGGTCGTCGGCAATCAGGACACGCGGCCGGAGATCTGTCGGTTTCATAGGAACGTAGAACGTATAACGCAAAACGTAGAA
>JAWOLH010000043.1:0-47229 GCA_033853695.1 Gemmatimonadales bacterium | reverse complement strand
TGTTGAACGACGCGCTGATGGCCGGCGTCAACCCGCTCGACGTGGCGGTGAGGGTGTACCCGGTCCCCGCTGTGTTGATGCTCAGCGTCGAGAAGCTGGCGACCCCGGCGACCGCCGCGATCGTCCGCGTGCCGTTCAGCGACGCCCCTGCCGTACCCGTGCCCGCCGTGATCGCGACGGTCACGTTGCCGACGAAACTCGACGCGAGGTTGCCACTCGCATCCAATGCCGTGACTTGTACCGCCGGAGCGATCGTCCCGCCGGCGGTCGTATTGTGCGGTTGCACGCTGAACATCAGTTGCGCGGCGGTCCCGCCGGTGATGTCGAACGGCGTGCTGGTCGCCTTCGTCAGCCCGCTCGCAGCGGCGGTCAACGTGTAACCGGTGCCGGCCTTGTCGATGCTCAGCGTGGAGAACGTTGCCAACCCGCCGAAGGCCGCCACCGTCAGCGTGCCGCTCAGCGTTCCGCCCGCAGGATTGGTCCCGATGGCGACGGTCACATTGCCGGCGAAGGTGGGATCCGTATTGCCGAGCGCATCCTGCGCCGCGACCCGCACATTCGGCGTGATGGTATGACCGGACGGCTGCGTGCTCGGCTCCACGACAAAGGCGAGTTGCGTCGCCGCTCCGGCCGTAATCGTGAACGATGTACTGGTGGCCCCGGTCGGGCCGGTGGCCGTGGCCGTCAACCGGTACCCGGTGCCCGCCGAGTCGATGCTGAGATCAGAGAACGTGGCAACGCCACCGATGGCGGCTATCGTCTTCGTTCCGGAAAGAGTAGCGCCGGGGCGGCCCGTCCCGGCCGCGATCGCGACGGTCACGGCGCCCGTGAAGGTTCCATCCGGGTTGCCGGCGGAGTCGAGAGCCGAGACCTGCACGGCCGGTGTGATACTCGTGCCTGCCGTTGCCGACGAAGGCTCGACGGTGAACGCGAGATGAGTCGCGCTCCCCGCGGTGATGTCGAAGGGATTGCTGACCACGCCGGTGACGCCGCTGGCGGTCGCGGTGAGCGTGTACCCGGTCCCCGCTTTGTCGATGCTCAACGACGAGAATGTGGCGACGCCTGCGACCGCACCCACCGAATGGAATCCGTTGAGCTTCGCGCCGACTGCACCAGTCCCGCCGGTGATCACCACCGACACGTTGCCGATGAATCCGGTGGCGACGTTGTTCCCCGAATCCAACGCCGTGACCTGCACGGCCGGTGTGATGGTGTCGAGCGATGCCGTCTGTGAGGGCTGTACCGTGTACACGAGCTTCGTCGCCGACCCGGCGGTGATGCTGAAGGCCGAACTCGTGGCCGTCGTCAGACCGGAGGCGGTCGCCGTCAGCGTATAGCCGGTGCCATCCTTGTCGATCGTGAGGGTGGAGAACGAGGCAATTCCGCCGACCGCGGTCACCTGGAGCGCGCCGCCCAAGGTGGCCCCGCTCGTGCCGGTTCCCGGGGTCAGTGCGACGGTGATGGTGCCGTTGAAGCTGGTGGCGGTATTCCCCTTATCGTCCTGGGCTACGACGCGGACGCTGGGGCTGATCTTCTTGTAGTCGGCCGTCGACGACGGTTCCACCGAGAAGGACAGAGCGACTGCAGGCCCCGACGGACCGGTTGAACCTGCTACGTGACACTGGGTGAGGGCACAGCACAGCAAGAAGGGAACACCCTGTCGAACGACGCGCGCTACTTTGTGCATCTACCGATCCGGCGAGGAGGTTTTTCGCCGCATTGGAGACGCACTCCTGGCGGCTAGAGCAAACTTAAGCGTCAGGCGCTTTCAGGCACCTTACTGCTGTGGAGCCACAAGTTCCTAACGCGTAAAGAGTTATGACGTGATATCGGTCACGTTGTCGGCGTGAGTCAGAACGCCGGCAGCGGGAGGTATTGGGTCACGTTGGTGCAGTAAATGCGGTGGCTGGGGATCGTGCACGTGACGCAATGATTCGATGATCTGCGGCACGCGCTCTCCTGATGTTCCTTGTCGAGGTAATCCAGCAACGACTGGTAGCGCGCGTTCACCACGCTGTCCGCCCAGCGATCGGTCACCTTGCCGTCCTTATCTGCGCGGAACACCGTGTTGGGCAGTTCCTGAGCCATCCCCGCTTCCAGCTTGACGAAAATGTTGGGTTTGTTCGCCGCGGGAGGAGGGCCTTCCGGAGGGACAAGGCCATACCAAACCGCGACGCCGAAGTCGTCATGGCAGGCCGCTTTCATCGACTTGCTCTTGGAGTACTTGCCGTTGATGCACTTGGCCGTAGCTCCGTCGGGCCCCAATCCCTGGGCCGCCAAACATGTTGACGAGACCATGATCACGCCCAACAGCATCGCCTTCGTTCTCACGAACTGCCTCCGTTGCCGAATCAGATTTGGGATGGTATCCCAGGCTCGCGGACACGGCCTCTCGGAGATGGGCCCTCCAGGATTTGAACCTGGGACCGACGGATTATGAGTCCGCTGCTCTAACCTCTGAGCTAAGGGCCCGACCGCAGCAAATATACAGACTCAGAGGAGGCCGCCGCGCCGCAGGCGCCCCAGCTGGTCTTGCTGCGCGTCGAACGCGGCCAGCAGCTCGTCAGGAGAAACGGTGGCAACACCCACCTTGGCCACCTCGACCCCGGCTGCATACGCCGCGATCTGGGCCGCTTCCAGAACGTTCGCTCCCGCAGCAAGCGCCGTGCCCACCCAGGCCGTGACCGTGTCGCCCGCCCCCGAGACATCGTAGACCTCGCGTGCCAGCGTCGGGATACGAGTGAGCACCTGATTCTTCGTGACGAGCACCATCCCCTCGGCGCCGAGGGTCAGGAGGAGGTTGTCGACGCCAAGCCGGTCGAGCACGGCGGGGAGTGCGTCGGGGTGCGCGAGGTCGAGCGTCGCCCCCATCGCCTGTTCCAGCTCGCGCCGGTTCGGCTTGAACACGGTTGCGCCCTGGTAGGCGAAGAAATGCCGGAATTTCGGGTCCACGACGACTGGGACCCCGCGCCGCCGCGCGGCCGTCATGCTGCGCGCGATCACCGCTTCGGTGAGCGCGCCTTTATTGTAGTCTTCCACGAGCAGCGCATCGGCATCGGCGAGTGCCCGCTCGAGCGCCGCGCCGAGCTGCTCCGCCGCGCGCTCGGGAACCGGTTCGTCCACCTCCTCGTCGATGCGGACGATCTGCTGGCCGCGTGCGACGACCCGCGTCTTCGACGTCGTGGGCCGTTCGGGGACGACGACGAGCCACTCGTCGCGCAGGCGGTGCTGCGCGAGCTCGCTGCGCACCGAGTCGCCGCGCGCATCGTCCCCGATCACCGTGACGAGCCGGCCCTCGGCCCCGATCGTCGCGACGTTGGCCGCGACGTTCGCCGCGCCGCCCAGTGCGATGCGGCGCTGCCGCACCGCCACCACCGGGACCGGCGCCTCGGGCGAGATCCGTTCGGCCTCGCCCGCCAGATAGATGTCGAGCATCGCGTCGCCTAGCACGACGACGCGCTGTGTGGTCATTTTGCGGACGAGCGCCTGAAGGCGGTCGCGGGTGAGGTCCATGGGAGGGGGAAACTTATCATAAAACCGTTATCATCTCCTCCCGTGAACGGCACCCTCCGCATCGAGCAGCGTCGTGGGCGTAGCACCGAATCGGTGCACCGCGTCCACGTCGCCGTGGTCGACGCCACGGGCGCGCTGGTCGCGCGCGCCGGCGATCCCGACCTCGTCACCTTCTGGCGCTCGGCGGCGAAACCGTTTCAGGCCATGCCCCTCGTGAGTGACGGCGCCGCCGACTATTTCAAGCTCGACGCCAGCCACCTCGCGCTCGCGTGTGCCTCGCATTCGAGCGAGCCCGGACAGGTGGAGCGGGTTCGGGAGTTCCTCGCGCGGATCGGCGCGTCCGAATCGGATCTGCAATGCGGACCACACACCCCGCTGTCGGACGCCGTGGCCAGGAACTATCGCGCGCGTGGGGTGGAGTTGACGGCCGTCTACTCGAATTGCTCGGGTAAACACACCGGGATGCTGGCGCTCGCGCGGCATCACGGTTGGCCCACCATCGACTATCACCGCCTCCAGCATCCGGTACAACAGCGCTGTCTCCGGGAAGTATCTCGGTGGACCGATCTGGCTGAAGGCGCGATCGGCACGGCCGTGGATGGATGCGGTGTGGTGTGCTACGCGCTGCCGCTGCGGCGGATGGCGCTCGCATACGCGAGACTGGCGAATGCTGACGCCATCCCGCAAGCCATGCTGCAATATCCCGAGCTGATCGCCGGAGAGGGACGTCCGTGCACCGAGATGATGAGCGCCTTCCCTGGACGCGTGATCACGAAGGTCGGCGCCGAGGGCGTCTACAGCGGGGTGGTGCTGCGCGAGCGACTCGGCGTGAGCTTGAAGGTCGAGGATGGACACGGAGTCGCCGCGGCGCTCGCGATGGCGAGTGTGCTCTCGCATCTCGGGCTAACCCCGCAACCCGACTCCCTCCAGTCCCGGGTCAATTACAACACCCGGGGGGAGGTCGTCGGCGAACTGCGCGTTTTCGGCGCCCTGGAGCGTTAGAACGATGACGGCGGACCGTCCGGCATCACCTACCTTGTCGCCCACCCTCGACCCGCCTACCCTCGCCCTCGTTCGGGTCGCCATGGCCGTGGCCCGCGGCGATGAGCGGGCGATCGGCGATCGCATGCAGGCCGCGCGCGGGGCCGGGGTGAAGACCCTGTGGATGGAGGAGCTGCTGCTCCAGAGCATGCTCAACGTCGGGTATCCGCTCGCCCTCGCGGCGTTCGGCGTGTGGCGCGCGGTAGTCGGCGACGAACCGTGCGACGGCGGAGAATCTCTGCTGCACGGCGAGCACGGCCGTTGGGCCAAACGGGGAGAGGAGAAATGCGCCGAGGTCTACGGGCGCACGTATCACAAGCTGCTGGTGAGCCTGCGGACGATGCACCCGGCGCTCGAGCCACTTGTGGTCGTCGACGCGTACGGCAAGATCCTCGGCCGGCCCGGGCTCGACTCGGCGCGACGGGAGATCTGTACCCTGGCGGCGATCACGATGCTCCAAGCACCCCGGCAGCTGCACGCGCATTTGCGCGGCGCGCTCAATCTCGGGTGGAAAAAGGAAGACGTGGACGCGGTGCTCGTGCTCGCGGAACAGGAGATCGGAGCGGCCCGCGCGTTGAAACTTTGGGAGCTCTGGGCAGACGTTCGCGAACGAAAGCTGTAACTGAATGTTCATCGATAGGGCGCTGGTGCGTGTCCACGCTGGCACGGGCGGATCCGGGGCCTCCTCCTTTCGACGGGAAAAGTTCGTTCCGAAGGGCGGCCCAGACGGGGGCGACGGCGGTCCCGGAGGCAGTGTCCTCGTACGGGCCGATCCGAACCTGACCACGTTGCTCGACTACCGTTACCACACCGACTGGAGGGCCGAGCGCGGCCAGCATGGTAAAGGAAAGAACATGACCGGCCGGTCGGGTGCGGATCTCACGCTCCCTGTGCCTCCCGGGACGGAAGTCCGCGATGCGGGTTCGGGGGAGCTGTTGGGCGAGCTCGTCTCGGCGGGAGAATCGTTGCTCGTCGCCAAGGGGGGGCGCGGCGGGCGGGGCAACGCGCGCTTCGCGACCGCGACGCATCGCAGCCCGCGCGAATGGGAACCGGGCGAGCCGGGCGACGAGCGGATGCTCGAGCTCGTCCTGAAGCTCATCGCCGACGTAGGACTCCTGGGGGAGCCCAATGCGGGGAAGAGCACCTTGCTCTCGGTCGTCTCCGCGGCGCGGCCCAAGATCGCGGATTATCCCTTCACGACGCTCGAGCCGCATCTCGGCGTCGTCCAATTGTCGGATCACCGGACGATTGTCATCGCCGATATCCCGGGCATCATTGAAGGGGCTCACGCCGGGAGGGGACTGGGACTCAAGTTTCTGCAGCACGTGGAGCGAACCCGGCTCGTCGCGGTGCTGATCCCCGCAGACAACCCGGACCCGCAGGCGACCTACGACCTGCTGCGCCGCGAGGGAGCGCTGTACAACGCCGATCTGGCCGCGAAGCCCCACATCGTGGTCGTGACGAAGATGGATCTGCTGGGTCCGGGCGCGTCGCCGCCCGCGATCCGCACGGTGGACGGCGCGCCGGTCATTCCCGTTTCCGCCGTAACGGGTGCCGGTCTCCCCGCGCTCCTCGAGACGCTGTGGCAGAAGCTCCAGACACCGGTAGCGGCGAGCTAGCGGCCTACCTGGCGCTCGCCCAGATCCCCGGGATCGGGCCGGCGCGGCTGCGCACCCTCATCGATGCGTTCGGGAGCGCGGTCGGCGCGCAGATGGCACCGGCGGGCGCGATCGCTGGGTTGCCCGGGTTCGGCCCTGCGGCGGCCACCGCCGTCCGCGCCGCGGGACGAAGGGGCGGCGAGGAGATCCTGCGGGCGCTCGACTGTCTCGGGGCTCGGGTGCTCCTGCCGGGAACCACGGAATACCCGCCACTGCTGGCCGAGATCACCGAACCTCCGGCGGCGCTCTTCGTCTGGGGGGATGCATCCCTCCTGACCCGCCCCGCGGCGGCGATCGTCGGCAGCCGCGATCACACGCCGTATGGCGCGGCCGCGGCGCGCCTGCTCACGACCGGCGTCGCACAGGCGGCGGTCGTCGTGAGCGGCATGGCGCGCGGTCTCGACGCCATCGCGCACGAAGCGGCGCTCGAGGTGCGCGGCGGAACGGTTGGGGTATTGGGCAATGGCTTTGGCGTGATCTACCCCGCGGCCAATCGTGCACTCTATGCGCGCGTCTCGAAGGAGGGCTGTCTCGTTACCGAGCTGCCGCCGGGCGAACGGCCGCGGGTCAGTACGTTCCCCCGTCGCAACCGCATTATCGCCGGTCTGGCCGGTGTGACGGTGGTCGTCGAGGCGGCGGCAAACTCCGGCGCGCTGATCACCGCCGATTGTGCGCTGGAACAGGGTCGCAGCGTCCTCGCGGTGCCGGGACCGATCACGAGTCCAGCTTCGGAGGGGTGTAACAAGCTCATTCAGCAAGGGGCCAAGCCCGCCCTCTCTGTTGCGGACATTCTCGAGGAACTCGGTCTCCAGGCGGCGCCGGCGCAGCGGGATCTCTCACCGGGCAGACCAATCCCAGCGCCACCCCCCGGGATGCCACCGCAAGACCTCACACCGCTGCAACGGGCGCTGTGGGACTCTCTCGCCGCACAGCCGGCGCACGTGGACGCGCTCGTCGCGGGGGCGGAGCAGGAGGTCGGCGTGGTTCTGACGGCGCTTACCGAGCTGGAATTGCGGGGACTGGTGAGCCAGAGGCCGGGGATGGTGTTCGCATTACGAACATAGCTGCGCATTCGGTTATTTTCTCGATGTGCATCATCTCTACATCCACGTTCCTTTCTGTACGCGACGCTGCTCCTACTGCGATTTTTCCATCGCCGTACGTAAGGCGATTCCTGCTGCCGATTTCGTAGCCGCGATCAAGACGGAGCTGGCCCGGCGCGGGCCTCTCGAATCGCTCGAAACGGTGTATCTCGGCGGCGGCACGCCGTCGCTCCTGCCGCCGGATGCGATCCGTACGATTCTGCTCGACGTCCTTCACTCGACGCCCTCTCTCGGCACCCTCGAGGTCACACTGGAAGCCAACCCGGAGAACGTGACTCCGGAAGTAGTAAGGGCCTGGCGCGCGTCCGGCGTCAACCGCGTCTCCCTGGGCGCCCAATCGTTCGACGATCGCGTGCTCCAGTGGATGCACCGCACCCACGACGCGGCGCAGATCGGCCGGGCCGTGACGCACCTGCGGGAAGGGGGGATCGAGAACATCTCGCTCGATCTCATCTTTGCGCTCCCCGAGTCGCTGCGGCGCGACTGGGATCACGACCTCGACCAGGCGGTCGCGCTCGAGCCGTCGCACCTCTCGCTCTACGGTCTCACTGTCGAGTCGCGCACCCCGCTCGATCGCTGGATCTCCCGCGGTGCGGTGCAGGCGCCCACGGATGAACGGTACGCCGACGAGTATCTCCGCGCGCACGAGCGACTCGGCGCCGCGGGCTACTCGTTCTACGAAGTGTCGAACGCCGCGCGCGATGGATGGCGCTCGCGTCACAACAGCGCGTACTGGTCCGGCCGCCCGTATGTGGGCGTCGGTCCCGCAGCGCATTCATTCGATGGTCGCGCCAGGAGCTGGAACCATTCGGCGTGGGCAGCCTACGTGCGCGCGATCGCTGCTGGTGAATCGACGGTGGAAGCTCGTGAGGAGCTGTCTCACCAACAGCGCGAGCTCGAACACATCTACCTCGGGCTCCGCACCGTGGAGGGAATCGATCTGCCCAACCGCTCCCGCCTTCTGCCGCCCTCGTCCGCCTTCCTCGGGCAGGGGTGGCTGGTCCAAGACGGCTGCCGCCTCCGCTGCACCCCCACCGGCTGGCTCCGTCTCGATAGCCTCGTCCCCGCCTTGACCGGGAACCCAGCGATTCCGTAATTTGTTTCGCCGAAAGGGGTTGGAGCATTTGACGACTGTGTTGACCGAGCGCGAGCGCGCCGTACTCGGCGCCGTGATCGAGACTTACGTGCAGACCGCAGAGCCGGCCGCCAGCCGCACCATCGCGAAGCGCTTCGGCCTGGGCCTGTCTCCCGCCACGATCCGCAACACCATGAGCGATCTGGAGGAGAAGGGGTTTCTCTATCATCCCCACACCTCCGCCGGGCGTATTCCGACCGATCGCGCCTATCGCCTCTACGTGGATGCGCTGATGCGCCCGTCGTCATTGACGTTCGATCAGGCGCACCAGCTGCGGGAAGAGCTGTCGGCATCGCGCAGCAACGCGGTGGATCAAATCCTCGGGCGGGCCGCGCAGGTGCTCGGCGTGCTGACGCAGGAGCTGGGGATGGCCGTGGGGCCGTCGCTCGATGACGCGGTCCTGGAGCGGCTCGAGCTGGTGACGGTTTCGCGCGAGCGGTTGTTGCTCGTTCTGACCCTGAAGAGCGGCGCCGTCCGGACGATATTCGTCGAGATCCCGTCGCACATGGCGGCGGACGCGGTCGTGCAGGTCGCGGTCGTCCTGAACGAGCGACTGGCCGGTCTCACTCTCAAGGAGATTCGCGCTTCGCTCTCCGAGCGGCTGCGCGACGCCGGCGGCTCGGCGCATTCGAGCGAGCTGCTCAACATCTTCATTCAGGAAGCCGACGAGCTGTTCGACGTCCCCGCCGCCGATGCCGGGCCGTTCCCGGGCGGTGTGGTGTTGTCTTCGGCGCAGCTGCTCGCGGGACAGCCGGAATTCGCGACTGCGGAGCGGTTGCAGGGGCTGCTCGAGGTCACCGAGCGGCGGGATCGGCTGCGGGAGGCGCTGGCGCAGCGCACCGCCCCCGGACTGACCATCACGATCGGCAGCGAGCACGTGGATCCGAAGCTCGCCGCCTTCACTCTCGTGACGTCGCCCTATCGCTCCGGTCCGCTGTCGGGCGTGATTGGCGTGCTCGGGCCGACACGGATGCCGTACGACAAGGTCGTGGCGCTCGTGGAGCACACGAGCCGCCTCGTGCAGGAGCTGCTGCGATGAGTCGCCGGGACTATTACGCGGTGCTGGGCGTTCCCCGGGACGCCTCCGAGGCGGCGATCAAGAAGGCGTATCGCAAGCTTGCCATGGAATCACACCCGGATCGCAACAAGGAGACTGGCGCCGAGGATCGCTTCAAGGAGATCACGGAGGCGTATGAGGTGTTGCGCGATCCGGAGCAGCGTGCCGTCTACGACCGCTACGGTGAAGCCGGGCTGCGCGGCGCCGGTGCGGCGCCGGGTGGATTCACGCACTTCGATCTCTCCGAAGCGCTCAACATCTTCATGCGTGATTTCGGCGGGCTGGGTGGCTTCGACGCGTTCTTCGGCGGCGGCGGCGAGCGCACGCGCCGCGACCGCCGGCGAGGAGCCGATCTCAAAGTGTCGCTGCGGCTCACCTTGGCCGAGGTCGCGACCGGCACCACGAAGGCGGTCAAGCTCAAGACTCTCGACACCTGCGATGCCTGCAAAGGCACCGGGGGGAAGGCGGGCACCAAGGCCACGCCGTGCTCGATGTGCGGTGGCACGGGCGAGGTGCGGCGCGCGGCGCAGTCGATGTTCGGCCAATTCGTCTCCGTCTCGCCGTGCCCCACGTGTGGAGGCGAGGGGACGGTGATCAAGGATCCGTGCCCGGTGTGCCGCGGAGATGGCCGCGTGAAAGCCGAAAAGACCGTGCAACTCGATGTGCCGGCCGGCGTCGCGGATCACCATTACCTGACCGTGCGGGGGCAGGGGGTCCCCGGGCCGCGCAACGGTCCGCCCGGCGACTTGATCGCGGTGCTGGAGATCGTCGAGGACCCGCGCTTCGAGCGGCACGGTGACGATCTCGTCTTCGATCTTCCCGTGTCGTTCAGCCAGGCGGCGCTCGGCGCCGACGTGGAGATTCCCACTCCCTACGGCACGGCGCCCCTCAAGGTGCAGCCCGGGACGCAGACCGGCACGATGTACCGGCTGCGCGGCAAGGGACTGCCGCGACTCGGCGAGTCGGGACACGGCGACCTGCACGTGCGCATCCAGGTCTGGACGCCGACGCGGCTCACCCCCGAGCAGGAAGCGAAATTCCGCGAGCTCCAGAAGATCGAAGGCGCACCGCCATCGACGGAGACCCTGGGTCGCGGCTTCTGGAACAAGATCCGGGAGGCGTTCGGCGCATGAGCCCCGAGTCCGACTGCATCTTCTGCAAGATCGCGCGCGGCGAGATTCCGGCGTCGGTGCTCAAGCGGACCGACCGCGTCGTCGCGTTCCGGGATCTCAGCCCGCAGGCCCCCGTGCATGTCCTGGTGATCCCGACGGAGCATCTCGCGTCGCTCGAAGAGGTCACGGACGGGAAGGTGATCGGTGAAATGCTGATCGTGGCCCGGGAGATCGCCCGGGACGAGGGAATCGCCGATGACGGATACCGGGTCGTTCTCAACACGAACCGCAACGGGGGCCAGACAGTGTTTCACCTGCATCTTCACCTGCTCGGCGGACGCCGCTTGACCTGGCCTCCGGGGTGAGGCTAACTTGCCGAGTCTCTCACAGTTAGGACGCGAGTCGCGATGCCGGAAGTGATCATCCACGACGACGAGAGCTTCGAACGCGCCTTGAAGCGCTTCAAGAAGAAGTGCGAAAAGGCGGGGATTCTCTCGGACCTGCGTAAGCACCGCCACTACGAAAAGCCCAGTGAGCGCCGGAAGCGGAAGATGAATGCGGCGCGCCGCAAGAGCCGGCGGCCCCGCTCCTTCTGAGATGCCCGGCCTCGTCGAGCGGCTCCAGGTGGCCCTCAACGAGGCCCGGAAGGCCCGCGATCAACACCGCACACTGCTGTTTTCGACGATTCTCGCAGATCTCAAAAACCGTGAATTCGAAGTGCCTCACCCGCTGACCGAGGAGGAAGCGGTGGATGTCGTGCGCCGCGGTATCAAGAAGCGGCGCGAGGCGGCCGAGCAGTTCACCACCGTTGGGCGGCCGGACCGGGCGGAGACGGAGCTGCGCGAGGTCGCAATGCTCGAAGGGTACCTGCCGGCACAGGTGCCGCCCGAGGAGATCCGCGTCGCCGTGCGCGCAGCGATCGCCGCCGGCGCCAGGGATGTCGGGAAGGTAATGGGGCAGGTCATGCCTCACTTCAAGGGACGCGCCGACGGGAAGCTGATCAACCAGATCGTGCGCGAGGAGCTGTCAGCGAGCGTATGAGTGCGGGTGGCGGGTTCCCCCCTGCCGTCCTGGAGACGCTGGAGTTTCCCGCCGCGCTCGAGCGCGTGGCGGCGTTCGCCGTCGGCCCGCTCGGCGCGGCGCGCGTACAGGATCGCCGCCCGGTCACCGACGCCACCGCGGTGCGCGAGTCCCTGGCTCAGGTCGCCGAGCTCGCGGGGCTGCTCCTCACGGACGACTCGCTGCGCGCCGAGTCCGTCCCCGACATCGGTGAGACGCTGAGCTTGCTGCGCGTTCCCGGAAGCGCGCTCGAAGGGCCGGCGCTGGCGGAGCTCGGGGCCGCATTGATCGCCGTCCGTACCGTCGGGTCGATCCTCGGACGGTTGGAGCGAGAGGCGCCGCGGACTGCTGCATTGCGCACGCCGCTGCCACCCAAGCAGCTCGAATCGCGGCTCGCCACCGCGATCGCTCCCGACGGCACCGTGCTCGATGGCGCGTCGCGCGACCTGGCGCGGGCGCGCAAGGCGGTGCGCGATGTCCGCACCAAGCTCGTCGCGCGTCTCGAGCGACTGCTCCAGGGGCTCGACCCGCAGGACCGCGCTCCCGACGCCGCCGTGACACTCCGCGCCGGCCGCTATGTGATTCCGGTCCGCGCCACGGCGCGCAGCCGCGTGGGTGGCATCGTGCACGACGAGTCGGCGACGCGGGCGACCGTATTCCTCGAGCCGCCCGAGGTGATCGAGCTTGGCAATGAGCTACGGTCGGCTGAGGCCGAGGAGCATCGCGAAGTGCTGCGCGTGTTGCGCGAGCTGACCGATGCGCTGCGTCCGCACCGCGACACGATCGCGGCGGCATGGGAGGCGTGCATCGCCTTCGACGATCTCTGCGCGCGCGCCCGGTACGCGGTGGAGGTCAACGGCTTCGCGCCCGAGATCGGTGGTGGGCCGCTCAAGATTCGCGGCGGACGCCACCCGCTGCTCGTGGGCGGGGATCCGGTCGTCGTCCCGTTCGACCTGGAGCTCGCTTCCGACGAATGGACGGTGCTCATTTCCGGTCCCAACACCGGCGGCAAGACGGTCCTCATCAAGGCGGTGGGGCTGCTCGCCCTGCTGGTGCAGAGCGGGATCATTCCGCCGCTCGGGGCCCACTCGCGGCTACCGATCTTTGGGCGCGTATTCGCCGACATCGGTGATCGGCAGTCGATCGCCGCCAGCCTGTCGACGTTCTCAGCGCACGTCGCCGTGCTGCGCGACATCCTCGCATTCGCCGACGGGGCGACGCTCGTGCTGCTGGATGAGATCGGGAGCGGGACCGATCCCGCCGAGGGAGCGGCCCTCGCGGCGGCCACGCTGCGCAGTCTCACGCGGCGCCACGCCGTCACGCTGGCGACGACGCACCTCGGCGCCCTGAAGCGGCTCGCCGCCGAGTCGGTGGGTATCGTCAACGCGTCGTTGCAGTTCGATGCCGCGTCGCTCACGCCGACGTATCGACTCCTCAAGGGACTCCCCGGGCGATCATACGGCCTGGCGATTGCCCGCCGCCTCGGAGTGGCCGAGGAGGTTCTGGCTGATGCCGAGCGGGCGGTGCCGGATGCGGAGCGTCAGCTCGACGCCCTGCTCGCCGACGTGGAGGCCCGGGCGCGGACCCTGGCCGGGCGAGAGACCGCCCTGGGCGACGCGGAATCGGCCGCGGCCACCGAGCGCACCCGGCTCGAAGCCCGGGAGCAGGCCGCCGCGGAACAGGAGCGTATGGTTCGGGAACGCGAGCGGTCGCTGGATGCGAAGGCCAGGGATCAGGCCCGTGCATACCTCCTCGCCGCTCGTAAGACTGTCGAGGCTGCGCTCGGCCAGGCGCGGGCCGCCGTCGACGAAGTGACTGCGCGGGAAGCGCGGCGCATGCTGGAGCGGGCGATCTCGCAATCCCAAGAAGGCGGGCCGGCGGTGGTGCGGACGAGCGGACGGGTGGAGGCGCAGGTCGGAGACCGCGTGCGGACCGCCGACGGAATGATGGGACGCGTGGGTGAGATGCGTGACGACGGAACGGTGGTGCTGGAATCGGGCGCGCTGCGCCTCATCGTGCGACCCGCGCAGATCGTCGAGATTCTGACGCCAGCGCGCGACGCGGCCCCGGCGACACCACCGCCCGCCCGCGCGGCGCCCCGTGCGCCGGATCGCCAGTCGTCCCCAGCCACCGAGGTTTCGCTCCGCGGGCTTCGCGCCGACGAAGCCGAAGCCACCCTCGAGCGAGCATTGGACGCTGCGGTGCTCGACGATCTTCCCTATCTGCGGATCATCCACGGGAAGGGCACCGGCGCATTGCGCGAGCTCGTGCAGCGTGTCCTGCAGCACGACCCGCGCGTGGCCCGCTTCGGTCTTGCGCCCGCGAACCAGGGAGGCTCGGGCGTGACGGTGGTGGAGTTGCGGTGAGTCTCATCCCGGATGAGGTGATCGAGCAGGTGCGCGATGCCGCCGACATCGTGGGCATCATCGGCGAGCAGGTGGAGCTGAAACGAACCGGCGCGGACTATCGCGGGGCGTGCCCGTTCCATGGCGGCACTCACCGCAACTTCGCCGTGATTCCCAGGAAGGGGATGTACCACTGCTTCGTCTGTCATGAGTCGGGCGATGTCTTCACCTTCTTCATGAAGCGGCTCGGCATGGACTATCCGACCGCCGTGCGGGAGGTCGCGCGGCGCGTCGGGATCGTGATTCCCGAGCGCGGGCCATCCGGGCCGGATCCGCGCGAGCCGCTGTTCGCGGCGGTCGCCGCGGCGCACGACTGGTTTTCACGGCAGCTCGAGGACGGTGCCGACGCCGCGACGGCCCGCAATTATCTCGCATCGCGCGACATCACGGCGGAGCAATGGGGGACTCTGGGACTCGGCTTCGCGCCGCGCGGCTCCGCATTCGGTGAGGCGATGCGCAAGCTCGGCATCGACGAAGCGGTGTTGCTCGAGGCGGGACTCGAGCGCCGCCGTGAGGACGGCACGGTGGCGCCGCGCTTCCGCGGCCGTTTGCTGTTTCCGATTCACGACCTGCACGGCCGGGTCGTAGCATTCGGGGGCCGCATCCTCGGCGAGGGGGAGCCGAAATACTTGAACTCGCCCGAGACGCCGATCTTCCACAAGGGAAAGCTGCTCTACCACCTCCACGAGGCGCGTTCCGCCATTCGCAAGGCGGAGCGGGCAATTCTCGTGGAGGGGTATTTCGACGTGATCCGGCTGGCGCTGGCGGGCATCGACGAAGGCGTGGCGCCGATGGGCACCGGGCTCACCGCCGACCAGGCGGAGCTGCTGCGCCGGTACGCCCCGCAGGTCCTGCTGTGCTACGATTCGGACGACGCCGGGCTGCGCGCCACGTTCCGGGCGGGCGATGAGCTGTTGCGGGCGGGGATCCGCGTCAGCGTTGCGACGCTCCCCGCGGGGGACGATCCGGACTCGCTGGTGCGTCGCGGTGGCGGGGCGGCGTTCGAGGCCGTGGCGAAGGACGCCGTCGACGTGCTGGAGCGCAAGATTCAGATCCTCGAGCACAAGCGGTTCTTCGAAACGCTCCCCGGACGCCGCCGCGCCCTGGACCGTCTCTTCCCGACGATTCGCGCCGCGACGGACTCCTTGACCCGCGAGCTGTATCTGAGCCGTGTCGCCGAGGTCGCCCACGTGCGTAAGGACGTGCTGGAGCGGGAAATCACCGGCACGCGGCCGCGCGACGCGATCGCCGCCCAGGCGCCGGCGGCGGGGGGGAGTCAGCCGTTGCCCGCATTGCCGGCCAACGCGGAGCGCGCTCTGGTCCTCACCATGATGCAAGGAGACGCGTGGCGCGATCGCGTCCTCGAAAAAGTGGATGCGGAGGAGATCGAAAACCCGATCTATCGCGCTGTATTCGAGGCTCTGGCCGAGGGTCGGGCGGAGGAGCTGGACGGCGGGCCGGCTCGCGCCTACGAGGTGTTGCGGGCGGAGCAGCTGGGAGAGGGGGAATCGGATGTGCTGTTCGACCGCGCGGTCAACTGGATCGATGCGCGGCGACTCGACCGGGAACTGGACCGGCTGGAGCGTGAGTTGCCGCTGGCCGACGAAGCCGAGAAGGGACGGCTCGCCCTGGAAAAGCAGCGCATTGCCGCCGAGCGGAATCGCATCCGTCCCACATACAAGATTGTCTCCAGGAGGAGTGGTGCACCGGGATCTTGAAGGTCTGTTGACGCTGCAGGCAAAGGATCAGGATGTGGCGAAATCCGAGCAGGCGCTGGCCGCGCTGGAGCCGGACGTGCGCCGGCTCGACGAGCAGCTCGCGGTCGCGCAGCGGGCGCTCGACGCCGCTCGACGGGGCATCGACGATGCCCGGCGGCGCAGGGACGAGCTCGAAGGCAAGATCGCCAATTACAGGTCGATGCAGGAGCAACGACGCCAGAAACTCGAGTGGGTCCGGGGGGCGAAGGAGGCCTCGACGCTGATGGCGGAGCTCGACCTGACTCGCACGGTGCTCGCCAAGGAAGAAGCCGAATTCATGCGTTCGGGCGACGCGGTGCACGATGCGGAGCGCAAGGCGGGCGAGGCGGAGAAGGCGTTCAACGTGGTGCGCGACGCGCAGGGGCCCGAGCGGGAAGCCCTGGCGAAGAAGCGCGAGGCGGTGTTAGTGGAGCTGCGGCGGGCGCAGGAGGTGCGTACCGAAGCGTCGCGCGGCGTGAATGGCGCCCTGTTGTCGCGCTATGAGCGGATCCGGCGCGGCAAGGCGCCCCTCGCCCTTTATGCTCTCCACGGCGAAGCCTGCGGGCACTGCTTCACCGCGGTGCCGACGCAGCGGCGCGTCCTGATCCAGCGCGGCGTCTCCATCGAAACCTGCGAGGCGTGCGGCGTGTTGCTCTACAACGCCGAATGATCATCCCCCGCTGGTCGGTCGCGCGTCCCCCCAATCCGGAGCTCGTGGGCGAGCTGTCCTCAGCCCTGTCGATTCCGGAAGCATTGGCGGCGTTGCTGGTGCTGCGCGGCTACGACTCGGCGGGCGATGCCCGCGCCTTCCTGCGCCCGAACCTGACCGGGCTGTCCGATCCGATGTCGTGGGCCGACATGCCGAAGGCGGTGGCGACGGTGCAGGGCGCGGTCCGACGCGGCGAACCGATCCTGGTTCACGGTGATTACGACGTCGATGGACAGTGCGCCGCGGCGCTGCTCACACGCGTGCTGCGCGAGGCGGGCGGCGACGCCCATGCCTTCGTCCCGCACCGCGTGCGGGACGGCTACGACTTCGGTCCGTCGGGTCTCGCGCGCGCGCGCGAGCTCGGCGCCCGGCTCATCATCACCTGCGATTGCGGCATCACGGCGACCGAGGCGGTGCGGGCGGCTCGCGCCGAGGGGGTCGAGGTCATCGTGAGCGATCACCATCTCCCCGGCGACGTCCTGCCGCCCGCGACGGCCGTGCTCGATCCGCGGCGCCCCGATTGCGAGTCGCCCGACAAGGACCTGTGCGGGACCGGGGTCGCGTTCAAGCTCGCCCAGGCACTCGTCCCCGCGCTCGGACTGCCGGACACGCTCCCCTGGCACTTCCTCGACTACGTCGCCCTGGCCACCGTTGCCGATGTGGTCCCGCTGGTCGGGGAGAACCGCATCCTCGTGCGCCACGGGCTCAAGCTCCTCGCCACCAGTCGCTGGCCTGGGCTCGCGGCGCTGGTCGAGGCCGCGGGGCTCGCCGGAAAGCCGCTACGCGCCGGCCACGTCGGGTTCATCCTCGCGCCGCGCTTGAACGCCGCGGGCCGCATCGGCGACGCGGGCGATGGGTTGCGCCTCCTTTTGACCGATGACGGGGAGGCGGCGGCCCGGCTCGCCCGCGAGCTCGAAACGGTCAATGCGCGCCGCCAGGAAATGGACCAGCAGGTACTCGCCGCCGCGGAGACGGCGCTCGCCACCCAGGGGAGCGAGGACGACCGGGCGATCGTGCTGGCCGCCGACGACTGGCACCCGGGGGTGATCGGCATCGTGGCGAGCCGTCTCGTCGAGCGCTACGGCCGTCCCACGTTCCTCATCGCCTGGGAGGGAGACAGGGGGCGCGGCTCCGGGCGGAGCATCTCGGGCTTCGATCTGCACGGGGCGTTGCACCGGGTCGGGAGTTGCCTCGAAAAGTTCGGCGGCCACAGCATGGCCGCCGGGTTGACGGTACGCCGGGATCGCTTCGAGGAGTTCCGGGTTGCCTTTCTGAACGTGGCGGCTCAGCTTCTTCGCGCCGAAGACCTGGTGCCGGCGCAGCGTGTCGACCTCGAAGTGCCACTCGCCAACCTGAGCGAGGACCTAGAGCGACTGATGCGGCACCTGGAGCCGTGTGGAGCCGGAAACCCGGCTCCGGTGTTCGGGGTCCGAGGGGCGCGCGCCGTCGGTGCGCGGCGGGTCGGGACCAATCATCTGCGGTTTGTGCTCGACGACGGCTCTGGCGCGCTCCCGGCGATCGGATTCCAGGTGGCCGATCAGGTGCCGGAGGGGTGGCTGGAGCACCCGCTCGACGTCGCGTTCCGACTCGAGCGGGACGATTGGCAGGGGCGCTCGACGCTGCAGGCCCGCGTCGCGACCATCGCCCCGAGTGGTGGGGTGGAGGCAGCGTGATCACGATCATCAGCGGGGAGTTCAAGAACCGCCGTCTGAAGACGCCGGTCGGGAACAAGGTCCGGCCCACGGCGAGCCGGGTGCGCGAGGCGTGGTTCAGCATTCTGCAGCGTAGCTTGCGCGGCGCGCGTGTGCTGGACCTCTACGCCGGGTCGGGCGCGCTCGGCCTCGAGGCGCTGTCGCGCGGCGCCAGTACCGCAGACTTCGTGGAAGTGCACCGCAATGCGCTCGCGGCGCTCAAGGCCAACATCAAGACGCTCAAGGTCGAGGGACGGACGACGATCCATAAGGTCGATGCGCTGAAGTTCGCCGAACAGCTGCACCCCGGCCAGTACGATGTGGCGTTCGCCGACCCGCCGTACGCCAACGTCAACGACCAGACCGCTCGGCTTGTGGCGATGTTCCGGTTGGTGCCGTTCGCGCGCGTCTTCTCGATCGAGCATCCGGCCGATACGCCGATCCCCGGGGACGAGACCCGCCGCTACGGGGACACCGCCGTCACCTTCATCTACGCGCCGTGAGCGGCGTCGCCGCCGCCCCGCGCCCAGGCCGGATCGCCGTCTATCCGGGGTCGTTCGACCCCGTCACCCGGGGCCACGAGGACCTGATCCGGCGCTCGCTGGCGTTTGCGGATCACGTGGTCGTGGCGGTAGCGGTGAACGTCGCCAAGCAGCCGCTGTTCACCATCGACGAGCGGGTCGCCCTGCTCGGTGAGGCGGTGCGGGGCCCCGGAATCGAGGTGCGATCGTTCGACGGACTGCTCGTGAATTTCGCGCGCCAGGTCGGCGCCGCGGTGATCGTCCGAGGCCTGCGGGCGGTAAGCGATTTCGAGTACGAGTTCCAGATGGCGATCATGAATCGCAACCTCGATCCGAAGATCGAGACGGTCTTCCTCGTTCCGGCCTTCGATCTTACGTACCTCAGTTCGAGTCTGGTCCGCGAAGTCGCGCGTTTTGGCGGTGACGTATCGCAGCTGGTGCATCCGGCGGTCCATCGGGCCCTGAAAGCCAAGTTCGGCAAGTGACCGCTCCGTTTCGCGACCGCGTCTTTGCGGCGGCGCGGCGCGCGAAACGGCGGATCCTTCTGCCCGAGGTGGAGGACGACCGCGTCGCGGCCGCAGGGCGCGAGATCGTCTCCCAGGGTCTCGGCGTGCTCGTCCCGCCGGAGCCGACTTTGCCGCCCGAGGCGGAGCTCGTGACGTGGCTGCGCGCCCGGCGGCCCGATCGCTTCCCCGACGATGCGGCTGCCCGCGCCGCGCTCGCCCACCCGCTCACCCGGGGCGCGTGCCTCGTGGGCGTGGGCCGGGCCGACGCCATGATCGGCGGGGCTATGCATCCGACGGGTGAACTGATCCGGGCGGCCCTGTGGGGCGTAGGGCTCGCGCGCGGCATCGAGATCGTGAGCAGCGCCTTCTACATGCTGAAGGATAATCGCGTCCTCACGTTCACCGACTGCGCGGTCGTGCCCGACCCGACCGCCGATCAGCTCGCAGCGATCGCCTGGGCGGCGGCGCGCGACCGCCGCCGCATCGTGGGCGACGAGCCATGCGTCGCGTTTCTCTCGTACGGGACGAAAGGCAGCGCCAGCGGACCGAGAATCGACAAAGTGCGCCAGGCCGTGGCGCGGTTGCGCGCCCTCGCGCCGGAGGTGTCGTGCGACGGCGAGCTCCAGGCAGACGCGGCCCTCGCCCTGGACGTGGCGCGACGCAAGGCGCCCGATTCGGCCGTCGCCGGTCGCGCGAACGTGTTGGTATTCCCCGACCTTGACAGCGGCAACATCGCGTACAAACTGGTGCAGCGATTAGGGGAGTGGGAGGCAGTCGGGCCGATTCTCCAGGGCCTGGCCAAGCCCATCGCCGACCTGTCGCGGGGCGCGACGGTGCAGGATATTGTGGTCGCGGCGGCGGTCACGACACTGCAAGCGGAGGAATGAGATGGGGTTCTCGGTGAGCAAGGATCCGCGGGGGGTGGTGATCGTCGGGGTCGACGGCCAGCTGATCGTCGGCAACCGCCAGGAGCTGAAGCAGAAGGTGCTCGACTCCCTCGAAGGCGGGACCCGACGCTTTGTGATCGACTTTACCAAAACAGGGTACATCGACTCGTCGGGCCTCGGCGTCCTGGTGTCCCTTTCCAAGAAGGTACGCGAGCAGGGCGGGGATCTCCGCCTCGCCGGGCTCAACGAGGATCTCCAGACGCTGTTCGAGCTGACCAAGCTGGACACCCT
Organism: Gemmatimonadales bacterium; assembly: GCA_033853695.1. Taxonomy (GTDB): domain Bacteria; phylum Gemmatimonadota; class Gemmatimonadetes; order Gemmatimonadales; family GWC2-71-9; genus DASTHG01. The sequence goes on along the minus strand of JAWOLH010000043.1, from coordinate 26,805 downwards.
GTTCGCCATCGCGAAGACGCCGGCGGAGGCGCTGGCGGCCTTCTAGAGGCTCCCGTGAGCGGTCCCGTCCAGGTCGTGTTGCATCGGCCGGCACGCCCCCAGGATGGCGTCGCCTTTTCGCTCGCGGTCCCCAGCGACCTCGCGCTGGTCGGGGACGCGGTCGAGCTGACCGCGCGACACTGCGACGTGGGCGTCCTGTCGCCACGCCGGCTGCAGTTCAATCTGCGGACCGCGCTGGCCGAAGCACTGGCCAACGCCATCGCCTACGGCAACCGCCACGACCCGAGCAAGCTGGTCCGTATCGAGGTCGCGTGCGGTCCCGACGCCGTGCGCATCGAGGTCGCCGACGACGGGGCGGGGTTCGATCCGTCCCAGGTTCCGGATCCCACCGCTCCGGAATACCTGGAGCGGGAGAGCGGGCGCGGGCTCTTCGTGCTGCGCCACCTGGTGGACACGATCGAGTTCAACGAGCGGGGAAATTGCGTGTGTCTCGTCCTGCGGGCGGGTTGACCAAACTCGAGCGGCTGGTCCCGATCCTCGAGCAGTTGGGGGGCGTTCGTCTGCGCGTCTGGCGCGTCGACGGTCCCACTCCCCGGCTCGTCGCCGGTGCCGCCACGAGCTGGACACCGGCGTTGCCCAAGGGCCTCGAGGGGGAGGGGCGCTCGATCGACACCCCGGAGGGCGTCGCGTGGTTCGAGCCGATTCCCACCCCGCCGGGGTTCTGGGTGGAGCTGCGGAACGGCTCGGACGCGAACGCGCGCGTGCGCCCCGCCGCCAGTGAGCAGGTCCTCGAGGCGGTGACGTGTCTCGCCGAGGCGGAGCGGGAGGCCGCGCAAGTCGCGGCGGAGCTGTCCGATCGTTACGAGGAAATCGACCTCGTCTACACGATCAGCGAGATCCTGGGGCACACGATCCGGCTCGACGAGGCGGCCCGCCGCATCCTGCAGGAAGTGGCCACCGTCGTCGGCGCGCGCCGGGCGAGTCTCTTCGTCCTCGATCCTGATCGGCATCTCCTGCGGCTCGTCGCCTCGCGCGGCATGGTGACCACGGAGGTGGATCCGATCGAGCTCGACGATCCGGTCTCCGTGACGGCGCGGGCGTTCCGGGAAATGCGTATTCAGAGCAACGACGTGGCGGAGTCGCGCGGGGCGCGCACCAGCGGGGGGCGCAGCTATCGCGGGGACGCGTATCTCGCGGTCCCCGTCATGTACGGCGCCCCCGGGGATCAAGCCCGGCCGATCGGCGTCATCAATCTCACCGATCGCCTCGGACCCGATGCCTTTTCAGCCGGGGACCGAAAGCTCGTGGCCGCGATCGCCAACCAGGTCGGTGCGGCAATCGAGAATGCCCGCCTCGTCGCCAAGGACCTGAGCCAGCAACGAGTGCGCCGCGAGCTCGAGCTCGCCCACGACCTGCAACTCAAGCTGCTCCCCGCTGCGAGCGTGCTCGGCACCAGGGCCGATCTCGCCGTGCGCTGTCGCTCGGCCGACGTCGTCGGCGGCGACTTCTACAACCTGCTGGGTCTGCACGGCGATCGCGTCGGGGTGATGATCGGCGACGTGTCGAGCCATGGCTTCGGCGCCGCGCTCATCATGGCGCTCGCCATGGCCGCTTCCGGCATTCACGCCGAGGCCGCCGGAAGCCCGGGCCAGGTGCTGCGCAAGCTCGAGGAGTCGCTCGCCAACGAGCTGGGGCGCACCGAGATGTATCTTTCGTTGCTGTACGCGGTGATCGACCCGGCGGCCGGCACCATCGCCTATGCCAACGCGGGACACCCGCACGCGTTTCTGGTGCGCGGTGCCACCGGAGTGATGGTGCGGCTCGAGGCCACGCGCACGCCGCTCGGCCTCGGCGGGCCGGGCGACACCGGCGACCGCCAGGAGACGTGGCAGCGCCGCCAGGACATCCTCTGCCTCTTCACGGACGGCATCACCGACGCCACCGACGATGCCGGTCGCCGTTTCGGCGAGGAGCGCGTGCTCGGCCATGTTCAGGCGCTCCGATCCAAGCCGGCGCAGCAGATTCTCGAAGCGATTTTCGCCGACCTCGCCGCCTTCACGGGCGGCGCTCCCTCCGCCGACGACCGCACCCTCCTCATCGCCAGGGTCTGATCAAGAAATCGCTCGGGCAGCACTTCCTCACCGATCCCAGGATCCTCGCCCGCATCGTCGACGCGCTGGAGCCGTCACCGGAGGATCAGGTCGTCGAAATCGGTGCGGGGCACGGGTCGTTGACGCGCGTCCTCGCGCCGCGGGTGGGACGGGTGGTGGCGGTGGAGAAGGACCCGGAGCTTGCCGAAGCATGCAGAACGAAGAATGCAGAATGTGGAATTTCGAATGTCGAGGTCGTACCAGGGGACGTTCTACGTTTCGATTGGCAAAGGGTCATTCGGCATTCCGGATTCGACATTCGACATTTCAAAGTCATCGGCAACATCCCCTACTACATCACGACTCCGATCATCGAGCGGGCGCTGCGGGAACGGCCACGACTGATCGTGCTCCTCGTCCAGGAGGAGGTGGCTGACCGGATCGTGGCGCCGCCCGGCTCGAAGACGTACGGGGGGCTGTCGGTAGGCGCCCAGGTGGAGGCGCGCGTGGAGAAGCTGTTCGTGGTGAAGGCGGGAGCGTTCTCGCCACCGCCCAAGGTGACGAGCGCCGTGATTCGATTGCGGCCGCTCGAGCACCCACTCGTCGCGGCCGGCGAAATACCGGGGTTTCGCGCGTTCGTGGCCGCCTGCTTCAGCCTGCGACGCAAACAGCTGCACCACATCCTGCGCTCGATCACGCGGCGCAGCCCCGAGGTCGTCGCCGCCGCGCTCGCGACCCTGGGTGTCGAGCCCCGCGCGCGGCCGGAGACGCTCGCGCCGGAGCGGTTCGTGGCATTGTGGCGCTGGTCTCGATGAGGCCAGACTTGCGTCGGGAGGGGGGATTGTGAAATAATTCACAATAATGCGAAAGATCTCGGACTCGACCGTCCGTCGACTCGCGCTGTACCTCCGGTTCCTCGAGCACTCGGCGGCCCAGGGGCTGACGACGATCAGCTCGGCGGAGCTGGCACGCCGTGGCGGCACGACGTCGGCCCAGGTACGCAAGGACCTGTCGTTCTTCGGGTCGTTCGGCAAGCGCGGACTCGGCTACTCGGTGGCCGAGCTGGCGGCGCGGATTCGGGACATCCTCGGCCTGAAGCGGAACCACCGTGTGGTGCTGGTCGGGGCGGGGAAGATGGGCGGGGCGTTGCTGCATTATCGCGGGTTCCGCCAGCACGGCTTCGACCTCGCGGCGATCTACGACAAGGATCCCAAGAAGATCGGGGCCCGCTCCAACGGACTCGTGGTGCGGGACGTCAAACTGCTCGAGGCCGATCTCAAGAAGGAGCCCACCGACATCGCGATCCTCGTGACGCCGGCCGAGGCCGCTCAGGAGGTCGCGGACCGTCTGGTGCGCGCGGGGGTGAAGGCGATCCTCAACTTCGCGCCGGTCCCACTCGTCGTTCCCAACGACGTCGCTGTCCAGAGCGTCAATATGGCCCTCGAGCTGGAAACACTGAGCTATGCGTTGACGAACCGGTAGTACAAATGCAGCAGGCAAACTGCTGCATGCGGGATTCTGCATTCAGCATTCTGCATTCAGCATTAGATTTCCCGCCCCTATGCCCCGCGTTCACGTCACCTCCGAGATCGGTCCGCTGCGCGACGTCTTGGTGCACACGCCGGGGAACGAGCTCGTGGCCGTCACGCCGGGCAATCGCGAAGACTATCTCTACGACGACATCATCGATCTCGAGCTGGCGCAGCGCGAGCACCGGCGGTTGGTGGCGGTCCTGGAGCGCTTCGCCGAGGTGCACGAGGTCCGGGATCTCCTGACGGAGATCGTCGCCCGTCCCGACGTGCGGGAGTTTCTGGTGACGCGGGCGCTCGAGGTCGTGCCGTCGGATGCCCTGGCGAAACAGCTCGCGGGGTTGTCGCCGGAGCAGCTGGTGGCCCTGATGATCGAGGGGACGTTCGAGGAAGCGGGCCCCATCGCGCACGCGCTGAACGAGGTCGGGTACGCGCTGCCGCCGCTCCCCAACCTCTTCTTCACGCGCGACGTCGGTATCGTGGTGGGGGAGCACGCCATCATCGGGTCGATGCGCTACGGCGTGCGCTGGACAGAGGAGATGCTGATCAAGGCGTTGTTCCGCTATCACGACAAACTGGACAACGCGGGCATTCTCTACGACGGCTCCGAGGAGCGCCGGCACACCTACACGCTCGAAGGCGGCGACGTCCATCCACTGCGCCCCGATCTCCTCGTGCTCGGCTTCAGCGAGCGCTCGAGCCCGGCGGCCCTCGATCAGCTCTGCGAGCTGGCGTTCGACAAGTGCGGCATTACCGACGCGATCATCGTCGTCCTGCCTAACGAGCGCACCGCGATCCATCTCGACATGATCTTCACCCAGATCGACCGCGAGACGTGCGCCGTCTATCCGCCGTTCTTCATCGGGCCCGAACGCCTCGCCGTACTGCACCGCCGGAAGCGGTCCAAAGGCGTGAAGGAAGTGCCAAATTTTTTCGCCGCGATGCAGGCGGTCGACCTGCCGCTCGAGCCCCTGTTCTGCGGCGGGACGGCCCGAGCGGTGCAGGAGCGCGAGCAATGGTCGTCGGCGTGCAACTTCTTCACGGTGCGGCCGGGGTTGGCGATCACCTACGCCCGCAACGAGGCGACGATCCGCGAGCTCGAGCATAGCGGCTATCGCATCATCTCCGCGGTCAACCTGCTCACCGGGGAGGAGTGGTTGGACGAGGGCGACAAAGGGGTGATCACGATCGAGGGCAGCGAGCTGGTGCGCGGCGGCGGGGGGCCCCGCTGCATGACGCTGCCGCTCCGCCGTGACGATTTGTGACTGTCTCCTTCAGAGTCGGGCGGCTACAGTGTCACCTGATCGAAGCGGGCCGACTGCGTCTCGACGGCGGGGCGATGTTCGGCATCGTGCCGCGGCCGCTCTGGGAGCGCCGCACGGTCCCCGATGAACGGAACCGCATTCAGCTGGCGATGCGCTGCCTCCTGGTGGAGCACGATGATGGTCTGGTGCTCGTCGACACCGGAATCGGCGACAAGGACGACCCGAAATTCCGCGACATCTATGCGGTCGACAATGCCGGCGTTCGCGGGCGGACGTGGCTGGACGATCGGCTCGGCGAGCTGGGGCACGCCCCCACGGACGTGCGCTGGGTGATCAATACGCACCTGCATTTCGATCACGCCGGGGGCGATACCTGCCGGGCGCCGTCGGGCGAGCTGCTGCCGTCCTTCCCCCGGGCCCGCTACGTCGTCCAGCGTCGCGAGCTCGACTTCGCCAGCCACACCAATGAGCGCACGGCGGGGAGCTATCTCGCCGCGAACTTCAGCGGCATCGAGTTTCAGCTGCTCGAGGGCGAGGCGACTCCGCTCCCGGGGATCCGCTGCCTCCCGACCCCCGGCCACGTGCCGTTCCATCAATCGATTCTCATCGAAAGCGGGGGCGAGGTGGCCTGTTTCGTCGCCGACCTGGTGCCCACGGTCGCTCATCTGCCCCTGCCGTGGATCATGGGCTATGACCTGGAGCCGCTCGTGACACTGGAGACCCGGCGGCGCGTGTACCAGCGGGCCGAGGGGGAAGGGTGGCGAATCTGCTTCGAGCACGATCCGTCGGTGGCGATGGGACGTTTGGGACGGGAGGGGAAAGGATTTGGCCTTGTGGAGCCCATCCCCTCCACATAGTTTGTGCGGCGTTAGTGCTCAAGCGGGCGCCGGTGGCGCCCCACCTCCAGGCCTTTCCGGTGAGCCGGAGAGCGCTCCAGGGTCGAGAGACGTCATCAGTCTTGGGTGATCGGTTTTCGGTGGTGATTTGCCGTGACCGACTACCGATGGCCAAGAACTGATGACGCATCTGCGGATTCCGGAACGACTGGAGTCCGCATTTTCATTTAGCGGGAAAGGCGACCAACTGCCTCAGGAAAGCAGCAGCACCAACAAACAGCCGCGGACCCGGATCAACCGGATGATCCGCATCAGCCCGGTCCGGGTGATCGGGGATGACGGCCAGCAGCTCGGCGTGCTGGCGATCGAGGAAGCCCTCGCGGCCGCGCAGGAGCGTGGTCTCGACCTGGTGGAAGTGGCGCCGCTGGCGCGCCCCCCTGTGGTCAAGATCATGGACTACGGCAAGTTCAAGTTCGAGCAGGCGAAGGCGGCGCGGGCGGCCAAGAAGAAGCAGCACGTCATTCACCTGAAGGAAGTGAAGTACCGCCCCGGAATCGACGACCACGATTTCGATTTCAAGACGCGGCACGCGCGGGAGTTTCTGCAGGACGGCAACAAGGTCAAGGTGACGATGATGTACCGCGGGCGCCAGATGGCGCACATCGAGCTGGGGCGGGAGGTACTCGATCGCGTCGCGACCGAGCTGAAGGACATCGCCAAGATCGAACAGGATCCCCGGCTCGAGGGGCGCAATATGTCGATGGTGTTGGCGCCGAAATAGCCATCTGACGTCTGACGTCAGATGTCTGACGTCTCAAAGAGGATCCACCAGTGCCCAAAATGAAATCCAAGCGTGCGTTGCGGAAACGCGTGCGGCTCACCGGCTCGGGACGGCTGCGCCGTCACCAGGCGATGAAGAGCCACATTCTGACGAAGAAACATCCCAAGCGCAAACGGCATCTGCGCAAAGGGAGTCTCGTTGCCCATGCCGACGAGCGCCGTCTGAAGCGGCTCCTGTCGACATAAGGAGCGCCTATGCCCCGGGTCAAGAGCAACGTCGCGCGCCTGAAGCGCAAGAACAAGGTCATGAAGCTCGCCAAAGGCTACTTCGGCGGGCGCAGCAAGCTGTGGAAGGCGGCCAAGGAAAGCGTCGAGCGCGCCCAGCGCTACGCGTACCGCGATCGGCGGCGCAAGAAGGGTGAATTCCGCCGGCTCTGGATCACGCGCATCAACGCGGCCGCGCGACTGCACGATCTCTCGTACAACCGGTTGATGAACGGCCTGCGCAAAGCCGGCGTGGAGATCAACCGCAAAGTCCTCGCCGACCTCGCCGTCCGCGATCCGGGCGCGTTCGAGCAGCTGGCGGAGGTCGCGAAGAAGGCCCTCTGATCATGCGCGACCTCCTCGCACGCCTCGACGGCCTGCGGGAGCGTCTTCGCGAGGTCCCCCAGGCGGATGAGCGCCGACTCCAGGAGCTGCGGACCGAGCTCCTGGGGCGCAAGAACGGCGCCCTGACCGAAATCATCCGGTCGCTCCCCACGCTCGACGCCGAGTCACGCAAGGCGGTGGGCGGGCCCGCCAACACCCTGAAGCGCGATTGGGAGGCGGCGCTCGACGCGCGAGCGGCGGAGTTGACCCGCGCCGCGAGCGTACTTTCGGACGTCGACCCCACGATGCCCGGCCGGGCCCAGTGGGGCGGCGGCCTGCATGTCGTCACTCAGGTGATAGACGAGATCTGCGACGTCTTCCGCGAGCTCGGCTTCACGCGAGCCGTCGGTCCCGAGATCGAGACCGAGCGCAATAACTTCTACGCGCTCAACTTCCCGAAGGATCATCCGGCGCTCGATTCGCAGGATTCGTTCTACGTGACGGACGATCTGCTCCTGCGGACGCATACCTCACCGGTCCAGATCCGCACCCTGGAGGCGTATCGCCCGCCGATCCGCGTCGTGATTCCGGGCCGGGCCTATCGGCGCGATCCGTTCGACGCCTCGCACGCGACGGTGTTCGAGCAGATCGAAGGGCTCGCCGTGGACGAGGGGATCTCGTTCGTCGATCTCAAGGCGACATTGAGCCATTTTGCGCGCCGCATCTTCGCAGCCGATACGGAAGTGCGCTTTCACCCGTCGTTCTTCCCGTTCACCGAGCCCTCGGCCGACATGAGTGTGCGCTGCACCGTGTGCGGCGGCCGGGGCTGTCCCACCTGCAAGCAGAGCGGGTGGATGGAGATCCTCGGCAGCGGGATGGTGCACCCGGCGGTGCTCGAAAACTGCGGGGTCGATTCCGAGCGCTATACCGGCTTCGCCTTCGGCATGGGGCCGCAACGCATCGCAATGCTGCGCTACGGCATCCCGGACATCCGGCTGTTCTACGGCGGGGACATGCGCTTCCTCAGCCAGTTCGCCGGCGGGGTGCGATGAACCTCTCGCGCCGCTGGCTGGAGGCGTTGCTGGGTCGCTCGCTCGACGCCGGCGAGGTCGCGACGCTGCTCACGGCGCGCTGTTGCCCCGTCGAGGGCGTCGAGCGGCTGCACGCCGATCTCGACGGCGTGCTCGTGGCGCGCGTGCTCGAGGTGCGCCGTCACCCCAATGCGGACCGGCTGAGTCTCTGCCTGGTAGATGCGGGCGGCGCCGGTGGGCCGCTCGAGGTCGTGTGCGGCGCTCCGAATGTGACCGCCGGGAAGACGTATCCGTTCGCTCCCGTCGGCACGGTCCTGCCGGGTGGCCTCAAGCTCGAACGGCGGAAGATCCGGGGCATCGAGTCGAACGGGATGCTCTGCTCCGCGCGCGAGCTCGGCCTCGGTCAGGATGGCGACGGGATTCTGGAGCTCGAGACCGGCGCCGCGCCGGGGACCCGTCTGCTCGACGCGCTGCCGGTCGCGGACGAGCGCATCGTGCTCGAGGTCTACGCCAACCGTCCGGACCTGCTCGGCCACAAGGGCGTGGCGCGGGAGCTCGCCGCGGCGCTCGGCGGTGCCGTGAAGCTGCCCGCATTCCCGGGCACGTCCGACCGCTCGGCCACGTATCCGCCCGTCCGCCGCTCCGAGCGTGCGGGGGTCGTGGATGGCGTCGAGGTGCGCCTCGAGGATCCGGTCGGCGCTCCGCGCTACATGATCGCGGTCGTGCGTGGAGTACAGGTGGGTCCGAGCCCCGCCTGGCTCGCCGATCGGCTCACCGCCGTCGGCCAGCGGCCCATCAATAACATCGTCGATGCGACGAACTACATCCTGTTCGAGCTGAATCAGCCGATGCACGCCTTCGACCTCGCCCGCCTGCGCGGACCGGCGATTGTCGTGCGGCGTGCCAAAGCCGGGGAACGCATCGTCACCCTCGACGGCGTCACCCGGACGCTCACCCCCGAGATGACGGCGATCTGCGACGCGGACCGGCCCACGATCGTCGCGGGCGTGATGGGGAGCGCGGAGTCGGAGGTGACGGCATCGACCACCGATCTCGTTGTCGAGTGCGCCTATTTCCAGCCCACCCGCGTCCGTCGTACGCGTCGGGCCCTCGATCTCACGAGCGAATCGAGCTATCGCTACGAGCGCGGCATCGACATCCTGGCACTGCCCGATGCCCTGCGCCGCGCACTGGACCTGATTCGGTCCGTTGCGGGAGGCACCGTACGGGAAGGCCCCATCGATCTGTGGCCGACCCCCGAGCAGCCGCGCGCCGTGTTCCTACGGCCGGAACGCGTGAGCCGGCTTCTCGGGATGGAGTTCAAGCGCGCCGACCTGGAGCGCCTCCTCTCGAGCATCGGCTTCGTCGTGGCCCCGAAGGACGAGCGCCTCGGGGTGCAGGTGCCGGGGTGGCGGCCCGACGTCACGCGCGAGGTCGATCTGATCGAAGAGGTCGCCAGGCTCTCGTCGTACGACGCATTCCCTGACGAGCTGCGGCCGTATCGTCCCGGGACCGTTCCGGATGCCATATCGGAGCAGGTGCTCGCCCGCGTACGCACGACGCTCGCCCAGGCGGGGTTCTTCGAGTGCCGCAGTACGCCGCTCGGCCCGGCCGACGGCCCGGACGCCGTGCCGCTGCGAAACCCCCTTTCGTCGGAAGAGGCGCACCTGCGCAGCCGCCTCATCCCGCAACTGGTGGCGCGCGTCGAGCACAACTGGTCTGTGCGGGAGCGCGATGTCCGGCTGTTCGAGGTGGGGACGGTCTTTCACGCCTCGGCCGGGGGAGGGCCGGATGAGCGCCTTTCCCTGGCCGGAATCATGAGCGGAGCCAGGCGTCCTCCGCATTGGACAGAGGCTGCGAAAGTGCCTGATATGGACATATGGGACCTCAAGCAGCACTTTGAGTTAGCAGTTTCGGTGGCGGCTCCGGGGGCCCGCGTCGTGCCGGGGGACGGGGCCGACGTCTGGCGGGCGTTGGATGCTGGTGGAGGGGTCGTGGGACACGCCGGCCGGCTCGAGGCCGATGCCCCGAAATGGGCAGGCGCCGTTTTCGGGTTCGAGGTTGAAATCGACGTCCGCTCGGAGCGGCGGCTGACCTTCACTCCGCTCCCCGAGCAGCCGGCCACCGTGCAGGATCTCTCCCTCGTACTTCCGGGCGGTGTGACGGCGGAACAGGTAGAAACGGTCGTGCGGCGCGAAGCGCGGCCGCTGCTCGAGCGGGTGGACGTGCTGGATGAATACCGGGGACCGAACGTCCCGGCGGGCACGCGCGGCGTCACGTGGCGCTGCGTATTCCGCGATCCCACGCGCACGCTGCGGGACCGCGAAGTCGACGAGGTGATCCGGCGCTTGCTGACCGCGTTGGAGGGGGAACTGGGTGTACGACGGAGAACGGGCTGATCTGCGTGCCCTCGATCAACTTGAGGCGGTGTTGCGCGAGCTCGGAGAGGAGCTGGCGACTTGGCGGGCCCGCGCACTGAAGGCCGAGCCCGCGCGGGGGGGCGGGGGTGGGGGTGGGGGCGGGGGCGGCACGCGGACGGCGGAGCTGGAGAGTGAGAATCGTCAGCTGCGGGGGCGGCTCGAGGCGGCGCGCGCCCGCGTGCAGGAGCTGGTGACCCGGTTGGCGTTTCTGGAAGAACAGTCACGCGAGGCCGGCACCACCGGCGGGAGTCCGGCACGGTGAGCACGAAGAAGCACGCGGTGAAGGTGATGATCGGCGGCGAGGAATACACGGTGCGCTCGGACCTCGCTCCCGACTATACGCGTGAGGTGGCGGGATACCTGGACCAGGCGCTCAAGCGGGTGCTGGCGCAGGGCGGGCTCGTGGAGACCCACAAAGCGGCGATCCTCGCGGCCCTGGATATCACCAACGAGCTGTTTCAGGCGAGAAAGGGAGAGCGGGAGGTGGCGGCGCGGCTGGCTGCTTTGGCCGACGACTACGCCAAGATGCTGCCGCCCGGCCGTCGTAAAGCGGCCGAGCGCTGAACGCAACGAAGTTCGACAATGGGCGCCGGACCTGCAGGGTCCGGTGCGTCGGAGCATAGATCGATGTCCCTGGTCATCGGAATCATTCTGGCCGCCGCTGGCGGTGCGGTTGCGGGCGGAGCGGCCTTGTACGTCATCGGACGGCGTATCGAGCGGCGAGTGGCCGACGCGGCCACTCGACTCGCCGCGCGCGAGCGCGAGCGTCAGCTCGAAGAGACGCAAGCCCGCATGGAGCTGGAGGCTCGCGAAGAGCTGCTGCGCGGCCGCGAGCAACTCGACCAGGAGTTGTCGGGGCGGCGCCGCGAGATCGAGCAGCGGCAGGGCTCCGTCGATCGGGCGCAGCAGGCGCTCGCGGACCGCGAGCGGGACCTCGGGAAGCGCGAGCAGTCGCTCAGGGACCGCGACAAGGCGCTGACCGCCAAGGAGCAGGAGGCCCGGACCCAGCTCGAGCGCGTCGCCGGACTCTCGGCGGAGGACGCGAAGGGGGAGCTGAAGCGCTCTCTCGAGGACGAGGCGCGGAGCGAGGCCGCTGCCCTGGTGCGGGACATCCGGGAGCAGGCGCAGAAGAACGCCGACCGCGAGGCCAAGAAGATCGTCGCCCTCGCCATTCAACGCATCGCCGCCGAGCACACCGCGGAGACCACCGTCTCGGCCGTCGCCCTTCCCTCCGACGAAATGAAAGGCCGGATCATCGGCCGGGAAGGCCGGAACATCCGCGCCTTCGAGGCGGCGACCGGCACCGACGTCATCATCGACGATACGCCGGACACGGTCGTCATCTCCTGCTTCGACCCCGTGCGCCGCGAAGTGGCCCGCCTGTCGCTCGAGCGGCTGATCGCCGACGGGCGCATTCATCCGGGCCGCATCGAGGAGGTCGTCCGCAAAGCCCAGGAGGAGATCGAGGCGGGGATCATCGAGGCGGGAGAGCGCGCCGTGTACGACACGGGGCTGCGCGGCATGCACCAGGAACTCGTGAAGCTGGTCGGCCGGATGCGCTACCGCACCTCGTACGGTCAGAACATTCTCGAGCATTCAAAGGAGGTCGCCTGGATCGCGGGGATGATGGCCGCCGAGCTGAAGCTCGATGTCCCGCTGGCGAAACGCGGCGGCCTGCTGCACGATGTCGGCAAGGTCCTCACTCACGAGCACGAGGGCACCCACGTGCAGCTCGGCGTGGAGGTGGCGACCAAATACGGCGAGCACCCCGTGGTGATCAACTGCATCGCGGCGCATCACGACGACGTCCCCCACGACTCCGCCGTGAGCGTGATCGTGCAGGCGGCCGACGCGGTGTCCGGCTCACGGCCCGGGGCCCGGCGCGAAGCGTTCGAAACCTATGTGAAGCGTCTCACGGCGATCGAGCAGATCGCCGGAGAGTTCGCGGGCGTCGAGAAGGTGTTCGCGATCCAGGCGGGACGGGAGGTGCGCGTCGTCGTTTCGCCTACCGCGGTGGACGACGTCAAGGCCACCACCCTCGCCCAGGAGATCTCGCGCAAGATCGAGGGCGACCTGCAATACCCCGGCCAGATCAAGGTCGTGGTGATTCGCGAAACGCGCGCGGTGGACTTTGCCAAGTAGCGCCCGGTTGATCGACGGCGTCGCCATCGGACGGGCGATGCGGGCCGAGCTGGGTGGGGACATCGCGCGGCTGAGGGAGCGCGGCGTCACCCCCGGTCTCGCCGCTGTCCTGGTGGGCGAGAACCCCGCCTCGGCGACCTACGTCCGCATGAAGGGCAAGGCATGCGACGAGGTCGGCCTCTACCACGAGACGATCAGCCGTCCCGGCGACATCAGCGAGGCGGATCTCCTCGCGCTCATCGACCGGGTGAATGCCGACCCGAAGATCCACGGCATCCTGGTGCAGCTGCCCCTCCCCAAGCACATCAACGCCGGACGCGTGTTGCTGCGCATCGATCCAGCGAAGGACGTCGACGGCTTCCATCCCGTGAACGTGGGGAAAGTGTCGACCGGCGATCCCACGGGCTTTCGACCCGCGACGCCGTACGGGGTGCAGCAGCTCCTGGTGCGCAGCGGGATCGAGACGACCGGCGCGCACGCCGTGATCGTGGGCCGCTCCAACATCGTGGGCCGGCCGATGGCCGCGCTGTTGCTGCAGGACGGGCCGGGCGGGAACGCGACGGTCACGGTCTGCCACTCCCGCACCCGGAATATGCCGTCCGTCACCCGGCAGGCCGACATCCTCATCGTGGCCATGGGAAAGCCGGAGTTCGTCACCGGCGAGATGGTCCGCCCAGGCGCGGTGGTCATCGACGTCGGCGTCAACCGCGTCGCCGATCCGGCGGCGAAACAGGGATACCGGCTGGTCGGAGACGTAAAGTTCTCGGAGGCGAGTGCGGTGGCGTCCGCCATCACTCCGGTGCCGGGAGGTGTCGGCCCGATGACGATCACGATGTTGCTCGTGAATACGGTGCAGGCGGCGAGGGGATGGGCGAACCTCTAGACCTCTTCGCGGCGGCGAGTCCCGAGGGGGCGTGGAGCGTCGCCGAGGTCACGCGGCGTGCGCGCTCGGTGATCGAAGCCGGCTTGATGCCGTTGTGGGTGAAAGGGGAAGTCTCCGGCTTCAAAGCCTACGGCAGCGGCCATTGGTACTTCACGCTGCGCGACAAAGTAGCGCAGATCCGGTGTGTGATGTGGTCGCGGGACAATCAGCGTCTCCCCGCGTCGCCCGGTGACGGGATGGAGGTGTTCGCCTTCGCGTTCCCCACGGTCTGGGAGGAGCGGGGCGAATTCCGTCTCTCCGTGCGGCACCTGCTCTCCACCGAGGCGGGGGGGTTGTGGCAGGTCGCGTTCGAGCGGGCCAAGAAGTCGCTCGAGCGGGATGGGCTGCTGGACCCGGCGCGCAAGCGCCCGCTGCCGCCACTGCCGCGTCGCATCGCCGTCGTCACGAGTCCCGACGGGGCGGCGTTTCGCGACATCGCCGCGGTGCTGGAGCGGCGCTGGCCGGCCGATCTCGTCCTCGTGCCCACCCGTGTTCAGGGCGAAGGCGCCGACCGCGAAGTGTGCACGGCGCTCGCGCTGCTCTCCAGGATCCCGCGGCTCGATCTCGCGATCGTGGGGCGCGGCGGCGGCTCGAAGGAGGATCTCTGGACCTTCAACAGTGAGCGGGTGGCGCGGGCGGTGGCCGCCGTCCCGGTGCCGGTGGTTTCGGCGGTGGGTCACGAAATCGACGTGACGCTCTGCGACCTGGTAGCGGATCTGCGGGCGCCGACGCCTTCCGCGGCGGCCGTCGCGGCGACTCCCGATCGTAGCGAACTGTCGCTCAAGCTCGAGCGCTTTGCCCACGCGCTCGTGCGCGCGCTGCGCGCTCCCACGCGGCACGCCGGGGAGCGCCTGGAGCGAGCCGGCGATCGGCTCGGGGGCGGGGTCTCGCGGATCCTGGAGCGCGCGAGCGCGCGCGTGGCGGAGGGGGGCGCGCGACTCGACGCGCTCTCGCCGCTGCGCGTGCTGGCGCGCGGGTATGCCGTGGCGCGCGATCCGTCGGGAACGGTGTTGCGGAACGTCGCGCAGTTCGCTCCCGGCTTGCCGTTCCGGCTGCGCGTGCGCGATGGCGAGGTCGCAGCGCGCGCGGAAGCGACGTAATGACGGAGGCACCGGGCGGCGGCGGGCAATTCGCACAGGACCTCGAACGGCTGGAGCAGATCGTCCGGCGCCTCGAGGGGGAGGATCTCGACCTCGACGAGGCGTTGCGCCTGTTCGAAGAGGGGGTGGAGCTTCTGCGCGCGGCCCGCGAGCGGCTGGGGGCGGCCGAGCTGCGCGTGCGGCAGGTCCTCGCCGATCAGGCCGGGAAGCTGCGGCTTGAAGATCTCGACCGCTGATCGCGCGCTGGAGGCATACCTCACCGAGACCCGCGCACGGGTCGACGTCGTGCTCGATCGCTGGTGCACCCGCGCGGAAGCGTTCTGGCCCGCGGCCGTTGCGGCGGCGGTCCGCTACAGCGTCCTGAGTGAGGGGAAGCGGCTCCGTCCCACCCTCGTGTGCGCCGCCTACGAGTCGCTGGGGGGGCAGGGGGGGACGGCCGGCATCGCCGAGGTCGCAGCCGCGGTCGAGGTGGTCCACGCCTACTCTCTCATTCATGACGATCTGCCCTGCATGGACGACGACGACCTGCGGCGTGGCCGTCCGACCGTGCATCGCGCGTTCGACGTGCGGACGGCGACGAGTGCCGGCTATCACATGGTGGGGCTCGCCGCCCGGGTGCTCGCCGCCGGTCTCGACACGCTCGACGTCGATCTCGACCGGCGCGCCGCCATCGCCCTCGAGCTGTTCCGCGCGGCGGGGGCCGGCGGGATGATCGGCGGGCAGGTGCTCGATCTCGAAGCGGAGCAGCGCGCGATCTCCGTGGCGGCGTTGGGCGAAGTACACCAGCGCAAGACAGGGGCGCTCATCGCCGCCGCATGTGTCATCGGTGGCATGGCGGCGGGCCGGGATACTCCCGTGGAACACCTCACGGCGCTGCGCGGCTATGGTGAGGCAATTGGCCTCGCCTTTCAGATCGCCGACGACGTCCTCGACGCGACCTCGACCTCCGCCCAGCTCGGGAAGACCGCGGGGCGGGACGCGCAGCTCGCCAAGTCGACCTTCGTCTCGGTGCTCGGTGTCGGCGCGGCGCGAGCGGAAGCGGAGCGCCTCGCCGCGCTGGCGGTAGACCGTCTGCGCCACGCGGCATTAGTTTCACCTACGCTCGTTGCGTTGGCCCATTACATCGTGACGCGGGCGAACTGAGGTACGACGTGTCCCTGCTCGATACAATCACGGGTCCCGAAGACGTCCGGAGACTCCCGAAGGACCAGTTGCAGCCGCTGGCGGACGAGGTGCGCCGGCGTCTGGTGGATGTGGTGTCGCAGACCGGAGGCCACATCGGTGCGGGCCTGGGCGTCGTCGAGCTCACCGTCGCCCTGTGTCACGTATTCGACTCCCCGCGGGACAAGATCGTCTGGGACGTCGGCCACCAGGGGTACCCGTGGAAGATCCTGACCGGGCGTAACAGCCGGTTCCCGACCTTGCGACAGGAAGGCGGCCTCTCGGGCTTTCTGCGCCGGGACGAGAGCCCGCACGATCAGTTCGGCGCGGGGCACGCGGGGACCGCGCTGTCGGCGGCGCTCGGGATGGCGACCGCTCGCGATCTCGTGGGTGAGACACACAAGGTCGTGGCCGTCATGGGCGATGGCGCGATGACCGGCGGGCTCCCCTATGAGGCGATGAACAACGCCGGGCATTCCGACCGGGACCTGATCGTCGTGTTGAATGACAATGGCATGTCGATCGCGCCAAACGTCGGGGCGATCAGCACCTACCTCGGCTCGATCATCGCCAGCCCGACCACCGTGCGGTGGCGCGAGCGCGTCAAGCAGGTGATCGAGAAGACGTCGCACCTGGTGGGCGGCCAGCGCCTCGTCGAGTTCGCCAAGACCGTCGAGGAGAGCGTCAAGAATCTCTGGTCGCCCGGGATGCTGTTCGAAGAGCTGGGGTTCCGCTACTTCGGCCCGATCGCCGGTCACGACATGGCGCATCTCGTGTCGACCCTCGAACTGGTACGCGGGCTCAAGGGCCCGCGGCTGGTGCACGTGCTGACGGAGAAGGGGAAGGGATTTCCGCTGCCGGAGCCCGACCTCGAGAAGTACCACGCGCGCGCGCCCTACGATCCGGTCACCGGAGTGCTCAAGCCGGTGGCGGCGGGAGCCCCGCAGTGGACGAAGGTCTTTGGGGAAGCGATCACCCAGCTCGGCGGGGAGTATCCGCGTCTCGTCGCCATTACCGCGGCGATGCCGTCGGGAACGGGCACGAATCTGTTCCAGAAGAAATGGCCGAACCGCTTCTTCGATGTGGGTATCGCGGAGGCGCACGCCGTCACGTTCGCCGCCGGTCTCGCCACGCAGGGGGTCCAGCCGGTCGTCGCGATCTACTCGACGTTCCTGCAACGCGCCTATGACAGCATCGTGCACGACGTCGCCATCCAGCGGCTGCCGGTGATCTTCTGCGTCGATCGCGCGGGTATGGTGGGCGAGGATGGCCAGACCCACATGGGGCTGTACGACATCCCCTACCTCCTCGCGATTCCGAACATGACGGTCGCCGCGCCCAGGGACGGAGCCGAACTCATCGGGTTGTTACGCACCG
Source organism: Gemmatimonadales bacterium (assembly GCA_033853695.1). Classification (GTDB taxonomy): domain Bacteria; phylum Gemmatimonadota; class Gemmatimonadetes; order Gemmatimonadales; family GWC2-71-9; genus DASTHG01. The sequence goes on along the minus strand of JAWOLH010000043.1, from coordinate 9,564 downwards.
CGCTGACGCATACCGGCGGTCCGTTCTCCCTGCGTTACCCGCGGGACAAGGCGCCGGGCGAGGCTCCGCCCGCCGCGGAGATCGCCGCCATTCCGTACGGCAGCTGGGACGTACTGCGACGCGGGCGTGACTGCGCCCTGCTTGCCGTCGGCGTGATGTGCCAGCCGGCCCTCGCCGCCGCCGAGCAGCTCGCGGGCGAGGGGCTCGACGTGACCGTGGTGAATTGCCGCTTCCTGAAACCGATGGATCGGACGCTGCTCGATGCGCTCGTTCGCGACCACAAGCTGCTCGTCACGGTCGAAGACGGCGCCGTGCTGAACGGATTCGGGGCGATGCTGGCGGGCGTCCTGCAGGCCACGGCGCCGGACGTGCGTGTCATGGCGCTGGGTGCGCCGGACCGGACCTACGAGCACGCACCCCGGGCGCGGCAGCTCGAGGCGGTCGGTCTGACCGCCGGCGGCATCGCGTCACGCGTTCGCGCGCTCGCGTCGGCAGAGAGCTTCTCGCCCCGATGAACGTCGGGGTGGTCGCCAACCCCAGCTACGGAGACCTGCAAGCCCTCCTCGGCCGCCTGACGGCGGCGGCACCGGCACACGGCCTCAGACTGTTCACCGAGGAGCGCCTCGCCGAGCTCTGGCCGGGCCAGCGTCCGGCTATCTGGGATCCGGGGGTCAAGCTCGACTGTCTGCTCACCATCGGCGGCGACGGCACGTTGTTGCGGGGCGCGCGCCTGCTGAACGGAGCCGAGACGCCCATCCTCGGCATCAACGTCGGGCGCGTCGGATTCCTCGCGACGGCCCCAGCGCAGAATCTTGACTGGGTGCTGGATGCGGCGGCACGCAGCGCCTACACCATCGAGCCGCGGCTCGCCATCGTCGCGACCGTCGAGGATGGAGGGGGGGCGCGGCGGACCCAGCCCGTCGCCCTGAACGACATCGTCGTGCACAAAGGCGGCGTGGCGCGGGTGCTCCGCTTCCGCCTCTCGGTGGACGGCGAGGAGGTCGGCGCCTACAGCGCCGACGGCATCATCGTCGCGACCCCCACCGGGTCCACGGCGTACTCGCTCTCCGCCGGCGGGCCGATCGTGGTACACGGTGTCGACGCGCTCGTCGTGACGGCCATCTGCCCCCACACCCTGGCGACGCGTCCCCTCGTCCTTCCCGCGTCGGTTTCGATTCTGATCGAGCCGATCCCGCCCTGGGAGGAAAACGAGGAGCTCCTCCTGTCGCTCGACGGGCAGGTGAGCGAGATGTTGCACCCCGGTGAGCGCCTGGTCGTCCGCCGCGCCGAGCGCCCCGTCATGCTTGGCCGCCTCGGCCCGGAAGGCTTCTTCGCGCGGCTGCGGCGCAAGCTCAACTGGGGTGACCTCTCCGACCGAGAGCGGCGCTAATGCTGAGCGAGCTCCGCGTCCGCGATCTCGCGGTCATCGCCGACGTCACCTTGTCGCTCGGTCCCGGGTTGAACGTCCTGACCGGAGAAACGGGCGCCGGCAAATCCATGCTGGTAGACGCACTTGCGCTGCTGCTCGGTGAGCGGGCCTCGACGGACGTCGTGCGGCCAGGAGCCCAGAAGACGATCATCGAGGGCGCGTTCGAGATCTCGACCGCTGCGCGCACTCGCCTGCAGGAGCCCCTCACCGCGCTCGGCGTCGAGCTGGAGGAGGGGCGGCTCGTGCTGAAACGGGAGATCGGCGCGGAGGGACGGTCCCGCGCCTGGGTCAACGGGAGTCCCACGACGGTCGGCGTCCTCTCCCAGCTCGGTGGGCTGCTCGTCGACCTCCACGGGCAGCACGAGACCCAATCGCTGTTGCGCGCCGACATGCAACGCGATCTTCTCGATGCCTTTGCCGGTGCGGACGTGGAGCGGGTGGCCGTGCGGGATGCGCACGGCCGCGCGACGGCTCTGGCGGAGCGGGAAGCCGTGGTGCATGCCCACCAGGAGGAAGTGCGCCGCAAAGCCGACTATCTGCGACACGTCGTCGATGAGATCTCGAACGCCAACCCTCGGGTGGGTGAGGACGAGGCGCTGGAGACCGAAGGCCGCCGGCTGTCGCATGCGGACGAGCTGGGGCGCCTCGCCCGGGAGCTGGAGCAGGCCGTCGACGCCGCCGGCCTGGCGCGCGCCGCGAAGCTCCTGACGTCGCTCGAGCGTTTGGATCCGAGCACGGCGCCCTGGCGGGAGCTGCTCAACAGCGCGTTCGCGAACGTCAACGACCTGGCGACCACGGCGCGAGAATACGCAGCCGGCATCGACTCCGACCCGACGCGGCTCACGGAGATCGAGCGGCGACGTGACGTCATGTATCGCCTGTTGCAGAAGTACGGACCGGCGATCCCCGACGTTTTGGCGGCGCGCGATTCGGCGGCGCGCGAGCTCGATGTCCTGGACAGTGCGGACCTCGATCTGCGTGAGCTCGCGGCGCAGCGCAAAGCCGCCGAGGAAGAGTTCGGCCGCGCTACGGCTGCCCTATCCGCGAAACGGGAAACGGGCGCCGCGCGCCTATCCCGCGCCGTCACCGCGCAGCTCGCGGCGCTCGGGCTTCCCGGCGGCTCGTTCGTCACCACCCTCCAGCCGCTCGGGACGCCGCGCGGCGACGGCGCCGAGACCGTCTCGTTTCTCATCAAGCTGAACGAAGGGCTCGACCCGCGTCCACTCGCACGTGTCGCCTCGGGGGGAGAACTGTCCCGGCTCATGCTGGCGCTGAAGGTCGTGCTGGCCGGGCACGACGCTGTGCCCACACTGGTATTCGATGAGGTGGACCAGGGGATCGGCGGGGAAGTGGCGGGCCAGGTCGGGGCGGCGTTGGCGACGGTATCGCACCGGACTACTGGCGGCGAACGTCAGGCGCTCGTGATCACGCACCTGCCGCAGATCGCCGCCCGGGCCGATCGCCACCTGGCGGTGTCGAAGAATGCGCGTGGCGGTGTGGCGACGAGCGATGTGCGGGAGGTTCGCGGCGAGGCCCGTGTTCTCGAGGTGGCGCGCATGCTCGGCGACCAGGATTCAGGCACCGCCCGCCGCCACGCCCAGGAGCTCCTCAAAACAGCAGAATCGTCTGACGCATCACGATCCGAAACAGCGTCGCCACGGGGACCAGCCCGCCCGCGCCGCTGACCGTCTGCTGGAACGACACGCCGCCTTCGAGCCGCGGCCCCGCGTAGGTCAATGCGACGCCCAGGCGCGTGTAATGAATCGCCGTCCCGACGTCGAGCATGCTGACGTCGGCCGGTCCCCCGAGCTGCGTGGCGAACGCCACCGAGTCCTGCGGCGTGAAGAAGCCATAGCGGTCCTGCCCCTGCGTGTAGTAGCTCGCCGTGAAACCCGCGGCAAAACGACGCGAGAATCGGAACATCGGAGCGACGTCGATGGCGATGTAGTCTCCCGGGTCCCAGCGCAGCCGTGCCAGCGTGGTCGGCGGGAGGAATGGATCGTCGGCCGGCCCGACGCGGCGTACGCGCGGGCCGGGAAGCTGCCGGGCGGCGCGCACCGAGCCGTTGAGCCAGATCCGGTTGAGCAGGGTCACCTCACCCGTCAGTCTCCCTTCGAGGTCGGTCTGGTGGTCCCCCGTCGCAACGTCGAACGGGTCATTGGGGGAGTCCTGGTGACCGGTGGGCAGGCGCACCACGAACGCCGCGGCAGCCGACGCGTCGTCGGTGACGAGCAGTCGCATCTTCGCCTGCACCTCGACGTCGCCGGCGAAGAAGCGGAGCCGGCGCGGTGTGTCACCATACGGCGCCAGATCCAGGCCGGCGGTGCGCGCTGCGTAGAGGTCGGCGATGTCGGCGGGGTCGGCGATCGACGTCGCGGGCAAGAGGAAGGTGTCGTTGCTGAACGACGTCACGTGGAACGTGTCGGCTAGGGCGTGCTGCAGCCCAGTGATGAGCGACGTGATCTGTTGACCCGCGTCCGAGCCGGCCACGGGCAAATACTTGGCGACGGTGTCCGGCGAGCCGAACACCGCATGGTCGAGGGTCTGCTGCATCGCCTGGCCCTGGGCGAGGATCGCGGTCGCGCGGCTGCAGGCGGGGCTGGTGGGGCAGCCGTAGGCGCCAACGGCGACGCTATCGCTCAGCTGCGCGAGGGCGGCGGCGAAATGGGTGAAGAACGTGGTGTACAGCGTCGAATCGGCGCTCGTGCGCGGGCCGAACCCGATGTTTCCCCCCGGCGGGTGCAGGGTGTAGCCGGCACGGACCTGCACGCGGACGATGGGTACCGTCACACCGAGCGACAGGCGATCGGTGATGCCGTACTCGAGGCCGATCGGCATCACGCGGCGCTCGGCGCGGATCGCGAGCAGGTCGTGACCCAGGCTTGCGATGTAGCCCGCGAGACCGGTCAGCGCACGGGTGTCCTGCTGAATGAGGGCGATGGAGGGGAGCGCCGCGGCGGCGGAGTCGCCGGTCAGGGCGGCCCCGATGCCCTGGCGGCCCGACGGCGTGAAGTTCTGCTCCCACGTCATCGTTTCGGGGTCGAACGACACGCGCAGCGCGCCGCGCCGGGGCGTGTCGGTGCGGTCCACCGCCTGTGCGGCGAGGGACGACGCGGGGCGCAGGATGGCGGCCGCGAGCGGCAGAAGCAGCGAGAGGCGAGCGCGCATTACAGAACGGCACCCGACCGAAGCCGGGTGCCGTTCCGGGTACCCCAGAGCGACGGGTGCGTTCTCGTCAGCGGACCGCCGCGAGGTGGGTGCCGTACTTCGCGTTGATAGCCTCGAGGACCTTGTTGGCGATCAGCTTCTGCGTCGCCGCACTGGGATGTATGCCGTCGCATGTGAACGCGGTTCCGAAAGGATTCGCACTGCAGGGCTGTCCGAACAGTGGCAGCGGGTGCACGGCGTTAGCCACAGCCCGTATCGAATCCATGGCTGCGTTCATATCGAAATACGCCCAGTTGCGCGCCGTCGCCTCAGCGGCGATGGCCTGATTGTAGCCGAGGCCGGTGCCGATGATCTTCACCAGCTCAGCCGGCTGGATTGCTAGGGTCGTATCGGCGCAATCAAGGGTGACTGGTGTCCCGCCTACCGCTGCAGCCAGCAGTGCGCCGCCGGTGGGGAAACCGACCCAGACCGAGTCGCCGCGGGGCGGCGCGCAGTTCGGCAGCACAGTAAACGTCGGTGGGAGCTGGTTCAGGAGCTTGGCGCCAAAGTACGTCGTGCCGCGCGAGAAGAAGGGGATGGGGAAGGAGTCTCCGAGGCCGACCCCCATGAGGATCGCCTTGGCCCCCGTTGCGGCGATCGAATCGAGGACGGCCGTGTAGCGGGCGTGGAACGTGGCGACCGACGGCAGCTGATTCGAATCACTCGCCATCAGCGCGCCCAGGACTTCGTTATTGCCCAGCCAGACGGAGACGAATGTGGGATGCACCCGGTCCATCATCTGAGTCTGGGTCAGCCCTCCCAGGAACAGCGTCGTCAACGCATTGGCGTTGGATGCCGTGTCGAAGTTCGAGATGGCATCCATCACTTCCGCGCCCGGCACCGCGACGTTGTTGATGAACGGCGGCGGGACGGGTTGCGACTTGCGGAACGCGCAGGGAATCGCCGAGACCCGGGTTTGGGTGAAGACGTTCGTGAACGGAGCAGGGCACCCGGGTCGCGCGAGCAGCGGCACGAAGAACGCCGTGTGCATCTGCGCGGCGACGAGCACCGCATACGATTGCTCCTGGGTGCTGTCGTTGATCCCGCCCGACTGGAAGCCGGCGGTGATCGAGTTGCCCATCGAGACGTAGCGCGCGAACAGCGGATCGATCGGCACCAGCGTCGCCGGGCGCAGCAGGCTGTCTTCCTGGCAGGCGAATGTTCCCACCAGGAGTCCGAGCGCGGCCACAGCGGTCAGCGTTTTGGAGCGATGCATAGTGGGTCGTGCCTCGCGCTCAGAAAGTGTAGGAGAGGCCTGCGCCGAACAGGCTGGCGTTGAACGTGTACAGCCCGTTGTTGAACGTCGTCCCCGCCCGTCCGTTGCGGTCCTGCTGGTGGATGTACTGGTAGGCCAGCTGCAGATCGAGGCCCGGCGTCAGCTCGGTTCCCAAGCCAATCGTGAACTCATTGCGCTCGCCTTCGGGGAGCAAGGGCGTCACCGTCTCATCCGGAGCCGCGGCGGTGTGGAACAGGTAGCCCCCGCGGATGACCGTCTTCGCGCTTTCCTGGTACTCGACGCCGAAGCGCACCGCGTGGGAGTCGCGGTACCCCTCGTATTGAGTACGGTTGAGCAGCGGATTCGAGAAGGTGAGATCCAGCTTGTTGAACCAACCCCACACGATCTGTTGGTAGTCGCCCATGAGCGTCCAGCGGTTCGACGCCTTGTAAGAGAATCCCACTGAGCCCTGATCGGGCAGCGTGATCTCGGTGCTGGCCGGTCCACCCGCGAGATCGCCTCCGGGTTGGAATTCGCTCTGCAGCACGAGGTCGAGGGGAACGGGCGTGGGGATCAGTGGCGGCGCCGGTGCCAGTACCAGCCCGGTGTTGACCTGCTTGAACGCCGCGTTGCCGTTGTATTTGATCGTCTTGCGCGTGATGAAATGCCCGCCGAACATGAGGCGATCGTTCACTTTGACCTGAATGCCGCCGTTGAAGGCGTAGCCGTTGCCGCTTGCGGTGAGCGCCGCGTCGGCGAAGTCGGTGTAGGTGGGGATGCCGATGGCGGCGAAGGTCGTCCCAGGTGGCAGGCCGAAGATGGCCGGCACCAGCTGCTGCGACAGGTCGATGCGTTGGTGCAGCTCGACGGTGCTGTGAATGTACGCCACGCCCAGCCCGAGGCTCAGCCACTTGGTGACGCGGTAGGCGATGGTCGGCTGGATGTTGTAGCTCTTGAGCTGCGTGTTGTAGCTGTCGAACCGTCCCTGAAAAGTGGTGGGCCACTTCGTGCCGAGGCCGTAGGGCGCATAGAACCCGATGCCTATCGCCAGTTTCTCATTCACGTGATGAGCCAGATAGACGCTCGGTACCCAGAAAGTCTCGCTGGGCATGTCGGTCTTCTGGTCGTAATAGATGTCGGTGAACCCGCCGTGCGGCATGATCGCCGTCACCGATCCGCTGATGGCGGTTCCCGTGATCGAGGTCAGCCCGGCGGGGTTATACCAGATGGCGGAGCCGTCGGCGCAGGGCGAAGCGGCCGCCACGCCGCCGCGTCCCATGGTGCAGGTGCCGAGCTCGTTGATGGCGAAGCCCTGGGCTTGCATGGTCGCCGGAAGGGCCGTGAACACGAAGAGCGCATACCGGGCAATCCGCTGCATACGCAGGATCTCCGGAGTCGGATGGGGGAGATGGTGGAACCAGCTGGCTTACGGTACCATTGCCCCGAACCCTTGTCAAACCGATGCGAGAGCAGGCGATAGCACTCTTCCGGAAGACCTTCGGGGCGGCGCCGACACACGGAGCGAGCGCCCCCGCCCGGGTGAACCTGATCGGCGAGCACACCGACTATAACGGTGGACCGGTGATGCCGTTTGCGGTCCCGGCGCGGACGGTGGCCGCGGTGGCACCCGGTGAGAGCGGCTGGCTGGACCTCGTTTCCGCTCGCGACGCGGTGCTTCAGCGCGTGCGCTGGGATAGCGTGGTTCCATCCGGGTGGACGGGCTATGCCGTCGGCGTGATGCGCGAGCTGCTTCGCCATGGCGCCGCGCCGACCGGGGCGCGACTGGCGGTGGCCAGCGATGTGCCGGTCGGAGCCGGGCTCGCATCGTCGGCCGCGTTGAGCGTTGCCGTCGCGCGCGCGCTCGCGCTCCTCGCCGGTGCGAAGCTCAGCGCGCGGGACCTGATCGACGTCGCTCACCGGGCCGAGGTGGACCACGTCGGAGTACGATGCGGAACAATGGATCAAACCATCGCGGTCCGCGCGCGGACGGGACACGCCATGCTGCTCGAATGCGCGACCGGCGCCGTGCGATTCGTCCCGTTGCGCGCGCGCCTGTTGCTCGTGGATACGGGGGCGCGTCACGAGCTGGCATCGAGCGCCTACAACACGCGGCGGGCTGAGTGCGAAGCGGCGTTGACGCGGTTGCGGGCCGTCCGGCCCGAGCTCGATAATCTCGCAGACTGGCCGCAGGCCGCTCTGGGGAAGTCGAATCGCCTCCTGAGCCGGCCGTTGCGGTCGCGGGTGAAGCACGTCGTTACGGAAACGGCACGCACGCGTCAGGGCGCCGATCTGCTCGCCAAGGGCCAGCTGCGCCAGCTCGGGCGCCTGCTCTTCGCCTCTCACGAGTCGTGCCGCCGGGACTATGCCTGCAGCGCACCCGAGCTCGATCTGGTCGTTCAGGAAGCGCGACGGGCGGGCGCATGGGGGGCCAGGATGACCGGAGCCGGCTGGGGTGGGAACGTGCTCGTGTTGCTCGGTCCGGCGAAGGGGGCGGAGCGGCTCGAAACGCAGATCCGCCGGAAGGTCGGATCGGCATTCGCGGAACGGTTTGGGCGCGAGCCGGTGATGACTCTGGTGAAGGCGAGCGGTGGATCACGCCAGGAGCGCATGGTGTGAGGCTTTCGTTGCGCCACGATGACTTGCGCCACCAGATTTCGGCACTGGGCCCGGGTGGCGAAACCGGTAGACGCAAGGGACTTAAAATCCCTTGGGGGCAACCCCGTGCAGGTTCGAGTCCTGCCCCGGGCACTGACAGCCTCGAGCAGAGAATCGTGAGAGAATCTCCGCTGTCGAGTACGTTACGAACCCTTGCTTGCTCAATAAGAGGATCTATGAGCCGGTTGCGCAGTCTCGCTCTCGTCGGCACACTCTCAGCGGTCGCGGTTGCATCGAGTGCTGCGCAACAGCAGCCTGATGTCCGTGCCGAGGTGCAGACGTTTGTCCGTCAGTACGTAGAGGCAGTCAACAGGGCCGACGCTGCCCGCATCATGGATATGTATGCCCGCGTGCCGGAAGTGACCAGCGCCGACAACACCGACATCACGCGTGGCTGGGATGCGATACGCAAGGACGCGGCCTCGCTGGCGCAGAATCGCTACCGGATGGACCTGGACACGGTCGACGTCGTGCCGCTCGGCCCCGACTACGCGCTGGCGGTTGCGCAGGCGACCTACACGTTCGGAACACCGCAGGGCACCCTTCGCGTGCGCGGCGTGCTCACGCTCGTGCTGCAGAAGATCGGAGGCGCGTGGAAGGTGATCCACGATCACTCGAGCTCCCAAAGCCCAGGCGGGGATTAGACAATAGCCGCGGGCGAGTCGTGACGGGCTCCCCCACTCAAAGGTTCCCCTGCTTGAGCTGGTCGGCCAGGTGCTCGCACGAGCGCCACGCCAGCGCCATGATCGTCCACGTCGGATTCTGACACGACGCGTTGACGTGACTCGAGCCGTCCACGACGAGCAGGTTCTTCACGTCGTGCGACTGCTGGAACTGGTTCAGCACCGAGGTCTTGGGATCGTCGCCCATGCGCGCCGTCCCGAGCTCATGGATCGACCATCCCTCCGTCAGGACCTCGCGATTCACGTTGATCACCTCGATCCCGGCCTCCTCGAACATCTCCTTCGCCGTCACGGCCATATCCTCGGCCATCTTCTTTTCGTTGTCGCCGAACTCGTAGTGGAAGCGCAGCACCGGAATCCCCCAGGCGTCCTTC
>JAWOLH010000042.1:0-6211 GCA_033853695.1 Gemmatimonadales bacterium | reverse complement strand
TTCAAGGTCCATCCCTTCGTCGCCCTCGTGGCGGTCTCGCTCGCCATGGGTGCCGCCGCGGGAATGTCTCCCGGGAGTCTTGTGAAGGCGTTTCAGGACGGTGTCGGATCGACGTTGGGCTCGATCGCCGCCGTCGTGGGACTGGGGACGATGCTGGGGAAGATGATGGCCGAGTCGGGGGGGGCCGCGCGCATCGCGACGACGCTCATTTCATGGTTCGGCGTGCGGCGGGTGCATTGGGCGATCATGGTCGTCGCCTTCATCGTGGGAATTCCCGTCTTCTTTCAGGTCGGCTTCGTCCTCCTCATCCCGTTGGTGTTCACGATCGCCCGCCGCACGGGGACGTCGCTCGTCAAGGTCGGGATTCCTCTCGTGTCTGGACTATCGGTCGTACACGGGATGGTGCCGCCACATCCCGCAGCCATGCTCGCGGTGACGGCGCTCGGCGCCGACCTCGGCCGCACGATCTTCTATGCCCTGCTCGTGGGGTTACCGACGGCGGCACTCGCGGGCCCGATCTTTGCCGTCTGGATCGCGCCGCGCATCACGCTTCCGGCGACCAACCCGATGGCCGAGCAGCTGGAGGGAAGCGCGTCGAGCGACGCCTCGGCCGAGCCGCCCAGCTTCAGCCTGTCGCTCTTCACGATCCTCGTCCCGGTGCTGCTGATGCTCGGCGCCAGCGCGGCGGACGTGGCGCTCTCCGCCGGCAGCACACTGCGGACCGCGCTCGATTTCCTGGGCAGCCCGATCGTCGCGCTCCTCCTCACGCTGTTGTTCTCGTTCTGGGCTCTGGGCGTCGCCCGCGGTATGACGGGAAGCCGAATGCTCTCCATGGCCAACGACTGCCTCGCGCCGACCGCCGCCATTCTCCTCGTGATCGGAGCCGGCGGCGGATTCAACCGCGTGCTGATCGAGAGCGGCGTGGGCAAGGCCATCGCGGATGTCGCCCTTCACGCACATGTTTCGCCTCTCGTCCTCGCATGGACCGTGGCGACGCTCGTACGTGTGGCGACAGGTTCGGCGACGGTAGCGATGACGACGGCGGCCGGCATTGTGGCCCCGATCGCTGCGGCCACGCCGCACGCGAGTCCGGAGCTGCTGGTGCTGGCCACGGGAGCAGGGTCGTTGATGCTATCGCACGTGAACGACTCCGGTTTCTGGCTGATCAAGGAATACTTCAACATGACGGTCCAACAGACGCTGGCCACCTGGACGGCAGCCGAAACGATCATTGGAGTCACGGGGTTGCTCCTGACACTGGCGCTGAGCGCGCTCATCTAGAGGAGAGACGACGTCATGCGGATGACACGATGGCTGATCCTGGCGATGGTCGCGTGTCGGGCGCCCGCGAAACCGGAGACCGCGGCGCCGTGGATCGACGCCTCAGCGACCCTCGATCCCGCGACCACGCCGGTCTACGAGGGCAACGCGCCGCTGAAATTCGACTTCATGATGGACATGCGCCGCGGCGATCCGCTCTCGCTGTCCGCGTATGCGATGGGGGCACACAGCGGCACGCACATCGACGCCCCGATGCATTTCATTCGCGATGGGGCGCCAGTCGACCAGGTGCCGCTCACGGCACTCGTGGGACCGGCGCGCGTGATCGAGATCGCCGACAGCGTGCAAGCGATCGATTCCACCGAGCTGAACCGGCATCAGTGGCGCGGTGCCGAACGTGTGCTGTTCCGCACCCGCAGCACGACCGGCCACTGGATGACGTCAGCGGTGTTTCACCACGACTTCGCCTACGTCGCTCCGGATGCGGCGCGGCAGCTGGCCGACGCGGGGGTCAAGCTCGTGGGCATCGACTACATCTCGGCCGAGCAGTACGGCGCGCCGGCGCCGCTCACCCATCGCATCCTGCTGGGGCGGGGGATCCCGATCGTCGAAGGGCTGGACCTGAGCGACGTGCCACCCGGGGACTACGATCTCGTCGTGCTGCCGCTCAAGGTGCGCGGCCATGAGGGGGCGCCGGCGCGAGCGATCGTGCGCAGGCGGACATGACGGCCATCGACCGTGAGACGATCCTCCAGCGACTGCAGGCGCATGCCGCGCGCCGGGAGGGCAACCGGGTGGTGGTGGAAGTCGCAGACGACGGTCATGGGATCCCGGGCGAGATTCGCGCGCGCATCTTCGATCCGTTCTTCTCCACGAAGGACGTCGGCCAGGGCATGGGGCTGGGGCTCGATATCGCGCGCCGCACGCTCGAACGCCACGACGGCGAGATCACGGTGCAGTCGCGTCCCGGTCACACGGTGTTTCGCGTGGAGCTGCCGGGCGAGGGGATGCGGTCGAGCGGCCGGTGGTCGCGCTCGACGCCGCGGATTCAGACCGGGGAGTAGAACCGGTACGCCAGCTCCGGGCCACTCTCGCCCTCGTAGGCGAGTCGCGCGACGAGGAGCGTGAACGGCTCTAGGTACCGGGCGATGCGCAAAGGCCCTGCGTCCAGAGGATCGAACCCCACGTCGCGGATCAGGCCCGCAGTCAGGTCTTTCGCGTCCTGGTCGTCGCCGCAATACACCAGGCTCGGTCGTTTGGTCTTGCGCCGGGCCTCGAACACGTCGAACAGTACTTCGCTCGGCACGGTGCCGAACGCCGAGACGACGCGCGCCCTGGGGACCTTCTTCGCCAGCGTTTCAGCGCCCGAAGAGGTGTGGGCGATCACCAGGTCGGTATCGTCGGCGTTCATCGGGAGCGAGCAGGTGACGATGACCTTGCCCGATACGTCGCCGGCCCGCTTCAGCACGCCGTCGACGCGGGACCAGTGCACCGCGAGGAGTAGCGCGTCGGCGTCCCGGATCGCCTCGGCAGGGGTGCCGGCGCGCGCGTTTGCCCCGGCCTCGCGCGCCAGCCGTTTCAGTTTCCGCTCGCTCCTCGCGTAGCTGAAGACCACGTGGTGACCGGCGCGGGCGAAAATCGTCCCGAGCTTGCCGCCCATCAACCCCGTGCCCAGAATGCCGATCCGCATGGGTTACGACTCCTGGCCGAGAAGGGCGGCAGCATCGATCGAGCGGCCGGTGACGAAATTGTACGAGTCGACGATCAGCTCGACCACGACGTCCAGCTCTTCCATTGTGACGGGCGTGTAGAGCATCACGAGGCCCGGCAGGCCGAGGTATTCGACGATGGGATGCGGCTCGGCCCAGCCGGCATCGATCGCCTCCCGTGCGCGCTCCGGGGAGAGGATCGCGTGCAGGCTGCCGTCGGGGTGGATGTGGGCGAACTCGCGTCCGCGCAGGATGACCTGCGGCCGGAGGAGGTCGACGTCGTCGGCGAGCCAGAGGGCCCGCGCGCCCGGGACCGAGATCACCGTGGGCCGGTCCAGCACACCCGGGAGGAGATAGGCGCGGCGCCGCAGCTCGCGGTCCACCTCCGGGACCGGTGTCACGCCGATCTGCGCATGCGGCATCGCCTTCGACGTCTCTGGCCTCGGCGTCTGCCGCGGTGGCAACGGTCGCATCAGCGATTGGTCATCCGCTCGACGTGTTCGGGGTACCGGGCTCCTTGTATGGGGATCGTCGCGGCGGCGCCCTCAATCTCACCAAGGTCGTCCGGGGTCAGCTCGACGTCGGCCGCCCGAATGTTTTCTTCGAGGCGATGGAGCTTGGTCGTTCCCGGGATGGGAACGATCCAGGGTTTCTGCGCGAGCAGCCACGCGAGCGCGATCTGAGCGGGTGTCGCCTGCTTGCGTTGTGCGATCCTCTCGAGGAGAGTCACTAACGCACGATTCGCCTTTCGGTTCTCCGGGTTGAAGCGAGGAAGGATGGTGCGAAAATCGGAGCTATCGAAGCTCGTGGTTTCGTCGATCTTGCCGGTCAGGAACCCTCTGCCCAGAGGGCTGAACGGCACGAAGCCGATTCCCAGCTCCTCGAGCGTCGGCAGCACCTCCTCCTCGGGCTGCCGGTACCACAGGGAGTATTCGCTCTGCACAGCCGTGACCGGCTGAACGGTGTGGGCGCGCCGAATGGTCCGTGCGGCCGCTTCAGAGAGTCCGAAGTGCTTGACCTTCCCCTGCTGGATCAGGTCCTTGACGGCTCCCGCCACGTCTTCGATCGGGACCTCGGGATCCACGCGGTGCTGGTAGTAGAGGTCGATCGCATCGACCTTGAGGCGCTCGAGCGAGCCCTCGACAGCCTGCGTGATGTGTTCGGGCCGGCTGTCCAGGCGGCTCCACCTCGCTTCACCCTCGGACGCGGGTGCCCAGCCGAACTTGGTGGCAATCACGACCTGGCCGCGGAACGGAGCGAGCGCTTCGCCGACGAGCGCTTCGTTCGTGAACGGCCCGTACACCTCGGCGGTATCGAAGAATGTGATGCCGCGCTCGACGGCTCCCCGGATCAGGGAGATCATTTCCCGCCGGTCGGGAAACGGAGGGAACGAGAAGCTCATTCCCATGCAGCCGAGTCCGAGAACCGAGACCTCCAGGTCGCTTCTACCGAATTTGCGCTTTTGCATGGGTTGCTCCCCGGTCAGCCGATATGCGGAATCCAAGTATTGCGATCGTCCTTGTCTGCCAACGTAAATCCGCTCTGTCCAGCGGAGTAGGTGGAAGAATCATCGGCGCAGCGCCTGGAGGTGTGTCCCTCGGCGCTGAGCCATGCGATCCGGGGCCTGGAAGAGCGGATCGGTGTCCGCCGTACCCCGGCTTCTTCCTCTACTATCCCAGTCGTCGGTAGCTTCCAGCCGCGCTCACAGCGCTGATCGAGATGCTGCGTCTTTAACTCTCCCACACGCGCCAGCTTGATCAGGTTAGCAGGTGTGGCACCGGAGGCGTAGTCCAGAAGGTGCTTTCCGCGCCTGCCCTCAACGCTCAAAGGAGGTCGTTCGACATGCGGGTCATGGTAAAGTTCCGATTCCCGACTGAAAGCGGCAGCGATGCGCTGAAGACCGGCCGGATCGACAAGGTGCTTCCCAAGATCATGGAAGACCTGAAGCCCGAGGCCACGTATTTCTATCCCGACGAGGGGTTGAGGGCCGGACACTTCGTCGTCCAAATGAAGGACTCGTCGGAGGTGCTCGAAATCGGGGAGCGGCTCTGGTTCGGCCTGGGCGGAACAGTCGAAATGGTTCCGGTAATGAACGCCGAGGACATTCAGAAGGCGCTGCCCTCGGTGCCAGGGATCGTCGCGAGATTCGGGTCCTGACGGCGTCACCGATCTCGTTCGGCGGAATAGCCCGCCACCGCGCGGATGTTCGTGACCGATGGCGCGGTGGCGGGCCAGGGGGGCACGAGGCGCGCAAGTTGATGGGGCGCCGACCGGGGCCGCGACCATCCGCGGCCCCGCCGGGGTTGGCCGTCTAGGCCTCACACCGCGCCGTGAGTGCCAACGACTGCGGCTTGGTCGTGTGCGCCGCGCTCTTGAGCACCGGCGGCACCTCGGGATCGGACACAAAGCTCTTCCATCCCGCTTCGTCCCAGTCGAAGATCACCCAGACACGGTCCGCCTGGTTCGGGTCCCGATATACCATCGCCCCCTTCGACCCGAGGTGATGCCCGACGTCATCGCGTTCGCGACCCGGTGGCGCTCACCGGGGGAGCGCGAGCAGATGATCCAACAAATTCAGGAGACGGCCATGGCCTGGGCCGAGCACAATTTCGCCTCGGGCTGTGAGGTGGCCGACATGCTGGTGGCGCGCCTCGACTTCGGGCCGCCAGTGCGGGAGGCGCTGCGCTACACATTCGAGCGGTGGAACGGCCACGGCTTTCCGGCCCACGTGGGGGGCGAGACGATCCCGCTTCCGATGCGGGTGGTCCACCTGAGTCATGATATGGAGGCCATCGCCCGGATCTTCTCGCCCGAGAAGGCGCTCCAGGCGGCGCGGGACCGGCGGGAGCGGACCTACGATCCGGCGGTGGTCGACCTCTTCCTCGCGCACGGCGCCGCCTGGCTCGCGCAGGTCGGGAGACTCGAGCCGTGGGACGCAGTGCTGGCTCTGGAGCCGGAGCCGCACCGGACGCTCGCGGGCACAGCGTTGGACGAGGCCGCTCTGGGCAACGCAACCCGCCGTGATGCATTGACATCAGCATTATGATGCTTTAGCATCATCTCATGCGAACCACCGTCGACATCGACTCCCATCTGCTCCGCCAGCTCCGCGCCGAGGCCCATCGCCGTGGCATCGCATTCAAGGACCTGCTCCAGGGCATCATCCGGCGCGGGCTCGAGGAGCGCCCCGCGGCGGCCGGACGGTATCGCGGCCGGACGTT
>JAWOLH010000041.1:0-55044 GCA_033853695.1 Gemmatimonadales bacterium | reverse complement strand
AAATCCCAGTTGTAGTTCCCCCTCTCCGGAACGGATAGGGGGTCAGGGGGGTGAGGACTGTCGCTGGCCCGCACGCTCCGCCCGCTCTACTATATCCCGCCTATGCCTTGTCCAGCTCGCTTTCTCGCCCTCGCTATCGCCCTCGGCGCACCGCTACGGGCCCAAGTCTCCGTCTCTTCCCCCGACGGCCGCAACACCGTCACCCTCCAGACCCACGACGGCCGGCTCTACTACTCGGTGACGCGCGACGGGCGAGCGCTGCTCACCCCCTCGATGCTAGGGCTAGCGTTCAAGGACGGCCCGCCGCTGCGCGATTCCTTGCGCATCACCGACTCGACGCGCGACACGCACGACGAGACGTGGACGCAGCCGTGGGGCGAGGTGAAGCAGGTGCGCGACCACCACAACGAGCTTGCCGTGTCCGTTCAGGAGACCGGAGCCCCGAGTCGCCATTTCACCGTGCGGGTCCGTGCATTCAACGACGGGATCGGTTTCCGCTACGAATTTCCGAAACAGCCAGGCCTCGATTCGCTCGTGATCACGGACGAGCTGACCGAGTTCGCATTCGCCGATAACCCCAAGGCGTGGTGGATCGCGTCGAACCGGCCGCGCCTCGACCGCTCGGAGCAGCTGTTCTCGTCCGGCCCCTTGAGTACGCTGGACTCGGTGCAGACGCCGCTGACCCTCGAGGGCACCGACGGCCACACGTTCATGGTGATCCACGAGGCGGACCTCGACAACTACGCGCGCATGTTCCTCGCGGGGCCACGCATGGAAAGCCACACGCTGCGTGTAGCCCTCGCGCCATTGGCCGATGGCGTGAAAGCGCGCGTGATGACGCCGTTCACAACGCCGTGGCGCACGATTCAGATCGCCGACAAGGTCACGGACCTCGCCCCCTCCGTTCTCGGCTTGAACCTCAATCCCCCGAACGTCCTGCCATCGACCGACTGGATCAAGCCGATGAAGTACGTCGGGATCTGGTGGGGGATGCACCTCGGCGTGAACACGTGGAGCTCGGGGCCGAAGCACGGGGCCACCACGGCGAACGCGAAACGGATGATCGACTTCGCCGCGGCGAACGGCTTCGGCGGCATGCTCGTGGAGGGGTGGAACACCGGGTGGGACGGCGACTGGATCAAGAACCGCGAAGCGTTCTCGTTCACGCAAGCCTACCCCGACTACGACCTCGCCGAGGTGGCGCGCTATGCGAAGTCGAAGGGGGTGCGGCTGATCGTGCACAACGAGACATCGGGCGGGATCCAGAACTACGAGCGGCAGATGGACAGCGCCTACACGCTCTATCAGTCGCTCGGCGTCGATGCGATCAAGACCGGCTACGTCACCGACGGGACGAGCGAAGGCCACTCGCACTACTCGCAGTTCATGGCGCAGCACTATCGCCACGTGATAGAAGAGGCCGCGAAGCACCACATCGCGGTCGATGCGCACGAGCCGATGCACGACACCGGGGAGCGGCGCACCTACCCGAACTTCATGTCGCGCGAGGGGGCCCGCGGGCAGGAGTACAACGCCTGGAGCGGCGACGGCGGCAACCCCCCAGAGCACGAGACGATCCTCTTCTTCACGCGGATGCTCGACGGCCCGATGGATTTCACGCCGGGGATCTTCGACATCCTGGAGCGCTCGAGCGGCCACGCCCACCAGCCGTTCGAGTCACGGGTGCGCACCACCGTGGCGAAACAGCTGGCGCTTTACGTCGTGCTCTACTCGCCGCTCCAGATGGCGGCGGATCTTCCCGAGAACTACGCCGGCCACCCGGAGTTCCAGTTCATCAAGGACGTTGCGGTGGACTGGGACACGACGCGCGTGATCGACGGCAGGATCGGGGATTACGTGATCGTGGCGCGGCGCGAGCGGGGCGGCCCGACGTGGTTCCTGGGCGCGATCACCGACGAGCAGCCGCGCACATTCGACGTGCCGCTGTCGTTCCTCACGCCGGGGAAGGCCTACGTGGCGGACATCTACGCCGATGGCCCCAAGGCCAACTGGCTCGACAACCCGTTCCCGGTGGCGATCACGCACCGTCCGGTGACGAGCGCCACGCGGCTCCACGTCGTCCTGGCGCCCGGGGGCGGTCAGGCGATCCGCATCCGCCCGGCGCACTGATCGTGGATGAGCTGCACGCGCTCCGCGTCCTCGCCGCGGAGCTCGGGGTCCACACCCACTACACCGACGGCCTGGGCAAGAAGGTCACGGTAGGCCCGGAGACGCTGCTACGCGTCTGCGCAGCCCTCGGCGCCCCCATCACATCGGTAGCAGACGCGGCGAAAGCGCACCGCGAGTACCACGCGACGCGGAAGAGCGGGCTCCCACCGGTGATCGTCGCCTGGAACGGTCAACTGGTTGGGCAGGGGGTGAGGCAAGCGGTGGGGGGGCCCGGAGGTGAGATCCTCCTCGAGAGCGGCGAGACCGTCCCTCTCCACACCCAACTCCCGACGGGCTACCACCGCCTCGCCGTGGGCAACGAGACCTGCACCGTGATTTCGGCGCCGGTCGAGGCGTGGCGCCGGGAAGGATCGCACCGCAGCTGGGGTGTGGGGACGGAGCTCGCGGCACTGCGCTCGCGGCGCAGCCGCTCGGTGGGCGATCTCCGGGACCTCGAGTCGCTGTGTCGCTGGATCTCGGAGCGCGGCGGCGATCTCGTCACCGCACTCCCCCTCCTTCCCACGTTCAACACCAATCCCCCCGAGCCGAGTCCCTATTCACCCGTGAGCCGCCTGTTCTGGTCGGAGCTGATGCTCGATCTCGGAGCTGCGCATCAACCCACCGATGGGGTGACGACGCTCGACGTGACGCGGGCCGACGCCGAGGTGCGCGCGGCGGTCGCCGGCCAGCCGGTGCCCGATGCCGCGCTGCGCGATGGCGAGCTGGTGCGTTACGCGCATTTCCGCGGTGCGCAGAAGCGACTCGGCAGGAACTGGCGCGACTGGCCCGCCGCCGCGCGGGCCGGGACGCTCGGTATGGAGCACATGGATGTCGTGGAGGAGCGGTTTCATCTGGTGGCGCAGACGCTGGTGCGGGGGCAGCTGCACGATCTGCGCGGGCGCCTGGACCAGCGCGGGATGCGCCTGGGACTCGATCTGGCGGTGGGGGTGCACCCCGACGGCTACGACCCCTGGTCGCGGCAGCACCTCTTCTGCGACGGGATGTCGGTCGGTGCGCCGCCCGATCCGGGTTTCCCGAGCGGGCAGGACTGGGGGTTCGCGCCGGTGCTCCCGGCGGCGTCGCGTCTCGATGGGCATCGCTACCTCGCGGCCTCGATCGGCCACCAGGCGAGCCTCGCCGGTGTGCTGCGTGTCGATCACATCATGGCGTGGACGCGTCTTTACGTGATTCCCCACGGGATGCCGATGTCCGATGGGACGTACGTCAGCTATCCCGCGGAAGAGCTGTTCGCGATCCTCACGCTCGAGTCGCATCGCCACAACTGCGAGATCGTGGGGGAGAACCTCGGCACCGTCCCCCCCGAGATCGACGAGGCACTGCCGCGCCACAAGATCTGGGGGATGTACCTGGCACAGTTTCAAGACTGGAAGGGCAAAGAAGGCAAGGAGGGCGTGGCCCCCGCGCCGCCGGCACCGCCAACAGACCGCGACGTGGCCCTCATCGGCACGCACGACACGCCGACGTTCGCGGGGTGGCTCACGGGGGCGGACATCGCCGAGCGGGTGCAGTACCGGCTCCTCGCGCAGGAGGGGGCGCCGGCTGAGCAGCAGAGCCGCGCCGAGCAGGCGGAGTGGCTCGCCAAGAGGTTCGAGAAGCCGCCCGGGGACACGCGGGGGCTACTCGTCGCCGTGCTCGAGTGGCTGGGGCGCAGCCCAAGCCCGCTCGTCGTGCCGTGGCTCGAGGACCTCTGGCTCGAGGAGCGGGCGGTGAACCTCCCCGGGACGCCGTCGTACGTGCGCCCCAACTGGCAACGGCCGATGCGACTCCTGCTCGACGAGATCTTCGAGAACCAAGAGATTGAGGCACTGGTCCGTACGCTCGACCGGGTCCGCAAGACCGGATAACCGACACCGGAGCTACTATGGGATCTCCCGCCGCCGTACGGACGAAGCCGCTGCTCTCGTTCTGGCAGATCTGGAACATGAGCTTCGGGTTCCTCGGCATTCAGTTCGGGTTCGCCCTGCAGAACGCCAACGTCAGCCGGATCTTCCAGACCCTGGGCGCGAAGCTCGATAACATCTCGCTGCTCTGGATCGCCGCGCCCGTCACGGGGCTCATCGTCCAGCCGATCGTTGGCTACTTCTCGGACCGCACCTGGAACCGGCTGGGGCGGCGGCGTCCCTATTTCCTGAGCGGTGCGATCCTCGCCTCGCTGGCGCTCGTCATGATGCCCAACTCCCCCACGCTCTGGGTCGCGGCGGGGATGCTGTGGATCATGGACGCGTCGATCAACATTTCGATGGAGCCGTTCCGGGCGTTCGTGGGCGACAACCTCCCCGCGAGCCAGCGCGTCACCGGGTTCGCGCTGCAGAGCTTCTTCATCGGCACTGGCGCCGTCGTCGCCTCGCTGCTTCCCTGGCTGCTCACCAGGTTCTTCGGGGTGAAGAACGAGGCTGGGGCAGGAGAGATTCCGCAATCGGTGCATCTCTCCTTCTACATCGGCGCCGTCGTGTTTTTCGTCGCCGTTCTCTGGACCGTGCTCTCGTCGCGCGAGTACTCGCCCGAGGAGATCGCGTCGTTCGCCGAGAACCAGGGGCACGCGGCGAACGCGAGTGTGCCGCGTTCCCCGGAGCAGTTCGCCCAGAACGGCAAACGCCAGTTCTCTCTCGGCGCCGTGCTCCTCGCCTGCGGTATCGTCTCCAGTCTCGCCCTGGTGGCGCTGGCGGGGCTCCTCGCGATGGCGGAGATCTACCACGTGCTGGTGCTCTCCATCGGGATCGGCGTCGTCGGCTTGCTCTACATCGTGAGCGGATCGCTGCAGCAGGGCGGCCGGACCACGGGCGGCTTCGTCACGATGATGAACGACCTGCTCGAGATGCCCCGCACGATGCGCCAGCTCGCCTGGGCGCAATTCTTCTCCTGGTTCGCGCTGTTCGCGATGTGGATCTACACGACCGCCGCGGTGACGAAGCACATCTACGGCACGACCGACACGACCTCGGCGCTCTACAACGACGGGGCGAACTGGGTGGGAGTGTGCTTCGCCGTCTACAACGGTGTCGCTGCGCTGGCGGCGTTCGCCATTCCGCCGCTCGCCAAGTGGTCGAGCCCCAAGGTGGCGCACGTGATCTGCCTCATCTGCGGGGCGATCGGCCTCCTGTCGATCATGATGATCACCAACTCGACCATGCTCATCGGCTCGATGGTCGGCATCGGGATCGCCTGGGCCAGCATCCTCTCGATGCCCTACGCCATCCTCACGGGGTCGCTGCCGCCCGCCAAGCTCGGGTACTACATGGGCGTCTTCAACTTCTTCATCGTCATCCCGCAGATCGTCGCGGCGACGGTCCTGGGGTTGATCGTGCGGCTGTTCCACGAAGAAGCCATCTACGCCCTCTTGATCGGGGGCGGGTCGCTGCTGCTCGCGGCGGCGTTGATGCTGCGGGTGAGAGAGGAGTAGCCTCACCCCCTGTCCCCCTCTCCCTGCGGGAGAGGGGGAACGCACTATTCCTTTCCTGTACCTCGGACGGCCAGTGACAGCATCCCCAGTCCAAATGCCAGCAGGACGAGCCCCCACCACAGGTTGACGTCCATCCCCAGGGATTTCTGGTAGATCGTCTTGTCGGAGACGATCCCGTAGACGGTCAAGATCAAACCGAATACCGCAAACAGAAGACCGATCGGGTATCTCAGGTCCAGTTTCATCTTCTCACCAGAAGACCACGTTCAGGACAAGCGCGAGCACCAGGACGATCGCACCCAGCGTCGCCGGGCGCTTGAACCACGGCATGTCGGCGTCGTGCTGGCGCGGCGTGAGGGAGTAGACGAGTCCCTTCAATTCCTCGTCCGACTTGTTGCGCCTGGTGGCGAGGGAGATCACGACCGTGGCGGTGAAGCAGGCGGTCCACGCGAAGATCGCGCTCCAGAAGTTCTGCGCCATCTCGCTCGGATAGGTGTGCACCACCGCGCCGAGGTACGCTCCCTTGATGCCGGGGACGGCGCCGTGCGGCAGCGTGAGGCCGTGGTGGATCGCCGCGGCGGCGGTTCCCGTCAGCAGGCCGACAAACGCGCCGTGCCCCGTGGTGCGGCGCCAGAACATGCCGAGCAGGAACGTGGCGAAGAGCGGCGCGTTCACGAACGCGAAGACGAGCTGCAGCATGTCCATGATGTTGTTGAAGCGCGTCGTCGCGTACGCCGCCAGCACGGAGAGGATGATGCCGACGACCGTCGCCGTGTGGCCCATGCGCAGGTAGTGCGCGTCCGATTGGCCGGGCCGGATGTAGGACTGGTAGATGTCGTAGGTCCACACCGTGTTGAACGCCGTCACGTTCCCGGCCATCCCCGACATGAACGATGCCATCAACGCCGTGAGCCCGAGTCCCAGAACGCCCGAGGGGAGGTAGTGCCCCAGCATGACGGGGACGGCGAGGTTGAAGTTCGGCGTACCGTCCTTCTCGAGCGGCAGGAATGTGCCGCGCGTCACGTGCATCGCGATGGCGAGCATCCCGGGAAGAATGACGAGGAACGGGAAGACCATCTTCGGGAAGGCGGCGAGGAGCGGGGTGCGGCGGGCGGCGGCCATCGAGTCGGCCGCCATGGCGCGCTGCACGACGAGGAAGTCGGTACACCAGTAGCCGAACGACAGCACGAATCCCAGTCCCATCACCATGCCGAACCATTCGACGCCCATCGGATTGGCGGAGGCCGAATCGAGGTGCCGCCACGACGTCGAGAACGCGCCCGGGGCGAAACCGGTGTTGATGGCGACGGTGTTGAGCCGCTCGGTCAGCCCGTGCCATCCGCCGACGTCCTTCAACCCGAGGAGGACGAGCGGCAGAAAGCCCATGACGATGAGGAAGAACTGCAGCACTTCGTTGTAGATCGCCGAGGTCAGCCCGCCGAGGAAGATGTACACCAATACGATGACACCCGACAACAGGACGCTGGTGTTGAAGTTCCAGCCGAGCACCAGCTCCAGCAGCTTCGCGAGGGCGTACATCGAGATCCCCGACGAAAACGTCGTCATGACGGCGAACGTGATCGCGTTGAAGCCGCGGGTCTTCTCGTCGAAGCGCAGCTTCAGGTACTCCGGGACGGAGCGGGCGCGCGAGCCGTAGTAGAACGGCATCATGAAAACGCCGACGAACACCATCGCCGGGATGGCGCCGACCCAGTAGAAATGCGACGTCATCATCCCGTACTTGGCGCCGGAGGCGCCCATGCCGATCACTTCCTGTGCGCCAAGATTCGCCGAGATGAAGGCGAGGCCGGCGATCCAGGCGGGGATGGATCGGCCCGAGAGGAAGAAGTCCTCGCTGCTCTTAACGAACCGGCGCAGCACCCAGCCGATCCCCAGCACGAAGGCGAAATAGATGACGAGGAGGGTGTAGTCGATGGCGCCGAGGTGGATGCGTTCCATGTCTTATCGGTTGTCGGTCATCGGTGAGATACACCGAATGTGAAGATCGTGCGAGAACGGTACTCCGTGCCGGGGCGGAGGATGACCGAAGGAAAGTCCGGATGATTCACGGCGTCGGGGAAGTGCTGGGTCTCGAGACAGAAGGCCGAGCCGTCACCGGTGTAGAGCTGCATGCCGGGCTCCGTGGTGTGGACATCGAGCGTGCGGCCGGAGTCGGGCTCCTCGACGCGGGCGGCGTGGATGAGTCCTGGCCCGCGGCCGTTCAGGACATAGTTGATGTCGTACCCGGACCCCGGAACCCGGGCACCAATTGACGTCAGGCTGCGAAAGTCGTACGCCGTGCCACGCACGGAAGCGATCTCCCCCGTGACGATCAGCTCCCTGTCCAGCGGCGTGAACCGGTCCGCGTTGACGTACAGCACGTGGCCGAGCACATCCCCAGCGCCGCGGCCCCGGAGATTGAAGTAGCTGTGCTGCGTCAAGTTGACGGGCGTCGGCCTGTCCGTCGTCGCCCAATAATCGACGATCACCTCATTCTTCTCGGTCAGCGTGTACGTGACCCGGCACTGCAGCGTGCCGGGGTATCCCTCCTCGCCGTCCGGGCTCGTGTACTCGAAGACCACCCCCGACGTGCTGTCGCCCGCGAACGGCTTCCCCTGCCACTCGATCTTGTCGAAGCCCTTTCTCCCGCCGTGCAGGTGGTGGCGCCCCACGTTGGGAGTGAGACGGTGGGTTCTGCCGTCGAGGGTGAAGCTCGAGTTCGAGATGCGGTTGGCGCAGCGGCCTATGACGGCGCCGAGGGGGCGGGGGTCGTGCTGGTAGTCCGCGGGTGAGTCGTAACCGAGGACGATGTCGGCCGTGTGGCCGTCGCGGTCGGGAGCGAGGAGCGACATGATGATGCAGCCGTAGTCGGTCACGCGCAGGGTCAGCCCGCCGGAGCTCCGAAGCGCGAACGTTTGCACGCTCCTATTTGCAACGATTTTGGTGTCGGCGTAAGCCTCGTGCCTACCAGGAGTCTCACTCACAAATCATCCAGACTTCAGCGTGGTAGTACTACGCTGCCCTGTCTCCCAAGGGATGGCTTCATATGCTCACCATCGCGACTCTCCTCCTGCTGCAGGGCGCCCCCGCACAGGCCACCGTGGCCCCAACGGATTCCGGCGACCCTCCCGGACGAGCGGCCCGGGTCTCGCTGCTCGAAGGGAGTGTGTCATTCCAGGCTTCGGGGGAGACGGGAGCGGGCTCCTGGAGCGACGCGTCGATCAACTACGCGCTCACCTCGGGCGATCGCCTCTACGCCGAGGAGGGTGGACGCGCCGAGATCCAGGTGGGCGACTGCACGCTGCGGATCAACGGCGTGGCGGACCTGACGGTCTCCACGCTGACGGACGACTTCCTGCAGGTGAGCCTCGCCACGGGGACGTTGCGCGTGAGCGTCTACGACATGTCGGATAGCGACTCGATCGAGGTGGACACGCCGAACGGCGCGTTGCTGTTGCGCGAGCCCGGGGCGTATCGCATCGACGTCTCGGAGCGCGACGATGCGACCACCGTCTCGGTCGACAGCGGGCTGATCGACGTGGCGGCCGGTGAGACGTCGCAATCGCTGCACCGCGGTGATGCGCTGCGGCTGGCAGGCTCGGAGCCGATCCGCGTCGCCAGCGTCCCGTTCCCACCTCAGGATGACTTCGACCGCTGGAGCGCGGAGCGCGATCAGCCGCTCGGCTCATCGGCGTCGGCGCAGTACGTGGGGCGCGACGTGCCCGGTTACGACGAGCTCGACCGCGCGGGCAGCTGGGAGACCGACGCGGACTACGGACCCGTATGGTATCCGACGACGGTGATCGTCGGATGGTCGCCGTACCGGTTTGGCCGCTGGGTGTGGATCGAGCCGTGGGGCTGGACCTGGGTGGACGACGCGCCGTGGGGGTGGGCGCCGTTTCACTACGGGCGCTGGGCGTACCTGCATTCTCGCTGGGGCTGGGTCCCCGGTCCGCGGCGGCGGCACCCCTGTTACGCGCCGGCGCTCGTGGTCTTCGTAACCGTCGGCCGCGTAGGGGTGCAGGCGTGGTTCCCGCTGGGGCCGCGCGAGCCGTATCACCCCTGGTATCACCACGGGCCTGATTATCGCGACCGGGTGAATCCCGACATCCCCAGGGTGCCGATCCGCGACGTGCACTACATGAATCGCCCGCAGGTGACGGCGGTTCCGATCGCGACGTTCCAGCGCGGCGAAGCAGTCGGACGGCGGACGGTCCGCGTGACGAGCGACGATGTGAACCGGGCGCAGATCATCGCGCATCCGCGGTTTTCGCCGGTGCAGCGCGCGGTCGCTGGCGGCCGGCCGGCGCCGAAAGCTCCAGCGGTGCCGCGGCCGGTGATTCAGGTCGCGCCGTGGCGCCGTCCCGCCGTGGCGGCGCCGGCTCCGAAGCCCACCGCGCCGGCGCAGCCCACTCGACGCGTGCCGCCGCGGGTGATCGCGCGCAATCCACCGGCGCCGCAGGCGCTGCCGTTCCCGACCCGCCAGAAAGGGTGGCAGACGGATCCGGGGCGGCCGCTCGAGCCAGCGCAGCGGGACAACCTGCGGAAGGGAAAGCCGGCGGGGCCACATCGGGATCCGGAAGATCCGCCGGACCGGCGGCCGGCGCAGGCAGCACCGAAGCCAAAGTCCGCGCCGCCGGCGCAGGCGGCGCCGCAGAAGAAACCGCAGCAGCGGCCCAGCGGGAAGCCGTAAAAGGGGGCTATGGCATCGGCTTTGCTCAAAAAGCAGCCGGTAGTCATGGCCTCACGGTCCCGTTCTCGAGAGACGATCATCAGCCGTCTTGCGGGGGCAGTTGCCCCTTACAAGGCGCGCTGGGCGGCCTATCGTACCAGCGTTCACTACGAGTCCGACGGCCCCGATATCCATATCGTGCTGCTGTCGGAGCAGGTCGCAGGTCTGGCCGCCCGCGGGGAGTGGGCGGCGCTGGCGGATTTCTTCGAAGCGCTCGAGCAGTACGCCTCGCGGCGCCGGTTGCACGTCGCCCGCTCGGTCGCCGTCGGCCTGTTGCAGGACCTCATCGAGAGTCTGGAGCTCGGCGACGCCGGTCTCGAGCCCTTCTTCGAACATCTCGGGCCGAGCTCACAGAAGGTGTGGCGCGAGGCATACCGCGACGGACATGGCGGACAGGAGTGGCCCGAGTGACATTGTCCTCCGTCTGATAGCGACCAGATGCGAAGCAGCATAGTGTTGAGGACTGCGATGATCCACGACCGCAGCGGTGGGTTGCGAAACGCACTTGGCGCTGCGGTCCTCCTGGTGGGGTGCGGCGGTCAGTCTCCCACGCAGCCATCCAAGTCATCCGTTATCCGGTTTGCCACGATCACTGTTGGACGATTTTCCACCTGCGGTGTCACCACCACCGGTGCGGCGTATTGCTGGGGATCCGACGATGGGGGCCAACTCGGCGACAACGACTCGACGGGAACGGCGTGTGGCTTCCCGTGTCGCATGACGCCGACGCCGGTGGCAGGCGGATTGCGGTTCTCCTCAGTGAGCGCCGGGGGCTCCTTTGCGTGTGGCGTCGCGACCGGCGGCGCAGCCTACTGCTGGGGTGCGGACATGGAAGGAGAGCTCGGTGCCGGAACGACCGGACTCGACGCCTGCCCCATTCTTGTGAATAGCTCCTATCCCTGTAGCAGAAAGCCGATCGCGGTTGCCGGTGGCCTCACGTTCACAACGATCAGTGCCGGTACTACCCACGCCTGCGGCCTGACGGGCAATGGTGCAGCGTACTGTTGGGGCGATGCTTTCTACGGGGCCCTCGGCGACAGCTCAACGACGGGACCGGATCAGTGCTCCATCCCGGGGGGCTCGGTTATCCCCTGCAGTACGAAACCGGTGGCCGTCGCTGGCGGGCTGTCTTTCGTCGCGATTGACGCTGGAACGTATCACACCTGCGCGATCACGCATGCCGGCGTCGCATACTGCTGGGGTGGAAACTCCGCCGGGCAGCTGGGCGATGACACCACGACGGCCACTACGATTCCGGTTGCGGTGACCGGCGGATTGACGTTCACCTCGATCAGCGCCGGTGAGGGGCACACCTGCGCCGTCGCGACGGGGGGCGCTCCCTACTGCTGGGGCGACAACTACTACGGGCAGCTCGGCAACGGCAAAGCAACACTGTATAGCACGGCTCCGGCTGCGGTCTCGGGTGGACTGACGTTCAGCATGACGAGTGCGGCGGATGCCACAAACGGCTATGCCTGTGGGCTGACGACAGCAGGTGCGGGATACTGCTGGGGCTACGACTTTGTGGGCCAACTGGGCCTCGGCAACACAACAGGGCTTGATCGGACGGTGCCCAACCCGGTCACTGGGGGGCTCACCTTCGCGATGATCAGTGTCGGAGGAACTGACGGGGGTCTCGGCGTCACGTGCGGGGTTACTGCAACTGGTACGGCGTACTGCTGGGGTGCCGACAACGTCGGTCAGCTGGGCAACGGCACACTCGAATCGGGTAGCAACGTACCGGTCCCCGTCGTCATCCAGTAGCTACCACGGCTCTAATCGCTCTGGAAGGACCGCTACCGCGGGTGAAGCTACAAGGTGTGGAATCCTAGTCGATTCGAGGTCAAGCGGCTGTAGCTTACGTCATGCTCGCGCTCCTCGTCCTCGCGTTGGTTGTCGGCGACCTCCAGGGGCAATCACTCTCGCAGCGTGACGCCGAGCGCGTTCCCGTCATCCTCACCCTCTCGGGCGGCGTGTCGCTCGGCTCCTACGAGGCCGGCGTCAACTGGGGCCTGGTCGAAGTCTTCAAGCAGACCGCCAGCGATTCCCTGCGCAGAGCCTGGAACCTTCCGTGGTATCACCTCCGCACCGCGGCGGGAGCATCGGCGGGAAACATCAACGGTTTCCTCGCCGCGATCGAATGGTGCCGCACCGACGCACCCACGCCGCCGGAATCGAGTCTCTTCTGGAAGATCTGGGTGCGGACCGGCTTCGATCAGCTCTTTCCCCTCGAGCGATACGATCAACGTGACACCACCCGGGCGCTGTTCTCGCGGCGCTACTTCCATCGCGTGCTGTTCGACACGATCGAGGCCGCGATGCGCAACCTGCCGCGGACTGGCTCGCCCGGCGGTTGCGACATCCCGATCGGCGTCACGATCACCCGGGTCGCTCCCGACACCATCGCGATTTCGAACGGCATCCGGGCGTTGACACAGCGCTACGCCGCGGCGGTCGCCCTCACTCGGCGGGGGGACTCGCTGCTCTTTCTCGCGCCGCCTCCCGAACTCCGGGACAGCGGCAAGCTTGGCGCCATGATCCTGCTCCCGGATTGCGGCGATGTCGTACGGCCGAGTCACGTGTTCTCGCTGATCGAGGCGTCTTCGGCGTTCCCGGGCGCGTTCGCCCCCGTGTCGCTCCGGTACCAGGACAAGCCGCACGGTGACTGCGCGGGCCAGCCGCACGACTCCGCGCTCTTCTCCGACGGCGGCCTGTTTGACAACAACCCGATCGATCTGGCCGCGGGGCTGTACAACGAGGAGGTGTGGAAGCAGCCCGACCGCGCGGACAGCTCCGCGATCATGATTTTCATCGATCCCGACGCGGCGCGCGGGCGTCTCGCCGCGGTCGAGCGCGCCCGCGCCGACTCGAACCCGCCGCCCGCCACGGGCGGAATCGCGGCGCTGCTCGATCTCTTTGGTGGGGCGGTCCCCGCCGCCCGGCAATACGAAGCGCAGTCGTTCGCGCGCCTGCTCGCCCGGGCGCCGAACGTCTTCGTGCGCGGCAACATCAAGATCACCGACCGGCGTTTCGCCCTCGTCGGCGAGCAGCTCGGCAACTTCGCCGCGTTTCTCGGGAGACCGTTCCGCGAATACGACTTCTACGTCGGCGTCTACGACGCCCTCGCCTTCTTCGCCGCCGAGGGGTGCCCTGCGGCACGTGGGGTAGACTCGATGTGCGTCTCGCGCCGGCTTGGCAGGCTGGTGGAAACGCGCAACCTGGACTTCGGGGGGCCGGATTCGCTGCCGCGCATGCTGCTCGAGGCGTTCTATGCGGCGGAGTACCCGGGCGCCGCCGCGGCGCCTCGACTCGCTCGAGGAGCCCCGCCGCGGACCACACTGCTGTTCGGACTCGTGCAGGCAAACCGGTTCCTCGCCGACTCGGCGTTCGACAACCAGCGGTGCCACACCGGCGATCTGATCGTGGTCGCGCTGTGCCATAACGGCCTGCGCGAAATGCTGCGGCGCTTCGCGAGCGACACGGTGTTAGACGCGCTTACCCGACTCGACGGACCGGCCGCGCCGTGTTTCCCGAAAGACTGGCCGACCTCACCGGTGCGCTGCGAAGGGGACCAGGATTTCGTGGGATTCGTGCGGCGCCCCGACCACTTTCTGGCCGACAAGGTGGGGTTGTTGCTGCACCAGCTCTGGCACGTCGAGCTGGCGCGCAAGCAGGCCGGCGAGAAGGATTGGACCGGCCTCGCGACGATCTCCGAAGTGATCTTTCAATCCGGCACGGCGTACCGCTACCGGCGCGGCTTCGAGCCGAATACGTCATCGGTGCCGCATGGATCGGGGAGGAACTGGCTCGCGAGCTTCGTCCCCAACTACGTGAGTATCAACGTCGGCAGCCAGGGGCTCGAATTCGGGTACCGGCCCACCTGGCACATCAGCAACACTCTCGCGTTCACCCCCGAGGTCGCTCCGCTGCACCTGATCCAGACAGCCGCGAGTGACGTGGACCGTTACTACTGGGTGGCGGGGCCGGTGCTGCACTGGAAGGAGACCAGCCCCGTGCTCTCCGGGATCGAGACGGGCGTAGAGCTCTTCGGGCGCTGGAAGCGCGACCCGTTGGGGCCCTACTCCGGCCACCAGGTGTCGTTCCCCGTCTCCTTCTATTTCCTCGCCGACAAGCTGCGCGTCGGCGTCCGCGTGCTCCCCGGCAATCGCACCGTGGTGAACGACGCCGGGCAGCTCGCGGTGAGCGTGGGGTTGGCGGACCTGAACGGGCTGCTCTACTGGATGTTTCGGAAGTCCTAGCCCCTTCCACGCTGGTCCTCACCCCCTACCCCCTCTCCCTTCGGGAGAGGGGGAGCCAGATGGAGGTCTGAGCTAGGGCTTCGGCCGATCTACGTGAGGGATCTGAATCTCCATCCTGCTCTGCCGCGACAAGGCCGTGTCTGCACCGATCTCCGGCCCATACACGGTTCGTAACGCCGTCAGGTACTGATCCTGCAGCCCCGCCAGGGTGTGCTGTTCCTCCTGCACCGCGCGACGGAAATCCGGTGACGTGAGGAAGTTGTACAACACCGCCGCCTCGATCTGCGCGTCGAGCAGGAACGCATGGTGGCCGATTTCAGCGAAGGTGTCGTCGCGCATCCCGTAGGTGTGATTGGAGAAATTCGAGCTCTTCACCGTGATCCCGATCCCCGGGATCTCTCGACTGACGAACCCCGTCTCCTCGTAGCCTGAGGGGCGGCTCTTCTCCTCCACGAGTCCCGGCGCGCCGAGCTTCTGGGCGTACGCCCACCACAACTCCGAGAGCATCGCCGTGGTGATGCCGTCGCGATACTCGCCGTACCGCGTGATCTGCACGTCGGTGCCGGACTCGAGCGCCGCGCCCTTCGCGGCGTCGTCCATCATGTGGGAGATGTGCTCCAGGTACACCTCGTCGGGATAGCGGATGAAGTAGTCGACGACGGTGTGATCGGGCACGACGTTGGGCGCGATGCCGCCCTCGGGGATCACGCCCTGCACCCGGTGCTCGGGCCGCCACGTCGAGCGCAGATGATCGACGGCGGAGTAGAACTGCACCGCGCCCTCGAGGGCGTTGCGGCCGTTCCAGGCGGTGAGCTGGTGCGCGGGCCGGCCGGTGAAGGTGTACTTCACGGCGTCGATGTTGAGGCAGCAGACCCCGAAGCCCGGGCGGTCGCGCTGCGTGTGGTCCATGGAATGGCTGCGCACCAGGATGTCGGCGCCCTTGAACACGCCCGCTTTCCATAGGATGTACTTCGCCGGCGGATCGACTTCTTCGGCCGGCGTCCCATACACGATGACGCGCCCGGGGACCTTGGCGCTTCCCATGTATTCGGCGAGCGCTTTGGCCGCGGCAAACGCCACGGGACTCTGCGCGTTGTGCTGATCGCCGTGAAAGTCGCCCTGGGTGCCGCGCAGCGCGTCATACTCGGCGATGAGGCCGAGCGTCGGACCACCGGCGCCGGCCGGCGAGGTCCACGTCGCCACGAACGCCGTCGGCATCCCCGCGACGCTGTCGACCGTGAAGCCGTAGCCGCGCAACAGGGCGGTCAGCGTGTCGACCGCCAGGAACTCGTGCCAGCCGACCTCGGGGTGGTGACCGATCCAGTCGGACACCCCTTCGAGTCCGCCGCTCCAGAGCGCGGCGACCCGGGAGAGCACGCGATCGCGCGCCGGGTCGGCCCTGGCGACGAGCCGCTGGGCGGTCTCCGTCGGGCGCAACCGGGCCTCGAGGGAGTCGATCCGTTTCAGGATGCCCGCGGCGGCTTCGCGCTCCGTGTCGGTGGACTGGGCACGAGCGATGCCGGCGAGGACAGGAAGGAGGGCGGCGAGGAGGACGATCGGTTTGGTCATGGGTGAGGACTTAACGCCGCCCCTCGACTTTCGCCACCGCCCCTGGTGACTCCACCACGACCGCCTCGGTCTCAGAAAAGAACCTCGGACTTCACCGGCCACCTTCGGGTGCTTCCCATAGCGCGAGGAGATCCATCCCATGCCGCGCAAGCCCAACACGCCGCTCGTCCAGCCGATATTCGGCGAGCCTGTCTTTTCGGAAGGCGTTCCCACTCCCGATCCCACGGTGTTCACCACCCCGCACCCTTCCGACAGCCAGCTCTACAAGCAGATCCAGCAGCTCCTCACCAAGGACGTCGTGGGCTTCAATGTGGCCCGCGGCAAGCCGGACGACCTGTACACACTCGAAACGGCGCTCGGCGCCCACGGGCCCGCGGTGGTGCAGAGCATCCAGAACGCCGGTCAGATCGTGTTTCACTGCGCGGGCGACACCGGCGCATCGAACGTCAAGAAGTACGGCAACGAGATCAGCGTGGCGGACCATCTCACCGACGACTTCCACACCTCCGCGCCGGCCAATCGCCCCGCCTTCCTCTTCCACGTGGGGGACGTCGTCTACGATTTCGGCGAGTCGCAGTACTACTATGACCAGTTCTACGAGCCGTTCCGCAACTACCCGGCGCCGATCGTCGCCATTCCCGGGAACCACGATTCATTCGTGATTCCGAACACCCCGGTCACGAAGACACCGCTGACGGTATTCACCCGCAACTTCTGCGCGGCCAAGCCGGTGCTCACCCAGGAAGCGGCTTCACTGCACCGCACGGCGATGACGCAGCCGGGCGTGTACTTCACCTTCGACGCCCCGTTCGTCCGGGTCATCGGCCTGTTCAGCAACGCCCTGGAAGACCCGGGCGTCATTTCGAGCGAGAACGGCAAGTGGAAGGGGGTTCCCGATTTCCAGCTCGCGTACCTGACCGCCCAGCTGCGGCGCGTGAAGACCGAGCAATACCGCGGGGCGCTCTTGATCGCGACGCATCATCCTCCATTCACCTACCGGCCGCCGGCGCAGTCGGGGGGAGCCGGCGGTAACCACAGCTCGAGCTCCACGATGCTGCGCGAGATCGACATGATCTGCCAGGCCCAGGGCGTCTACCCGCACGCGGTCCTGTCGGGCCACGCCCACAACTATCAGCGCTACACGCGCAGCATAAACTTTGGAGGGAAGGTGTTCACCGTACCGTTCATTGTCTGCGGCGACGGCGGGCACAACGTCGTTCCGATGGTGCAATCGCGCGGCGGCGTGACGCCCGCGGATCCTTCCAAGGGCGCAAACGTCACGTATCTCGACTCGAAGCCGGCCGTCGACGCGACCAGGCTCGTCCTCAGCATGTTCGACCACATGCATTACGGGTATCTGCGGATTACGGCGACCGCGAAGCAGCTGCGGATCGAATTCCATCCGGTCGGCAGCACCACCCCCGCGCCGACGATCGATGTCGTCACGGTCGACCTCACGACTCACACGGTACTCTGAGGGAGAATGCCATGACCTCCCCGAAGCGTCCTCAGAAGAATCGCATCACCCTCGCGCGCAGCGAGCGCGCGCCGTTGGCCGGCGCCCGCCGGGTTGGCCCGGCGGATCCCCAGGAGCGGGTGGACGTGACTGTCGTCGTGCGCC
This sequence comes from Gemmatimonadales bacterium, assembly GCA_033853695.1. GTDB lineage: Bacteria > Gemmatimonadota > Gemmatimonadetes > Gemmatimonadales > GWC2-71-9 > DASTHG01. Next base: position 37,273 of record JAWOLH010000041.1, on the reverse strand, counting down.
GCCGCTCGCAGCCGGGGCAGTACCCGGACGTAATGCAGCTGGCGCGGCGCTTGCCCGGCGAGCGGCCACCCCTGTCCCGCGAAGCGTTCGCCAGCGCCCACGGCGCTCGGCCCGCCGACTTCGCCAGCATACGCAAGTTCGCCGCGGATTTCGGGCTCCAGGTCGTGAGCGAGCATGCGGGCCGTCGCAGCGTCGTCCTGTCGGGAACCGTTGCTGCTTTCACGCGCGCCTTCGAGGTGGATCTGGGACGTTATGAACATCCGGCGGGCTCGTATCGCTGCCGCGTCGGCCCGCTGACGATCCCCACCGAGCTGGCGCCGGTGATCGAAGGAGTCTTCGGTCTCGACAACCGTCCCCAGGCGAAACCGCACTTCCGGATCCGCCGGGCCGCGGGCGCCGCGGGATTCCCTCCGCCGGCAGTGGCCCGGGCCTACGATTTTCCCGCACGGCTCGACGGCTCCGGGCAGACCGTGGCGATACTCGAGCTGGGCGGCGGATACCAGGCGAAGGATCTCGATTCCTTCTTCGGCAGCCTGGGGCTCGCCGCCCCGACGGTGAGCGCGATCTCGGTGGATGGAGCAGCCAACGCGCCGACCGGTGATCCAAACGGCGCCGATGGCGAAGTCGCCCTCGACATCGAGATCGCGGGCGCGGTGGCGCCGCAGGCCGCGATTGGCGTCTACTTCGCGCCCAACACCGACCGCGGGTTTCTCGACGCGTTGACCACGGCGATCCACGATACCACGCTGAAGCCGAGCGTCATCTCGATCAGCTGGGGTGGGCCGGAAAACACCTGGACGCAAGCGGCGATGCAATCGTTCGACGCCGCCTGTCAGGATGCGGCGGCGATGGGGATCACGGTGCTCGCGGCCTCAGGAGATAACGGCGCCACCGACGGCGACCCCAATGGCCGCCTGACCGTCGACTTCCCATCGTCCAGCCCACACGTCACCGGATGCGGGGGGACGACACTGCAGGCGTCCGGTGCGACGATCACCGCGGAGACGGCGTGGAACGAGCTGGCGAGCAACGAGGGAGCCACCGGGGGCGGGGTGAGCCAGACGTTCCCGTTGCCCGACTGGCAACAGGCCGCGCACGTCCCCGCTGCACCCGACGGCCAGCCGGGCCGCGGTGTCCCGGACGTCGCTGGCGACGCGGACCCGACGACGGGTTACAGTGTCGTCGTCGCCGGATCGACCGTGGTCATCGGCGGAACGAGCGCCGTCGCTCCGCTCTGGGCCGGTCTCATCGCGGTCATCAATCAGGCATTGTCGCAACCGGCGGGCCTGCTCAACCCACTTCTCTACTCAGCCGGTCCGGGCTCGGCGTTCCACGACATTACGCGCGGGAGTAACGGCGGGTACAACGCCGCCGCCGGCTGGGACCCGTGCACCGGCCTCGGCAGCCCCGACGGGGCAAAGCTCCTGGGGGCCCTTGGGGGAAAGCCGCTGGCCTAGGATTCAGGGCCGCACGAGCGCCCGGACGCGCGGGGCGTCGCTCGTGGAGAGCACGTCGGTCTCGGCGATTACGGTGTAGGCCGTCACCTGCCGGCCCGCCATCATCGCCCGGGGCGACCCCGACAAGGTGTCGCGCCGCAGCAGGAACGTCCCCGCCTGGCCGGCAGTGAATTTCGGAAGCCTGTGCCAGGCGATGTCCTGCGAGCGAGGGAACCGTACCACGACGCGCGCGCTCGCCGGACCCTTGATCATCGAGTCGACGGCGATCACCGCTTCCTGCCAGTCGGGGTCGTGCTCCGTGATGCGGCGGCGCGGCTGCGCCAGCAGGGTCGGCTCTCGGATCGACTCGACCCGGCCCAGGACGATCATGTCGGCCTGGCGCACCCGCTCGGCGAGCGTCGAGTCCGTCACCTGACGCTGCAGCTGCCGGAAGGAATCACGTCGCGCGGCGAGCGACATTTGCGCCGGCATCGTCTCATGAGCCACCTCCCGCAGCGCGACTCCGCGGCCGAATACCCACCCGGTCGTATAGAACGTCGCCCGCGCGCCACGCGCGAGCGTGCTGTCCTGCGCCTCGACGGTGACCGAATCGCCCGCCGCAAGCCGCAGCGCGGCCGGCTTGTCGAGTACGTCTTCGACGCGGACCACGAGCGTCCGGGGCGTGGCCGCCACTCCGGGGAACGAGGATGCCCCCACCGCCGTCACGGTCCCCACGAATACGATATTGGCCCGCCGCACCGTCGCCACCTGGGGCTGCTGGGCGCACGCGGCGTGAATGGGCAGGAAGGCCGCCAGCACGAGCGTCGTGAGTCGTCTCATGGCAGCACCGGGACGCTGAAGTAGAAAGGATCGATCGACACGGCGACCGTCCCGCCGGAGCCGTCCCCCAGCGTGTGGGCGGTGAAGTCCGCCACTCGTTGGTACACGACTCCCTGGGGAAAGTCGCTCTGGTCGGGGGTGTTGTTGGCGGAGAAGACTCCGCGGAATTCCGCCCCGACGGCGACGAGACCGGTGTAATCGCCCAGATAGGGGAGGAACTGTACCGCCGGCGCGTTGGCCGATGCGGTCGACAGTACGATCATGCTGTCGGTCGCGAACCCGTCCTTCGAGCGCTCGAAGCGGTTCTCCCACCGGCTGGAGCTGCCGCTCCCCGTGACCTGCTGATAGAGAAAGCCCACCGTGCCGTTGTCCGCCACGGCGAGGCTCGCGTTGGTGGCATTGGTGATGGTGCGCAGGTCGCCGCTCCACGTGACGCCCCGGTCGGTCGAACGGCGTAGGTGGATCGTATAGATATCGCCGTTCCCGACGCGGTCGGCCCAGGCGAGGTACACCTGTTCGCTGTGGTTCGGATCGACGGCGATCGAGAGGGTGGATCCGATTCGTTCCTGGCCCAGTGTCGAAGCGTTCGAGAACGGGATCGCGACGTTGTGTACCACGATCCGGCCCGGGAGATGGTCGCCGGGGTCCGTCAGGTCACGGAACTTGGTGGTCCGGGCAGCGCCACTGTCGTCGCGCACGACCACGACGTCGCTCGTGGCGACGCCGTTCGTGAAGCTGCGCCAGCCGAAATAGGCGACGTAGACGGTGCGGTCGGCGGCTGTCGCCGGCCGGATCGAGGGGCCGTTCTGTCCCGCCGAGCCGGTGCTGCGTCCCTCGATTCGCACCGCGGCGTAGGATGCGCCGCCGTTGAGGGAGACGTCCACGGTGGCCGTCCGATCCGACGGCGTCGCGTTGAAATCGTTCATCCCGATGTAGACACGATCCGCGGCACCGACCGTGATCGCACGCGTGAACGGCTGATCGACGTTGGACCGCGACGCCTGCACGGTCATCGGCGTGGTCGAGAGGGCGTCGTGGGTCACGAGCTCGTTCAACGACAGGGAACCAGTCGACTGGAGGATCCCGGCGAAGAGGTCGCCGCTGCCGCCGTCGTACGCCTCGGTCATGTCGGCCGTCGTGACGGCGCTGGGCACGGTGGCACGGAGCGACCACGTCTTGCCGGTATCGTCGGTGACGTAGATCGGGGCCGTCGTGCTCGACGGGCCCGCGGGGTTCGGTGTGAACACCGAGGCCACCATGATGCCGCGGTTCGTGGGGTGAACCGCGAGGAACGGCTCGGCGTCCTGGTTCGTCTCACCGGAGAGCGTGGTCGGGACCATGTCCACGACACGGACTCCCGGTTCGCCGCCGCCACTCCCTCCGCCGCCTCCTCCCCCACCTCCGCCCCCGCCTCCGCCACCCCCACCACCGCATGCCACCAGCGCGATCGTCAGTGCGACGAAGCCTTCCGTGCGCAACGGTGCCTCCAGCCGCAGGTCACCATGTTACACCGGACACCCGTCACGGATTCACGCCTAGTGGGTCGAGCCTCCAACCGCTCTGTACAACTCGGCGTAGGCCGTCGCCGCCTCGGTGCGACCCTGCGCCAGCCGATCCTGTGCCTCGAGTTCGGTGCGTTGCGCATCCAGCACCGCGAGCAGGTCCGTCGCGCCCTCGGTGTAGCGTAGCCGGGCCAGCTCCGCTGCCCGCTCGCTCGCGGCGCTCGCCTCCTGCAGCCGCTCCACCTGGACACGCGCGGCGCGATAGCGGCTCAGCGTCGTCTCGACATCCTGCACGGCTGCGAGTACCGCCTGACTGTACTGTGCTCGTGCGGCCTGCTCCCGGGCCGATGCCGCGTCGACCTCCGCCTTCACCCGGCCGAGGTTGAGCCCCGGCCAGGTGACGACCGGACCGATCACGTAGCGCATCGTCGCGCGGTCGCCCACCGCGCTGAACTGGGGGGCGAGATAACCCGCGCTGGCCCCGATCGTGATCTGCGGCAAATAGCTCGCCTTCGCCGCTCCGACGAGCGCACCCTGCGCGGCGGCGAAGCGCTCTGCCGCCGCCACGTCGGGCCGGTAGCGCACTACGGTTTCCGGGTTCGCGATCGTCGTGACTTCAGGGAGCGCAGGCAACGGAGCCGCCTGCGCCAGCTCCTGCGCGACGGCGGTCGGCGAGCGGCCGACCAGCGTCCCGATTCGATACTGCGCCGCCGCCACCTGCGCTTCCCGCGCCGGAATGGTTGCGAGGGTGGAGCTGAGCTGCGCCTGCGCCCGCTCGGTGTCGAACGCGCTGCCGCGTCCCGCGCTGGCACGCTGCCGGGTGAGCTCGAGCGTCTTCTTCTGGTTGTCGGCGTTCTGCTGCGCCACGGCGAGCTGCTCCTGCGCTCCGCGCAGCTCGAAGTACGCGCTCGCCAGCTCGGCGGTGAGCGACACCTGCACGTCGCGCGCCTGCTCCTCGGCGACGTCCTGCAGCGCGCCGCGCGCCTGCACTCCATGCCGGATCTGGCCGAACAGGTCCAGATCCCAGGAAGCGTCGACGCTCGTGCTCCAGATCGTCTGGTCCGGGAGCACACCCGTCGCGCCGGGGAACGACGAGGCAGAGTAGCGCTGCCTGGCGTAGCCGCCCGACACCGTAGCGGACGGGGTGAGATCCAACAGGCTGCGCACGCGATCGGAATTGGCGGCATTGACGCGCGCCCGCGCCGCCTGCACGTCGAGATTCGCCTGTGCCACTTCGTGAATCAGGCGGGAGAGTGTGGTGTCGCCCAGCTGGTCCCAGTAGTCCGATGACGTACCGGCGACCGCGTCATCGGTCTTCGGCAACGACGCCGCATCCGCAGCCGGCGCCACGTACGCCGGGGCCGGCGCAGAATCCGCCACCGCCCGGAACTGGGCCGGCGGCGGGACCGCCGGCGATCTATAGGAAGGGGCCACGGCGCAGCCGTAGAGCACCGCGAACCCCCAGAGGATTGCCTTACGCAAGGGACGCCTCCTGTGCCAACGCCGGCTGCAGCAGGGCCGGCTCGATTTCGTCCACCGGGCTGGGCTTGTGCTCGGCCGCGATGAGCGAGTAGAAGACCGGAACGACGAACAGCGTAAAGAGCGTCCCCACCGTCATCCCGGCGACGAGCACCGTGCCGATGCTGTTGCGCGCCGCCGAGCCCGGCCCCGTCGCGAACACGAGCGGGAGGTGGCCGAACACCGTCGCGGCCGACGTCATCAACACGGGCCGCAAGCGGGTGAGGGACGCTTCGCGCAGCGCGGCGAGCTTCGCCACGCCTTTGGACTGGAGCTGATTGGCGAACTGCACGATCAGAATGCCGTTCTTCGCGATCAGTCCCACCAGCGTGATCAACCCCACCTGTGAGTAGATGTTGATCGTCGTGAGGTCGAGGAAGCTGAATACCAGCGCCCCGGAGATCGCGAGCGGCACCGAGCCGATCAGCACGATCAGCGGGTCGCGGAAGCTCTTGAACTGCGCCGCCAGCACGAGATAGATGAGGATCACGGCGAAGCCGAGGGTCACCGTGAGCGCCGCCCCTTCGAGCCGGATCTGGCGTGACTCGCCGGCGTAATCGAGACCGACGCCTGGCCCCGCGACCGCCTGGGCCGCGGTCTCGAGGACGCGCAGCCCCTCTTCTTTGGTGATGCCGGGCTTCACGCCGCCGAAAATGCGGACGGCGTTGCGCTGCTGGAACCGGTTGAGCGAGCGCGGCGCGGTGGTCGACTCGATGTGCGTGAACGTCGAGATCGGGACGAGCCGCCCCGATGGCGTCTTGATCTTGAGATCGAGCAGCGGTGCCACGGTCGTCCGCCGGTCGTCGCCGATCTGCGGGATGACCTTGTAGCTGCGGTCGAAATAGTTGAACCGGTTGACGTACCCGCCACCCAGCAGGGTGCCGAGCTCCTGGCCGACGGTCGCGAGGTCGAGTCCCAGATCGGCGACCTTGTCGCGATCGATCACCACCCGGGCTTCGGGCAGATCGATCTTCAGGTCGGTGTCGACGTAGAGGAACTTGCCGCTCTGCCAACCCGCGGCGAGTACTTGGCCCACCGTCTGCATCATCTGCTCGGGGGGCGCGTCGCTCGCCAGTACCAGCTCGACGTCGTACTGACCCGGGGTGGGGAGCGGCGGGTCGAGGCGCGGGAAGACCTGCAGCCCCGGCACTCGCGAGACCGCGGCGTAAAGCGGCCCATAGAGCTGCTCGGTCGTGCGCGAGCGTTCCTTGAAGTTCTTGGCGACCATGCCGCCGAAGCCGCCATAAGACGCCGTGAGCGACCACATGAACTTCGCTTCCGGGAACGCGGTGACCGCCTTCACCACCTGGAGCGACGCGCGGTTTGTCGCCTCGAGCGACGCATCGGGCGGCGCCTGCATGAAGAGGCTGATGTGGCTCTGGTCCTCGATCGGCGCCAGCTCGCGCCGCGAGTACTGGTACAGCGGCCAGCCGGCGAGCATGACCAGGATGGCGGCCGCCACGATCCCCCAGCGCATCTCGAGGGCGCCATCGAGCAGCCGCTCGTAGCGGCGCCGGATCGCCTCGAACCCCCTGTGCACCAGGAGCGACAGCCGGCCCTCGTGACCTTTCTCGTTGACGAAGCGCGAGCTCATCACCGGCGAGAGCGTGATCGCGACGATTCCCGACACCACGACCGCCGCGGCGAGGGTGATGGCGAACTCGAGGAACAGGGAGCCCGTGAGGCCGCCCTGGAACCCGATCGGCGTGTAGACCGCGGCGAGAGTGATCGTCATGGCGATGATCGGGCCGACGAGCTCGCGTGCGCCGATCAGCGCCGCCTGGATGCGCGTCTTTCCCTCGCGCACGTGGCGCTCCACGTTCTCGACCACCACGATCGCGTCGTCCACCACCAAGCCCACCGACAGCACGATCGCGAGGATGGTGAGGAGGTTGAGGGAGAAGCCGAAGGCGTACATCACCACCGTGGCGCCGACGAGCGAGACGGGCATCGCCACGAGCGGTACCAACGCCGTGCGGATCGACCCCATGAAGAGAAACACCACGAGGCCGACGATGAGGATCGTCTCGATCAGCGTCTTGCCGATCTCGTGCAGCGCGTCCGTCATGAAGACGGTGGCGTCATACGCCAGCTGCATGTCGATGTCTTTCGGCAACGTCGGACGGATGCGCGCCATCTCGGCGTGCAGCCGGTTCGCCACTTCGATCTCGTTGCTGCCGACGATCGGCCACACGCCGAGGTAGACGGCCTGTTTGTCGTTGAACTTGGTGATGAAGTCGGCTTCCTCGGAGCCCAGCTCGACCCGGGCGACGTCGGAGAGCCGCACGATCGCCCCGTTGCGCTCGGCGACGACGAGATTCTTGAACTCTTCCGGCGTGCGCAGGTCGGTGTTGGCGAGGAGGTTGACCTGTACCAGGTCGCCCTTCGTCTGGCCCACGGCGGCGAGGTAGTTGTTGCGCTGCAGCGCCGCATGGACGTCGCCCGGGGCGAGATTGAGCGCCGCGAGCTTGTCGGGGTCGATCCAGATCCGCATCGCGATCGGCCGGCCGCCCACCACATCCACCCGCTGCACGCCCGCCAGCGTCGAGAGCTGCGGCTGCATGTTGCGCGTCAACCAATCGGTGAGCGCGGGGATGTCGCGCTCGGAGGAGGTGAAGCTCAGGTAGAACGACGCGTAGGGGCGGTCCGCCCGCTGCACCTCGACGACCGGGGGCTGCGCCTCGGCGGGAAGCTCGGCGCGGACCTGCTGCAGCCGCGCGGTGACTTCGGCCAGCGCCGCCGTGCTGTTGTGGTTGAGCTTCAGGTGCACGGTGATCGTGCTGACGCCGGCGCGGCTCGATGACTCGACGTAATCGACGCCGGAGATCGCCGACACGGCGTGCTCGATCGGCGTCGTCAGGAAGCCACGCACGGCCTCGGCGGACGCGCCGTAGTAGACCGTCGTGATCACCACCTGCGAGCTCTCGATCTTCGGGTACTGCTGTACAGGCAACGAGCTGATCGCCCGCCATCCCACGAGCAGGATCGCGAGGTTCACCACCGCCGCGAGGACGGGGTGCCGGATGAAGGTATCGGTGATTGAGCGCATGACCCTGTTCCCGATTAGCGGTTCGCGATGGTGTCAGCTGCAACCAGCACCGACTCGCGCAGCTTGAACGATCCCGACGTGGCGACCTGCTGGCCCGGCTTCAGCCCGGCGAGGATCACGACGTCGTCGTCGATCACCGGCCCGCTCTGCACCGGCTGATCATGGGCGCGAGGGCGTCCCGCCGAGTCGGGGAGAATCAGGAACACGTGGTCGCCACCGGGACCCTTGCGCAGGGCGCTCACGGGAATCGATACGACGCTGGTGAGCGGACCCTCCGGAACCTCGACGCGTACCGAAGAGCCGGGGGCGGGGGCGTGGCCCGGGATGCGGGCCCGCACCATCGCATTGCGAGTGGTCGGGTCAATCCGCGAATCGACGGCGACGATGCGGGCCTCGATCGGGTGCGGATCCCCATCGTCGAAGACGGCGATCTGTTCTCCCGGACGCAGCGCCGCGGCCACGTCCTGGGCCACCGTGAAATCGACGTTGGCCGCGGCATCGACGCCCTGCAGCGTGGTGATCTCGGTGCCTTCGTTCAGGTACTGGCCGGGATGGATGTCGGAGATGCCGACCCGGGCCCGGAACGGGGCGCGGATTGTCTTGCGGGCGATCACGGCGCGCGTGCGATTCATCTGGGCGATCGCCACGTCACGAGCCGCGCGCGCCTGGTCGAGCTCCTCCTGCGAGGCGGCCTGGGCATCGAGCATGCGCTGCACCCGGGCGAGCGTCGTCTCCGCCAGGTCGGCCTGCGCCTTCTCCGCCTCGAGCTCGGCCTGCTCCACCGAGACGTCGAGCGCGACCAGAATGGTGCCTGCTGCGACGATTTGCCCGGGGGCGAGTGACACGCTGTGCACCGTGCCCGAGAGCTCGTTGCGCAGCGTGATGGAATTCAGCGCGAGGACGGTACCGATCGACGTCGCGGTGGCGCGATACGGCCGCTGTTTCGCCACGGCCATGGTGATGGACTCGATCGGTTCGGGTTGGTGCGCCGCGGCGGCGTCGGATCTCCGGATGGCGCTGCGCTTCCAGACGGCGAGGCTGCTGCCCGTGAGGGCGAGCACGGAGAGGAGAACGACGGATCCGGTCCAGCCACGACGGCCAAGGGCAAGGGGACTGCGCATGGCGTTGATCTCCTTAGGTCGTAAACGGTACGGCGTGGGCTTCTTGGTAATCGTCGTGCGGCGGGGTCGGAAATCGACACCTCCGCAGGTACGGCGTGCGGCGTATAACAGTTTCACAACAGTCAAACAATAGAGATAAACGGGACCGAGGGCGGTGGGTTCCCCACCCTATGTCAGGGTTAGGCCCCCATCCTCCGCTTCAGCTCTTCGGTATAGGCGGTGACGGTGTCGCGATCGACTTCGAAATACTTGTACTGGCCCTCGCGGCGGGAGCGAATCAGGCCGGCGCGTAGCAACTCCTTCATATGATGCGAGATGGTGCCTTTGGAGACGGGGAAGATCTGGCACAGCCGCGAGCAGGGGAATTCCCGGTCGCTGCCGATCGCCTCAAGCAGGGACACTCGGCGCGGATCGGCGAGCGCCTTCGCCACCAGCTCGAACTGTCTGGTAGGGAGGGGGTGTGGGGCTGTGGTCTTCATCGGAACGATTCGATAATCATCAAACTACTGAAGATTGTCAAGATCGTGTCCGAAGCCTCAGGAGAGAATGGCGTTGCTCGAGTTAGCCCTCGTCCTCTGATCCCCTGGCTGGCTCCTGTTCTGACGGAACTGCCTTCAGCGCTGTCGGCACCACAACCGCGGGTAACCCTGCCGCCTTGCGCTTTGCATTCAGCGCGCCAAGGCCCGTCGTCCGGAGCGTCGTCCACCGCGCCATGACGCCGCGCGACCGTGCGCGCGCGCTGTCGCACGCCGCGACTTGACCCGCCGTCGGCGTCACATCGGCGTTCTGCATCGCCATCGCGGCGCCGAGCATCGTCTGGCTCAGGTTGGCGAGCGTCGAGGGAGGGGGTGGGCCGCGGCGCGGGAAGCCTCCAAAGCCGCGCGGCGCGGGAGTTGGTGCCGGAGCCAGAGACTCGACGCGCGCCTTGAACGCCAGTGCATCGGGGCCCCCCGCACTGTCGAGGCGGGCTACCAGCGCGCGCGCTTGCGCGTATGCCGCGTGCGCGGCGACCGCGCCGCGGTACATCTCGCGCGACAATTGTGCGAGCTGTGCGAGGCCAGTGGCTGGCGTCCTGACCCTGGGATCGAGTCGTAGCGTCAGTGGCTGTGTGTACCGATGTCCGTTCACCGACAACCGAACACGGTACTGTCCCGGCGGCGCCCAGGGCGCTACCTGATCGGGATAGGTGCGATGCGGCACCGCTCCCGTCGCCCCACCCTCACCACGCGGACCCTTGTCCCCCACAGGATCGTAGGACAAGTCCCAGCTGAAGCGATGCATCCCCGCCTTCGTGGACAGCCGCGATTGCGGCGCCGGCCAGTAGAGCGGCAACGAGCAATGCGGCGCCTCGGGATTCTGCTGGCAGATCTTGTTGTACTGGCTGGGGTCGACGGCAGGGTCGACGGTGAGGAGCGAGTCGTTGCTCGAATACGAGCGGATCACGGCGCCGCTGGCGTCGAGGATGTCGAGCGCCACCGGACCCGCGGCGTCTGCTGCGAGGGCGTAGTCGATGATCCCGCCCGGAGGCGGATTTTCGCCTGCCGCGACCTCCGGTGGCCACGGGGTGGGCTCGTTCGTGCCGAAGCGCACGCGCACCGCCACGGCCGGCCGGAAGAGATAGGCCTCCTTCGCGGCGCGGGCTTCGGCCATCTGCCGCAGCGACGTCACGTCGTCCAGGATCCAGAACCCGCGCCCGTGCGTCCCGGCCACGAGGTCGGAGCAGAGACACGAGCTGTCGTCCTTCACCTGGAGGTCGCGCACCGAGATCGCCGGCATGTTGAGCCGCAGCGATTCCCAGTGGTCGCCGTCGTCGAAGCTCACCCACACTTGCGTGTCGGTCGCGCCGTAGAGCAGCCCCGGCTTGCGCGGATCCTCGCGAATCGAGTTCACCACCGCGCCGGGAGCGATGCCGCTGTTTATCTCCGTCCACGTCTTCCCGCCGTCGTGCGTGCGCCAGAAATGCGGGTTCATGTCGTCGATGCGCAGCGTGTTCGCGGCGGCATAGGCGGTGCGCGTGTCGAAGTGGCCCGCCTCGATGTTGAAGATTCGCGTCCACGGTTTGATGCCCGCCGGAGTGACGTTGGTCCACTTCGCCCCGCCGTCCATCGTGACCTGGATCGTGCCGTCGTCCGTCCCCGCCCAGATGACGCTGAGGCTCTTCGGCGAGGGAGAGAGCGCGGTGATGGCGCCGAGTGGGGTGGGGGTCACGCTCGTCGCGTATTTCCCGGCGGTCGCCGGGACCTCCCACGTCGCGCGGGCCAGGTCGGGGCTGATCCGGGTCCAGCCATGCGCGTGATCGGTCGACTTCCAGACGGCGTTCGACGTGTAGTAGAGCGTCGTGTGGTCGACCGGCGACCAGATGATCGGCATCGTACGGACGTTGCGATTGAAATCGGTGCCGCGCTGCGCCTGCGACGGGCCCACGTTCGTCGTCTGACCGGTCTTCCGGTTGTAGAGCGAAACGTTGGTGCGGGCGCTGCCGTACACCATGTCCGGATCTCTCGGATCCGGCGCCGCGATGCCGTACTCCTGGATGTTCACGGGATGCCAATCGTGGAACGTGATCTCGCCGTCCATGGAGCGGCTATCGACGCACCCCGAACCGGAATCCTGCTGGCCGCCGCAGACGCGATACGGGAAGGCGTCATCGATGCTGACGTGGTACATCGCCGCCGTGGACTGGGTGTACCAGTTGCTCCACGACGCTCCCCGGTTCGCCGAAACGACCGCTCCCTGGTCGGAGACGACGAGGAGGATGTCGGGATCGAGAGGATTGATCCACGTCTTCTGGTAGTCGTCGCCGCCGGGAGCGCCGCGCACCGCCGACCACGTCTTGCCGGCGTCCTCGGTGCGCCACAGCACGATCGTCGTCGAGTAGACGACGTTCGGGTCCTTGGGGTCGACCGCGAGCGTGGCCAGGTCGCCGCCGCCGATCCGCTCCAGGGGGCGCTGGTCGAGGGGCCGGGCCGTCGTGTCGGCGGCGAGCTGCCAATGGGCTCCCTTGTCCGTCGACTTGTAGAAATTCACGATCCCGGTGGTCGGCCGCGCCTGGACGTTCGACCCGGCGGGGGGAACGCCCGCCACCATCGCGTAGACGACGTCGGGATCACTGGGCGCGATGGCGATGTTCGCCTCGATCGCGTCGGGAAGCCCGTCCGTGAGATGCGTCCATGTGGTGCCGCCATCGGTCGACTTGAAGATTCCGTTCCCGGCGCCGCCGAACTCGTCTCCCTCGCGGAAGCTCTGCTGCTGCTGCCACAGCCCGGCGTATATCGTGTTCGGATCGCTCGGATCGATCGCGACGTCGTTGCCGCTCGTGTACTCGTCCTTGTAGAGCACCTTCTCGAACGTCTTCCCGCCGTCGAGCGAGCGGAAGATCCCCCGCTCGACGTTGGGTCCGTAGGGGTGGCCCAGGGCCGCGATGAAGAGGCGGTCGGGATTCGTCGGATCCACCGCGATGTTCGCGATCATCGCCGTCTCGCGCAGGCCGAGGTGGGTCCACGTCTTTCCCGCGTCGGTCGACTTGTAGACGCCGTCGCCGGTCGCGAGATCGGGGCGGATGATCCCGGCGCCGCTGCCGACGTAGATGATGTCCTGATTCGAGGGCGCCACCGCGATCGCCCCGATCGAGCCCGTCGGCTGATCGTCGAACAACGGCACCCACGTCGAGCCGTAGTCCGTCGAGCGCCACACGCCACCGTTGTCGAAGCCGACGTAAAAGACGTTCGGCTGGGTCGGGACACCGGCCAGGGCGCGGGCGCGGCCCGCCCGCACGGGACCGATCGCACGCCAGCGCATTTCGCCGGAGAGCACCGGGGACTGGGCGGCGACGGTCGAGCAAAATGCTGTGAGGGAGAGCAGGGCGAGAGAAAGGTTCAGAACATGTTTGGGCACGGTATGCCTCCTAATGCGACACCCTAAAGGGTGTGCCTCGAAGAGCACTGCGCGATCGCGCAGTGTCTGTGGAGGTCACGCTTGAGCGTGTCGCCTCCGGGCTGCGATCGGGCAGAGAATCTACGCGACGCGCCCCACAACGCGACGCGGCGGCGCATCGTGGCGCTGGACGGAAAGCCCGCGCGAACCTGACAGGAACATTACTGGCCGGGCAACGATGCTTCAGAGGACCTTCATGCTTCCTTCCTGAAGAAGGGCGTAACAGTACTTCATTCTCAAGAGCACGAAGCACCTCGTTTCTGCTCCCGGGCTCAGGATCGGCCTGGCGATCGCCGGCCTCGTGATCGCAGTCGCCACGGGGCGCTGGCTGCTGCTCCGCCCACCCGCGGTGACGCAGCCGGTGGCTTTCGACCATCGCAGGCACACCGAGAGCTTGAAGCTCGAATGCCGCTTCTGTCATCAGTTCGTAACGACGGGCGCGCATGCCGGACTCCCGGACAGGTCGATCTGCGCGATGTGTCACCAGGTGCGCCAGGGCACGTCGGCGGAGGCCGCCCGGTTGACGATGCTCATCGCCCGGGGCGATTCGCTGCGATTCAACAAGCTGTTTCATCTACCGCCCTACGTGTACTTCACGCACCGGCGCCATGTGGGGATCGCGCAGCTCGCCTGCCAGAACTGCCACGGCGCGATCGCCCTGACCCAGCGTCCCCCGGAGCGACCGCTCGTGCGGATCCGCATGCAGGTCTGCCTCGACTGCCATCGCGAGAAGGGACAGTCGGTCGATTGTGTCGCCTGCCACCGCTAGTGCCCCTCCCATGACCGGCACGAGGAGACTCGCGAGCCCGTGACCCAAAATCGACGCCAGTTCCTGTTGGCAGCCGGCGCCACAGCCATGGCCGCCTCGGCCTGCCAGCTCAAGGACTACCAATGGAGCTCGCCGCAGGAACAGGAACTCGGCTGGGCGCCCGGAATCGAAGAGCGCAAGCACTCCGTCTGTCTCGTGTGCCCGGGGCGCTGCGGGATTCAGGGTCGCACGGTCGACGGAAACCTTGTCGCCATCATCGGCAATGCGTTGCACCCAATGAGTCAGGGAGGGCTCTGCCCGCGCGGGGTCGGCGGCGTGCAGGCCCTCTACCATCCGCAACGCATCTCCGCCCCCGTCCTTCGAGTGGGGGCGCGCGGCGCGGGGCAGTGGCGCGCGATATCGGCCCAGGACGCGCTGGCCATGCTCGTCGACCGGCTGCAGGGACTGCGCAAGGCGAAGCGACCCGAGCGGCTCGCCGTCGTCGCGGGTTACTGCGCCGGCACGATGAACGACCTGTGGCGGCAGTTCCTCACCGCATACGGGTCACCCAACTACGTGAGCGACGCGTATCCCGACGGATTGGACACGGTGATGGAGCTGATGCACGGCATCCCGCGCCACCCCGGGTACGATCTCGACAACGCCCGGCTCGTCGTCTCGTTCGGTGCTCCGCTGTTCGAAGCGTGGTGGTCTCCGGTGCAGGCCTACGTGGCATTCGGCCGGGCACCCGCCGATGCCACTGCGCGGCACCGCTTCGTCCAGATCGATACGCGCTTCTCCCGCACCGCGGCCCGTGCGCAGGAGTGGGTGGGCGTGGCGCCGGGCACACACGGTGTGCTCGCGCTGGGCCTCGCCTACATCCTCGTGAAGGAGCAGACCTACAACGCCGCGTTCGTGGCCCGGCACGTGACGGGGTTCGAAGACTGGACCGACCGATCGGGGAAACCGCACGACGGTTACCGCTCGCTCGTGCTGCGCAACTTCCGGACGGAAGAGGTATCGGCGCTGACGGGTGTTCCGGTCGAGCGCATCGTCGCGCTGGCCCGCGCCTTCGCGGCCGAGCCGGGGGCGGTTGCGGTCTGCGGAACCGACGTGCTGCACGGGGAGGACGGCCTGTTGAGCGGACTCGCGGTGCACAGCCTGAACATCCTGATGGGAAACATCGCTCGCCCTGGCGGCGTGCTATTTGGCGACGACGCCCCGGTGGCACCGCTCCCCAAAACGCCGCTCGACGGCGCAGCGCAGGCCGGTCAGCGGCACCGTCCGCTCGCCGCCAGCTCGGCGCCGTTCGGGGTGGGAGATCCGGCACGGCAGTTCGCCACCGCGGCGGTGGAGGGCACGGCCTCACCCGTGGAGGCGCTGCTGCTCTACTACAGCAACCCGCTCGCCTCGGCGCAGAACCCCGACGAATGGCTCCGCGCCCTCGAGCGCATCCCGTTCATCGCGAGCTTCTCGCCATTCCTGGATGAAACGGCGCGCTACGCCGACCTCGTGATCCCCGACGTCATGCCGTACGAGCGCTGGCAGGATGCGCCGACACCGCCGTCGTACCCGTACCCGGTCTGGGGCGTGGTGCAGCCGCTGGTCAAGGCGCCCGCCAAGACAATGCCCACCGGCGAAGTCGTCCTGTCGTTGGCGCGGTCGCTGGGCGGCAGCGTCGCCAAGAGCCTCCCCTTCGACGACATCCCCACGCTTCTCAAGGCGAGAGCGCGCGGTCTCTTCACCACGCGGCGCGGGATGACGCTGGGTGACGAGTTCGAGCGCACCCACTACCGCCAGATGGAAGAGCGGGGGTGGTGGCTGCCCGAGGAGACCGATTTCGAGGCGTTCTGGAAAGACCTGGTGGACCGCGGCGGGTGGACCGATCTCCTGTTCGAGGGGACTGATCCCGCGCGGCTCGCCCGGACGGCGAGCGGCCGCATCGAACTGATGCCCGACGCGTTGCTGCGCGCGCTCAAGGACGAAGGCAAAGGGCGGGAGCCCTACGCCGCGCTGCGCGCCGGTGGCGTGAGTCAGTCCCCAAGCACACACGATTACCCCTTACGGCTCATTCCCTATCGCGCCTCCACGCTGGCCTCCGGGTCGCTCGGGCTCGAGGCGTGGCTCGCCGAGCAGCCCAGTCTCACAATCGACGTCCATTGGATCCCCTGGGTGGAGGTGAATCCGGCGACGGCGTCGCAGCTCGGACTGGACGACGGGACGATGGTCCGGGTCGTTTCGCCACGCGGCCGTTATCAGGCGCGGCTGCGCCACTTTCCCGGCACCGCCCCGGGGCAGGTGAACGCGCCCTACGGCCTCAAGCATCCGGATGGCTCATTGGCGAACCCTTACCGGCTGCTCGACGGCACGACCGATCCGCTGACGGGGCTCGCGGTGTGGCATTCGACCTTCGTGCGCCTGGAGCCTGTATGAGGCCGGCCGCATGACGCGCTGGGGAATGGTCATCGACCTGGACCGCTGCACCGGATGCGGTGCGTGCGAGGTCGCCTGCAAGAGCGAGAACAACGTCGCCACCGTGACGCCCGATCAGGCCGACATGGGACGCGCGTTTTCGTGGATGCGCGTCATGACGCAGGTGACAGGCGACTTTCCCAACACCACCATGCGGTTCATGCCGCGGCCCTGCATGCACTGCGACAACCCGCCGTGCGTACAGGTGTGCCCGGTGAGCGCGACATACATCAATCCCGAGGGGATCGTTGGCCAGATCTATCCGCGCTGCATCGGCTGCCGTTACTGCGCCAACGCCTGCCCGTACACGGTGAAGTACTTCAACTGGCTCGTCCCGCAGTGGCCCGCTTCGGAGCGGGCGCATCTGAACCCAGACGTGTCGGTGCGCCCCAAGGGCGTGATCGAGAAGTGCACCTTCTGCCACCACCGGCTGCAGAAGGCGCGCGAGCAGGCGCGCATCGAGAACCGCGAGCTGCGCGAGTCCGAGTATCAGCCCGCCTGTGCCGAGGTGTGTCCCACCGAGGCGATCGTGTTCGGCGATCTCGAGAACCCGCGCCACCGCGTGCAGCAGCTGAAGAGCGATCCCCGCGCCATGCGCGTGATGGAGAACCTGGGCACCGAGCCCAAGGTCTACTACCTGGTGCCGAGGGCCTGACATGCGCGAAGCCACCGCCGCGAAGCTCGCCCAGCTGCCACCCGATGAGCAGCGGCTGTTGCGGCCGCTGGTGCACACGACGTCGCGCTTCTACATCACCGCCGGCCTGCTCGGTGCGGTGGTGCTGTGGGGGTTGTTCGCGTACTCGCTGCAATACCGGTTCGGTCTGGGCCGCACCGGTCTCAATCGCCCCGAGTACTGGGGCATCTACATCATCGATTTTGTCTTCTTCATCGGGATCAGTCACGCGGGCACGCTGATCTCCGCCATCCTGCGGGTCAGCAAGGCCGAGTGGCGCCGCGCCATCACCCGCTCGGCGGAGTTCATCACCGTCCTGGTGCTCGGGTTCGGGGCGATCAACCCGATCGTCGATCTGGGGCGACCGGACCGGCTGCTCAACGTGGTGTTCCACGCCCATCTGCGCTCGCCGCTCCTGTGGGACGTGCTGAGCATCTCGGTCTATCTCACGGCGAGCACGATCTACCTCTACATCCCGATGATTCCCGACCTCGCGATCATCCGCGATTCCGGGATCAAGGCGCCGTGGCTGTATCGCTTCCTGGCGGCCGGGTACCGGGATACGCCGGAGCAGCGCGCCCGCCTGGAGCGCATTATCGGCGTGCTCGCCATCGCCGTCATCCCGGTCGCCGTGTCAGTGCATACGATCATCGGCTGGATCTTCGCTATGACGCTGCGGCCGATGTGGCACAGCACGATCTTCGGACCGTACTTCGTGATGGGGGCCATCTATTCCGGCATCGCGGCGATTCTCATCGCGATGGTCATCCTGCGGCGCGCCTACAATCTCGGCAACTATTTCAAGCCGGTGCACTTCGACTACATGGGGCGGCTGCTCCTGCTGTTCAGCCTGTTGTGGTTCTACTTCACGTTCGCCGAGTACCTGACGGCGTTCTACGGCAAGGAACCGGCGGAGATGCGCACCTTCTGGGCCAAGATCGCGGGTCCCTTCGCGGTGCCGTTCTGGACGATGGTCGCCTGCTGTTTCTTCATTCCGCTCTCGTTGATGGCGCGCCGTTCGATGCGCACCCCCAAAGGCACGTTGATCGCCGGGATCGCCGTGGTCATCGGCATGTGGCTCGAGCGGTTCATCATCGTGGTGCCGACGTCGGTCAATCCGCGCTGGGAGATGGAGTCGCTGGGCCACTACCACTACTTCCCATCGTGGGTGGAGCTGTCGATTCTCGCCGGCACGTTCGCCGGGTTCGTGCTGCTCTACATGGTGGCGACCAAGTTCTTCCCCATCGTGTCGATCTGGGAAATCAAGGAGGGCCGGGAGGTGTCGGTGAAGGAAGTGGCGGAGCGGGTGGGTGGCTACCTGCCGGCACTGGCTCCGGAACACGCGGAGCAGCGAGGATGAGACGCGCGCGGCGGGCGGCGGCGGTGCTCGGCGTGCTCTGGGCCGCGGGGCTGCCCGGCGCGGCGCAGGTGGCGGGAGTCTACCCGGGGAACCCCACCGCCGGCCAGCGCATCTTCGTGGAGCGCGGCTGCGTGCGCTGTCACTCCATTTGGGGCAACGGCGGCACGCTGGGACCCGACTTCGCCGTCGTCGGCGCTGGGCGCAGCATGCAGCAGCTGGCTGGCGAGTTCTGGAACCACACGCCGCGCATGATCACCACGCAGCGGCGCCAGGGGGTGCAGTGGCCCACGTTCACCGAGTCCGAGCTGGCGGACGTCATCAGCTACATCTACTACGTCAAGTTGTTCGATCCCCCGGGCAACGCCGACATGGGCGAGCAGTGGTTCCGCGAGAAGCGCTGCGTGCAGTGCCATTCGGTGGGTGGTGAAGGAGGCCATGTAGGTCCCACGCTCGACAAATACGCGGGCTACATCGCCCCGATCATGCTCGCCGAGGGGATGTGGAACCACGGCCCCGAGATGCAGGGCAAGCAGACCGAGAAGGGCATCCCGATCCCGACGTTCATGGGCCGCGAGATGGCCGACATCCAGGCCTACATCCGCCGCGCGTCGACGCTGCGCGACCGCGACGTCGTGCTCTTGCAGCCCCCCAATCCGGCTAACGGCGAGCGCCTGTTCACCTCCAAGGGGTGCGTGCGCTGCCACGGCGAGACGGGGCGCGGTACCCAGTACGCCCCCGACCTCCGCACCGCCACACTGCGCCTGAGCGTCTCGGAAATCGCGGGGGTGCTGTGGGACCATTCGTTCCGCATGTCGGCGGCGATGCGGGCGCGCGGCTTTGCCTTCCCGCGTTTCCAGGGGAGCGAGATGGCCGACGTCATCGCCTTCCTGTACTACCTGCGCTTCAACGAGACCGGCGGGAGTGCCACGGAGGGGGCCCGAGTGTTCGCGCGCAAGGGCTGCACCAACTGTCACTCGACCGAAGGTCGCCCGGCGACCGGGCCCGATCTCTCCCGCGCTGACGTCGTCCGCACCCCGCTCGGTCTCGCCACCGCGATGTGGAATCACGCGCCGGCGATGTTCGACGTGGCGCAGTCCCGGCAGGTCGAGTGGCCGGCGTTCGAGGACGACGAGATGCGGGATCTCTCGGCGTTTCTCCAGGCGCTGCACGCGGCGCGCGCGCCGCAGGCCGCCCCCGTCGCCAAGCGCGCTCCCTCTGCCGCCAAGGTCGCGCCGATCGATTCCGCGCTGGCGCAAGAAGGGAAGGCAGTCGTCGACGGTCACGCCTGCGTCGCCTGCCACCGCCTGGGGGCATCCACGACCGGTGTTTTGGGCCCGGACCTGAACACGGTACTCAAGCGTCGCACGCCGGAGTACGTACTGCACAAGCTCAGCGACCCGCGGTTCGACAATCCCAAGAGCGCGATGCCCCAGTTCCCGCTCACCGACGCGCAGCGCCGCGCCATTCTCGAGTACCTCCGTACGCTCGAGCCGTAGCCGATCATCCCCTGTTTCGAAGGAGACCGCCATGCGCATGCGAAGCCTCACCACATTACTCGGAGGGATGCTCCTCTCGTCGGTGACGCTGGCCTGGGGCCAGCAACCAACCTCCGCCACCGGTCAGAGCGACACCACCGTCGTGCTCACGCCGGGACTGATCGCCTTCGGGGACAGTGTCTTCCACGGGAAGGTCGGAGGCGGCGTCTGCTTCAGCTGCCACGGACCGGAAGGGAAAGGGGTCTCAGGCCTGGCGCCGGACCTGACGAGCGGCAAATGGCTCCATGGTGATGGGAGCTACGCCTTCATCGTGCGGACCGTCGAGAAGGGCGTACCTCAACCGAAGCAGTCGCTGGGCCCGATGCCGCCCATGGGGGGAGCGAACCTCAGCCCGGCCGAAGTCCACGCCGTGGCCGCCTACGTGTTCTCATTGAGTCATCCGAACGTACGGAAGAGTCCGTAGGACATGGCGACGTCTTTCGACATGAGCCTCGTCCAGTGCGGGGCACGCTTGCGCCGAACGCCGTTCTTCGCCGCGACGCAGCGCGCAGGGGCCCGGGGATACACCGTCTACAACCACATGCTGTTTCCCATCTGCTTCGACGACCTCGTGGAAGAATACTGGCACCTGCTGCGACACGTGACCCTGTGGGATGTCGCGGTGGAGCGTCAGGTGGAAATCACGGGCCCCGACGCCTTCCGCTTCACCAACCTCCTTACCCCGCGTGACCTGACCCGCTGCGCCGTCGGCCAGGGCAAATACGTGGTGATCACCGCAGACGATGGCGGCATCGTCAACGATCCGGTCCTGATGCGCCTCGGCGAAAATCACTTCTGGCTCGCGCTCGCCGACAGCGACGTACTGCTCTGGGCCCGGGGTGTCGCGCTCAACTCGGGGATGAACGTGCAGATCACGGAGCCCGACGTCTCGCCACTGCAGGTGCAGGGCCCCAAATCCAAGCACGTGATCGAGACCCTGTTCGGTGCGGAGGCGCTGCGGCTGCCGTACTACTGGTTTCTCGAGGCACGACTCGACGGTATTCCCGTGATTGTGACCCGAACCGGATGGTCGGGTGAGGTGGGATACGAGATCTACCTGCGCGACGGCAGCCGCGGCGAGGAGTTGTGGGAACGGGTGATGGACGCCGGCAAGCCGCATGACATCCGTCCCACAGGCCCCTCGGACATCCGCCGCATCGAAGCGGGAATCCTCGACTGGGGTGCCGACATGACGCTGCAGAACAACCCCTTTGAGGTGGGACTGGGCCGTCTCGTCGACGAGGACAAGGGGCAGGACTATGTGGGGCGGGACGCGCTCCGCCGCATCAAGGCGGGCGGTACCGAGCGTCGTCTGGTCGGGATCGAGATCGGCGGTGCTCCGCTCGGTCTGAACGAGGCCAAGTGGACCGTGTGTCGGGCCGGCAAGACCGTGGGTCATGTCACCTCCGCTGTTCACTCGCCGAGACTCGGGAAGAACATCGGATATGCCATGGTCTCGATCGAGTGCGCCAACCCCGGTACGCGGCTCATGGTCGGCATTCCAGAAAGGGGCGACCGGGAGGTCATGGTCGTACCGTTCCCGTTCGTCGATCCGAGGAAGGAAATCCCGAAGGGCTAGACGGTCACCCCGCGAGAATCCGATCGATCGCCGACAGCTCTTCGGCCGAGAAGGTGAGGTTCGCGAGCGCCGCCACCGCCTCCTCGACATGCGCCGGCCTGCTCGCGCCGATGACGGCCGACGTCATCCCTGCGTGCCGTAGCGTCCAGACCAGCGCCATCTGCGCGAGCGTCTGGCCGCGCATCTTGGCGACCTCGTTCAGCCGCAGCGCCCTCTTTCGTGCCGCCTCGGTGACCTGTTCGCGCTGCAGATAGCCGTGAGGTTTCGCGGCGCGCGACCCTCTGGGGATCCCCTTGAAGTACCGATCGGTGAGGAGGCCCTGGGCGAGGGGCGAGAAGCCGATGCACCCCACTCCCAGCTCCGCGAGAGTCGCGAGCAGCCCGTGTTCCGGGTCGCGCACCAGCATGTTGTACTTCGGTTGATGAATCAGGCAGCGCGTGCCGAGCCTGGTGAGCATCTCCACGCCTCGGCGCGTCTCCTCCGGTGAATACGCGGAGATGCCGACGTACAATGCCCTGCCGGAGCGCACCGCGTGGTCCAGGGCGCCCATCGTCTCTTCGAGCGGCGTGTGCGGGTCGGGGCGATGGTGATAGAAGAGATCGACATACGCGAGCCCCATCCGCTCGAGGCTCTGATCGAGGCTCGCGATCAGATACTTGCGGGAGCCCCAGTTGCCGTACGGGCCCGGCCACATGTCCCAGCCGGCCTTGGTCGAGATGAACAGCTCGTCGCGGTGCCCGGCTAGGTCGCGCTTCAGGATCCTGCCGAACGTCCGCTCCGCCGATCCCGGCGGCGGGCCGTAATTGTTGGCGAGGTCGAAGTGCGTGATGCCGAGGTCGAAGGCACGCCGGATCGACGCGCGACTCTTTTCGAACGGGTCCACGGCGCCGAAGTTGTGCCACAGCCCGAGCGAAACCAGGGGCAGCAGGACGCCGCTGGTCCCGCAGCGGCGGTAGGTCATCCGCTCGTAGCGGTTCACGCTCCTGGGTGTCATGGCTCCACGATATACCCGTTCAATCGGCTCGCGCGAATGGCCAGGTGCGCGCGCGCCACGACCACAACGCGAACCCGGCCACGCCGACGGCCAGCACGCCGAGCCCGAACAACAGGATCGGGGGCTCGGTGGTCGCGAAAACGAATACCCACCCGGCGAGCGCGACCACGAGGGGCAACGGGTAGAGCCAGATCCGGTAGGGGCGTGCCAGATCGGGCCGGCGCCGCCGCAACAGGATGATGGCGCCGATCTGTCCGATGAACTGAACGAGAATGCGCGTGACGAGGAGCGCGTCGATCACGGCGCCGAGCGACAGAGCGCTGCAGGCGATCGCCAGTATGCCCAACACCACGAGCGATACCGACGGGAATTGGCCGGTGGGGTGGAGCCGCGCGAACGGCTTGAAGAAGTAGCCTTCGCGCGCGGCGGCATAGGGGATGCGCGAGTAGCCGAGGAGCAGGGCGAAGACCGAGGCGAACGCCGTCCACAGGATGAGCAGCGTGAACCACGCCGCGACGGTGGGTCCGTAGAGCCGCTGCATGAAGATCGAGACGACGAAGTTCGCGACGGGCTTGTCCTGGGCGGGAACGAACTCGCGCCACGGCACGACGCCGATCACGGAGAAGTTGACCGCGATGTAGATGAGGGCCACCGCGATCGTACTGATGAGAATCGAGCGCGGGATGACGCGGCCCGGGTCCTTCACCTCGTCGCCGATGTAGCAGACGTTGTAATAGCCGAGGTAGTCGTAGATCCCGATGCGGGAGGCCGCGCCCAAGCCGATCAGGAAGCCCAGCGAGAACCCGAACGCGTGCGGCGGGAAGTCGAACGCGACATGGGGATCGAAGTGGAGCGCCCCCGTCGCGATCACCGTTACCACGGCGACGAGCGACCCGACCCAGAGGCTCAGGGTGATCTTCGCGATCGAGTGGATCTTCCGGTACAACAGCGCCACGTTCACGACGCCGACCACCGCGGCGATCTCGAAGGCGCCCCGAGTCGTGAGACCGCTCCAGATGTAGCCGGCGTAGTTGGCGAACCCGATGTAGCCGGAGGCGATCTCGAGCGGCCCGCTCAGGATGAACTGCCAGATGAAGAGGAAACCCACGAGGCGCCCGTAGCTCGCCGGGCCGAACGCTTCGACCAGATAGCGGAACGAGCCGCCCGAGCCGGGAAGCGCGGCACCGAGCTCGCTCCACACCATTCCGTCGGCCGCGACCACCGCCAGCGCGACGGCCCACCCGAGCATCGCCTGCGGTCCGCCGAGCGCCGTCATCAGGAGCGGGATCGTAATGAACGGCCCGACCCCCATCATGTTGATCATGTTCAGCGCCGTGGCGTGCACGGCGCCGAAACGGCGGCTCAGCGTCTCCGTCACAATACGGCCCGATCGATGAGGCAATCGACGTTGCCGTGCAGCCACAGGAGCGACGCCGGCAGCGTCGTCGACACCTCTTCCGACAGCAACCGGGCGACCGTGCGCTGCTTTCCATCGCCGGTCACCAGGAGCAGGATCCGTTTCGCGGCGAGTATCTCCTGCAGCCCGAGCGTCAGCCCGAACTCGGGCGGCCGGTCCATGGACCGGGTCATGGCGTGTTGCCGGGTTTCCTCCGACAAGTGCGCGACATGACAATAGGGGACGAGCGCCGCACCCGGCTCGTTGAATCCGATGTGACCATTTCGCCCGAGTCCCAGGACGCAGAGGTCGATGGGGCCGATTCGCTCGAGCTCAGCGCGCATCCTCCGGCACGCTTCGGCCGGCTCGGCGCTCGCGTCAAACGCGATGAAGCGATCCGGGCTGATCGCGAGAGGGTTCAGGATCCGCTCCCGGAGGTAGTGCGTCGCCGATCCGGGATCGGTTTCGCGCACCCCGCCCCACTCGTCGAGCTGGATGATCTTGAGCGACCGGAACAGGTCGCGATCGGCCGCGGCCCGATGTGCCAGCTCGCCGTACAGGCCGATCGGCGAATTCCCGGTCGCCGCGCACAACAGCAGCCCGCGCTTCCGCTCGATCTGTGCGGTGACGAGCGCGGCCGCCTGGGCGCTCAGCCGCTCATAGCTCTCACAGGTGACGACGTTCAATCACGGCTTCCAGAGCTTGAACGGCTTGTCGACGTCTGTCGTGAACGGCAGCGCGACCTTGCATCCCCTCCCGGCCGAAGCGTAGGCCGCGAAGATCGCCTCCAGCACGGCGCGTCCGTCTTCGCCGGTCACGAGGGGCGGCCTGTCGTGTTTCACGCAGTCGACGAAGTGTCTTAGCTCCTGGGGAAATCCGTAGTTCCAGATTTCCTCGTACATCGTGAAACTCCACCCCGTGGTGATGCCCGCTTTTTCGACGGCGTAGCCGACGCCGCGCATGCTGTAGGTCTGGATCGAACTCCCCTGCAGGACGTCGGCATACGCGACGCCTTCCGAGCCGTGGATCTCGGCGCAGTCGTCCATCCCGCCCAGCTTCGTCCAGCTCTCCTCCGCGACCGCGAGCACGCCATTCCGGAATTCCAGAATGATGATCGCGTTATCGTCCCCTTTGGTCTTCGCGCCGTGGACGCTCGTGCTCATCTGAGCGTAGACGGACGCAATCGGATTGTTGTTGTTCAACCAACGGAAGAACGCGATGGCGTGGCATCCCATATCCATCGTCACCCCGCCCCCCGAGCGCTCCACGTCCCAGAAGTGGTCGGCATGGGGACCGTCGTGTTTCTCGGATTGCTTGAGCAGGACCGGCTTGCCCAGCGCGCCTTCATCGAGCAGCCCCTTCAACCGCACGTACTTCGGGGTGAAGCACAGCTCCTCGGCGTACATCAACTTGACATTCGCCGCTTTGCAGGCGGTAATCATGCGGTCCGCTTCGGCCAGGTTCATGCACATCGGCTTTTCGATGACCACGTGCTTGCCTGCCTTGGCGGCCCTGAGGGTGATGTCGCAGTGCAGGAAGTTCGGGGCGCCGACGACGACCATGCCGATATCGTCGCGGGCCAGCAGCCGGTCGAGGTCGGTGAAGGAGTGGGGGATCCCGTGCTTGCTGGCGAAGTCCCTGGCGTGGTCCGCAGTGGGTGACATGACGCCGATCACCTCCGCGTCGGCCACCGATTTGAACGCTTCGGCATGGATCGTGGAGATGAACTGCGACCCGATCAGCCCGACGCCGACTTTCTCTTTCATCTCCGTTCCTTGTCCCGGGGAGGTCGTGGTGGGATGCAAGGTGGCGCTGATTCCGTGAACCCCACAAGACCCTCCCGCGCTCGTGCGCTGCTCGGCGATCCGCACCTCTGGATCCCCGTCGCCGTGCTCATCCTCGGCCTCCTGGTGCTCGCATGGATCGCCTGACCGGGCTCGATCCGGCGCGGCTGCGCCGCCTGCAGCGCGTGGGCATGCTCTCCGGTTTCGCCGCCGGCGCCTGGCTGGGTGCCGCCGAGGCGCCGACCAAGCTCGTGACCCTCGGCATTCCCCCCGTCACCATCTCCTTCATGATGGTGCTGGGCGTGTTTCTGGCCCGCTGGAGCCTCCCGGCCCTGGTCCGCGGCACCGCCGCCGTCACGGATGACGTACGACAGGCGCCGCACCTCGTGATCTGGGCCGCGTTGGCCGGCTGCCTCTGGGCCGTCGCCAACACCCTCACGATCTTCGCGATCAAGGACATCGGGCTCGCCATCGCGTTCCCGCTGTGGAACTCGAACAGCCTGCTCGGGATCCTCTGGGGCACGCTGCTCTTCAACGAGCTGCGCGAGGCCGGGCGCCTGCGCGGCCTCGCGGTCCTCGGTGGCGCGGCCGTCATGTTCATCGGCGCGACGCTGCTCGCGATCGCGTCGTCGTCGGCAGCACCGGCGGGCTCGGCGGTCCGCGGCGTCGTGGCGGCGCTCGGCGCTGGTGCCCTGTGGGGGACGATGTACATCCCTTATCGCAAGGCGTACCTCACCGGCATGCATCCGATGTCGTTCGTGGCGTTCTTCACGATCGGCGAGCTCGGGATGATGTCGCTGCTCGCCGTCACCTTCTCCGGCGGATTCGGGCCGCTCTGGGCGGACCTGGTACGCAGCCGGGAGGTGCTGTTCTGGCTGCTCCTCGCCGGCTTCGTCTGGGTCGTGGGCGACCTGTTCCAGCAGTACGCCGCCAAATACGTCGGCATCAGCCGCGGTATTCCGCTCTCCAATACCAATCAGCTGTGGGGACTCGCCTGGGGAATCCTGGTGTTCGGGGAGCCGGGCGGCAGCAAGGTGATCGGTGGCTCGCTCCTCATGGCGCTGGGGGCCGGTGCCATCGCCCTCGCGTCGGCGTCGGGAGCGGAGCACCGGCGCTGGCAGGAGGCGAGCGCGCGTGAAAGCGCGCGCTACGGCGTGGATCCGGCCTACGTGGCGGCCGCGCTGGCCGGCGAAGAGCCGAACGCCTCGCGCGGGCGGCGTCGCCCGCTCGACTGGCTGCTGGTCGCGGTCGCGAGCGTCGTGTTCATCTGGTTCGGATCCCTGGCGCGCGTCCCGGCTCTCCAGGTGACGTGGGGGTGGGCGGCGGCGCTCACCGTCATCCTGTTGGGAGTTCTCCTCGTGAGCGGCGTGTCGCTGTGGCGGGCGACGCGACTGGGGTGACCTCACCCGCGTACTCGTGTGATGCCGCGCACGCCAGAGGTGGTCACCACTGATTTCCCGTGACATCGGAGTCTGACTCACGATTGACGCCGCTCGAACATCGCGTCTACTGGTCGCGGTGTTTATCGAAGTGGCTTCGGCACCGCCGGTCGGCGGAGTGCGCGAAGCCATCTCGTTTCGGGAGGCGTTATGCGGTTCCGGATTCTGGCGGCTGTTGGCGGTCTGCTGATCCTGGTGGGGTGCGGGGGCATTACCTCGCCGTATGGCGGCGGGGGCGGGGGCGGTGGGGGCGGCGGTGGTGGCCCCGTCGGCGCGGTCACGGTCGGACCGGGCGTTCAATTCGTGAGCGCCCACGACGGCAGCCAGAATCCAGCGGTGAACACCGTTGCCGTGGGCGGCAGCGTCACGTGGACGTGGACCGGCGGGCTGCTGCACAGCGTCCAGTCGACCGGGGCGACGTCGTTCGCCAGTAGTTCCACCATGAGCCAGGGGAACTACTCGGTGCAGTTCAACACCGCCGGCACCTACCACTACATCTGCGGTGTGCATGGCTCGGCGATGAGCGGGACGGTCATCGTGCAATGACGCCTCATCCTGGTCCCCCCTCTCCCGCCGGGAGAGGGGGGACAGGCGGTGAGGCCCGGTATAAGTCTTGCAAAGTTGTCGGCACGTACCCAATCGTACATGTTGACCCATGGCCGTCTCGATCGTTGCGCTGTTCTTGCTCCTGTTCCCGGGACACCCGGGCACGGGGCGAGCCATACGCGCTGCCAGCGATTCCACCGATCAGCCGCTGATCTATGAATCGTTCGAGCGCACGGTGCGCTATGAAGCCGACGGCACCGGGTACGCGACGGTCGCCGCACGCGTCCTGGTACGTACCGAAGGAGCGGTCCGGCTCCTCGGCGAGCTGACGTTCGCGTACGACTCGGCGACCGAGCGTCTCGACGTCGATACCGTGCGCGTTCTGAAGGCCGGCGGTGGCGTGGTGGTTGCTCCCGCCAGCTCGGTGCAGGACGTCACGGCGCCCGTCGGTCGCGAAGCCCCGATGTTTTCCGATCTTCGCCAGAAGATCATCACGGTGCCCGGGCTTCGACCCGGCGACACCCTCGTCTATCACATCACCTGGGTAGAGCAGGCGCCGGTGACACCCGGTGAGTTCTGGCACACGCTTCCATTCATCCGGTCGGCGGTTGTGCTCGACGAGCGCTTCAGCGTGGACGTGCCGCGGCAGAAGTACGTCCTGGTGAAAGCCAAGGGCGGACCACCACCGCAGGTGAACGATTCCGCTGACCGCCGGGTCTACCGCTGGCGCCTTTCGAACCTCACGGTCGACACGACCGCGACCGAGGGGAAGTTGCAGGCCCACAGCATTCAGTTGACCACGTTTCACTCGTGGGCCGATGTGGGGCGCTGGTACACGGGGCTCGAGCGCGATCGGGAGACGGTGACGCCGGCGGTGCAGGCGAAGGCGGCCGAGTTGGTGGGGGGGCGCACCTCGCTCCGGGATTCCATGACCGCCCTCTACGAGTTCGTCGCGCAGAATTTTCGCTATGTGAGTCTGTCGTTCGGTGTGGGGCGCTACCAGCCGCATCCGGCAGCGGATGTGCTGGTCAATGAGTACGGTGACTGCAAGGACAAGCACGTCTTGCTCGCGGCTCTGCTGCACGCCATCGGGGTGTCGTCGGCGCCCGCGCTGATCTCGACCGCCGGGGACGTCGACTCGAGCGTGCCGTCGCCGCTGCAGTTCGACCATTTGATCACCTTCGTCTCCACAGGCCGCGATACGGTCTGGCTCGACGCCACTCCGGGTCTGGCCCCGTTCGGGCTACTGCTGTATCCGCTGCGTGATCATACGGCACTGGTCATCCCTCCAACGACTCCTCCCCGGCTTGCGCGAACTCCGGCTGGTGCGCCGTTCTCGATGTTCGAGCACGTCACCGCGACCGGGGCGATCACCGCAGCCGGCGGCGTCTCCATGGCGCTGCGTTACAGCATGCGCGGCGACGAGGAGGTTGTGCTGCGTGAACTGGTCCAGGACCTGCCGCGCGATCGGCTCGTGGCATTCGCCAACGGATTACTGCAGGAGTACCGTCTGTCGGGGACCGCGTCGAGCGTCGAGACGAGCAGCCCGTCGACCATGGCCGACCCGTTTTCGTTCGGCTTCCACGTCGATCAGGTCTCCGTGCTGAGCTGGGAGAACCGCCGGGCCACCTATCAGCTCCCGCTTCCGCCGCTCGACTTGCCTCCGGCGTATGATTCCACCAACGCGACCGACACACTCCCACTCATCGCGGGGTTCGAGGGTACGCGACAACTGTCGCTCGTCCTGCCGCCGGGGACGGTCGCGGAGCTGCCGGTGCCGGTGAAGGTGCAGCGCGATTACGGCGCATACATCTCCACGTACGCGATGCACGGCGACACGTTGACCGCACTGCGGTCGATCCGCCTGACCCGGTCGCGCCTGACCCCCGACCTGGCGGCCGATTGGAACTCGTTCCGGCGCACCGTGAAGAGTGATCAGGACCAGAGCGTGGCACTGGTGCGTTCGACCGACGCACCGGCGACGTCGGCCGCGCCGGTCGCGGGTGACGCGGAGCAGTTGCACGCCGCCGGGCTCGACGCCCTCAATGCGGGTGACGGGGCGTCGGCGGTGAGGCTCTTCCGCCAGGTGGTGAAACTGGAGCCGCGTCACCAGTATGCGTGGAACAATCTGGGCCGCGCATACATGCAGCTGAACCAGCTCGACTCGGCGGTGGCGGCGTTTCTGAAACAGATCGACATCAACCCCTACGACCAGTACGCGTACAACAATCTGGGACTCGTCCAGTGGCGCCGCGGCGACCTTCGCGGGGCGGCTGTGTCTTTCGGCAAGCAGATCGAGGTCAACCCCCTCGATCGTTTCGCTCACGCAAATCTGGGGCGCGTCGACCTGCTCCTGACGCGCGACTCCGATGCGGTCCATGAGCTGTCGCAGGCCGCCGCGATCACTCCAGAGGACGGCCCGGTGCGCGCGGACCTGGGACGCGCCTGGCTGCGGCTGCACCAGACCGACAGCGCGGTGGCCGAGTTCGACCGGGCGGTCGAGCTCGCGCCGAACGCGGCCACCTGGAATACCGTCGCCTACGCCCTGGCGCTGAGCGGTGAGCGCCTCGACCGGGCAGCGACCTATGCTCGCTCTGCGGTCGACGCCACGGCGGCGACGCTGCGTACGCTGAACCCCGACCGCATTGGTCCGCGCGAACTGGCTGCCGTCGGTCAGCTCGGAGCGATGTGGGATACGCTGGGCTGGATCGAGTTCCGCCGCGGCAACATCGCGACCGCGGAGCCGTACGTGCGCGCCGCGTGGCTCCTGCTGCACCACGCGGAGGTCGGAGACCACCTCGGTCAGATCTACGAGGCTCGCGGCAGAAAGATTGACGCGTTGCACGCCTACGCGATGGCGCTCAACGCCATGTTCCCCGTGGCGGCCGCCGACACACGGCGCCGCCTCCAGGCGATCGTCGGCAGCCCGGCGGCGACGCAGTTCTGGTCCGACTCGGGTCGCGCGTGGCTCATGGAGCAACGCACCATACATCTCGGGGCGGCCGGCGGCCTCGACGGGGCCGCACGGGTTCAGATCATCGTGAACTCACGGGTCGGGATCGAACAGGTCCGGTTCCTCGGTGGCCCGAGTGAATTCTCCCGGCTCATCGCCCCCATCAAGAGCTCCGCCATGCCGATCTCGTTTCCCGACTCGACCCAGACGAGACTGCCGCTGCTCGGTCTGGTCACCTGTTCACCGCTCGGGGGAGGGTGCACGCTCGTGTTGGAAGGAGGCACGAACGTGGTCTTCAGTAGCGAGGTGCAGCGACGCCTCGGTTCCCCGTAGGCCCCGTTCGACCATCGTCCCCCGGGCCATCGACTCTGCCGCTAGGGCCCGCTGATTCCCAATCCGAATCGAAACGCATTCGTCGGATAGGATGACAGCTGCCAGCTGAAGGACGCGGCAAGGTTGAAGGGAGAGAGGAACGGCGTCAGGTTGCCCAGTGTGAATCCGACCTCGCGATAGGGCTTTCCGGTGGTTGCGAGCAGGGAGTCGGCGGCCGCCGGGGTATTGCCCTTGAGCTCCGCCCAGAAGACACCCGCGTGCAGGCTCAGTGTCGCCGGGATGCCGCGCAGCAGCGGCAGGCCGCTCGCGTGAAACACCCGGTTTCCAAAGTCGTGTCGCAACGACAGCAGCAATGCCCGATTGCCGACGAACGACGTGCGGCTCAGGGTATTGAACCCCGTCCCCTCGGCGGCGAGCAGGCGAATCCCGTACCCGACGGTGAAGTAGCGCTGCGGCGGTGCGCCGTGCGAGGCCACACCCCCGGTGACCGTGACCGACGTGCTCCCCAGACCGAACAGCGGCAGGTGGTGCTCGACCTGAAACGCATACCGCTGGAATCTGAAGTCACTCGCGATCAGCTGGGGCGACGAAACTTCGACTCCCAGGCTCACCCGCGTCCAACCGGTGCCGCTCAACGGGTATTCGAACCCGCGCGACTCGAGCATCTGCCGCGAGTCGAACGTCAACGTTCCCGAGAGCGAGCGCATGCGGCCGTCTCGAATCGGAGGATTCGGCAGGGGTGGGAATCGCGTCGTGTGAAATCCGAGTCCGGCGATCGTGTCCTCGGTCGACTGCCACACGTCGTCGTAGCGGAGCTCGAGGCGCGTGAAGTCGATCACCTTGATGTCGGTGAGCAGCGTGGTGCCCCGCTCACGGTAATAGTCGTTTGGATCGACGTGCTGGAGGAAGGCGCTGGCGCTCGGATCGTAGCTCTGGGGTGCGAGCGCGGGCCATCCGACCGTTTCGTCGTGGTAGTACGCGCCGAGTGCCAGATGCTGAGCCTGGGACACCACGAGACGTCCACCGGCCCGGTATTGCCATACGTGGCTGCCCCAGCCATACCCGAGCTTGGTCGTGAGGACGAGTCCGGTCGCGGCGTGCCAGTCGTGATACATCCCCACATAGAAGCCGTCGACGCGGTTGAAGTGGAAGGAGCCGGGGCCGAGCCAGAGGCGCTGCGCGGCATCGACGCTCCTGCCCACCCGGGGAACCAACCCCGGATGGCGATCCTCCGAGTCACCCCTCACCCAGACCGCCCGCTCGACGTCGTCGAGCGGGACGGCCGCGGGCGCAAGCCAGGTCGCGCCGTCCGCCGCGTCCGCCTGATCGCTCAGGACGATGCGATACTCGGGGACGCCCTGGGGGCGCTCCGCTTCGTCGAAGTCGAAGCCGGTGAGCGACGCGACCTGTTCGAACGACACCTGACGCGGGAACTCGGGGAGGTGGACGCCGGCCACCGTCCGCGGAATCCAACGGGCGGAGACCTTCGGTTGCAGCGTGCCGCTCAGCCGGATCTCCGTGGGCATCGAGCGGCCGTCACCGACGTCCGTCCAGCGCTGCTCGTAGCGCAGGTCGGTCACGGTCGGGAATTGGACGGCCTCGTTGACGCCCAGATCCATCGCCACGACGTCGCCGCTCGAGTCGGCGATGTCGAGTGTCCCGGTGAACAGCGGCGTAGTCTCCGATCTTGGCCGCACGGCGATGCGCAGCACGCGACGTCCGGCCACGACGGCCGTCTCCTGCACCGCGTAGTCGTAATGCTCCAGGGCGTCGGTCGCGAGGGGGGAGACGATTGCGTAGCGGGTGAGGTCGCTCTGGTCGCGCCGGAACGCCGGCCGTCCCGCGGCCCCGATGCTGCGCGCCGGATCGACACCTGCCAGAAGCACGACGCGGTTGCGCCGGAGGTGGACGATCTCATCCACCGATACCAGCTGCCGGCCGAATCCCCCGTCGTGCGAGCGGTGGCGCGCGTCGATCGTTTCCTGGTACAGCCCGTGGTGCTCCCAATAGGCCGAGCTGTGGACCTCGGCGAGCACGAGGACGGAGCGTGTCGATTCGGCGGGCTCCGCCTCGTCGCGCGCTGAGATCTTCACGAATGCCTGGTAGCGGTATTGGCGGATCGCCGCGAGTGTCGCGCTGCGGTGTTCGATGGCGCGTGCGACGATGGTCCGGGCGGTGGAATCGGGGGTGGGTGTCTGCGCGACGCTTGATCGGGCCGTTCCGGGGAGCAGCACCAGGGCCAGGGCGACGCATGACGGGCGGGGCATCGTCGGTGTGATACGCCGGCTCCGGCTCGAAGGTCCTACACCCGACGGCCCGTGAACGAGGTCTTCATCCGGCCAATGATACCGCTTCCCGCGCGGGGTTGTGTTTCCGGGGTTATTAGTTGTATATACATCCATTGGCCGATGCGTCCTTCTCCCGGAGTCACGGCATGACCGCCACGACCGCTGTCGCACCTCGCGTTCCCCGTGCCGCCCTCGCCACGACGGTGATCTGGTTTGTTCTGGCCGCCATCGGCGGCGCCTCGGGGGTGCTGCTGCGCCTACCATTCCCCGTTCCACAGCTCGCCATTCTCGGCCTTATCGTCGCGAGTCTCGTGGCAACCACCGCAATTCCGTCACTGCGTGCCTGGATCGAATCGCTGCCGCTGCGAACGCTCATCGGCGTCAACGCCATGCGGTTCGTGGGGATCGCGTTTCTGGTCCTGGCTGCGCGGGGGCAGCTCGCCGAGGTCTTCGCCGACCGCGCAGGGTGGGGGGACATCGTGGCCGCAGCAGTCGCGCTGGGGCTCGTCGTCTCCGGACCTCCGGCGACTCCGGCGCGCCGCGCCCTGACGCACCTCTGGAATGTCTTCGGATGCTTCGACCTGGTCGTCGCCGTGGGTACCGCGACGTGGGTCGTCGTACACGGCTCGAAACCCGGAATGGAGCCGCTGCTTTCATTCCCGCTCTGCCTGATTCCGCTCTTCTTCGTACCGGTCCTTCTCGTGGGGCACGTCTTTATTTTCCGCCGCCTCGTGGCGGAGGGTCGGCCGGCCGGTGGCCGCTGACCCACTCCCTGCCCTCGACTGCGCGTGCGCCAGCCTGCGCCGGGCGGCGCGGGCGGTGACGCAGCGGTATGAGGCGGCGCTCACGGGCAGCGGGCTCAAGCCGACGCAATTCACCTTGTTGCAGGCCCTCGACCGGCTCGGGACGAGTCCGCAGTCGGCCCTGGGAAAGTTCCTGGCGCTCGACCCGACGACGCTGTCCCGGACGCTGCGTCCGCTCGCCCAGGCGGGTTGGATACGTGCGGGCGATGGGGCCGATCGCCGGGAGACGCGCTGGGGGCTGACTCCGGAGGGACACCGCAAGCTGGTGCGCGCGCGACCCGCCTGGGAAGGTGCCCAGCGTGATTTTCGCGCCCGGCTCGGAAAGAAAAGGTGGGCGATGTTGTTAGATGAGCTCGCCGTAGTGGCGGCAACGGCGCAGGAGTGAGGCTACTTCCACATCTCCCGGAGCCGGGCCCGCACATCCACTCCCGCCGTCTGGCTTCCGCCATCCGTTCCGGCGACCGCTCGCTCCCCCTTTACCTGCCGCTCGAATAGCACCGCCAGCTCGCCCGGGATGAATCGCGTCCGCGGCACGTAGACGTGAAAGTCTCCGTCGGGACGGCCGCGGGTGTAGAAGCGGTGCGGTTGCAGGAGATAGAGAAAATCCCGCGCCCGCGTCATCGCGACGTACAACAGGCGTCGCTCTTCCTCGATCTCCTGCGGCGTGCCGGTCGCCATGTCGGACGGGATGCAGCCGTCGACGACGTTGAGGACGTACACCACGTCCCACTCGAGCCCCTTGGCGGAGTGGATCGTCGAGAGGATCAGGTAGTCCTCGTCGAGATGCGGCTCGCCGGCCTCGTCGCCCATACCGTCGGGCGGGTCGAGGGTGAGCTCGCTCAAGAAGCTCTCGCGCGTCTGGTGCAGTGCGGCGAGCTGCTCCAACTGCTCGAGATCACCGCTGCGGACGTGCGGGGCGTCGTACAGGCGCGCCAGGTGCGGCTCGTACCACTTCCGCACCATTCCCATTTGCCCGTGCCATTCCGTCGTGTGCCGCAACCCGGTCATCAGATCACAGAACGTCGGCCAATCGGCTCGGGTCGAAGCGGGGACGTCGAGCGCCGCCAGGGTCTCGAGATCGAATGCTCGCGCTTCGAGCTGGTCCAGCAGCCGTCGCGCGTGCGCCGGGCCGACGCCGGGGAGGAGCTGGATCACCCGGAACGCGGCGATCGAGTCGCGCGGATTTTCCGCCCAGCGCAACAGGCACACCGCGTCCTTTACGTGGGCGGCTTCGAGAAATTTCAGTCCTCCGTACTTCACGAACGGAATGTTGTGCCTGCCGAGCTCCACCTCGAGCAGATCGGAGTGATGGGCGGTGCGCATCAGCACCGCCTGCTTGCGCAGCTCCACGCCCGCTTCCCGCTGCTCCAGCACCTGCTCGACGACGTAGTCGACCTGCGCCTGTTCGTCGGCAGCCGTGATGACGACCGGGCGCTGCGCCGAGTGGCGAGTGGAGAAGAGACGTTTGGAGAACCCTTCGGGAGCGAGGGCGATCACCGCGTTCGCGGCGTCGAGGATCGGCTGCGTGGACCGGTAGTTCTGCTCCAACGTGACAACGTGGGCCGGCGGGTCGAACAGCCGCGGGAAGTCGAGAATGTTGCGCACCGTCGCGGCGCGGAACGAATAGATCGACTGCGCGTCGTCGCCCACGACGGTGAGCCCGCGGCCGTCGGGCTTGAGGCCGAGGAGGATCCCCGCCTGCAGGGCATTCGTGTCCTGATACTCGTCCACCAGGACGTGATCGAACCGGCGGCGCACGCCAGCGGCGACCGGGTCCTCCTGCATCAGGTAGTACCAGTAGAGCAGCAGGTCGTCGTAATCGAGCACGTTGCGTCGCTGCTTGGCGTCCACGTAGCCACGAAACAGCCGTTTCAGCTCCTCGGCCCAATTCGCGTACGAAGGAAACGCGTGCTCAAGGGTCTTCTCGACGGGATGTGCGGCGTTCACCGCGTGCGAGTAGATCGCAATGCAGGTGTCCTTCTTCGGGAATCGCGACGACTGCTTCGCGAGCCCCGCGTCGTTGCGGACGACGTTCAGCAGATCGCCGGCATCCGACCGGTCGAGCACCGTGAAAGACGGGTCGAGCTGCACGGCGCTGGCGTGCTGGCGGAGCAGGCGGTTGGCGACCGAGTGAAAGGTCCCCGCCCACGTCACGCGCGCCGACCGCGCCCCCTCACGCTGCAAGACCTGTCTTGCGATCTGCTCGGCGCGGCGCGTCATGATGTCCGCCGCACGGCGCGTGAACGTGAGGAGGAGCATGCGGCGCGAATCCGCGCCGCGCACGATCAGATGAGCGACCCGGTGGGCGAGTGTGTTCGTCTTTCCCGTTCCCGCTCCCGCCACGATCAGCAGGGGTCCCGGAAGGGCTCCCGGTGACCCGGCCGCGCCGTACTCGACGGCCGCGCGTTGCGCGGCGTTGAGCTGCTCCAGGTAGACGCCGGCAGCGGCCATTCCCGAATATACGCCGAAGACGGCGCGGCGACGCAACGCCCCGGCTTGCACATAGAGATATCGCTATTATAATATTTGCCCATGACCGCGAAAGCCCTGCTGCGCCGCATCGCCCCCGACGTCCTCGCCCGCGCCGCCGACATCATCAAGTTGCTCGGTCATCCCGAGCGCTTGAAGATCGTCGAGGTACTGGAGCGGGGTGAGGCGAGTGTCTCTCAGATCCGCGAGGCCGTGGGCCTGCCGCAGGCCATCGTCTCGCAGCACCTGGGGCGGCTGCGCGGCGCCGGAGTGGTCGCCGCGCGCCGCGACGGGGTGCACGTGCGCTATCGCGTCGTCGAGCCAAAAGTTCATCACATCCTGAAGTGCATTCGCGAGTGTGACGCCTAGGGGGGACGTCTGCCGGCGTGCCTCGGTCCGGCCATAATATATGATAATTGCTATTCTTATATCTCTCAGTCAGGTCCAGGCCCGCGATACGACGGCGCTCACCCTCGCCGCGGCGCGCGATCGCGCGCTCACG
>JAWOLH010000040.1:0-138469 GCA_033853695.1 Gemmatimonadales bacterium | reverse complement strand
TTCTACGTCCGCACGGCGGTCCCCGGGACGGTGCTGCGCAGTATCGACTCCGTGGTCCACACGATCGATCCCGGGGTTCCGGTCGAAGGCCTGAAGACCATGCCGCAGCAGATCCGGGACAACGTCTTCCTCGATCGTATGATCTCGATTCTCTCGAGCGCCTTCGCCGCGCTCGCCACACTCCTGGCCGCGATCGGTCTGTACGGCGTCCTGGCGTATTCGGTGGCCCAGCGGACCCGTGAGATCGGCGTCCGCATGGCCCTGGGCGCCGATGCCGGACGGGTGCGCATCATGGTGCTGCGTCAGGTCGGCGGGATGTTGATCGTCGGCGCCATCATCGGGCTCGCCGGTGCCGTGGGGCTCGGGGATGCGGCAAGCTCGCTGTTGTTCGGCCTCAAAGGCACGGACCCCGTGGTGTTCGCGCTCTCCCTCCTGATGTTGATGATCGTGGCCTTCGGGGCTGGGTATGTTCCCGCCCGCCGCGCGTCCCAGGTCGATCCGATCCGGGCACTGCGTTACGAGTGACATTCGTCCCGGCGGCCACTTCTCGTTGCTTACTTCCCGATGGTCAATCCGTGCGGCACCGCACCGGGGAAGACGTAGGCGTAGAGCAGCACGATCGCCCCGACGATGGCCCCGAGTGCGATCGAATGACGAAACACGTAGCGAAAGATGCTTCCCTCGCTGCCCACCTGGCCGGTGGCCGAGGTCGCGACGCAGATCGACTGCGCGTCCACCATCTTGCCCATCACGCCCCCCGCGCTGTTGGCGGCGCACATCAGGACCGGGTCGAGCTTGAGCTGTTGCGCCGTGATCCGCTGCAGGCTCCCGAACAGCGCATTCGATGAAGTGTCGCTGCCGGTGAGCGCGACGCCGAGCCAGCCGAGGTAGGTGCCGAAGAAGGGGAACAGCCAGCCGGTCCGCGTGAACGCCAATCCCAACACGGCATCCAATCCCGAGTAGCGGGTGGTGAACCCCAGTCCCAGCATGAATGAAATGGCGACGACCGCGAGCTTCATGCGCCGTACCGTGCCCCAGAAGATCGCGGCGAGCTCGCGGGGGCTGAGGCCGAGCAGCAGGCCGGCGACGATCGCGGCGACAAAGCATCCGGTTCCCGTTGCTGATAGCCAGTTGAAGTCGAAGCGCGCGGCTTCCGGGGCCGCCTGTGTCACCACCGGGGCGGCGCGCGTGACGGCATTATTCAGATATGGGACGTTCCAGATCGGCGTCGCCCGGTTCATGAGTCCCTTGATCGATGGCAGCCCCCACATGAGCACGACGATCGAGAGGATCGCGAACGGCATCCAGGCCCGGACGATCTCGCGCGTCGTGTGGCCGGCTCCTCCACCCATCGTCTCCGCTCGTTCGTCGGCGAATCGCCAGGTGCGCCGCGGGCGCCAGAAGCGGAAGAAGACCAGGGTTGCAACGAGGGAGACGACGCCGGCCGCGATATCGACGAGATTGGCGTCGACGTGGTTGGACCAGAGATACTGCGTCACGCTGAAGGAGCCTCCCACCACGAGGATGGCCGGAAGCACCTCGAGCGTTTCCCGCCACCCCACCATGGCCCGTACCAGCCAGAAGGGAACGATGATGCCGGTGATGGGGAGGATGCGGCCGATCATCGCGCTCAGGTCGGACTCGGGCAGGCCGGACACGGCGGCCAGGGTGTGTACCGGCGTGCCGATCGACCCCCAGGCGACCGGGGAGGTGTTGGCGATCAGATTCAAGGCGGCGGCATGGAACGGCCGGAATCCCAGTCCGATCATGAATGCGCCGGCGATCGCCACCGGCGCGCCGAATCCCGCCGCCCCTTCGATCACCGCGCCGAAGCAGAACGCCACGAGCAGCAGCTGGAGACGGCGGTCGCCGGTGATGCCCGCCACCGACTCCTTCATGACCTCGAATTGGCCCGTGTAAACGGAGATGTCGTAGAGGAAGACCGCCGCCAGCACGATCCAGGAGATCTTCAGCACCCCGAAGCCGACGCCGAAGAGGAAGCTCATCCCGGCGAGCCGCAGTGGCATCCCGAAGATGGCGACGGCAACGATGATCGCGGTCGCCGCACCGGCGATCGCGCACCAGTGCGGCCTCACCCGGAACCCGGCCAGGAGCCCGAGGAGCACGAGGATCGGGAGTGCCGCGACCAGCGTGGACAGAACCCAGTTGTGCAACGGGTCGTAGGTTTGGGTCCACGTCATGGGAAGAACGTGTGGTCGATCCGCCGCCACCGCAATTGCCAGGGCTCCCCTCCACGTCCACCTTTGGCAGCGATGACCAGACCCGCGCGTATCGCATCGCCCCGCGTCATCAACATCGAGGATCTGCGGCGCCTGGCCCGGCGTCGCCTCCCCAGGGTGATCTTCGACTACCTGGACGGCGGCGCCGAAGGCGAGGTCACGTTGCGGGAGAACTGCCGCGTCTTCGAGGCCGTGACCTTCCGGGCACGGCACGCCGTCGTGCTCCCCGAGGCCGATCTGCGGACGACGGTGCTCGGCACGGAGCTCGCGCTTCCCGTGCTGCTCGCGCCTGTCGGCTACAGCCGTCTGATGCACCGAGACGGCGAGCCCGCAGCCGCGCGGGCGGCCGGCGTCGCAGGCAGCGTCTACATCCTCTCTACCATGTCCGGCTACGACCTCGAGTCCGTCAAAGCAGCCTCTTCGGGCCCGCTGTGGTACCAGGTCTATCCCGTCGGCGGGCGCGGTACGGCCGAGGCGGCCATCGCGCGCGCTCGCGCGGCGGGCTACTCGGCGCTCGTGGTGACGATCGACACCGCCTTGGCGGGGATGCGCGAGCGCGATCTCCGCAACGGCGTGCCCCAGCTGTTGGGCGGCCGGCTCTTCGCCAAGATCCCGTTCCTGCCGCAGCTACTCGCGCGCCCGCGTTGGCTCACCGCGTTCTTACGGGACGGTGGCATCCCCACGCTGAAGAACGTCGTCATCACCGGGCGGGGGCCGATGCCGCTGGTCGACGTCACCACCGCGCTGGCCCGCGGCGCGGTCGCCTGGGACGATTTGCGGTGGCTGCGGGATGCGTGGGGTGGCCCGCTGGTTGTGAAGGGCGTGCTCACGGCCGATGACGCCCGGCGCGCCGTCGACGCGGGCGCCGCCGCGGTGGTCGTTTCCAATCACGGCGGACGCCAGCTCGACGGCCTTCCTGCATCGCTGAAGCAGCTCCCCGAGGTCATGACCGCGGTCCGCGGTCAGGCCGAGGTGTTGATGGATGGCGGCATCCGTCGCGGCAGCGACGTCATCAAGGCGATCTGCCTGGGGGCCCGGGCGGTGCTGGTGGGACGGGCCTACGCGTACGGCCTCGCCGCCGCCGGCAGCGACGGGGTTACACGTGCGCTCGACATCCTGCGGGCCGATTTGGAACGTACGCTCAGGCTACTCGGGTGTCCCTCGATCACCGCGCTGGATCGGTCGTTCATCGATCTTCCGGTTGAGGGGTGAGTCGGCTCCCCTCTACGGCGAATCGCTTTCCGGCGCGTCGTGCTCCGGATCGCCGCCCTCGCCGTCCTGGTCCTCATGATCGTTGGCCGTCGGGGCCGGGCATGTTCCCGCCCGCTGCGTATCCCAGGTGGATCCGATTCGGGCACTGCCTTACGGCCGGAGCCCCAGCACCATGATCGTGATGATGACGGCGATGACGCACTCGCGCGCGGCATACGCCAAATCGCCGCGCCAAGGAGAACGCCAAATGGGTCAGCCGCCAACATGAACATCGGCGGCCGGATTACCTCATCTGGGGCAACCGGTGAACTCCGGTCAAGCTCTATCGCCGGATCGCGCGCGCCATCAAAGGACCACCTAGGGCATCAGCCGGACGTTGCCCGGCCGTACGCCTGAATGGTCAGCACGAGTCCGATCACGAGCATCGCGATCAGGAGGCCGTCCACCCAGCCTCCCTCGGAGGTGGACGCCGGAGCGAGCATCCGAAGCAGGCCCGCGAGGAGCCTCATCCAGCCGAGAAGGGTCACCAGCACGGGCCAGCCGATCTGCCAGCGGTTGTGGGCGCGCACGACCGCGAGTCCCGCGACGAACAGCAGCGTGCCGTTCAGGTAGACCAGTCCAACCGCAGCAGGCGGGTTAGCCAGGGTGTGGAGGTTCAGCGCTTCGGTGGTGGCCATGGCAAGGCACGTCGGACCGAGCAGGCCCGCGATGCGACGCGAGTCCGGGCTCGAGGTCATCGGTACTCCTGGCCGCTGCAGGAAACCCGATGCTGCGCGATGGGTCTGAAGCCGGCGTGAAGGCAGGATGAACAGTGGACGGCGCGGCGCGCTCACGGGGCCGGCCGTGACGGTCGAGCCGGTTGTTCGCCCGGTCGACCGCCGTTAGAAGGCACTCCAACGGGCCGACCGGCGGCTCCTAGGGCTCGACCCACATCGCTCGGATGGTACCCGGCCGCGATCAGGCGACCAGCCTCACCGGGCATCTGGGCGAGATCGGCGTCGCTGGCATGCGCGTTGAGCCGATCCAGTACGGCCTGGAGAGCGGCGTCGGCTGGAAGATTGCGGCTCACCAGAGCGCCGATCACGGCGAGCGGTACCGCGAGAGAACGACCTGAGGGCGCGGACGTGGCCAACGCCCTGATGGTTGCCGCGTCAACCCCGAGCTCCTTGGCCGTAGCGGCCGCCTCGATTTCACTGCCTGTCGCGACCCGTCCAGTGCCGGAGAGCGCGTCTCGCCCACTGGCGAGATCGATTGCCGTCGCTCGTGCCGTGGCCGATATCGTGGAGGCGGTCCGCCCCTTCGCACTGGCCTCGAGTGCCCGCTCGGCGATCACGGCTCCGGGGAGGCCGCGGCTCGTTGCATCGGCGACGATCGCGACGACCGTGTCGGCGACGCTCGGCGGGAGCACGGCGCGCAGGCGATCCACCGCGTCCTGCTGAGCGGCGA
This sequence comes from Gemmatimonadales bacterium, assembly GCA_033853695.1. GTDB lineage: Bacteria > Gemmatimonadota > Gemmatimonadetes > Gemmatimonadales > GWC2-71-9 > DASTHG01. Next base: position 133,571 of record JAWOLH010000040.1, on the reverse strand, counting down.
GTAACGTCGGGAGAAGAACTGCAACGGACACCAGCCGGGCGATTCTCATAAGCTCATTCCTTCGATAAGGCGGACGGAGTGTGATTCGGGTACACACTTCCCGACCGCTCAATCGGTCACTCAGGGATGACGATGAGGCTGATCTTGCCTCCGAACCCGTCATCCACCGATCCCACTTCGTCCGGCGCGATCCACCGCGCGCCGTCCACCACGAGATTGAAGCGGTGCACGCCTGGCGCGAGGCTCAGGACCAGACTCCACCGGCCATCGGCCGTCCGCACGAGCGGCACTGGCTGCCAATGCGTCCAGTCCCCAACCACGTCTACACGTGAGGCGCCGGGGATGGTGAAGCGCAACTCGCTTTGGCTGCGTTCGGGCGCATACAGCGTGCGTCCGATCATGGGCTTGCCCGGCTCGGTGGGACGGTTGCGGGCGAGTCTGATCGCCACCGAGACGTACTGCCCCTTGGGGAGGGCTTGTAACAGGTCGGAGGGATAGTCGCCCGCGCCCACCACCACTGCGGCGCGCGAGGTAAGCCACACGGTCGCCGTGCCGCCACCCCAGCTCGTGCTGGAGATGCCCGAGCTGGAGCTGGCACTCCGCCAACCGACCGACCCGAGCAGATCCACCGGACCGACCGAGGCCGCTACGCGCCCCTCTACCTGTGGATACCATTGGCCCGCGAGGCGGAACGGGCTCCAGATCGCGGTGCCGGTCCAGCCGCCCGCGCGCGCCCAGACGCCGGCGGTCGGACCGAGCGCGCTGGCGATTCCGGAGTTCGCGGTCGTCCATCCGGTCGCGGCGCTGCCGCCCATCCAGAGGCCGGCGGATTGTCCGGTCCAATGGAGCCGGAGCTCGCCGCGCGTACCGGCTGTTCGGTAACCGCTTGAATGCGCGCTGCCGTCGGCGGAGCCGATGACCTCGATGCGGAATGATGTGGCCGAGGAGATCGGCGCGAACAGGAACGAAATGTCCCCATGGCCCTGGGATGTCCATTGGTTCGACTCGAAGCTGGCCACGGCCCCGCTGAGCGTCGCGCTGACGATTCGTTGATTCCACTCGATGAGCGGTGCAATCGATGCGGACGCGATCCGTCCCGCCGTGTCGTATCCGACGCTGTTGCCCGCCAGGTCGACCTGCCACCGCTGCGCGGGCAGGCGGGCAGGAGCGGAGAGGCTCGCGGCGACAGCGAGGGCAACGACGGTTGCGCGAGTTCGCATGCGCTAGGGTTGCGGATCCGGCCCGGTGCGATCGGGTTTGGGTGCGGGCGGCGGTGATGGTGGTTTGAGCGGTCGCACCGGAACGGGCAACGCACTCCGCAACGCGTCGAGCGGCGGCGCGCCAACCCGTAACCCTACATCCATATGGGACGGAATCTCGGCGATCTGGCGCGACGGGACACCGGCGGCGAGGAGCTGCTCGATGACGATGCGCGCCTCTGCGGCGGGAACGCCGCGCTGTACGAGGTCTCCCAGTACCGTAAAGGCGACGACCAGGCCGGCCGTCCGCGGCGCATGCGCCCGCAGCGCCGAGATCTCCGTGGCCGGGACGCCGCGCCGGTGTGCATCGGCGGCGGCGACGATCTCGCCGTCGCCGGGTGCGACGTCGGAGGTTGCCGACCGCAGCAGGCCGCGCGCATCGCGCAGCTCAGCGGCGAGCTGGCGGACCGCCGCGATGATGCGCGGCGGCGGCACGTGCTTCGCCACGCCTTCCAGCGTCTTGTCCTCAAGCGCCTGCTCGGGCAACGAATCCGCCCGCGCGGAATCGAGGATCGGACGCAACGCCGCGAGGGTGGCGGGATCGAGTCGCTGGTCAAGCGAGGCATTCCCCTGCCCGGCCAGGCCTGGGACGGCGAGCTGCCCGATCAATGCCGCCAACCACAGTGAGCGCACTTCAGCTCCCCTTCTGCCCGGGCACGAGGAGCACGCTGTTCTGCTGGCCGAAGCCGTCATCGACCTGCGAGGCGGCATTCGGATCCGGCCGCCACTCGGTGCCGTCGATGATGAAGACGTAGTGGTGCAGGCCGGCGGGTACGACCATCTCGCCCACCCACACCCCATCACCCCGTGGGCTGGTTAGCGGGATGCCGGCCGGATCCCAGTGTACCCAGTCTCCGGTGATGGCAACGCGCCGCGCGGTGGGGGCGAGAAATACGAATCGCGTGGGAGCCGCGCCGCGGCCCGCCGCCGGGGCACCACGGTCTGAGGATCGCGGTCCAACGGGCGGCCTGAGCCAGATCGCGACGAGAAGAGCGGCGGCAACGAGTGCGCTCGCCAGCGGACTCAATCGCGGCTCCCGCATCCAGTCCCAGGCGCGAACCCAGGGAGACCGGGACGCCTCTCGCACTCGCGTCATGACGTTCACGCGGACGCTGGGTGGCAGGATCACACGTTCGCCACCCATGGCTCGGGAGATGCGTTCGAACCGCGCGGCCTCCCGTCGGAGTGGCTCGGGCAGATCGTTCCACTCGATTTCGCCGTTCAAGTAGCGGCTCAGGTCCTCGTGTTCCCGCTTCATAGGGCCACTCCCTCGAGTTTCTCGCGCAGCGCGCTGCGTCCGCGGAGCAACCGCATCTTCAATGCCGAGGCCGATGCGTGGAGGAGCTTCGTCATCTCCGGGAGGCTCAGCCCTTCCACGTATTTCAACACGAGGGCCTCCCGTTGGTCGGTTGGCAGCTCCTGCAGGGCCTCGTGTACCCGGCGTCGTACATCGGCGTCCTCCGCTTCGCTCCCCAAATCGTGTGGGGCGGGATGGTCTTCGGTGAGCGGCTCGGTGGGTCGGCGTCTGCGGCGTGACAGGTGCGTCTTACACTGATTGCTCACGATGCGGAACAGCCACCCCTTGAAGTTCGCCCGATCCTGGCAGCGACGCAGGGCCCGATAGGCCCGTACCAGGCTGTCCTGAATGATGTCCGCTGCCTCTTCGGTGCTGCCGGTCATGTATTTCGCGTAACCGGCGAACTCGTGCTGATATCGATCCACGAGCAAACCGAATGCCTCGGTGTCTCCGTTGAGAACCCGTGCGATGACTTCCGCGTCAGTCGGCGAGTCGCTCATGCCACCTGAAGGTACACACTTCGCTTTGCCTCCTCTGGTCACTCGGAACGGTCCGGCCGGCCGCCATTTCCCGGGGTGCTGTGACCGCCAGCAGCCATCCGGAGTGTGTAGCTGGCGATTTGGCCGACAACTCTTCCCGGAGCCTGAGATGAACGTGCGGATGCAAGCGCTTCTGGCGACCCTTCTGGTCGTCGTCCTGGCCATCGGATGTGGCGGTGGCTCCTCCACGGGCCCTCAGGGTCCGGCACCCAGTGTGATGGGTGTCACGCCCGCGACCGGAACCGTGGGAACCGAGCTCACGATCACGGGAACGGACTTCCGGGCGGGGGCAAAGGTCCAACTCGACGCTCTCACGGCTGATTCGGTGCAGGTCGCCAGCGCCACGACGATCTACGCCCTGGTGCCTGGCGGCGTCACCGCTGGACACGCCTACGCCGTGCAGGTACGCAATAGCGACGGCACCTCGGCGCAGCTGGCGGGGGCGTTCACGCCCGTCGCGCCCGTGCTGCAGTACGTCAACGGGGCGACGAAGCCGTCCGGCAACGTCGGCAGCACCGTCATCGTCGAGGGTCAGGCATTTGGCGATCACCAGGGAACGGGGCAGGTGCTGTTCTCGAACGGGACCGGTGGGACCATTGCCGCGGCGATCGCGAATCCGGGCGATTGGACCAATACCTTCATCATCACGACGGTGCCGTCGGGTGCGTTGACGGGGGACATGAAGGTGCAGACGGCGACGGGCATCAGCAATGTGCTCACGTTCACCATAGTGTCGAATGCGACCTTCAGCCCATCAACCATCAGCTGGACCTCTACCACGGCCCTCCCGGTGCCGCTGAGCGGTCACAGCGCATCCTTCGCCATCGTCGGCGGAGCCTCGTCGAGCAGCAACCTCGTCTACGTCGCGGGCGGCGCGGACAGCACCTACGGGCCGCGGAGCGATGTCTACTACTCCACCATCCAGTCGGGTGGCACACTGAGCGCCTGGACCACGACTACCGCGCTGCCGGCGGCAGTGGCGTTCCATGCCGCGGTCGTTGCCACACCATTCAACTCGCGTGTGAAGGGTGCGGGATTCATCTACGTGCTCGGTGGAGCGACTGATGCGGCGGGGACGCCGACGGCCGCCGTGTACCGGGGCGCGCTGGACTCCACGAGCGGAGCGGTGACGGGGTGGACCTCCCTGACGACGACCCTGCCGGCCCCGCTGCACTCGCTCGGCGCGGTGATCTTCCGCGGGGATCTCTACGTGGCGGGGGGGGCGACCACCGGCAACAAGCCGGTGGCGACCGTCTATCGCGCTCGCATCGACTCCACCGGCGCGCTCGGGCCGTGGCAGACCGAGCCGGCCTTGCCCTTCGGCCGCGCCTACCACGGCCTTGGGCAATTCGGTGGTGCGCTCTACGTGTTCGGTGGCGACAGTGCGGCCGTGACCCCGAACGATTCGAACTACACCAACAACGCGACGAAGCTGAGCCAGGTCGCGTACGCCAAGATCAACCTCCGCACGGGTGACCTCGTGGGCTCGGCGTGGACGGTCAATTCCAGCGGCATGACGAAAGCGGCGAGCAAGCACACCGCGATCATCGCCGGGGGCGACGTGCTGGTGACGGCCGGGCTCTATAGCGCCGCCAACACGGGGTCCACGGAAGAATCCTACGCTCAGCTGAACAGTGACGGCAGCGTGGGGAGCTTCAACGGCGCCACGGGATCGCACACAATCGCATCCGCTGGCGGGAAGGATCTCTTCAACCATGCGGCGCTGGCGTATGTCGACGCCAACGGTGTCGCGCATGTGCTGGTGCTCGGGGGTGACGACGTGAACGCGCCCGGGAAGAAACGGGCCGAGGTCTGGTTCTACTAGAACCCCGCGGCTCATCGAAAGCTGTAGATCAACGCCTGGACGGCCGGCCGCGAGATCGACGCGACCGGCCGTCGTGCGTAGGCGACGGACACGAAAACTGACAGGAAGCTTACTTCAACTCCGACAGTCACTCGAAGCGGCTCGGTTCTTGCGAATCCTTGCGGCGCGAGTCCGGACGTATGACGATATTGAGTCTCTCGTATGCCGCACTCGTTGAACCTTTGGAGGCACTCGATGAAGCGATTGTTCCTGCTCGCCGCTGGAGCTGGCCTGTTGCTCGCCGCCTGCTCGGAGTCCCAACAGCCCACAGCCCCGGCCCTTGCCGGACCCGAGATGCTGCGGTTCGAAGCCGATCATCCGCATACGCACATCCAGCTGCCCCGCGGCTTCGTGCGCACCGCGTTGAAGACGTCAGGCACGGGAATCTCCTACCACGGTGGGCCGCTGTTCACGACCCAGACAAGGGTCGTAGCGATCTACTGGTCCGCCTCGACGATCTACAATGGCGGCCCGGCCGCCGGAACGAATGGAGCGGGTGGCGCGGACCTTTCCATCGTCGGCGATTTCCTCAATAGTCTCGGCGGCTCGCCGTACTTCAATATCAACTCGACGTACTTCAACGGCTCCGGGACACACGTAACGAATAGCGTCGCCTACACGCAGTATTGGGCAGCCACCCTCAATGCCCCGACGGCTGGTCAGACAGTCTCTGACGCCCAGGTGCAGGCGCTGATTGCTTCCGGCCTCAGCTCCGGGGCGTTGACCTACGACAACTTGACGCTGTACGCCGTCTTCAGCGGGCCCGGCGTGAATCTCGGCGGCGGGTTCGGTACTCAATACTGCGCCTACCACGGCCACTTCAGCACGAATGGCCAGGATGTGAAGTACGCCGTGATGCCGCACGACTACGATTTTCCGACCGCCTGCGCAGCACTGAACGGCTCGCCGAACGGCGACCCCGCCGCCGATGCCGAGGTGAACACCCTGGCGCACGAAACGGAAGAGACGACGACCGACGAAGACTTGAACGCCTGGTACGATCGTCGCGGCAACGAGAACGCCGACAAGTGCGCCTGGACTTTCGGCACGACGTACACCACGTCGAACGGGTCGACCGCCAACATGAACCTCGGCGGGCGGAACTACCTGATCCAGCAAAACTGGGTGAATGCCGGCAGCGGCGGGTGCCTGCTCCACTACCCCTGACGGTTGCCCGAATCAGGAGTGGCTGAATGCGAAACGGCGAGCCCGAGCGGCTCGCCGTTTCCGTTGGTCTAGCGCCAGCTCTGGAGAATCCGCACGTAGTTCGCGCGCTCGAACGCCTCGGGGTCAGCCACGTTGTGCTGGCTCATCGCCCCGCGCATCTGGGCGACGGACGCGTAGCCCTGATCGTCCATCCATCCGGCCAGTCCATCGACCAATGTCCGGAGGTGCGCAGCTCCATTCCGGAGCAGCGCGGACGTGGTCATGACCGCGTCGGCGCCCGCGAGAAGATACTTCACGACTTCGGTGGGGGTCTGCACGCCGCTCGTGGCGGCGAGTGACGCGCGCAGCCGCCCTCGCAGGACCGCGATCCACAGCAGCGGCAGGCGAATCTCGAGCGGCGTGCTGAGCTCCAGATTGGGAACGACCTCGAGCTGGTCGAGATCGATATCCGGCTGATAGAACCGGTTGAACAGCACGAGCCCGTCCGCTCCGGCAGCGGTGAGGCGGGCGGCCATCTCCCCCAGGGCGCTGAAGTACGGGCTGAGCTTGACGGCCAGGGGGATTCCGATGGCGTTGCGCACCGCCTGCACCACGTGCACGTAGCGCTCCTCGACCGCCCGCCCGGTCGCGTCGGCGCTCACCGGGAGGTAGAAGATGTTCAGCTCGATCGCGTGCGCGCCGGCTTTCTCGAGGAGGGTGGCGAAGTCGACCCAGCCACGCTCCGTCGCGCCGTTGAGACTCGCGATGACCGGCACATCGACCGCCGCGCGCGCCGCAGCCACCAACCTCAGGTATTCATCCGGGCCGACGGCGGCGCCGGAGACTGGTGGGAAGTAGGAGAGCGACTCCGCGAAACTCTCCGTGCCGGCTTCCGCGTAGCGCACGAACGACTCGTTGTCGCGGATGATCTGTTCTTCAAACAGCGACGCCAGCACGATGGCCGCCGCCCCGCCGTCCTCCAGTGACCGCACTCCGTCGAGCGTCTTGCCGAGCGGCGAGGCCGACGCCACGACAGGATGTGCGAGCGGCAAGCCCAGGTAGCTGGTCGAGAGATCGGGCACGTTTCCTCCTAGCGAGCGAGGTCTTCGTACAACTTCCAGCGGCGTGCGATCGCCTCTTCGGCACGCTGGAGCAGGGGACCTGCTTCCCGAGGATTCGTCCGCGTCAACATGCGATAGCGGAGCTCTTGCTCGGCGTAGTCCTGAAAGCGTGTCGTCGGCCGCGCCGAGTCGAGGGTGAACGGATTTTCGCCCACCCGGCGCAGCTCGGGGTTGTAGCGCAACAACGGCCAGTAGCCGCTGTGCACGGCCCGCTGCTGCTGATCGAGGCCCATGCGCAGGTCGTATCCGTGCGCGATGCAGTGGCTGTACGCCAGGACGAGCGACGGCCCTTCGTACGCCTCCGCTTCGCGCAGTGCGAGCAGGGTCTGCTGAGGGTTGGCGCCGAGCGCGACGCGGGCCACATAGATGTTCCCGTAGGCGATTGCCTGGAGTGCCAGGTCCTTCTTTTCTGTGGCCTTCCCCGCCGCGGCGAACTTCGCGACCGCGGCCAGCGGCGTCGCCTTCGACGCCTGACCGCCGGTGTTCGAGTACACCTCCGTATCGAGCACCAGTACGTTCACGTCGCGACCGCTCGCGAGCACGTGGTCCAGACCGGCGGCCCCGATATCGTACGCCCAGCCATCGCCGCCTACGATCCATACGCTGCGGCGGACCAGGCCGTCGATCACCGACAAGAGATGGCGAGCGGTTTCGTCGCCGGCCTCGGCCAGCGGCTCCAGCAAGGCGCGGGCGGCGGCGACCCGCATCCGCTGGGCACGGATGTCGCGCTCGACGCGCTGGGGCGAATCGATCAGGCCACTCGTCAGCTCGTCCCCCAATGTCTGGCGCAGCGACTCGACGAGCCGGCGTGCCAGGGCGAGCTGGCCGTCCGCCGCCAGACGCATCCCCAATCCGAACTCGGCGTTGTCCTCGAACAACGAATTGGACCACGCGGGTCCTCGTCCTTCGGAGTTGGTGGCCCAGGGCGTCGTCGGCAGGTTGCCGCCGTAGATGGAGGAGCATCCCGTGGCATTGGCGACGAGCATCCGATCTCCAAACAGGCGGGACAGGAGACCGAGGTAGGGTGTCTCGCCGCACCCCGCACACGCTCCGGAGAACTCGAACGTCGGCTCGAGGAACTGCGTTCCCCGCACGGTGGAGAAGTCGACGTGCGCCCGCTCGGTGACCGGCAACGATTCGAAGAACGCGATGCTCGCCCGGGCCCGCTCGAGGATCGGCTCCCGCTCGGTGAGGTTGATCGCCTTGCGACCGGCGGCGTCGCGACGTTTCGCCGGACATACCTCGACGCACAGCCCGCATCCGGTACAGTCCTCGACGTACACCTGCAGCGTGTAGCGGGTGGACGGGAAGCCGCGCTCGTCGATCGCTGCGGTCTGGAACCCGGGCGGCGCAGTGGTCAGGTGTGCTTCGTCCAGGAGGCCCGCCCGGATGACGGCGTGCGGGCACACCATCGCGCAATTGCCGCACTGGATGCAGGTGTCGGGGTCCCACTCCGCGACCTCGTCCGAGATGTTGCGCTTTTCCCAGCGCGAGGTGGCGCTCGGATAGGTCCCGTCCACCGGCAGGGCGCTCACGGGTAAGGCGTCGCCTCGTCCCGACAGCATCGGGGCCGTCACCTCGCGCACGAACGCGGGGGCCTGAGCGGACACCACCGGCAGCAGGTTGATACTGCTGGTCGCGCGCTCGGGGACGTGCACCTGCCGCAGCCGGGCAATGGTAGCGTCGACGGCGGCGAAGTTGCGGCGCACCACCTCATCGCCTTTCGCGCCATACGTCTTCTGGATGGCGGCTTTGATCTTCTCGATGGCCTGATCGCGCGGCAGCACGCCGGAGATCGCGAAGAAGCAGGTCTGCAACACCGTGTTGGTGCGACCGGCGATCCCCGCTTCGCGCGCCACCGCGGTGGCATCCACCACCCAGAAGGCGAGGCGCTTGGAGATGATCTCTTCCTGGACCGGGCGCGGCAGCCGCTGCCAGGTCTCCTCGGGTGCGTGGGGACTATTGAGCAGGAACGTGGCGCCGGGGGCGGCGACCCCCAGCAGGTCGAGCGAACGCACGAACGCGAACTGGTGGCAGCCGACGAACTGCGCCTGGTCGACCAGGTAGGCGGAGCGGATCGGGGTGCGGCCGAAGCGCAGATGCGACACGGTGCGCGAGCCGGACTTCTTCGAGTCGTAGACAAAATATCCCTGCACCTGGAGCCCGGCCTCATCGCCCAGGATCTTGCACGTGTTCTTATTGGCGCCCACGGTGCCGTCGGCGCCCAGCCCGTAGAACACCGCGCGAAATGTGTCGTCCGCCTCGGTGCGGAACTTCCGATCGTACTCGAGGCTGGTTCGCCCCACATCGTCGTCGATGCCGACCACGAAATGATTGCGCGGCCGCGGTGCCTCGAGCTCGTCCAGCACCGATTTCACCATCCCCGGCGTGAACTCCTTGGAGGAGAGACCGTAGCGCCCGCCGATCACGGGCACTGTGCGCCCGCCCTCCGCCAGGGCCGCCACGACGTCGAGGCAGAGCGGCTCGGCGAGGGCGCCGCCTTCCTTGGTGCGGTCGAGCACGGCGATGGCGCGCGTCGTCTGCGGAAGTGCCGCGAGGAGTCGCGCCGCCGAGAATGGGCGGTAGAGGCGCACCTGGAGCACGCCCACGCGCGCGCCCCGCGCTACGAGCCACTCGACCGCCTCCCGCGCCGTGGCGGCGCTCGATCCCATCAGGACCACGACCCGCTCCGCGTCGGGAGCGCCGCTGTACTCGAACAGCCGGTAGGCGCGACCGGTGCGCGTCGCGAAGCGTCGCATCGCCCCTTCGACGATCTCCGGCGTGCGCGCAAAGAACGGATTGGCCGCTTCGCGGCTCTGGAAGTACACGTCCGGGTTCTGCGCCGTGCCGCGAATGAACGGACGGTCGGGGTTGAGGGCCCGCGCGCGGTGCGCTCGGACCAGGTCGTCGTCGATCAGCGCCCGCAGGTCGTCGTCCGACAAGCCGGCGATACGGGACAGCTCGTGAGACGTGCGGAACCCGTCGAAGAAATGCAGAAACGGCACGCGGGACTCGAGCGTGGCCATCTGAGCGATCGCCGCGAGATCGTGGGCCTCCTGCACCGATCCCGAAGCGAGCAGGGCAAAGCCGGTGGGACGGACCGCCATGACGTCCTGGTGATCGCCAAAGATGCTCAGTGCGTGCGTGGCGATGGAGCGGGCGGCGACATGGAACACCGTGCTCGTCAGCTCGCCCGCGATCTTGTACATGTTGGGGATCATCAGGAGCAGACCCTGGGAGGCCGTGAAGGTCGTCCCCAGGGCGCCGGCCTGCAGGGCGCCGTGCAACGCTCCGGCAGCCCCGCCTTCGCTCTGCATCTCCACGACCTGGGGGACCGAGCCCCAGATGTTCTGCTTGCCTTCGCTCGCCCACTGATCCGCCAGCTCCGCCATGGTGGAGGACGGGGTAATCGGGAAGATCGCGCAGACTTCGTTCGTGCGATATGCGATGCTGGCACACGCCTCGTTCCCGTCCACGGTCATGGCGATGGCGGGCTCGGCGTCGGGGGGCGCCGTGCGGCGTGCGCGCTCATCCAGAGTCGCCGTCACGCGGTGGCCGCCGGCTCGGGTGTCATCTCGATCGCGTGGCAGGGGCACTGCTCGAAGCAGACGGCGCAGCCGGTGCAGCGGTCGTAATCGAACCGGTAGCGGAGTCCCGTTCCCAGCTTGATGATGGCGTGTTCGGGGCAGGCTCCCAGACAGGCGTCACATTCGAAGCAGTTGCCGCACGACAGACAGCGCCTGGCCTCGAACACGGCCTGGTCGTCTGTCAGCCCCTGGACGACCTCGCCGAAGCTCTCCCGGCGCGCCGCGAGGGGCATACGAGGCTGCGCCCGTTGGGCGACATCCCGGGAGAACCAGAGGTGCAGCTTGTCGAATGTCGCGTCGCCCCGCGCCGGCGCCTTGTGATAGGCACCGCCGCGGAGCCAGGCTTCGATGTGGCGGGCTGCCTTCTTGCCGTGGCCGACCGCGACGGTGACCGACCGCTCGGCGGGCACCATGTCGCCGCCGGCGAAGAGCCCCGGCCGGCCGGTCATCATGCGCTGGTCGACCTCCACGGTGCCGTCGTTCTGCAGGGCGATACCCGGAACGCCGGCGAGAAACCTCGTGTCTGCATCCTGCCCCACGGCGAGGACGACGGCGTCGGCTTCCAGGGTTTCATACTTGCCGGTGCCGCGCGCTTTGCCGTCCGCGCCGATTTCCATGATCTCCACCTTCATGGTGCTTCCGGTGACGGCGGCGATGCTGCGGAGCCAGTGAATCTTGACTCCCTCTTCCGTCGCTTCGTCGGCTTCGAAGGGGAGGGCCGGCATGTGCGCGTAGTCGCGGCGGTACACGATGAGCGGCTCGTGCCCGAGCCGAAGAGCGGTACGCGCCGCGTCCATGGCGGTGTTGCCGCCGCCGTAGATCGCCACCCGACGGCCCAGCCGGGGCGGCGCCCCGCGATCGACGTCGTGCAGGTAGCTCAACGCGTCGACCATGCGCACGGCGTCGGTTGCCGGGATGTCCACGCGCTTGGAGAGGTGCGCGCCCACCGCCACGAACACGGCGTCGAACGCTCCTTCAGTCCATTCCCGTTCGAGGTTCTCCACCCGATGGTCCAGCGTGATCGTGATCCCCATCCGGCGGATGCGCTCAACCTCGGCATCCAGCACGTTGCGCGGCAGCCGATAGGCCGGAATGCCGAAATGCATCATGCCCCCGGGCTGCGCGGCGGCGTCCCGGATCTCCACCGAGTGCCCGAAGCGGGCCAGGTGATACGCCGCGGAGAGTCCGCTCGGGCCCGCACCGACGATCAGAATGCGCTTGCCGCTCGGTGCGGCGATGTCGGGAATCCACCCCTCGGCGAGCGCCCGATCTCCGAGGAAGCGCTCCACCGAGTGGATGCTCACCGCTTCGTCGAGCTGAGCGCGATTACACGATCCCTCGCACGGGTGGTAACAGACGCGGCCGTGTACTGCTGGCAGGGGGTTCTCGTCGAGGATCTTGAGCCAGGCCTCGCGGTACCTGCCGGCCTGAGCGAGGGCCAGCCATGCTTGGATGTTCTCACCCGCCGGACAGGCAGCGTTGCAGGGGGGCAGGAGGTCGACGTACTCCGGGCGCTGGCTGCGGGTCGCGCCGGTGCCCCGCTTGGCGGCGAGGTCTGGGGCCCTGGTAAGGTCCGGCGCGGCGCGCGGGGTCTTCATCTTCACCAAACAATCCTCTCAGGGCTTCGAAGTTCATGAAGCCACCATGAGGATTCTTTCACGACCCAAGACCCTAGAACACCACCGTCTGGATGGAGTGCGGCCGCGCGTTGAGCTTGATGGCCGAGGTCCCGACGGTGAGAGAGTACTCTCCGCCGCGCGCGGTTGGATTCATGACCACGACCGCCACGGAGCCATCAGGGTTCCGGAAGGCCGTGGTCAGAAACATGCTGCGACTCGACGCCGCCATGATTCGCTTGGCGCCAGGATGGATGAACTTGGAGAAGTGGCCGATATAGTAGTAGGAATTGGTGTAGATGAGCTTCCCGGTGCGGGTATCGGCGTGAATCGGCGCGAAACAGAAATTCCCCACGTGGTTGGGGCCGCCTTTCTCATCGAGCAGGATGTTCCAGTCGGTCCATCCTTCGGTCCCTGAATTGAAATCGTGGATCATTGACCGCCCGTAGGCCTCGCCGAGGCTCCATCTGCCGTATGCCGTCGAGTCGAAGTTCGCCGGTGTCCCTTCGGAGAAGAGCAGGTGCTTTTCCGGATAGAGCCGGTGCACCAGCGCCACGTTCTCGTACATCTGAGTGCCACCCGACCAGTCCTCGTACCAGTGATACGCGATGCCCCAGGCATACTTGGCGGCTTCGGGATCGTCGAAGATCGTCTGGGCCCGCTGGATGATCAGGTCGCGGTTGTGGTCCCACACCATGATGTGGACGTCCGAGAGCCCCTGCTGCGTCATGACGGGGCCGAGATAGTTCTTGAGGAAGTCCCTCTCGTCCTCCGCCTGATAGGTGCAGGACTCCCACGTCTGTGTCGCCATCGGCTCGTTTTGGATGGTGATCGCCCAGATCGGCACACCGGCCTGGCGATAGCTCTTGATGAACTTCGTGTAGTAGAGTGCCCAGGCGTGAAAATACGCGGGGAGCAGCGTACCGCCGTGCAACATGTCGTGGTTGCTCTTCATGTACGCCGGCGGGCTCCACGGGCTGGCGAACAGCTTGAGGCGATTCCCGCTTGCGGCCATCGCCTTGCGGATCAGCGGGATCCTGTACTTGAGGTCGTGAGCGATCGAGAAGGTGCCGAGTGTCGAATCGCCTTCGGTGACGTAGGTGTAGCTGTCGCTCGAGAAGTCGCAGCTGTTGATGTTCGTTCGAGCCAGGGTGTAGCCTATCCCCCGGTCGGTGCTGTAGTACGCCTGCAGGAGCTGATCCTGCTGCGCCGCGGGAAGCTTCGCGAAAGTCTCGGCGGCGGCGTCGGTCAGCGCGCCGCCGATGCCGATCAGTGTCTGAAACGTCTTCTCCGGATCGACAAAGATGTAGATCCGTCCCTCGGATGTGGGCTCCGATTTCCGGAACGTCGGGGTATCGGTGGGCGTCAAGCGCAGTGGGGAGCTATCAGCCGTGGTGTAGACGACGGCGTTCTTTCCCGCGGCCGTCCACACGACATGCGGAGCCGTGTTCGCGCATCCCATGAGGAGCAGGGCCGAAACGAGGGCAGGGTATCTCATCGGTAGCTCCGGCCGAAGCCGATTGGGTACAGAGGATTGCGGCTGTCGTGGGGCATATCGGAACGCTGGGCGGCGACTGCGTCCATCGATGACGGGAGCTCGAACGGCAGTCTCCCTTCGGGCTTCGCGCGGCCGGTGAGCACATCGAGCAGTGCCGCGTCGCTCACACCGAAGTTCGCGATGACGGCGCGGGCGCGATCCCGGATCGGCGTCAGAATCGCGGGGCGATCCAGATACACCGTGACGATCGTCGGCACGACGGCGCTCACCCGCTTGAACGCCACGAAGTCCGAATCGCTGTCCTGGAAGGCGAGGCTCCCCTCGTGCATGAACGTGCCGAAGATGTAGCCCGGGTGCAGCGTCTCGAACGGGGCCCTGAGGCGCACGATCGCGAGGTCCGCGCGGTGCGGGTCGTCCACGACCGACCACCCCTCGCGGATGACGGCCTGCGGCGCGATTCCATGGACGTACACGCGCAACGGCGTTGCGCGCCCGGCCGACCGCAGCGGCAAGAGCCCGCCCTTGTTTTCGAGCAACACGAGCGCGCGGCGCTGGGCGTCAAGTCCGGCGGCGCGGAACTCCGCAGTGCCGACGCGAGCAATCGCGGATGTGGGGTCGACATAGGGGTCCTCGAACAGCCCGAGGGCGAACTTCTGGGTGAGGATCCGGACGACGGAGCTGTCGAGCCGCGCCTCGGACAGCTCGCCCGCCTTTACGGCTGCGACAAGTAGATCGGCGCGCTCGGTGCCCCCGAATTGATCCACTCCTGCCTGTACCGCCTTCACGAACCGTGCGGACATGGGAACGTCTTCCACGCCCCACGGCATCCCGACATCGGCGAAGCTGGGGCGCTCCCCGGCGGGCGCCCCGTCGCGACAGCGCACGGTGCAGTCGTTCGTGATGGCCCAGTCGGTCAGGATGACGCCTTGAAATCCATACTCCCCCCGGAGGATACCGGTGAGCAGCTGTCGGTTGTAACCGGCTCCGACCTGCTCGATCGGCTGCCCGTGCCACGTCGTCCCCTGGAGGATCGAGTAGGTCGGCATCACCCCCGCGACGTGGGCGGCGAATGCGCCGAGGAATGGCTTGATGTGGTAGGGGAGGCTCTGTTCGGTAACGGCGGCGAAGCGTCCGTAATAGCTGTGGCTGTCGAACCCTCGAGCGGCCGCGCCGTACCCAACCCAGTGCTTCACGACCGTCAGGACGCTCCCGGTGTCCACACCGGCCGTGCCGTGCTGGAACCCCTCCACGTAGGCGGAGACGAGCCGCTCGGCGAGATCCGCATCCTCCCCGAAGGTGCCGCTGATACGCCCCCAGCGGGGTTCGGTCGCGACGTCGGCCTGCGGTGAGAGCGCCATGTGGATGCCCGCCGCGCGGTACTCGCGCCGCGCGATGTCACCGAAGCGCCGCACCAGGGCCGTATCGCCCAGCGCTCCGAATCCCAGGGGCTCGGGCCACTGCGAGAACCCACCGGCCTCGCTCGACGCGCCCGGCACGTACTGAAAGTGATGCCGCGGGTCGGTGCTGATCGTGATCGGGATGCCGAGGCGGGTGTGCTCGGCGATTTCCTGCAGCGCGTTGTTTTGGGCGGCGAGGGTTGCGGGATCGGCCGCCAGGCGGGTGATCATGCTGGTCACCTTGGCGCTGTCGATCAGCGCGCGGTTGGCCGCGGTGTCATAGCCGGCGCCGAAGCCGACCATCCCCATCGGGCCGCTGGTCCGCGCGGTGCCGTGCATCATGGTGCCGGCCTTTTCCTCGAGCGTCATGCGCGTAACGAGATCCCGGGCGCGTGCCGCGGGCGCGAGCCGCCAGTCCTCGTACGGCTCGAGCGTCCCGTTGCGGTTCAGATCTTTGAAGCGAAGCCCGTCCTGCTCGATGATGGGTACGCCGCGACTGCCGAGATGCGCCTGCGCCGCGAGCGGCGTGGCGACGAGCGCGAGCGCCGCGAGCAGCGGCCTAGGACCTGGGTGCAGAGGGTTTGGCGGCATAGATGAACTCGTAGTAGTCGCGCATGGTCAGGCCGGCGGCCGCCTCCTCGTCGAGGATGACGGTCGCATCGCGGTGCAACTGGAGGGCACTGGCCGTGACCATGCTCGTGACCGGGCCCTCCACGGCCTGCGCGATCGCTTTGGCCTTCGCGTTCCCGCTTGCCACGAGCACGAGCCTCCGCGCGTCGAGGATCGTCCCGACGCCCATCGTGATGGCGTAAACGGGCACGTCCTCGCGCCGCTCGAAGAAGCGGGCGTTGTCGTCGATCGTCTGCTTGGAGAGCGTCTTCAGGCGCGTCCGCGAGGAGAGGGAGCTCCCCGGCTCGTTGAAGGCGATGTGGCCGTCCGAGCCGATGCCCAGGATCTGGAGGTCGATCCCGCCGCATTCGGCGATGCGGTTCTCGTACCACTGGCAGAAGGCGGGATAGTTGCTGGTCGTTCCCGAGGGGATGTTGATGTTCTGCGGCTGAATGTTGACGTGCTGAAAAAAGTGCTGGTGCATGAAGTAGTGGTAGCTCTGCGGATGATTCGCCGGCAGTCCCACGTACTCATCGAGGTTGAAAGTCGTCACCCGCGAGAAGTCGAGCTGCGCTTCCTTGTGCAGCCGCACCAGCTCCTGATACAGGCCGAGGGGGGTGGATCCGGTCGCCATACCGAGCACGGCGTTCGGCTTGGTGTTGAGCACCTCGGCGACGAGCTCCGCGGCCGCCTTGCTCATCTGCCGGTAGTCGCGCTGCACGATGACTTCCATCCAGGGCCTCCTGAGGTGGCGTCCTTGGGCGGAACAATGGTAATACAATACCGGTCATGCTCAACGTCGGGCTCGTGGGGTTCGGCTTCGCGGGGAAGGTGTTCCACGCTCCCGTCATTCGCGCCGTGGAAGGTCTGCGACTCGCCGCGATCGTCCAACGCAGCGGATCAGCCGAGGCGCGCTACGGCGACGTAGAGTTCGTGCGCAGCGTCGAGGATCTGCTCACGCGGGCCGTGGACCTGGTCGTCATTGCCACCCCCAATACGTCCCACCACCAGATCGCGCGGCAATGCCTGTCGGCCGGCCGTCACGTCGTCATCGACAAACCCTTCGCCACGACGCTGGCGGAAGCTCAGTCGCTGGTTCAGCTCGCGCGGGAAAACGACCGCATCCTGTCGGTGTATCACAACCGCCGCTACGTCGGGGACTTTGTCACGCTGCAGCGGCTCCTCGCGGACGGCGTGCTCGGCCGCGTAGCGGCATACGAATCGCATTTCGATCGTTTCCGTCCCGAGCTGCGGGCCGGCGCGTGGCGCGAGCAGGCGCTGCCTGGCTCCGGCGTGTGGTTCGACCTGGGTCCGCATCTGCTCGATCAGGCGCTCGTCCTATTCGGCAGGCCGCAGGCGATTTCCGCCGACATCCGGATCGAGCGGGACGGAGCCCAGGCCGACGACGCCTTCGACGTGACATTGCATTACCCGCGGATGCGCGCCCTCCTGCGGGCGTCGATGCTGGCGGCCGCGCCGGGGCCGACCTTCGCCGTGCACGGAACCGGTGGCTCGTTCGTCAAGTACGGCGCCGATCCGCAGGAGGCGGCCCTCCGTGCCGGCCGCACTCCGGACGAGCCGGGCTGGGGTACGGAGCCGGCCACGATGTACGGCACACTGACCACACCGGAGGGACCCCGGACGATCGCCACGATCCCATCGAGTTTCGCCCGGTATTACGAAAACATTCGCGACGCCATCCTGGGGAACGCGCAGCTGGCGGTGACGGCGGAGCAGGCCCTCGATGTCATGTACGGGCTGGAGCTGGCGGTCGCGAGCAGCCGGCGGAGTCGCGTCGCGCCGTGGAAATTCCCTTGAGCGGTCAATAGGTAGTCGGAGAGTTCGATCCCCCTTCCTCGGTAACGCTTCAGGGTTTTCACGCGTCGTGTGAGGCGGCTCACCAACGGGTCGGTCGGTTACGTGATGCGTCCACACACGCGATTCGGCTCACCGGCAACTGATGCCGGCAACGCATGTTCCCATTTCGCGTGATCCGGCACACCGCTCGCCACGTCCGGAATGACGACTCTGTCGCCGCGCCCCTTCTTTCACGACAGAGGATGCTGATGCGTGTTCCGATACTTCTGCTGGGTCTGGTGTCCGTGCCGTTCGTCGCGGCTGCGGCGCAGAACCCCGCGGCGGTGAAAGACGCCACGCAGTGCGCGGTGGCCGACTCTAACCGTTCCCCAACTTCATGGACTCAGGGCAAGCCGCAGGGGGGCCTCCGCACCGGGTGCTCGCCCGTGGCGCCGGCGCCGAACACACCGCCGCCTCCCCCTCCACCGCCGCCAGGGTCGGTCTCGATCGACGGGACGGTGTGGAACGACGCCACCGGCGCCGTGCTGCCAGGCTGGACCATCACGGTCTCGGGTCCGGTGAATAGCAGCACTGTGACGGACGCCAATGGGCATTACCTCTTTTCGGGGATTCCCGCGGGGACCTACACCGTCTGCGAAGTTGTTCAGTCGGGGTGGACCGAGGACTATCCGACCATGTCCGCGGCGTGCGCTTCGGGAAAGGGCTACAACTTCAGCCTGACTGCCGGAGGGAGTGGATCGTTCGTCGACTTTGGGGACATACCGCTATAACTGTCGAGTGGGCGCGCCACGAAGAGCCTCACATCGCTGACCGTGTGAGGCTCTTGTTTTTGCGCTGCGACGGCGAAGCTTTGGCGCATGGTCCTCTCGGTCCTCGTCTGCACGGCGGTGCTTGCCCAACAACCGACGCCCCCACCCGACAACGCGAGCCATCATGTCTACGTCCTCGACCACTTCACCTTCGAGAGCGGGGTCACGGTCCCGAACGTCAGGGTAGTCTACGGCACGTACGGCCGGCTCGACGCCGCGCGCGACAACGCGATTCTCCTGCCGTCGCACTACATGGCCGATCACCACGGCTACGATTGGCTCATCGGGCCGGGGCGCGCCCTCGACACGGCGCGCTATTTCCTGGTTGCGACGGAGTTGTTCGGCAACGGGCACTCGTCCTCGCCGAGCAACACCCCGGAGCCGTTCCATGGGCCCAGGTTCCCGGTGGCCACGATCCGAGACAACGTGGAGGCCGTGCACCGGCTCCTCGTCGACTCGCTCGGAGTGACGCATCTCCGCGCCATCATCGGGTTCTCGATGGGGGCGGAACAGGCGTTTCAGTGGGCGGTGAGCTATCCCGATTTCATGGATCGCATCGTCGCCACGTCGGGAACCGCCAAGTGCTGGCCGCACGGAGTGGTGCGACTCGAGGCCCAGATCGCTGCGATCGAGCTCGATACCGACTTCCGGGGCGGGGACTATACGGTCCAGCCGAAGCGCGGCGTCGAGCTCTTCGGTCTCATCTGGACGGGATGGCTCTTCTCACAGGAGTGGTGGCGCCGGGAGTTGTGGCGCGAGGGGAGTCCGCCGGGAACGACCTTCGAATCGTACGTGAAGGACCTCGAGACGAACTTCATTCCCGGGGCCGACGCGAACGATCTCATCCTCCAGGCGCGCACCTGGGAGCGCCACGACGTGGGGACCACCAGGGGATTTGACGGGAACGTCGCGAAGGCACTCGGCTCGATCAAGGTGCCGGTGCTGTACATGCCCTCCGCCACGGACCTCTACTTCCCGCTGACCGACGCGCAGTACGAATCGCGGTTCATCCGGCACGTCACGCTGACCCCGATCCCTTCACTCTGGGGCCATCCGGCCGGAGCGGGGGCCGATTCGACCGACCTGGTGTTCTTGAACCGGCACATCGCCGCATTTCTCCATGGCCACGACTGACGTTCGCTACCTCGTCTTCTCGGCCTCGCTGCGCGCCGAATCGCTCAATACGCGCCTCGCCCGCCTGGGGTCGCAGATCCTCGCAGGCCACGGCGGCATCGTGGACTGGGCGACGATGCGGGAATTCGATTGCCCCTCCTACGACCAGGATGCACAGGCGCGGGATGGATTACCCGCCGGTGCACTGGAGCTGTGCCGGAGAGTGGTGGCGAGTGATGCCATCGTGATCGCCTCCCCCGAGTACAACGCGTCGCTGCCCGGCGTTCTCAAGAATGCGATCGACTGGGCGTCGCGCCAGCGCCCGCAGCCGTTCAACGAGCATCACGTCCTGCTGCTTTCAGCGTCTCCCTCCATGGTGGGCGGGAACCGCGGGCTGTGGTCGCTGCGCGTGCCGCTCGAGCATCTCGGCGCTCGGGTCTTTCCCGACATGTTCTCTCTCGCGCAGGCGCATCAGGCGTTCGATGCGAACGGCGAGATCGCCAACCAGGAGCTGGGCCGCCGCTTCGTGAATACGATCGTCGCCTTCATGGACCTGGTCGAAGCGGCGAAACACTACCCCTGCGTCAAGAAGGCCTGGGTGGAGTTCCTCGGGGAACACCCGAACGCGCTGACCGATCGCGTGGAGTGAGGACAATGCCCCGCTACGCGGCATTGCTCCGCGGCGTGATGCCGATGAACGCGAAGATGCCCCAGCTCAAGCGGGCATTCGAGTCGGCTGGCTTCACCGACGTGAACACCATTCTGTCGAGCGGCAACGTGGTGTTCGGCGCGCGAGCGGCGTCGGAGGCCGCGCTCGCGCGCAAGGCAGAAGCGGCGATGGAGAAGAGTCTCGGGCGCAGCTTCCTCACGATCGTACGATCGGTCGAAGCGCTGCAGGATCTGCTCGCGTCCGACCCGTTTCGCGCCTTCCGTCTCCGTCCGGGTGCGAAGCGGATCGTGACTTTTCTGCGGCAGCCCCCCGCGCAGAGGATCGTGCTGCCCGTGGAGCTGGAGGGCGCGCGCATCTACGCCGTGAGCGGCGGCGAAGTCTTCAGCGCCTATCTGCGGACCCCGAAGGGTCCCGTGTTCATGACGTTGCTCGAGAAGACGTTCGGCAAGGAACAAACGACGCGCACCTGGGATACGGTCGCGAAGATTGCGCGGTAGATTCATCGGTCTCGAGGGGAACCATCGGAGGGAGACACGTGGGGAAGGGCACCATAGCGATCCTGACGGGCGGCGGCGACGTCCCGGGCCTGAATCCGGCGATCCGGGCCATCACGATCCGCGCGTTGCGTGACGGCTATGAAGTCGTCGGCATTCGGCACGGCTGGGGCGGGCTGGTCGACTACAACCGCGACGCGGCCGACAACAGCGACAACGTGCAGCCGCTCAGCGAGGCGATCGTCAACCGCGCGGGTCGCACCGGTGGCACGTTTCTCCATACCTCGCGCGTGCGGCCGAGTCACCTGCCGCGCGAGCGCGTGCCGTCGCACCTCACCGGGTACGATCAGCCGATCAACGATATCACGAAGGACGTCCTCAGGAATCTCGAGCGCATCGGGGTCGACGTCCTGATCCCCATTGGGGGGGACGATACCCTGAGCTACGCCAAGCGGTTGCACGACGAAGGGGTGCACGTCGTCGCCATCCCGAAGACGATGGATAACGACGTCTACGGGACCGACTACTGTATCGGCTTCAGCACCTGCGTCACGCGTACGATCGAGTTGACCCACACGCTGCGCACGTCGGCGGGCTCGCACGAGCGCTTCCTGGTGATCGAGGTCTTCGGGCGCTATGCCGGGTTTACGGCCCTGCTGCCGACGATGGCCGGCGCCGCCGACCGCTGTGTCATTCCGGAGCATCCCGTGGATGTCGAGCGCCTGGCGGAGCTGCTCACCGCAGACCGCAACAAGAATCCGAGTCGCTACGCGGTGGTGCTCGTGTCGGAAGGGTCGCGCCTGGCGACGCAGGAGGGCATGAGCTTCGAGGGGACGGAGACCGACATGTTCGGTCACCGCAAGCTCGGCGGGATCGGCGATCAGGTGGGAGCCGCGCTGAAGGCCGCGTCCCCGCGCTACAACAAGGGCCGGCGCATCGACGTCGTGAACCAGCGCCTCGGCTACCTGGTCCGCTCCGGCGACCCGGACGCGCTCGACTCGATCGTACCGATGGCATTCGGCAACCTGGCGCTCGACCTGATCATGCGGCAGGAATACGGCCGGCTCGTCAGCATCCACAAGGGGTTCTACGACAGCGTTCCGATCACGAGCGTGACGTCGGAGAAGAAGACGGTCGACGTCTCGAAGTACTACAATACCGACCGCCTGCGCCCGATCTACGAGTTCGACGGCGCGCCGCTCTTCATTATGACGAGCGATTAACCATTCCCTCATGAAGTCTTCACGCCGCGCGCGGAGCATTAAGCCATGGGTCGCGTCCGGCGGTTCGGCAGCCTCACCGACGAGTTGAAGCCTGCGCTGGCCGATGCGCAGGTCTCGGTCGAGGCGGGCCGCTGCCTCGAGTGCGGCGGCCCGCTGGCAGCGCCACCCTGCACGCAGGCCTGTCCCGCGGGCGTGGATGTTCCTGGATTCGTCGGGGCGATCGCGCGCGGGGACCTCTCCGGCGCTGCCCACATCATCTTTTCCGCGAACATCCTTGGCGGTAGCTGTGCCCGTGTCTGCCCCGTCGAAGAGCTGTGCGAGGGCGCGTGCGTGCTGGCGCGCGCCGGCCGCTATCCCGTGCGCATCGGCCGCCTGCAGCGCTACGCGGCGGATCGAGCGCTCGCGCAGAGCCCCGAGGCGCAGGGCAGGGTCCCCAACGGCCGGCACGTCGCCGTCATCGGTGCCGGTCCGGCCGGCCTGGCGTGCGCGGCCGGGCTCGCCACCCTCGGATATGCCGTCACGGTATACGAGGGCCGGGAGGCGAGCGGCGGGCTGGTCCGCTACGCCATCGCGCCGTACCGCCAGATCGCCGATCCGCTGCCCCAGGAAGCGGACCGCATCGCCGCACTGGGTGTCCGCTTTGTCATGGGATTCCCCGTCGATCATCCCGAGCGGCTGCTGCAGATCGAGAACGGCGCGGACGCCGTGTTCCTCGGCGTCGGACTGGGGAAGGACCTGGATGGCGGCTACCCCGGCTCCGACCTGCCGGGAGTCTGGCCGTCGCTCGAGTTCATCGAGCAGCTGAAGACGGGGACACCTCCGGCGGTGGGACGGCGCGTGGCCGTGATCGGCTGCGGCAACACAGCGATCGACGCCGCCCGCGAGGCGCTTCGACTCGGCGCCTCTCATGTCAGCATTCTGTATCGCCGCACCGAGGCGGAGATGCCCGCCTACGCACACGAGTATCGCGAGGCGGTGGACGAGGGCGTCGAGTTCCGCTGGCTCACGAATCCGGTACGCTTCGTCGGCCGGGGACGGCTGCGCGGCGTCGAGTGCGAGCGCATGCGGCTGGGCGCCCCCGACGCTTCCGGACGGGCGCGCCCGGAGTCGATCCCTGGCAGCACGATCACGATCCCCGTCGATACCGCCATCGTCGCAATCGGCCAGGCGCCACGAGCCGAATTCCTCGGCTGGATTCCGGGGCTCGAGCTCGAGCGCGGGAAGATCCGGATCGACCCGGTGACGGGCCGCACCACGAACCCGAAGTACTTCGCCGGCGGGGACGCGGTAAACGGCGGGGCCACGGCGGTGGCGGCCGTGGGGGCCGGAAAGCGCGCGGCGTGGGGCATCCACCGGGCGCTCACGGGCGTTCCGCCCGAGGCCCCGACGCGCATGCCGACCCCTGCGCCGCCCATCGAAGCGGGCCCCGTATGGCGTTACGAACAAGGCGATGCGGCGCTGATCGTCAACCGCGCGTGGTGCAAGGCGTGCGACTTGTGCGTGCAGGTGTGCCCCACGGGCATCCTCGCCCTCGACGCATCGGAACGGATCCTGGTGAGCGACATCTCCCGGTGCATCTTCTGCGGATTGTGCGCGTTGCGGTGTCCCGATTACGTGTTCGTCCTCGAGCGGGCGGGAGCGCCGCTCGCGGCGATCGGGGACTCCCCAGTCAACGTTCTTGGAGACCTCAATGACGCGTGAGCGATCCGCCCGCGCGGCGCCGCGCCTCATCCAGGGGAACGAGGCCTGCGCGCTGGGCGCGCTGCGCGCCGGGTGCACCTTCTACGCCGGGTATCCCATCACCCCCGCCTCGGAAATCATGGAGACGCTGGCAAAGCGCCTCCCGGCGGTGGGAGGCGCCTTCATCCAGATGGAGGACGAAATCGGGGCGATCGCGGCCGTCATCGGCGCCGCGTGGGCCGGAGCGAAGGCGATGACCGCCACTTCGGGGCCCGGGTTCTCCCTGATGCAGGAGAACCTGGGCTACGCCGCCATGACCGGGACGCCGTGCGTAGTGGTCGACTCGCAGCGCGCCGGACCGAGTACGGGACTGCCGACGTTGACGTCGCAAGGCGACGTGATGCAGGCCCGCTGGGGCACGCACGGTGATCGCGCGGCGCTCGTGCTCACCGCGTCGTCGGTGCGCGACGTCTACGAAATGACGGTCATGGCCTTCAACCTGAGCGAACGGCACCGCCTCCCGGTGGTGCTGCTGCTCGACGCGACGCTGTCGCACATGCGCGAGAACATCACGCTGCCCGAGGTCCAGGTCGAGGACCGCCGGGCTCCAACATCGCTCGAGGGATTCGAGCCGTTCCGCGGCGCGGAGTTCCTGCCGTTTGGAGCGGGGGCGCGCATCGTGGTGACCGGACTCGCGCATCAGGCGTCGGGGCGGCCGGCGGCGTCGGACGGTGCCAACGCCGAGCGGATGCTGCGACGTGCGATGGAGGCCGTCGAGGCCGATCCGGGGGTGTTCCTCCATCGCGTCGAGGCGACCGATGACGCCGAGCTCGTGATCCTCGCCTACGGCATCACGGCTCGCGCGGCGAAGGCGGCGGTCGGGCAGCTGCGCGCGGAAGGAGTGCGCGCCGGGCTGCTCGAGCTGCAGACGCTCTGGCCATTCCCCGAGACTCTCGTGGCGCGGGTTGCCGGGGAAACCGAGGTGCTGCTCGTTCCCGAGCTCAACCTCGGCCAGCTGGTGCTTCCGGTGCGCGCGGCGGTGTCGGGCACCGCCCGCGTCGTCCCGCTCAATCGGGCGGATGGAGTGCTGTTCTCACCCGACGACATCGCCCGCGCGGCGCACCTCGCCATGACCGGACGGGAGACGGTGCATGCCTAAGACGGGTCAGGATCTCCGCAAGTACCTGCGGGTGGAGATGATGCCCAACGTGTGGTGCCCGGGGTGCGGCCACGGCAACATCAGTCGAGCCGTCGCCACCGCCATGGACTCGATGTCGCTCGATCCCGATCAGGTCGTGCTCGTCGGCGGGATCGGCTGCGCCGGCCGCACGCCCTTCTATATGAATACGCACGCCATGCACACGACCCACGGCCGGGCGCTGGCGTACGCGACGGGAGTGAAGCTCGCCAAGCCCTCGTTGACGGTGATCGCGGTGCTCGGAGACGGCGACGCCCTCGCGATCGGGGGTAATCACTTCCTCCATGCCTGCCGGCGCAACATCGACATCACCGCCGTCGTGTACAACAACGGCATCTACGGCATGACGGGGGGCCAGGTGGCGCCGACCACCCCCGAGGGATTCCGTTCCGCCACGACGACCCTCGGCAACATCGAGCCACCGTTCGACATCGTGAACCTGGCGCTCGCGGCGGGGGCGACCTACGTGGCCCGCACCACCACCTTCGACGTCCGCGAGATGCCCGCGATGATCGAGGCGGCGATCCGGCATCGGGGCTTTTCGGTGGTCGAGATCCTCACCCAGTGCCCGACCTACTACGGCCGCCTGAACCGGCTCGGCGATGCCTCGCAGATGCTCGATTACGAGCGCGACATCACCGTGCCGCTCGTCGAGCTGACTCGCGACGAGGTGGCGCGAGGGCTTCCGATCGGCGTGTTCCGGGACGAGGCGAAGCCTGAGTATGTCGATCGGTATCGGGCGCTCGTCGAGCGCGCCGTTCGGGGGGACGACGCGTGAGCGCTTCGGGCGGCGTGCTTCGCGTGCGGCTCTCGGGACGAGGAGGGCAAGGGCTCATCCTGGCGGGCCTGGTGCTCGCGGAAGCGGGAAGCCGGGAAGGACTGCACGTCGTGCAGACGCAGAGCTACGGTCCCGAGGCGCGGCTCGGCGCGAGCAAGTCCGACGTGATTCTCTCGCAGAGCGAGATCGCGTTCCCGGGGGTCACCGAGCCGGACGTGCTCCTCTGCCTGTCGCGCGACGCTTTCCTCAAGTACGGCGCCACCGTGGCAGCCGGGGGTGTGCGCGTGGTCGACCGGCAGGTGGCAGCCGAGGTCCCCGTCGGGGATGCGATCATCTTGCCGCTCGTCGACACGGCGCAGTCACTCGGGGACGCCATCGTGACGAACATCGTCGCGCTGGGGGCATTGGTCGCCCTATCGGGCGCGGTGAGCCAGTCCACTCTGCGCGACGCGCTGCGCGGCCGGGTGAAGGCGCAGTTCGTCGACTTGAACGAGCGGGCCCTTGCCGCCGGGTGGGAGCTCGGAGCAGCCGTCCCCAGCGCTGCCCCGCCGATTCGTTAGACGAGTTTCTCCCGCTACGGTACGCTTGCCGGGCGACCGCGGATGGTCTCCCGCAGTCTGGCGGCTGTGGTCGGGCTCACGATGCGAACGATCAGGTAGAGTCCGTACCCCAGGCAGGCGAGGACGAGTACCGAGATCGCGAGGCCGAAGAGTACGCCGGCGAGACCCAGGGCGATCTTGACGACCAGCAGTGCCACGAGCGCCAACAGCGCGAACCCCAGAATTTTGCGAAGCATCAGGCTCTCCTTCAGGTCATCCGCTCCAATCTGCCCGGGAAATCCCAAAGGCGCCTTGAGCCGCGTTTGAGACGCGCTTCATAGTTCCCGGAACGACGACGGCGAGCCCTGCGGCTCGCCGTCGGTCACCCCGGCTCTCGCTGACTCGGACTCAGTGCTGTGCCAGTTCCCGCACCGCCGCGGCCAGCGTCTTCACCTTTGCCGCATCGGAGGACGTTGCGGCATCGCGATCGAGCTCGGCCGCAAGCGCCGTCAGCGCGCTGCTTCGAGCGGCTGCGGTCTTCCGTTCGGCCCCACCGAGCGCGGTGCGCACCGCCTGCAGGCGCCCCGCCGGGAGACCGTGCGCGCGCTCCAGCTGGTCGACGTACGCCCGCGCCACGACAAAGCTCGCCGGCCAGACGACGCGCTGCTGATCCTGCACGTTCTGCGACTCGACGCGCACCAGCTTCGCGGCGTCCAGCTCGTTCCGCGTCAGGAGCGGTGACGGCTGCAGCTCGAGGATGTCGAGACCGCGGGCGATCTCGGAGCTGTAGATCAACCCGTTGTACCAATAGGCCGACCACGAACCCGCAATTTCCAGTTTCGTCGAATCCATGGGGCCGCGGTCGAAGAACGCGATCTCGACGGGGTGGGCAGGGTCCGTCCAGTCGAAGACCGAGACGCCGCCCTGATACCACCCCTGCACCATGATGTCGCGGCCGGGGACGGGGATCAGATTGCCGTTGTGGGCGACGCAGTTTTCCTTGTCGGTCTGCGGCGCGGGCAGCTTGTAGTAGCCGCTGAACGTCAGCGTCCCGTTCGCGATCGTGAACAGGGCGTCCGCGCCCCACTGCGGCCGGTCGGTCGCCCGGCACTTCGGGCCGACCCCGCCGCCCCACTCGTCGGTGAACAGCACTTTGGTGCCGTCGTTGTTGAACGTCGCCGAGTGCCAGTAGGAAAAGTTCGAGTCGGATGCCGCGGCGATACGCGTCGGATGGGCCGGGTCCTTGATGTCGAGCAGCAATCCATACTCCGCGCACGCCCCGGCCGCGAGGCCCAGCGCCGGGTAGACGGTGACGTCGTGGCACTGGTCCGGGCCACGATGCACCGTCCCGGCGGGCGTTGGCGGGCCCTGCATCATGGCGTCCATGATTGCCTGGATCGCGCCGCGCAGCGCGGTGCTGTCGGCGACGGTGGGGGCACCGGTGCCCCCGCGGGCGTGCACCACGCTGTCGAGCAGCGCGGCCACGAAGGGCGGCGGCAGGATGAACGCTCCACCCTCCATGATGCCGGCGAAGGCCCCGGCGGCTTTCGCCGAATCGACGATCCGCATCGCCGCGATGGAGTCCTCCGGAGCCGCGCCGTGGGTGATCACCTGGGACAGCCCCTCGAAGATGCGCGGCCGGCTCACGATCTGGGCCTGTGCAGGGTTGGCGAGCGGTACGCGGATGACGTCGAGCCGGTACAACGCCGAGCTCGTGTCCTGATCGGGAGAGATGTTGGAGCATCCGGCGAGCTCCTGCGACGGCCGAACCGGAGCCTGTCCCGAAACATAGATGTAGACGGCGCTGGTGTCGTGCGGATCGGTCACCACGGTGTGCGTGTGCGAGCCGCGGCAGGTCTGCACATTGGCCACGCTCTTCGGGTGGCTGACGTCCGAGATGTCGTAGATGCGAATGCCGCGGAAGCGATCCGGGCTCACCGGACCCTGCACGCCCTGCGTACCGCAATCGATCCGACCGTCGAGCGACTCACCCGACACGAACAGCAGGTGGCGGTACACCGAGACGTCACTCTGCATGTCGGGGCAGATATTCAGGACGACTCGGGTCGGGTGCGCCGGATTGGACACGTCCCACACCTGGAAGCCGCGAAAGCTCCCCTGAATCACGTAGTGTCCCTGAAAGGCGAGATCGGAGTTCATGTAGCCGAAGTCGCCTGGCTCTTCCGGAGTGAACTCCTTGGCGGGCGGGGTCGTGGACACGAGGCGCATGTTCCAGGCCGCCTGGGCCGCATTCATCCATCCGGCCCGCAGTCCGACACGCGGATCCGGGCTGGGTTTCTGGGCGGCGACGCGAGCGGAAGGGAAGGCGCCCGCAATCATGAGGATTGCGACGGCAAGACGGCGAGGAATCACGGGTATCCTCTGCGTGGTGTGAGGAATGGAAAATCGCCGGGTCGGCGGCCCGGCGTAAGCCCCGCATATTTGTGAACCCCGCCTCGAAAGGGCCACCGATGCTCACATCATCGTTCATGAAGGCGAGTGCGTTGGTAGCCGGTGTCTGCGCCTTCGTTGGCGCTGCCGGCGCGCGGCATCACCTCGACAATCACGTCGCCCGTACACCGCCCATGGGGTGGAACAGCTGGAATCACTTCGGCTGTGACGTCAGCGCCCAGCTGATCCGCGAGACCGCCGATGCCATGGTATCGAGCGGGTTGCGCGACGCCGGCTACCAGTACGTCGTGATCGACGACTGCTGGCAGGTGGCGCGCGATGCGCGCGGACGGCTCGTCGCCGACTCGACCCGTTTTCCCGGTGGCATGAAGCCGGTTGCGGACTTCGTGCATAGCCGCGGCCTCAAGTTCGGGCTCTACACCGATGCCGGTCGTCGCACCTGCCAGGGCCGGCCCGGGACCTACGGGTCCGAGGAGGTAGATGCGCGCACGTTCGCCGAGTGGGGCGTGGATTACGTCAAAGAGGACTGGTGCAACGCGGAAGGGCTCGATGCGCCGACGCAGTACGCCAGGTTTCGCGACGCGCTCGCGACGACCGGGCGCCCGATCGTCTTCAGCATCTGCGAATGGGGGTCGGCCAGTCCGTGGGACTGGGGCCCGGCAACGGGAAACCTGTGGCGCACGACGACCGACATCGAAGACACCTGGTCGAGCATGCTCTCGAACCTCGATATCTCCGGCCAGCACGCTTCGGCCGCGCGACCCGGAGCCTGGAACGACCCCGACATGCTGGAGATCGGCAACGGCGGGATGACCGACGACGAGTACCGGGCGCATCTCAGCCTGTGGGCGATCATGGCGGCCCCGCTGATCGCGGGAAACGACGTGCGGGCCATGTCACCGGCGACGCGCGAGATCCTGACCAACCGCGAGGTGATCGCGGTGGATCAGGACTCGCTCGGCGTGCAGGGGACGGTGGTGGAGGAGCGCGGCCCGGAGCTCCAGGTGTGGATGAAGCCGCTCACGGACGGAAGCCGGGCGGTCGTCTTCTTGAATCGCTCCGTGATTCAGACGGCGATTGCGGCGTCGTGGTGGCGGCTCCGGCTCACCGGGCCCGCCAGGGTGCGCGACCTGTGGAGCCACACGGATCTGGGGACGTTCACTGATCACTTCAGCGCGACGGTTCCTGCACACGGTGCGGTGATGGTGCGGGTGACAGCTAGGTAAGACGAAGATGCCTCACGTTGGGCGACACGCTGAGGCGTGCGCCTCCCGAATACACTGCGCCTTCGCGCAGTGCAGTTACAGAGGGCGCACCCTTCAGGGTGTCGCGATGAGTGCGGGACACGCTAGAGCGACCGCAGTGAGTCCGTCTCCTGCGCGAGCGCGTCCAGGAACTGCTGCATCTCGACGACTCGGCGTTCTCCTTCTCGCTTAGCCGCGGTGGTTTGTAGCCGCGCCGGCATCTCCACCATTTGCTGCCGAATGACGTCGATTGCGTGCGCCAGGTCCGGCGTGAATTTTTCGCGTGTCGTGAGCGACACGATACGTGCGATGTCGATCGCGCCCATGAAGTCGAGGATGTCGGCGTCGCGAAAGAGGATGGCGACGGCGACGGTATCCGGCGGCCGGTAGTACTGATGGTGATCGATGATTTCCTTCACGAGCGGCGCCTTCTCCATCGGGAATCCGGCTTCGCGCAGCACGGTGTCCACGACTTGAATGCCGCGGTCGCCGTGGTCGACCCCAGGGATCGCGTAGGGTGGCAGACCCCCCATGTCGTGGAGGTACGCCGCCGCGTAGAGGGCGTCAGTGTCCACGGCGACCCCCTCAGCTCGGGCGAGTGCCATCGTGGTCGCGTAATCACGCCGGCCGTGCGCCGGTCCCCACGCTGTGTGTTGCAGATGCGACTCGGCGAAGGTGCGGATGTTGTCGCGCCAATCACCGGATGGGGGACGGCGCGCGGCCGTCGCGGGGGCGCAGGCTGCGATCACAAGCGGCAACCAGGGTTTCGCTGTCAGTCGCATATGTGCTCACGGTTACGAGGAAGCGATTGGGCCCCTGAAATCTACGACCTGTGGCTCGCCCTTTCGACACTGCCTCGATAGCATTGGCACATGCCCATTCCAACCCAGCCCATCGGCAGTATTCCGCGACCACCCGAGCTCATCGCCGGGATGACGCAATTCGCGGCCGGCCAGATCTCCCGCGCCGAGCTGCAACCGTTGTACGATGCCGCCGTCGCCGACACCGTCAGGCGGTTCGAGGCGACCGGATCGCCGGTCATCACCGACGGCGAGCAGACGAAGCCCAGCTTCGTCACCTATCCGATCGACGGGCTCGAAACTCTCGCGCCCGGTGGCGTCACCATTCCCTTCGCCGACGGTCATACGCGGCGGCTGCCGCACCTGACCGCTGGTCCGTTCCGGTACCGGACCTACGCCGACGCGTACCTGAGGGCGGCGCAGGGGCTCACGCGACTGCCCATAAAGCAGGCGGTGATCTCGGCGTCGGCGTTGAGCCTGCTCTATCCGCAGCACGGCATCGCCGGGTATTCACGGGAGGCGTTCATCGAGGATCTCGTACGGGAGGCGGAGAGCGACATCCGCCGGTGCCTCCAGGCGGGAGCCCACACCGTGCAGATCGATTTCACCGAAGGGCGCTTGTCGGTGAAGCTCGATCCGTCGAAGCAGCTGCTACGATCGTTCATCGGTCTGAACAACCGCGTATTCGATCGATTCTCGCCTGCGGAGCGGGCGCGCCTCGGCGTGCACACCTGTCCGGGCGGCGACCGGGACTCGACTCATAGCGCCGATGTCGAGTACGGCGACCTGCTCCCCGATCTCTTCGAGCTGCAGGTCGGTAATTTCTTCATTCAGCTCGCGAGCGAGCGCGACCGCCGCCGCGTGCTCGAGGCGATCAAGCGGCTGATCCGACCCGGTCAGACCGTCTTCATCGGCGTCACCGACCCGATCAGCCCGCGCATCGAGACGCCCGAGGAGGTGCGGGATCGTGTCCTCGAGGCCGCGGAGCTCATCCCTCGTGGGCAGCTGGGGACGACGGATGACTGCGGCTTCTCCCCGTTCGGCGACGACACGTCGACCGCACGGGACACCGCGTTCGGGAAGATCCGGGCCCGTGTGGCCGGCACCGCCCTGGCGGCACAGAAGCTCAAGCTCTGAGCGTCGCGCCTCGGCGTCTCCCGATCTGGGCCATCGTCTCGGCCGCCTGGTTCGGCCCGGCGATCCTCGCGGCGTTCGAGGCGTACGTGCAGGGCAGGCTCGGCAACCGCGAGCCGGCGACGACGCGCAGCCTCTTCTGGGCCGGCGGCGACTGGCTCATTTGCGCGCTGCTGACCCCCGCCGTCTTCGGGATGGCGCGCCGCTACCCCCTGATGCGCGGCATCGTGGCGCGCCACCTCCCGATTCATCTCGTGGGCGCGATCCTCCTGTGCGTCGCCTGGGCGGGCGCCGGCATTCTCTTCAGTCTCGCCATGTTCGGCTCGACGCCCTACGGCGGCGGCGCCGTGAGCTGGCTCTTCACCACGCTGCCGTTCGGCGTCGCGGTGTATTTCGCCGTGCTCGGTGTCGCGCACGCCGCGGCTTTCTTCCTGGAGGCTCAAGAGAGGAAAGCGCAGCTCGCCGAGGCGCGGCTCGGCGCGCTGCGCATGCAGCTGCAACCGCATTTTCTCTTCAACAGTCTCAACGCCATCGCGGTGACGGTGCGGGATCGGGACACCGAGACCGCCACGCGCCTCATCGAGCAGCTTGGGGACGTGCTGCGCCGCGTCATGCGGACCGATCGGCCGCCCGAGGTGACGCTCGCCGAGGAGCTGGAGTTCGTGCGGCAATACCTCGCGATCGAGGAAGTGCGGTTTTCCGACCGGCTCCGGCCGGCGTTCGACATCGATCCCGGCGTCGAGCGGGCGGCGGTCCCCGAGTTCGTGCTGCAGCCGCTGGTGGAGAATGCCCTGCGTCACGGTCTGGCGCGGCGGGTGACCGCGACGCTCCTCAAGATCGAGGCGCATCGCGACGGCGAGGAGCTGGTGCTGCGAGTCACCGACGACGGGCCGGGTCCGGGCGATGCGCCGGGGGAGGTGACTACGGGCGTCGGCCTGATGAACCTGCGGGGGCGGCTCGCCTCGCTGTACGGCGCCCGGGCACGCCTCGAGCTCGTGGCCACTCCGGGCAGGGGTGCCGCGGCGACGGTGCGGCTCCCGTATCGCGACTTGGAGGCCTCCCGTGGCTGAGTACCGCGCGCTGATCGTGGACGACGAGCCGCTGGCGCGACGCGGCATCCGCCAGCTGCTGGCGCCGTATCCCGACGTGCGCATCGTCGGGGAGTGTCGTGACGGCCGGGAGGCGCTGCGCGCGATGTCGAGCCACCAGGCGGATCTCGTCTTCCTCGATGTGCAGATGCCGGGGCTCGACGGGTTCGGACTCATCCGCGTGCAGGGTGTCGAGCGGATGCCACTCACCGTGTTCGTCACCGCCCACGACGACTTCGCCGTCCGGGCATTCGAGACGCAGGCGCTCGACTATCTCGTGAAGCCGCTCTCCGAGGCGCGCTTCCGGACGACGATGAAAAGGGTCCTCGAGCGGCTGCGGGCCCGCCGGGGCGAGCGCGTCGCCGTTCCCACCGGCACGGGCGAACTGCTGCTCGACGTCGACGAGATCGACTGGATCGAGGCGCGGGACGACTACGCGGAGATTCACGCCGGAGCGCGGCGCTACCGCATGCGGGCGTCCCTCGCGACGCTGGTCGGGCGCCTCGATCCGGCGCGCTTCATCCGGATCCATCGGTCCGCGATTGTGCGGCTCGATCACGTCCGTGAGCTGAAGGCGAGCGGACGGGAAGGGGCGACCGTCGTACGCCTGCAGGACGGGACCGAGCTACCGGTGAGCCGACGGCGGCTCGCCGGCCTCAAGCAGCGGTTCCGGCCTGTCGACCGCTGACCGTCGCGTTTCGACCGCTCGCCGCGCACTGTTTGACTGACCCGCAGCACGAGTGGAGCTTCAGGCTCGATGGCCTCGAGCCTCGTCACCGACACCGCGGCCGCACCCGCCCGGATGACACGCATCGCCTCGATCGACATCGTCCGTGGCGCGGTGATGCTCCTGATGGCGATCGACCACGTGCGGGTCTACTCCGGCCTCCCGGCCGGCGGGCCCACACCCGGGATTTTCTTCACCCGCTGGGTGACCCACTTCTGCGCCCCGGCGTTCATCTTCCTCGCGGGAACGAGCGCCTTCTTCTACGGTCGCAAGCGTGCCGATCTGTCGCGCTTCCTCCTGACGCGAGGCGTCTGGCTCGTCCTCCTCGAGCTGACGGTCTTGCGGCTCGCGTGGACGTTCAATTTCGATTTCGCACACTACGAAATGGCGGGGGTGCTCTGGGTCATCGGGTGGTGTATGATCATCCTGGCGGGGTTGGTGCGGCTGCCGCTGCGCGTCCTCGGGACGATCGGCGTCGTCATCATCGCGGCGCACAACCTGCTCGATTCGTTCGTCTACGGGACGCTCATCCCGACCCTCGGCAACGACCCGGTCTCCGCCCTGTGGAAGATTTTCTATGTCGGCTTCTACGCGGGTCCGATCTCCCTCGGGGCGAACGGCCCGCGCCTGATCGTTCTGTACTCGATCGTTCCCTGGGCCGGCGTCATCGCAGCGGGTTACGCCTTCGGGAACGTGCTCACCCTCGAGCCCAGTCGCCGCACCCGGATCTGTCTCGCGATCGGTCTCGGGGCGACGGCGCTGTTCCTCGTGCTGCGCGGGTTCAATCTCTACGGCGATCCGCGTCCCTGGAGCAGCGTCGCACGGCCCAACGGGCCGCCCCCGATGCCGGCACTGCTGGCGTTCCTGAACACCAACAAGTACCCGGCGTCGCTCTTGTTTCTCATGATGACACTGGGGCCGACGATCGCCCTGCTGCCGCTCGTCGAGCGCGCGCGTGGGGCGGTGGCACGGTTCATCACGGTGTTCGGTCGCGTGCCGTTCTTCTACTACGTGCTGCACATTCCCCTGATCCACGCGCTCGCGCTCATCGTCTCGAGGGTCCGCGAGGGGACCGTGAACCCCTGGCTCTTCACGAACCATCCGATGGGGAATCCGCAGCCACCCGACGGGTATACCTGGAGCCTGCCGGTGCTGTATCTCGTGTGGGCGGTGACGATCACGTTGTTGTATCCGGCATGTCGCTGGTTCGCCGATCGCAAGGCGAAAGGAACCGAGTGGTGGCTCCGCTATCTCTGACGTGAGCGACACGCGTGACGTGCGGAGCGCCTTCCTCAAGGAGGCGATGTGGCACGGCACGCTCGACGCGGCCGAGGCGATCCTGGCCGAGCATCCAGAGCTGCAGACCAGCGACCTTCACACCGCGGCGGTGCTCGGCGACGACGCGCTGGTCCGCCAATTCATTGCGCGCGATCCGCAGAGCGTCACGGCGAAAGGCCCGCCCTACGGCGGAGACGCCCTCAATTACCTCGGTCTTTCCAAGTACCTGAGACTCGATCCGAGCCGCAGTGACGCCTTCATGCGTGCCGCACGTGCTCTGCTCGACGCCGGGGCAGATCCGAACACCGGGTTCTGGACGACCGGCCAGTATCCCGAGTACGAGTCCGCCCTGTACGGGGCTGCCGGTGTCGCCCACCACGCTGCGCTGACGCGGCTCCTCATCGAGCGGGGGGCGAACCCCAACGACGAGGATGCGGTCTATCACTCTCCCGAGGGCGACGATCTCGGTGCGATGCAGGTTCTCGTCGAAACGGGGAAGGTCACACCGGACAACTTATCGGTCATGCTGGTACGCAAACACGACTGGCATGACTACGAGGGGGTGCGGTACCTGCTCGAGCACGGCGCCGATCCCAACCGCAAGTGGAGTCGCGGCCCGTACCCGTTGCTCCACGCCATCGCCCGGAACAATTCACTCGCCATCATCGAGCTACTGCTCGACCATCATGCCGATCCTACTGTCCGCGATGCAGGCACCTCGGCAATCGAATTGGCGGCACGACGTGGACGTGGGGACCTGCTCCGGCTGTTCGCGAATCGGGGAGTCGCGCTCGACCTGCACGGCGTCGATACTCTGATCGCCGGCTGCGCGATGGACGACGGCGCGAAGGTCCGCGAGCTGGTGCAGCGCGAGCCGCAGCTACTCCCGGAACTGCTCGTGCAGGGCAGCACGCTGCTCACGGAATTCACGGGCACGTGGAACACCGCTGGCGTGCGCCACCTCCTCAACCTCGGCGTTCCCGTGACGTCGCTGTACAGGGGAGACGGCTACTTCGACATTGCACCGGACAGCACGGCGCTGCACGTAGCGGCGTGGCAGCTGCGCGCTGATCTCGTCCAGCTGCTCCTCGAACGCGGCGCAGCCGTGAATGCCCGCGACGGCAAGGGGCGGACGCCGCTCATGCTCGCGGTGAAGGCGTGCGTGGACTCATACTGGACCGAGCGGCGCAGCGCGGAACCCGCGCGGCTGCTGCTCGCCGCGGGGGCGACGACCGACGGCATCGCGTTCCCTTCTGGCTACGCCGACGTCGACGCTCTACTCCGCTCCCACGCTGGTTAGCAAGGCGTACCTGCCGCAGCGCGCTCGCATCGACATCGCCCAGGTGAACGCATGACCCCTCGCATCGTGTGCCCCGTGAGCCGCCATCTCAGCGTTGCCGATCTCGACCGCAGCATCGCGTTCTATCATGATGTGCTGGGGTTCGCCGCCCACCCGCTGTCGCGCGGCGACGGCCTGCCCGCGGTGGCCGAGGTGGTCTCGGGTCCCGCCAGGATCCAGCTTTCCACGGGGGAGACGGCGTACGACAGCACCGGCGGCGAGCGTCCCCGCGGCTCGGGCGTCCTGTTTTTCGAGACCGACGATGTCGCCGGGATGCGGGAGGCCGTCGTGGCGCGCGGCGGTGCGGCGAGCGAGCTCGAGCAGGTCAACTGGATCAAGATGCGCGTGTTTCAGGTGGCAGACCCCGATGGGCACACGCTCTGGTTCGCCCAGTCGTTTCATGAGCCGGATCGGTCGAGGGATCCGTCTCGACAGCTGCTGCAGATGCTGCCGGGGATTCCGTTGTCGGACGTCGCTGCCGGGGTGGAGTACTACCGACGGGTGCTGGGGTTTCACGTGAACTACGTGCAGCACGATCTCGGCGTGATGGACCGGGATGACGTCACTGTGCTCCTGATCGAGCGTCGCGCGCAGCACAGCGGCGTGGCCTGGTGCGAAGCGTACGTGCGCGACGTCGACGCGCTGCATGCGGAGCTCGTCGGGCGGGGAGCCGAGGTCCAGGGCACGCCGGTGAGTCACCCATGGGGCCTGCGCGACTTCCATGTGCTCGACCTCGAAGGCAACCGCATCACGTTCGCGCAGCCGTTCGAATGATCGTAACGTTCGACCCATGAACGCACTCGTCTGGGTAGTCGCGGCGGAACTCGTCGCGCAGCATCCACAGGCCCCGTCCCCCGCCGACGTCGCACGCTGGGAACAGGAGGCGGGCCGGGTCACCATCATCCGCGACGACTGGGGCGTCGCCCACGTCTACGGCAAGACCGACGCCGACGCCGTCTTCGGCATGGAGTACGCGCAGGCGGAAGACGACTTCAACCGGGTCGAGACGAATTACCTCAATGCGCTGGGTCGTCTGTCGGAGGCGGAAGGGGAGCAGGCGGTATATCAGGACCTGCGCATGAAGCTGTTCATCGACCCCGATACGTTGCGGGCGTTGTACCGGACGAGCCCGCCGTGGTTGCAGCGACTGATGAACGCCTTCGCGGACGGATTGAACTTCTATCTGTACACGCATCCCGACGTGAAGCCCCGCGTCATCACGCGATTCGAGCCATGGATGGCGCTGAGCTTCACGGAGGGCAGCATCGGGGGCGACATCGAACGCGTGGACCTGCAGGATCTGGCGGCGTTTTACGGTGATGTCGCGAAATTGGGGCGTGCCGGCGGGCCAGGAGACGGCGACGATCCGCTGGCCGAGCCCACGGGGTCGAACGGGATCGCTATCGCTCCCGTCCTCGCCCGGGATCATCACGCGCTTCTGTGGATCAACCCGCACACCTCGTTCTATTTCCGCTCGGAGCTGCAGATGGTGAGCGACGAGGGGCTCGATGCGTACGGGGCGGTGACGTGGGGGCAATTCTTCATCTATCAGGGGTTCAACCGGACCGCGGGTTGGATGCACACCTCGAGCGGCGTCGATAATGTCGACGAGTTTCTCGAGACCATCGTCGAGCGCGGCGGCAGGTACTTCTCCCGATACGGCGGCGAGGAGCTGCCGCTCGCGACGCGGACCGTAACGGTTCCGTACCGGACCGCTGCGGGCATGGCTCACAAGACATTCACGGCCTACTTCACGCGCCACGGTCCCGTCGTGCGCAAGGTCGGCGACCGATGGGTGAGCATCAGCCTCATGCAGCACCCGGTCCAGGCCCTGATTCAATCCTACAGCCGCACCAAAGCCAGGGACTATGCCGCCTTCCGGCACATCATGGAGCTGCACACCAATTCATCGAACAACACGGTGTTCGCCGACGCCTCGGGGAACATCGCGTACTTTCACTCGAACTACATCCCGCGCCGCGATACGTCCTTCGATTGGACGCAGCCGGTCGACGGCTCGAATCCCGCCACCGCGTATCACGGCGTCCTCTCGTTCGACGAGACGCCGCATCTCCTGAATCCGGCGAGCGGGTGGCTGTACAACTCGAACAACTGGCCATGGTCGGCGGCGGGCCCGGACAGCCCGAGGCGGAGCGACTTTCCGCGCTACGTCGAGACGGGGACGGAAGAGACGCCGCGGGGGCTCCACGCCCTGCGCCTGCTCACCGGGTCGAAGGATTGGACTCCTGCATCGCTCATCGCCGCCGCGTTCGACAGCTACCTCCCGGCGTTCGAGCTGATGATCCCGTCCCTTCTCAAGGCGTACGACACCCTGCCCGCGACGGACAGCCTGCGGCCGCGCCTCGGCGAGCAGATCGCTGAGTTGCGCGAGTGGGACTATCGCTGGGGAGCCACCTCCGTCCCCACGACGCTGGCGGTGTTCTGGGGGACGAGCCTCCTTCCGCGTGTGGCGCGAGAGGCGCGCGCGGCGGGCATATCGCCGATCACGTATGCCGCCCAGCGCGCGGTTCCCGCAGAGCTGCTCGGCGCCCTGGCCGCGGCGACGGACACGCTCACCGCCGATTTCGGGACGTGGCGCACGCCGTGGGGGGACATCAATCGCTTCCAGCGGCTGGACGACTCCATCGCGTCGCACTTCGATGACGCCCAGCCCAGCATCTCGGTGCCGTTCACGGCGTCGTTGTGGGGCTCGCTCGCGGCATTCGGCGCGCGCCCCTATCCCGGCACGAAGAAGTGGTACGGGTCGTCCGGCAACAGCTTCGTGGCGGTTGTCGAGTTCGGCGACAGCGTGCGGGCCCGGGCCGTGACGGCCGGGGGCGAGAGCGGGCACCTCGGGTCTGCGCACTTCAACGACGAGGCGGAGCGCTACGCGAGCGGCGCGCTGCGGGACGTGTACTTCTACCGGTCTCAGCTCGCCGGCCACATCGAGCGGGAATACCACCCGGGATCCTAGCCGCACAAGAAAATCTCACGACGCCTTCACCGCCGGTTCCAGCCGGCTCGCCACGTTTTCTTCGGTCGTTCTGATTCTTCAATCGGAGGACACGGTGGAAAAGATCCGCATCGAGCAACACAGCTCCATCGGGCTCGCGTGGTTCGGCGGCTGGCTGTTCACGATCGGCTTCCTGCATCTCTCATTCTGGAAGGCGGTCCTCGCGATCATCGTTTGGCCTTTCTACCTCGGGGCGAAGTTCGGCGCGGTCTAGGCCTTGGGCGTTGGGCGATCCGGGTGTAGTGTCCCGATCGCCATGCACGACGCGCGCCTGTTTCTCCAGTCGCTGACCATCGTTCTGGTCGTGGCCGCGGTCACGACGGTCGTGTTCCAGTGGCTGCGCCAGCCGGTCGTGCTGGGTTACCTGATCGCCGGCCTGATCGTGGGCCCGTACCTCCCCATCCCGCTCGTGGCCGATCCCGACATCGTGCGCACGCTGTCGGAGTTCGGCGTGATCCTGCTGATGTTCTCCATCGGGCTGGAGCTGAGCATTCGCCGGCTGGTAGCGGTGGGGCCCACGGCCGGCCTGACGGCCATGCTGGAGACGAGCCTGATGGTCTGGCTCGGATTCATGGCCGCGCGCTTCCTCGGCTGGAGCAGCCTCCAGAGCCTGTTCACCGGCTCGATCGTGGCGATCTCCTCCACCACGATCATCGCCAAGGCCTTTGCCGAGCAGGGGGTCACCGGCAAGCCGCGCGAGTTCGTGTTTGGCATCCTCATCGTCGAGGACCTCATCGCCGTCCTGCTCATGGCGGTGCTCACCGCCGTCGGATCGGGGAGCGGCCTCGCCCCCGGCGCGCTGCTGACGACCGTCGCGCGGCTGATCGCCTTCCTGGTCGGGCTCGTCGTCCTCGGCCTCCTCGTCGTGCCCCGCGTGGTGCGCGCGATCGCGCGCCTGCGCCGCCACGAGACGATGCTCGTGGCCTGCATCGGGATCTGTTTCGGGATGGCGCTCCTCGCCCAGTCCCTGGGATACTCGGTGGCGCTGGGCGCGTTTCTCGCGGGCTCTCTGGTCGCCGAATCGGGCGAAGCGCGGGAGGTCGAACGGCTCGTCGAGCC
This sequence comes from Gemmatimonadales bacterium, assembly GCA_033853695.1. Taxonomy (GTDB): domain Bacteria; phylum Gemmatimonadota; class Gemmatimonadetes; order Gemmatimonadales; family GWC2-71-9; genus DASTHG01. The sequence goes on along the minus strand of JAWOLH010000040.1, from coordinate 93,222 downwards.
GGTGCGCGACATGTTCGCGGCGGTGTTCTTCGTGTCGGTGGGAATGCTGATCGATCCGGGGCTCGTCGCCCGGCACTGGGTGGCAGTGCTCGTGCTCACGGCCGCGGTCGTCGTGGGCAAGGTCGTTGGCGTCTCGGTCGGCGCGTTCCTGACCGGCAACGGCTTGCGACCGTCCATCCAGACCGGCATGAGCCTGGCCCAGATCGGCGAGTTCTCGTTCATCATCGCGGGGCTCGGGGCGGCGCTGCACGCCACCGACTCGTTCTTCTACTCCGTGGCGATCACCGTCTCGGCGGTGACGACGCTGCTCACGCCCTGGCTGATCCGCGCCTCCGAGCCGGTCGCGAGCTGGGTGGACCGCAAATTGCCCCGCCCGCTGCAGACGTTCGCCGCACTGTACGGCAGCTGGCTCGAGGACCTGCGATCCACGCCACGCCGCGGCACCAGGGCGGCCGACATCCGCCGGCTGCTCCGCGCCCTGGCCCTCGATGCGGCGATTCTCGCCACGCTGATCGTCGGAGCCGCCGTGACGATCGACCGTGTCGCCGCGTTCGCCGTCGGACGCGTCGGCGTATCGGATACGGCGGCGCGCATCCTCGTCGTAGCGGTCGCCGTCGTCCTGTCCACACCGTTCTGCCTCGGTGTGGTCCGGGTCAGCCGCAAGCTCGGTGTCACGCTCGCCCGTCTCGCACTGCCCAAGGAGCGGAAGCGGCGCGTCGATTTCGCGGCGGCGCCGCGGCGCACGCTCGTTGTGACGTTGCAGCTCGCCGGCGTCCTCGTCGTCGGCGCGCTGCTCCTGGCGGTGACGCAGCCCTTCCTGCCCGCCGTTCCGGGGGTCGCGCTCCTCGGCGTCGTCATGGCGTTTCTCTGGGTCGCCTTCTGGCGCAGCGCGACCGACTTGCAGGGTCACGTCCGCGCCGGGGCGCAGGTCGTGCTCGATGCCCTTGCCGCGCAGACCCGGCGGGCGCAGCTACCCGACGAAGCACCGCTCGAGCACGTGCATCAGATCCTCCCCGGTATGGGGGCGCTCACCGCCGTACGCCTCGCGGCCGAGAGCCCTGCCGTCGGGAGAACGCTGGCGCAGGTCAAGCTGCGCGGACGCACCGGAGCCACCGTCCTGGCCATCACCCGCGCCGAGGGTGGCGTAATCGTTCCGACCGCTCGCGAGCGGCTGCGGGCGGGGGATGTGCTCGCGCTCGCGGGGACGCACGAGGCGATCGCGGCGGCCCGGGCGGCACTCGAGGACCGAAACGATCCGGAGGCCCGCGCGTAGGATGGTTCGATGACCACCCTGGGCAGCCCCGAGATCCTCGCGCTCCAGGACGTGCTCGCCGGCCGGTACTCCATCGAGCGCGAGCTGGGCCGCGGGGGCATGGGCGTCGTCCTCCTCGCGCGCGACGTGGCGCTCGACCGCCCGGTGGCCATCAAGCTGTTGCCGCCGGCCCTGGCGGCCCGTCCCGAGGCCCGCGAGCAGTTCCTGCGGGAGGCGCGTACTGCGGCCGGGCTGTCGCATCCCAACATCGTGCCGATCCATCTGGTCGAGGCGCATGGCGATCTCGTGTTTTTCGTCATGGGGTACGTCGATGGCGAAACGCTGCGCGAGCGGGTGGAGCGATCGGGACCGCTCACGCCGCGGTTGGCGATGAAGGTGATGCAGGAGGTCGCGTGGGCCCTCGGCTACGCCCACCAGCGCGGCGTGATCCACCGCGACGTGAAGCCCGACAACATCATGCTCGAACGGGCCTCCGACCGGGCGATCGTCACGGACTTCGGGATTGCGATGGGCTCAGGCGATGCCCGGCAGTCCGGCGGCGCGGTCATCGGCACCGCCCGCTACATGAGTCCCGAGCAGGCATGCGGCGAGCCTGTCGACGGGCGCAGCGATCTGTATTCCCTGGGGGCGACCGCCTTCTACGCGTTGACGGGCCGGGCGCCGTTCGAAGCGGCGACGCTGCCCGGCATTCTCGCGCTGCAAGTCACCCAGCCGGCGCCCGAGGTCCGGCTCGCGCGGCCGGAGGTGCCCGCCAAGCTCGCCGCAGCGATCGATCGCTGTCTCCGGAAATCGCCCGCGGAACGGTTCCAGTCGGGTGACGACCTGGCGCGGGTGGTGGGGGAGGCACGGGGGCGGGAATTCCGCGCCCCACCGATCGTCCGCGCGTTCATCCGGAACGCCCAGGTCTCCACCATGGTGTTCGTCGCGCTCGCGCTGGCGAATCAAACAGTGACGGCGAGCCGCACGGGCGTGTCGATCTCGTTCGGCGGCCCCGGCATCATCGGCGTCCTCCTCTTCTGCCAGCTGGTCGCGGTCGCACGTCGTTTGCTGCGCGACGGGTACACCTTCGAGGACATTCGCGCGGCGCTGCTCGCCGAGTCACAGGTGCAGGCCGAGGAGGCGGACGTCATCAAGCAGCGACGCGTGTTCCGGCGACTCGACTCACTCTGGTACAGGCTGTGGGCGGGGAAGGTGGGGCGCTGGTTCTTCCGGGCGTCGGGGCTGGGCTTGAAGCCGTCGTCGCGGCCGGCGCTGGCCGGCGTCGAGGCCACGGAGCTCGTGCTGGGACACTCGGCGCTGGCGGCGTATCGCGCCCTCCCGGAGGACACGCGGGACCGGCTCCCCGACGTGCCTCGCGTCGTCAGCGACCTGGAGGCGGCGGCCGAAGCGTTCCGGGCCCACGGCGACACCGGCGAGCACCTGACCGAGACCGTTGCGGCGCTCGAACATCTGCGGCTCGTCCTCATCAAAGCACAGTCGGGCACGGCGTCGCTGCCCGAGCTCACCCTCGTCCTCGAGCGGGCGCGTGAAATCGGTGCCCTCGTCGACCACCGGATCGAAGCGGGGCGGGAGGTAGACGACCTGCTCAGCGCCGACGCAGCGCCGCGAGCACCTCGGGAGTGAACGGGTTGGTGTCCTGCCCATCGTCCCCTAGCGACTCACAGCCGCATGCGGCGCACCAAACTTTGAAATTCCGGCTCGTGCCGGACGCCGTCGAGAATCGGATTCACGTGCAGATACGCCATCCACCCCCGGCGCTCGTCGTAGGCGCGCTCGAGCCATGGCAACGCGCGCCCCCACTCCCTCAAACCCAGGTGAATCGTCGCGAACGCGATGGGCGAGACGTAATCCTCTGCCGCACGCCGCTCGAGGTCGGCGAGGACCGCCCGGGCCGCGTCGTGCTTCTCCGCCCGGCCGAGGACGAGGCCCAGGGTCGCGAGGGTGTAGCTGCCGGCCGCCGGCAGCTCCATCGCTTCGCGGGCCACGCGCTCCGCCTCCGTGAGATCGCCCTGCTCCGTATACGTCAGCGCCAGGATGCGGTAGGTCTCGGCCGCTGTCGGGTTCATGGCGATCGCCCGCAGCAGGTGGTAGCGCGCCTGGTCATAGCGTCGGGCGTAATAGTGTGCCCAGCCGACGCTGCGCCGCACCGAGATCGACGTCGGGTCGAGGTGTTGCGCCATCAACACTTCCGTGACCGCCTCGTCGAGACGCCCCTGTGAGGCGAGGAGAAAGGCGTACCACTGCCGCGCGGATGCGTAGAGGGGGTCGAGGGCAATGGCCCGGCGGAACTCCCGGGCCGCTCCCTCCCAGTCCCAGTCGTAGATGAAAACGCTCCAGGCGAGCGAGGCGTGCGCCTCCGCCAGCGAGTCATCCAGCTCGAGTGCTTTCCGGGCGTAGGCCTTGGCCCGCTCGAACCCCTCGGTCACCGGTACGTTCCGGTAATCGACATGGAGCGCGTAGGAATCGGCGAGACCGGTGTACGCAGCCGCGTAGCGCGGATCTTCGGCAATCGCCTGCTCGAAGTATCCGATGGCCTCGGTCACCCCCTCCTGGGTGCGCTTGTTCCAGGCGTAACGGCCCTTGAGGTAGAGACTGTACGCCTTGACGTTGGCGGTCGAGCGGCGTGCTGCGGGCGCCGACAGATCGGCGAACCAGTTGGCGCGCAGCGTATCGACGATGGTGCGTCCGATCTGCTCCTGGATGGCGAAGACGTCGTCGAGCTGGCGGTCGTAGCGCTGCGACCAGAGCAGCCGCCCGTCCTCGGTCGAGGTCAGCTGGGCGGTGATGCGCAGGCGATCGCCCGCCTTGCGCACCGTGCCCTCCAGCACCACCGCGGAGCCGAGCAGCGCGCCGATGGCGCGGACGTCCTGGGGTTTCCCCTTGAGCGCGAATACCGACGTGCGCGACGCCACGCGCAGCCCCTCGACTTTCACCAGGGCATCGATCAGCTCGTCGGTGATCCCGTCCGAGAGGTACTCGTTGTCGGGATCGGGGCTCGCGTTGACGAACGGCAACACCGCGATGCTGCGGGGCGCGCCGACCGGAGCGCGATCGTCGTCGGTCGCGGGGGCGTTCAGTGCCTCCACGAATTCCGCCACACTGCAGAATCGCGCATCGGGGTCTTTGGCCAACCCGCGCTCGATCGCGCGGCTGACGGTGCCGGAGGCTTCGGGGCGCAGTACCCGCACCGGGCACGGCGTCTCCGTGATCTGCCTGGCCATCGTGGCGCGAGGGCTCCCGCCATCGAACGGCGACGCACCGGTGAGCATCTCGTACAAAACGCAGGCGAGGGAGTAGACGTCGCTCGCGCTGCCCAGATTCTGGTCGCCGCTCGCTTGTTCGGGGCTCATGTACTCCGGCGTCCCGAGCGCCAGGCCGACCTCGGTGACCGCGTGCTTTCCGGGTGTTGCGCCGGCGCGCGCGATGCCGAAGTCGGCGAGCACCGCATGGCCGTCGACGAAGAGAATGTTCTCGGGCTTCACGTCGCGATGGACGAACCCATTGCGGTGGACGTAATCGAGCCCCCGGCCGACCTCCTCGGTGATCCGCAGGGCGTCCTTCAGCGGCAGCCGGCCGCTCTGGTCCAGACGCTCCCGCAACGAGCCGCCGGGGATGAACGGTGAGACGTAGTAGAGGCGTCCCCCCGCGTCACCCGAATCGATCAGCGGCACGATATAGGGATGCGAGAGCTGCGCCGCGATCCCGATCTCGCGTAGAAACCGCTCGGCGCCGAACGCAACGGCGAGCTCGGGCTGCAACACCTTGATCGCTACCTGCCGATCGTGCTTCTTGTCCCGGGCGAGGTAGACGGTGGCCATTCCCCCGCGGCCGAGCTCACGCTCGATCGCATAACGATCGGCAAGCGCGGTGTCGAGGACCTCGAGCTCGTCGGGCATGGAAGACGGAACATAGCAGGTAATCGGTTGTGGAGGTCGCTGCAGTGCGTCAGCGGTCGAGGTGATACAGGGCCACGGCATTGTCGCGCAGCACCATGCGCGCGAGCACGCGGGCCCGGGCGGCATCGATCTCGCCCTCGCGCAGCATCCCCGTGAGCGCGATCCCGAGGGCCTGGCGTGCGGTCGCGGCGGCGACCACGGCGCCTTCTTCCCATCCTTGATCGGGACCACCCTCGAACGCATCGGTGCCGAAGAGCACCTTGTTGGGCCAGCGCGTGAGCCAGGCGCGCAACACCGGCGCCAGCTCGGCGGGTCCCAGCATCTGATCGATCATCGAGACGTCGGCGTACACGTTCGGCTTGCCGAGCATCGCCTCCGTCTCGCCCACCGCCGGCCACCCACCGTGGATGATCACGAAATTCGTGCCCCGCAAGGTCGAGTCGTTGAACACGGGCTCGAGCTGCTCCGGCGTAGCCCCTGCTGCCGTGTAGAATCCGCCGAACGTTTCCAGCACGTGCAGATGGACCGCGAGCCCGAGGTGTCCGGCCTCCCGCGCGAGGACGCGAAAGAGGTAGTCGGTGAGGGTCTTGTACTCCGCATGCGTGGGGGTGCCCGCGGTCGCGTGCTGCGCGTAAATGGCGCTCGCCGCGGACGAGTCGGGATCGCCGAAATCGAGCGGGCGCAGGTAGGCGATCTCGAATTTGACGGCGACCGCACCGCTCTGGCGCTGCCGTTGCAGGGTCGGGATCACCACGGTGGCGATGTACGACGCGAGCGTCGGGGGCACGGTCTGGAGATCGAGATCGCGGAGGTAGCGCTGCAACAGGGCTGCTTCACGTGGATAGAGGGAACGCGTATCGGGCGTGCGCGCCGCCTCGCCCCTGGTGTCCACCGGGAAGAGCAGGGGATCGTCGAACGGAACCCAGCGGAACCGTGGCGGCTCGAGCCCGGGACCGGTGGCGATTCGGTTGGCGAACATCACCTCGATCCCTGCCTGGTCGAGCGCCCATGCGGGGAACTGATCGCCGCGATCCGCGAGGGCCCGGGCCCGCGCGCTCACCCGGGTCGCGCGACCAGCGGTTCCCGAGTCGCCCGCCGCCCATCCATACAGCACACGCGCGGCACGCCCCCAGACGGGGGCGTCCGGCGTGAGTCGCCAGGGAATGGGGAACGGCGGGATGCCGTCGAGTGGCAGGGCGTCATACTCCGTATCGGGCGGAGCACCGTCCGGAACCGGCCGCATCGGATGCGCATGGTTGTCGATGGCACGAATCCCGGCGATGTAGCGCGCAAGGCCGGAATCGACCGGCGCTTGGGCGCGCGCCGGCAGTGGACAGACGGCGAGCATCAACCCTGCGACCCGGCTCCGAACGGATAGTGACATAGGCCGAATGATCGCTCGGCCCGGCGGTAGTTGCGAGCGGCGACCGCGGGAGGCCGACCCGGTGCTGGCGGCGGCCTCCCCTGGTGTCGCGGCTAGTGGTTGGTCAACGGGTTGACGGCGTTCTTCGTCGTGTCGGGGTGCGTGGTCGTGGTACGACGCACCGGCTGCTTCGACGTCGTGGTCGCCCGGTGTGTGGCCGTCGTCGGAGCGGGACGAGCAGTCACCGCTCGGGCGATCGGTTTGGTTTGGGTCGGTGCCGCGGCGGCCGTCGATTCCCGGGACGACCGGACCTGCCGCGCAGCAGCCTGTGGCTTAGGCCTCGGGCTGGTGCAGGCCGCCAGTCCGATGAGGGCGAGGCCCGCGAGACGCATCCTCGACATATCTCCTCCAACGGCTTCGTGTTCGCAGCAGAATGAGACGGGAAATGCTGCACCTAGTACTCCGGGAGCCGGCGGATGTTCGCCGGCCCTTCGGTGCGTGCCATCCCGGAAGGGACGTCGCCGCACGGAGTTTTGACATCTATATTGATATCAATGTAATTTGTGGAATGTCGCTCTCATCGCGCCGGACCCAGCCGGCCGCTGCCGTTCCCGCCGCCCGGGTCGCCCGCCCGGACCGCAACCCCGAGGATGGCACCCTGATCGTGCAGGGGCTGCGCCGGGTCGTGAAGGCGCTGCATGCATTTTCGCAGGACGTCTACCGCCAGTACGGTCTCACCGCCCCGCAGCTTTGGGCGCTCAAGACGTTGCAGCGCGAGGGGCGTCTCTCGGCGGGGCAGCTCGCCCAGTCCCTCGCCGTGCATCAGAGCAGTGTCTCGATCCTCCTCGACCGGCTCGAAAAGCGCGGCCTGGTGCACCGCCTCCGCTCGCGCGGCGATGGACGCTTCGTACTGATCGAATTGACGAAGCGCGGTCTCGCCCTGTCGGCGATGGCGCCGGAGCCGGCGCAGGGACGGCTGCTGCACGGCCTGCAGGCGATGTCCCGTGCCGAGGTGAGCCAGATCCGCCAGGCGGTCGAGCGGCTGGTCGAGGTGATGGAGGCGGGGGACACGACCGCTCGCTTCTTCTTCTCCGACGAGTGACGCCCTCCGACCGCCTCGGCGACTTCACGGCCGACGCCAGGTTCCTCGTCCTCACGGCGATGGCGGCGCTCATCGGCGTCGTCAGCGCCTTCGTGGCGTTGGTGTTGCTCCGGCTGATCGGCTTCTTCACCCACCTCTTCTACTACCACCAGCTCTCCGGCGCCCTCGTCTCCCCCGCGGACAGTCACCTCGGACCCGGGGCCGTGGCAATTCCAGTGGCGGGGGGCCTGATCGTCGGGCTGATGGCGCGCTACGGATCCGAGCAGATCCGCGGCCACGGTATTCCCGAGGCGCTCGAGGCGATCCTCATCGGCAAGAGCCGCATGTCACCGAAGATCGCGATTCTGAAGCCCCTGTCGTCGGCGCTGGCGATCGGGACGGGGGGCCCGTTCGGCGCCGAGGGGCCGATCATCATGACTGGCGGCGCCTTTGGATCGCTGTTCGCCCAGGCATTCCACCTCTCCGCGGCCGAGCGCAAGACGCTGCTCGTGGCGGGTGCAGCAGGTGGGATGTCGGCGGTATTCGCGACGCCGGTCGCCGCGGTGCTGCTCGCCGTCGAGCTGCTGCTGTTCGAGTGGAAGCCGCGCAGCTTCATTCCGGTGAGTTGCGCCGCCGCGGTGGCCGCCGCGCTGCGCATCCCACTGCTCGGGGACGGACCGATCTTCGCGGTCCCTCCCCATACCGGGCTCGCGCTGTCGACGCTCGCCGCGGCCCTCGCCCTGGGTCTCGTGGCGGGATTCGGCTCGGGGGGCCTCACCTGGCTCGTGTACGCCTGCGAGGACGCCTTCCGCAAGCTGCCAATTCACTGGATGTGGTGGCCGGCGCTGGGCGGATTGGTCGTGGGTGTGGGCGGGCTGCTCTACCCCAGAGCGCTCGGCGTCGGCTACGACACGATTCACGATCTGCTGTCGGGCCATCTCATTGGCACGGTGCTCCTGGGCCTCGTGATCACGAAAGCCGTGATCTGGGCGGTGGCGCTGGGGTCCGGCACATCGGGCGGCGTCCTCGCTCCGCTGCTCATCATGGGCGGCGCGCTCGGCGCGCTGGAAGCCTCGTGGCTGCACGGCGATCCTGGTCTCGCCGCCGCGCTCAGCATGGGGGCCATGATGGGCGGCACGATGCGCTCACCGTTCACCGCAGTCGTCTTCGTGCTCGAGCTGACCCATGACGTGGCACTGCTGCCCGGGCTGCTCATCGCGTGCGTCGCAGCCGACGCCGTCACCGTCCTCCTCATGAAGCGCTCGATCCTCACCGAGAAGGTCGCCCGCCGCGGCCACCACGTGATGCGCGAGTATCAGGTGAGCCCCGTGCACCAGCGCCGGGTAGAGGATGTGATGGAGCGAGATCTCCCCACGGTGCCCGCGACGCTGCCCTTCGACACACTGTTTCGGCAGCTCGCCGATCTCGATCCGCTGCTCGCCCGCCGTCATGCCTGGCTGCTCGTCGACGACGCCGGAAGGCTCGCGGGGGTGATTACCCGCGGGGATATGATTCGCGCACTGGAGACCGGCGCCGAGCCGGTGCGTACCGTACTGGATGCCGGCACGACGCGTCCCGTCGTCACCTATCCCGACGAGATGCTCGAGCAGGCGATGGAGCTGATGCTGCGGCACGACGTCGGCGGCCTCCCCGTCGTCACCCGCGACGATCCCGGCCGGCTCGAGGGCTACCTGGGACGCGCCGACATCCTGTCGGCCTGGCAGCAGGCGTGGCGCGAAGACCAGGTACGCGAGGCGGGATGGCTCTCCGAGCCGCTGCGGGCGTTGCGCCGCAACCTCCACTCGACGTTGGGGGGTGAGCAGAGCGGATGACGTCGCGGGTGCAGGCGTTCACGCTCACCGGCTACAATGGCCGGCCCACTCACGGGACCGTAACCATCACGGAGTTCAGCCGCGACGAGCGTGTGCGCCGCGCCCTGGGCGGGCTCGCCAAATGGTGGGGAATCGCGCTGCTCTCGGTGTTCATCCCCGTGGCGCACTTCATTCTGGTACCGTCGTTCCTGTTGTACGGCATCTGGCAGTTTGCGCAGCGCCTCGGGACATCGAGCCTCGCCACAGAGGCGCGCGGTACCTGCCCGGACTGTCAGACCGAGCAGACGCTCGAGTTAGCGGCCCGTTGGCGAGTGCCGCAGCCGGTGACGTGCCGCTCCTGCCATCGCGGGTTGCAGCTCACCTGACAAAGGGCAGAACGGCACACCTCCAACCCCCTACATCCCACGCTCTTGATCAGCCGCGCGCCAGCTCGCGCAGCCGCTCCAAAAGGCGCACCATCGCCCAGGTATCGCGCTCGCAGTAATCGAGCAGGTCCTGCCGTACGCGATCGCGCTCCCCCGCTGGGATCTTGTGGGCCACAAACAGCAGGCGGGCAATTTCCACACTCGCGACCAGTCCGTCGACGATGACGAGGTCGCTGTAGGTCAGGTCGGGGACGAGTGGGTGCAGCACGTATTTGAGGCTGAAGCTGCCAAGGAATTCGGGATGGTAGACGTGGTCGCGGATCACGGGGTGCAGGTCGAGCAGTTTCGCTTCGAGGGCCTTGAGATCCGCCGCGAGCCGTGGCACCGCCTGCTGCAACGACCGGATGCGCGTCCGCTCGAACGGGGTGTACATGACGACGCGCTCGGCGCCCGCCGTCGCCTCGAGCATCGCCCGCGCCAGGGCGGGCCGGGCGTCGTCCGGTCCCTCGGCGAGATAGCCGACGTGGGTGTAGGTGCCGTCGCCCCGCGCCTCGTGATAGCTGAATTGCGCCGCCGCCTGCTCCCACGGCGCCATGCCCGGCCACACCGGCACCGCCCGGGAGATCGTCTCGAAATCGAGGAATCCGAGCTTGCCCGTGAACGGCTCGAGCGCACGCACCAGCCGAGGCTCCACGATCAAGCGGTTCTCCTTGAGCGCGCGGATCTGGCGCTTCGCGGCGTCGGGGAGTCGCTGCGTCGCCGGGATGTCGCCGATCGAGTGTACCCCGGTCGTCATGTAATCGCAGCCGCGCTTCGGGCCCACGTTGTACAGCTTCATGATGTGGTCGGGGCGATCGGGCCAGCAGCGCTTCAGGAACGGGCAGTCACGCGGGTCGAAGCAGTGGGCCCCGATGGGGACGTCGGGCAGCGGCCCGGCCAGCATCTCGATCTGCGCCGCGATCTCCTCCGGGACGCCGGGCAGGTGTGCCTGCACCAAGTCGGTGACCGCCTTGCGGACGAACAGATCCCCCTGATCGGGAAAATGAAATTCCTTGTTGAGATGCATGACCTCCGTAACCAGCACGTCGATGCCGTTCTGTCGCAGGACGTAGACCTGCACGGCCGCGTCGGAGATGTGGTCGTCCTTCACCGCTGTGGATGACTTGACTTCGATCAGCCGGTAGCCGTGTGCGGCGCGCTCGAGCACGTCGACGGCGACGAACGTATCGTCGGCGATGAATCCGGCCTCGAAGATCGCGGGCGCGCCGGCCCGCAATGCGTCTCGGGTCTCGATCAGCCGGCGCTCGACGGCGTCGTGGGGCAGGTCGATCAGCACGCCGCCGGGAAAGCGGCCGCGCGCGATGCCTTCGACCTGTCGCCCCTGGTCGAACCGGTCCTGCAGCACCTTGTCCGGCTGCAGCTCGACCGCGCCCGGCTCGTGCACCTTCCACCACAACAGCTTATGGCACTGTGAGCCGGCGACGAACCGTGACTTCGAGAGTCGCATCAGCGGCTCCCCGGGGTCCGGCCGGGTGCGTCGTGACGGCGGTCACACGTCGTATTCTGCAATGCTTCGAGCGGGAGACCACGACTGGCGCCGGGACGCCGGCTCGGTGGCGATCCGTAACCTCCAGCCAGTGTTGAACTAGCGAATCGCCTGGCGGTCGGTATGCGGCTTGCTGCGTGGGGGCTCCGTCGCCGTTCCGCGCAGCGTCTGTCCTCAACGAGGATACTCATGGTCTCGCTCAAGAACTTGCTAGGACATGATGTGAAAATGGAAGAGCTGCCGGCCGAGCTCCGGGCGGTGCTCACGCAGCTGCGGCACGAGCGGGCCAACCTCGAGGTCGCGACCGTCAAGGCGCAGGATGCGGCGCAGCAGCTGGCCCAGATCCAGCAGCCGATCGCCGACGCCCAGAAGGTGGTGCTCGAGCTCCAGACGCGCGTCAAGGCGCTGGAGCGTCTCGTCCCGGTGCTCGCCACGCTCGACCAGGAGACCGAGACCGTCTCGCGGACGCAGCGGCACACCGAGAAGAAGCTCGAGCAGATGGCCGAGGAGGCCAAGGGCATTCACGCCGAGCTCGAGCAGCTGCGCGGTGCGCTCGACACGGCATTCGCCCTCAAGACCGACGTGCAGGAGCTGATCGAGCTCGCGCAGGGGTTCAAGCCGTTGCGCACGGACGCCGATGCCCTCACGGCGCAGCTGCGCGACCTGGCGCAGGGGTTCGACCGGACGCGCCAGCGCCACGATGACCTGCAGCGGGCCGGCGAGGCAGCCGGCTTCCGCCTCCAGGCGATCGAGGAGCGGCAACAGCAGCTGCACGCCAGCGTCGCGTCATCTCAGACGCGCATCGCGGGATTCGATCAGGCGTTCGCGCACCTCACCCAGGCGGCCGCGGACGCCGCCGAGACGCGGCATCAGCTCGGCACGCTCAAGGCGCTGGCCGACTACGTCACCCAGAAGGTGTCCGCGCTCGAGGAGCAGCGTGAAGTGGTGGATCGGGCGCTGGGCCAGGCGGACCGTCTGGGCGGCGTGCTCCGCGACATCGACGACAAGATCGCACAACACGAGGGGCACTCCCGCACGCTCGGAGAGGTCAGCACGCGCGTCGTGGAGCTCCAGGCACAGCATGCCGACCTGATCGCGCGCACGCGCGACATCGCGAGCGGACACGAGGAGGTCGCGCAAAGCGACCGGGAGCTGCGCGGCAGGCTCGGCACCCTTCGCGACGACGTGCAGCGCACCGTGAAGCGTTTCGAGCTCGAGCACGAGGGATTGAACGCCGTCGAGCAGCGCATCATCGGGCTCCGCGGCGCGCTCTCCGACCTGGAGACGCGGTTTCAGGTGCTCGACGAAGCGGGCCGGGTCGTCGGCGACGTGCGGTCGCGCGCCGATGGGCTGGCCACCCAGGTCGGCCATATCGCCGACCAGGTGGCGGAGCTCGAGCCGCAGGCGGCGGGGATCGCCTCGGTGCGCGCGGATGCCGAGCGGTTGGCGCAGACGGTCGCACTGATCGGCGAGCGGACGCAGCGGCTCGAGAAGACGCAGCCGACGGTCGAGGCCGTGCTGGCGGACTTCGCGACGCTCAAGGGGACCCATGAAGCGGTCCGCGATGCGGCGGAACGCATGCGCGTTACGGAAGGCGAGATCGCGCGCGCCCGGGATGCGCAGGGGGAGACCAAAGCGTGGCTCGAGGGCGTCGCCCAGTCGGTGGAGGGGCTGCGCGAGGAGCTGGCGAAGGTCGAAGCACTGAAGCCGACGGTAACCTCGGTGCGCACCGAAGCGGAGCGCGTGGCGCAGTCCGTCGCCCAGATCGAGTCGCGTCGGGAGCTGGCGCAGCAACTGCACGAGCGGGTCTCCGAACTCGCATCGTCCGCCGCGCTGCTGGAGGAGCGCACCCGCGGGATCGCGATCCGGATGGATTCGACCGATGAGCACTTCCAGGCCCTCACGGCGCATGCCGAGGAGGCCGCCCGGATCGAGAAGCTCGTTCCCGGGGTGCTGGGCAGCGTGGAGCAAGCGGAGCGTCGCCTCGGGGAGATCGACGGCACCATCCGTTCGCTCGAGACCCGGGCGCAGAGCGTCGAGCGGCTGGCCGACGAAACCGCGGCGCTGGGGCGCGAGATCGAGCAGCGCCGGGCGGCGCTGCAATCGGCGACGGAGCATCTCGAGCGGGCCTCGGAGCTGCGCGCCGAGGCCGGCCACATCGCACAGCAGCTCGAGGAGCGCGCGCGGCAGCTCAACGGGACACTGACCGGGGCTGCCGATCGTACCGCCGCCCTGGGGGCGACGATCGAGGACCTTGAGGGCCGCGCCGGCAATCTGCGGTTCATTCAAAAGCGGATGACGCTGTTCGAGGAGCGGCTCGCCAAGTGGCACGCCCTCGAGGAGCAGCTCACCCGGGCGCTCGATCAGGCGGCGAGCCGTCAGGCCACGGTGGATGCCTTGCAGGCCGACCTGCACCGTCTCTTCGACGTGGCCGAGCAAACCGTCGAGCACGTGCGCTCGATCGCCGGCGCCAAGGAGCAGGTGTCAGAAACGCAGGCGATGCTCGTCAACGTGCTCGACATGGTCCATCAGGCGCGGGACGCGGCCACTGGCCTCGATCAGCGCAAGCGGCAAGTGGAACAGGCCGAAGAGCGGCTGGTGCGCGTCGAGGCGGTGCTCGCGGACATGGAGTCGAGCCTCGACTCGCTCCATGCCCAGAAGGCGTTCCTCGACCAGGTGATCGAGAAGGCCGGCGCGCTCGAGTACTACGCCAAACAGGCCGAGGCGCTCGTTCCCTTACTGCGCGAAACGGGCGTCGACCGCCCCCGCGAGATCGTCGGCGTGTCCCGCGGCGACGGTGGAGTCGCCGTGAGGAGTGCGTGACAGCGCGACCTCGGCGTTGAGATAGGCGTGCGGGTCGTGCATCGTGGCCCCCGCCGGGAGCCACTGGAACAGGGGGCCCAGGTCGTGGCGGATCCGGTCCAGGTAAAACGCCGGTAGCTCGTCCGTTTGCTGCTCGAAGTAGCGGCGGAACGAGCGATCGCTGTCGAGCCGGCGCCGGATCTCCCGGTGATACGCCAGCCGGCCGAATCCCTCGGACGAAATCGCGCGCACCACGTTCATCCAGCGCGGAATCGCCGTGCGCGTGGCTCGGAAGCGCCGCGCGATGGCACGCCACGAGAAGGTGTAGGCAGTGAGGTCGATAACGTGGTCGTAGAACTCGGTCCACGAATAATTCTTGGGCCGCACGTTCATCGCGTGGTTGTTGTCGAGGAAATGGAACGGGAAGCCGAGCACGCGGCCGGCGCGCTGGTAGGTCAGGTTGAGCGGTGCCGCCCGTCCGAACGCGGAGAGCAGGGAGTATCCCGGGAACGCGCCCGGCGCCAGGTCGATGAAGCGTTTGGTGAGCTCGAACGGCTCCGCGCCGCTGTCCCCGTCGAGACCCAGCACGAAGTTCGTCTGGACGTACGGCAGGTAGCGCAGGATCAGGTTCACATGCTCCGAGACCTCACGCACCTTGTCCATACCCTGGCGCTTGCCCGTCTTCGATTTGTTCCCGAGGTCGAACCACGACTCGATGCCCGGGAGCACCGCCTTGAACCCGTTGCGTCGCAGTCGCTCGAGGTGCGGCTCCGACAGCAGGGAGAGACTGCTCTCCGCGACGAAATCGATGCTGTCGGGCGGGGCCGCCGCCTCGATGGCCTCCATGTAGTCGTCGAACCGCACGCCGAAATTGGGGTCGTGCCACCCGACGCGCGGCCGGCGCATCTGCGTCATCAGGAACTGCAGGTCCTTCGTGATTTCCCCGAAGTCGAGCGGCTGATAGGGGACGACGGAGTCGATACAGAAGCTGCACGTGTAAGGGCAGCCCAGGCTCCCCAGCATCGGCACGAGCTTCAAGATCGGCGCCTTGCGCAGCGTCGCGGCGGTGAACTTCCAGCGCTCGCGGACACCCGGCAGCGAGGCCGGCTGGCGCGGCGCGGCGAGCTGCATTCCCAGGGGCCGATGCTGCGCGCAGTCCTGCAGCACGTCACGGATGACCGTCCGGTCGGTGAACCCCAGGACGTAGTCGAAATAGCGGGCCGCGTCCTCCGGATAGCAGCGGGCGTGGGGCCCGCCCAGAACGGTGATCGCTCCCCGCGAGCGGAACAGGTTGCTGAGGGAGTAGGCGAGCAGCGCGGCTTCGCTGAACGCCCCGATAAAGACCAGGTCGACGTCGTGCGGCAGCTCCTCGACCAGGTTTTCGAGGCCGGTATAGCAGACGAAGGTGACGTCGTGCCCCTCCGCTTCGCACCACACGCCCACGACTTGCGGCATGATGCTCGCGAGGTTGGCGTTCATGACCCGCGCGTACAGCGCACGGGTGGGGCCGCGGGTCACGAGGTCGATGATTCCGATCCGGAGCTTGTGCACGCTCCTCCAGGGGTCGTCGGGAAGGGCAACGGGGAACGTGCAAAGGTGCCCCGTACCGGGCCGCAGGGCAAGGTAAACGGCATCCGGCGCTGTGTTTGTGAGGCCGTTTTAGCGATATTTAGACCGACCAGATGACATCCGCCTGTCCCATCGGGACGGGAGTCGCCCCATCACGGGAGAGTGCGTGCCACAAGCCCTGCCGCTGAAACAGCCGATCCCCGTCGGAGAGCTCGTGCTCCGGCGCCTGCGCCAACTCAAAAGGACGCCCGGCGAGTTGGCCGCGGCGGCGCGGGTCTCCGAGACCTATATCACGGAGCTCATGGCGGGGCGCCGGCGCGCGCCGGCGCCGGGGAGCGACGTCTACGTCAGCATGGGCAAGTTCCTCGGCCTGCACCGCGACGACCTGCCGAGCTGTGCCCGTGCCGAGCGGGCGGCGGAGCGGCCCGGCCAGCGGCGGGCGTCCCCCGAAGTGCGCAAGATCATGCTCGACATGTGCGATCCGCAGCAGGTGAAGACGCTCACGCGGCGGCTCGCCCGGGCGGACGGCGGAGAGCTCGAGTGGGTGATCATCAACCGGTTGCTGGAGGTGGCGCGCGGCTTCGTCATCCGGCGGCTGGAAGATGAGGTCGGCCTGAAGGTGGCGGCCGGCCGGGAGGGGAAGGAGTATCTCGACGTGCGCATGCGGCTGCTCGAATTCCTCGATGCCGTGCCGGACTCGGTCACGGTCGAGGACTGCATGGACTTCGTGATCCCCCGTATCGCCGCGTGGGGAATCGACCTCGACAGCCGGACGATGCGGATGCAGCTGCGGTCCTGAGCGCGATGACCGCCGCCTCGCGGCCGTCCGAGTCAGGTCAGGCCATGTAGCGACTCGAGCGATCGGGCTCCAGATTCTCCCGCCGACGTCCGTCCCCAACCTGGAGCCCGGTATGGTTCTGGTGCACCTCCATCAGCTGTGGCTGCCGATGCTCCTGTCGGCAGTGATCGTGTTCGTGGCCAGCTCGCTCGTGCACATGGTTCTGACGTATCACCGCAGCGACTACCAGAAGCTCCCCAATGAGGATGCGGTCCTGGGAGCCATCCGGACGGCGACACCAGCCGCCGGGCAGTACATGTTCCCCCACATGTCGATGGCGGACATGCGCTCACCCGAGGGGATCGAGAAGTTCAAGAAGGGTCCGGTCGGGATTCTCATCCTGCGCCAGAGCGGTGCGCCGGGGATGGGCAAGAACCTCATCCAGTGGTTCGTTTACAGCCTGTTTGTCGGCTTGTTCGTAGCCTACGTGACGGGCCGGACCGTGGCCCCGGGCGCCGGCTATCTCCCGGTATTTCGCATCGGTGGTACGGTGGCGTTCCTCGCGTATGCGGGCGGCCAGCCGATCGAGTCGATCTGGCGTGGGCAACCGTGGAGCGTGACGTTCAAGGCGATCTTCGACGGACTGTTGTACGCCTGCTTGACGGCGGGGACCTTCGGCTGGCTGTGGCCGAAGATGTAACGGGCGACATGCGGAACCCTGCGGCGTTCGGCCGCAGGGTTCCGAGCCTCGGAACAGCGGGGGTCAGGTCGGTCGACGGCCGCGTGCCAGCTGGCTGCCCAGGGCGTGGAATCGCTCCGTCCAGTAGCGCTTCATTCGATCGACGGCGGCGCGGTCGGGAAGCTTATTGTGGGATACCGCCACCTGGCTCTTCGACGCACCCTTGCCGAAGAACCCCACCTCGACCGAGGTCTGATCGGGCCAGGTGATTCGCATCGATTTGTCACGCGTCGCCGTTCGCACCACGAGATCCACCCCGGGAAGCCAGCGCGCCCGGGACCGGCGGTCGCCGAACGCCCGGTACAACCTCGACAGCGCCACCGGGAAGACGCGGCTCTTCGATGCCCGGAATGCGCCGCCGCGTTGCTGGCCCTTCATCCGCAGGCCCTTGATGCGCTCGTATCCGACGGCGACGTTCTGCGCCCACCACCCCGGGATCTTGTACTTCTCGTTAGCGTGCCGCGCGATTTCGCGATGCGTCCAGGTGAATGCCTCGACACGATCGAGGGCCCGCACCCAGCGCTCCCAGGTGCACCCGGTCTTCGCCTTGATCGCGGCATCGCTGATCCCCGCGAGCCGCGCGTAGTCTCCGGCGGCGGAGGGCTGGTGGGTCGCTGGCGTGATGAGGAGATGCGCCCGGGCGGCGGTGTAGGATTCGCCCGTCTTCTGCATACGCGCGCGCACGAGACGCTTGAAGTCCTTATTGACAGGCGTCGTTTCGTCCTTTGGTCGGGCCACGGGCAGACGCTCCCCAGCAGCGACGCCCGATGGCGCCCAAAGGCTCATGCGATGCCGATCCGGGAGTCTGCCCCCCTTTGCCTCACACGGACCCTCGCTGGGGGAGGATCGAAGAGGTTGGGCGTGGATCGCCGCCGATCGTAGGATGCCTCGCCAGGATACGGCTGGCAAGGGCCGGGTCGTCCGAAGGGGCGGCGCCGGTTTAGATTCGACGCATGCGGTACTGCAGCACGGTCCTCAGTTGCATCGGAATCAGCATCTTGACTGGTTGCGCCTCGGCAATCAACTACCCGAGCGCCGCCGGCCCGCGCTACGCGGCCGCCATGTTGCCGGCGACGTCGCCGACTCCGCCCGGTCCACCGCCCGAGGCGATCCGGCTCGTCACCTTCAATATTCAGTTCGCGCGCCACATCGATTCGGCCATCGCGCTGCTCCAGTCGGCGGCACCGCTCGCGCATGCCGACATCATCACGCTCCAGGAGATGGATGCCCCGGGAACGCAACGGATCGCCGCAGCGCTCGGGATGTCGTACGTGTACTATCCATCGACGGTTCACCCGGCAACCAAGCGGGACTTCGGCGACGCGATCCTGTCGCGGTGGCCGATCGTCGACGACGAGAAGATCGTGCTCCCGCATCTCGGCCGGTTCGGGAAGGTCGAACGGATCGCCGCCGCGGCGACGATCCGCATCGGCAACCGCCCGGTCCGGGTCTACTGTGTGCACCTTGGCACGTGGGTCGAGGAAGGGCCCGGCGCCCGTCGCGATCAGGTGCGGATGATTCTCGCCGATGCGGCCAGCTACCCGCAGGTGATCGTCGCGGGTGACATGAACAATCATGGTATCGGCAAGACGTTTCGCGCCGCTGGGTATGCCTGGCCGACGGAGCACAACCCTCATACTGATCACATCTGGAACTGGGATCACGTCTTCCTACGCGGTTTGGCGTTATACGACAGCGCGAGCACCGGCGTGGTCCGGGACAACCGCCACGCCAGCGATCACCGGCCCGTGTGGGCACTGGTCGCTCTCACACATCCCGTGACGGAGCCGGCGCTGGGACGCTGAACCCTGATGCCTTCGCGAGCGTGATCGCATGGGTAGACGCCTGATCCTGCTGAGCTGTCTCGCCTGCGGCACCGCCATCCCGGCCAGCGCGCAGGACACGCTGCCGCCCACCCAGGGCGGGTACATCCACTCCCTGGGACTCCCCGAAATCTTCAAGCCATATGTCGGCGTGTCCGTTGGCCTGACGGGCGAGGAACGCGCCCACCTCAGGTCGCAGTTCCGTGTGGGCGTGTACCGCGACATCACGAGTCCGGTCATCCCGTTCCTGGGATGGAGTGTCGAATATCACGCCGGTCTCCGCGATGTGCGATTCGATCAGGGCGGACGGGCCATGCTTTCGAGCCGAATGTTCGGCCTGGGAGCAGGCATCGACTACAGTGTGTTGAGCGGTGATGCCAATCTGGTGCTCGCCTATTCGTCCCCCATCCGGCGCGGGGGCATCCTGGGCCGGGGGAGCGAGCTGCAGGCGGAGTGGTTGCCGACGCGTCGCGGAGGGCTCAACCTCGCCTTTACGGTACCGTTGCATCAGCCCAACGTGGGGGCCACCCGACCGTCACTGAATTACGTGAGGCTGCGCGACGAGCCTTCCCGCTCGATCCGGTTTCAGCCATCGGTTCTGATGCTGGAGACGCTGGCCCAACTGCGTGTGGATGGCCTTGGCGTCAATCGGGTCACGGTGCCGTATCTTGGTGGAGTCTCGGAAGACCCGGGCCGCTCCGCCGCGAACGCCGTGCGTCCTGTGGCCGCTTGGCTGTCGGGCGGTAACCCCGGTGAACGCACGGTGGAGCAGGTGATCCTCGATTACCACCGTGCGCTACTGCGTGCCTTCGCCCTCGCCGTGGAAGACTCCGCCGACACCGGAGCAATGTCCCTGGGCGCGAGTGTAGCCGCGCAGGCGAAAGCGGTGCTGCTCGACCGGGTGCTCTTCCCCTACAATCGTCTCCTGGGGCAGCGCAAGAAAAAGGACACGACGCGGGAATTCGCGAGTCATGCCCGCGGCGTGTTCGCACGCTGGCTGGTGATGCAGTCTGCGGTTCGGCGGGACCACGCCGACGCGGCGCTGTACGTATTCCAGCGTCTGCTGGATCTCGTGGAAGAGATCCGGGCGGCCAATCGTGAGTCCTGGGGTGATTCGCGTCTGGTCTGGCTGCCGCTCCAGCTCGCCTTGACCCCTGATGAATACCACGAGCAGGGTGAGCTCGACAGCCTTCTCAGCCGTGCGGTAGGCCGCCCCATGACGCACGGCAATCGCCTGGCGTACGTGTACAACAAACGGTTTCAAATGAACCTGAAACAGTCGATCGGCCAGGCGGAAGACTACCACGTGCTGTGGGTGCACGATTTCCGCGGCTTGAACGACGCCGGGAAGCCGGATCGTCTCTCACTCTACGTCGCGACGAACGCCTACCTGACCGCCCTCAGCGACCGCGTGCGGATCTACGACAGCACCGGCCGCCTCCCGGTGTACATGCTGTTCCTCGACCAGTTGTACTTCGAGACCAACAAGAGTCGCGACCTGTTGAATTTGCTGCAAGACCCACTGGGGAAGCGAATCAGCCTGCCGGCGGGATTCGATTCACTGCAGAGCGCCCTGACCGATGCGCAGCAGCGGCTCCAGCAGGAGGTGGCGGCGTCGCGGCTCCTCCAGACCGAGCGCGCGCAGTACGGCGAGACGTGGCTCCACCGGCTCATCAAGGTCCACGTCAGCGTCACGAATCCCGCTGACCCTTCCTTTCGCAGTCCTCTGATCCTACCGCTGCTCGGCATTCCCGATGATGTAATGCGGGATCATCGCAAGGCAGTCCTTTACGACGTGAGCGAAGCGGATCCGTATCGCGGCATGGCGATGTTCGCGGGAATGGGCGTGGGAGAGCTGTATGCGGGCCCTAGGTGGGAGGATCGGGCCGTCACGCTGCAAGGCCCGGCTGCACTCGCGTTGCGGGACGCGGCCCGCGAGCTGCTCGAGACAAACGGGTTGAAGGGCGGGGAGATTCCGCAGGTTCTACGGCCGCAACGCAAGCTGGCCGACTACGACTCCATCGTTCGCAAGGAGATCGATAGCGCGGATGCGACCGGCGGGGTGGCCACCCGGGCGATCGAGTTGTTCAATGGCACGGGGTTCGCCCCCAAGGAGATTAGCGTCGCGGACGCGACTCTCTTCAACCTGTTGTCGCCGGGTGGGGTCGTGAAGGTCCCAGACTCCCTGTGGTTGAACGAGCTGCTTGCCTCGCTGCTCACCGGGGCCGCCCTGCGGGGGGTGCGAGTCCTGATGATCCTGCCGTCCCGGGCGAGCGCGCCCAGCGCGGGGTGGCCGCAGCTCGCGGTGATGCACGACCTGGGGTCCCGGATGCTGGGCGCACGGCGGGAGCTGGCCCCTGTGCTGAACGCCTCGGGCGGCGTATTGCGGGTCGGATGCTATGACGCTCACGCGGGAGTGGACGACCTGAGGGCCCGGGTGCTCGCTCTCCGTAGCCGTCTGGCTGACACGCCGTTCCTGCGTCAACTCTACAATTTCATTCCGGCTGTGTACGATGTGCTGGACAGCACGGACGCCATACTCGGCTCTTCCGCGCCAATCACGTCCAGGGATCCGCCCGCTCCCGACTCCGCCGAACAGCCGAAGCTCCATTTCAAGGGTTTCTTGTACATCTCTCGCGAGGAATGGGCGAGTTTGATCAGCGGCCCTCCGATGGCAATAGGTCTGCGTGAGTACTTGAAAGCGCGGGAAGAGCAGCTCAGGAGGGGAGATTCGGCGAGCGAGGCCGAGCTGACTCAGGTAATGCAGCGGATGGGCGCGCAGGCCATTGACCCGATCCTCGATGAGTATGTCGAAGAAAACAGGTGCCACGTCACCAGCTACGCATTCCCACCGGGTCTCCCCCCGGCCGCCCTGCAGAATCGTAAGCGCCATGCGCAGGCGCGCGCCTGCGGATGGGCGTCTTTTCTCCAGGTCGGCTCACCCAACCAGAACTACCGCAGCATGGTGATGGATGGAGAGGGGGCCGTTCTGGTATCCGATTGGACGAGTCTCTACGCCGTTCCCGACTTCGTCCTCCTGACGGGCCTCACCACGTGGCCGGAAAATCAGGAAGAATTCGACGGCCTGGTGCCGCCGCCAGGCCTGCCGAAACT
Organism: Gemmatimonadales bacterium; assembly: GCA_033853695.1. Lineage (GTDB taxonomy): Bacteria > Gemmatimonadota > Gemmatimonadetes > Gemmatimonadales > GWC2-71-9 > DASTHG01. The sequence continues at coordinate 71,041 of JAWOLH010000040.1, read as the reverse complement.
CCTCCTGGCGTGGTGGGTCAGAACGATGCTGTAGCGGAATCGGCTCTCCTACCGCACAACGAATGGAGCGGGGTGCACCACGTGCCGGTCCGCTGCCCTCGCCGCCACATCGAGTGAATCCCGGTCCCACATCACGATCGACACCAGGTCGCTGTCGTCCGCGAACGTCGTAAGGTCCTGGGTGGACAGGCCGCGCTCCTTCAACGGCAGACCCGACAACGACGCACGGTAGGGGTGCGTGTGCCACGTGCCGACGAGATGCTGGACCTGGTCACAGTCACCCGCGACGGCAAACTGTAGCTGGCGCAGGTGCTCGGCGGGCTCGAGGGCGCGGACCCACAGCGTGTCACGCTGCACCTCTCCCACCAGGCAGCCGAGATATTCGTGCTGCGTCGGCTTTCCCGTCCCGAGCGCCTGTTGCAGGAAATTCTGGTCGCCGAGCTCGTCCCAGTGGCGGTTATTGGTGAGCCACACCGCTGCCATGCTGTCCCGCACCGGCGCGGGGAGCACGACCACCGGAGCCGGATGGAAGCTCCTGGCGGATGGCATCACCGCCGCGAGCGCGTTGATGGCGATGAGCCCCGACCCGATCACTCGCACGGAGGAATGATAATAGCCCAGCTGCATCAGTCCCTCTTCAGGTCGAACTGGAAGGCGCCGGCGATTTCGCTCACGGACAGGAGCGTGAGGTTGCGCTGCCGGGCGAACGCCGGGATATCGGCGAGTGAGCCCGGGTCGGTGCAGGTTACCCGCAATGTCTGTCCCGACCCGAGCCTCCCCAATGCCTGACCGGCCATGTACACGGGCAGCGGACAGAGCAAGCCCCGGCAATCGAGCTCGATGTCTGCCGTCACCACTCTTGCCCGGGGCGCCATTTGCTGATCGCTCATGGCGAGGTCGTCTCCTGCTCCAGAAGGTTCGCATAGTAGGAGGCATACTTCTGTCCGCCGTCGGGTGAGATCCCCACGACGGGGCCATCGCCCCAGTCGAGCGCGGCGATCGCCTGCACGATCGCCCCGGTCGATGGCCCCACGATGAGCGCCTCCTCGCGGAATAGCCGCAGCGTCATGGCGTATGCGGGACCATCATCGACCCGAATGACGTCGTCGATCACGGAGCGATCCAGAATCGCCGGTGGCTTCGCTTCCGCGAGGTTCTTGAGACCCGGCAGTCGATGGCCCGGCTGGGGCTCGACGGCGACGATCCGGATCGACGGGTCGCGCTCCTTGAGGAATCGTCCCACGCCGGAGATCGTGCCGCAGGTCCCGAACCCGGCGACGAAGCCGCGCACGCGCCCCTCGGTCTGCTCCCAGATCTCCGGCCCCGTGGTCTCCAGGTGGGCGCGCACGTTGTCGGGGTTGGAATACTGATCGGGCATGACGTAGCGGCCGGCGTGGGCCGGGCTGTCCCGCAGCGCGCGCGCCAGCGCGATCGCGCCGTCGCGCGGATTGTCGACGGGGCAGAGATCATCGGGGGTAGGCATTACCGTCGCACCCAGCATCCGCAGCAACGTGAGCTTTTCGGCCGGGACGCCGGAGGGGATGGTGACGGTGACGCGGATGCCGTCCAGCGCCGCCAGCGCGGCCAGGGCGATCCCGGTATTTCCGGACGTGGGCTCGACGATCTCCCGTCCCTCGAGCTCACCGCGCCGTCGCAGCCCCTCCAGCAGATAGCGCGCCGCGCGATCCTTGATCGACCCGAACGGATTGAGCCATTCGAGCTTGAGATAGGCGTCGGCCCCGGCCGGGACGACCCGGTTGAGGCGTACGAGCGGCGTCGGGTGTTGCACGTCCGCGATCAGCTCGCGGACGTCGCCGTAGCGGCGCCGGGTGGCGTCGGCCGCCAGCGGCGGAGGTGTCGTGACCTGCACTCCGTGATCCATGCAAAGCCCTCGTTCCAGAAAAAACGACCCGCGACGACTGGAGCGTGCGGGTCGGGAGTGATCGTGAGAGTCCGGATTCGCCTACCTCATCACTGGCCCCTCGAGCTCGACACACGCGTCATGGCCCGTGGTACAGGGACAGGCCTGGAGGCTCGTGGTGTGGAAACAGTTCATGCTGTAATGCAACCCGCCAAGCCGGTGCTCGGTTCCCGATGTCGTCATGCGGCCGTCAAGCACTCTTCAGCTCTTCGGCCGGCCGCAGCGTGAGCCAGTCGGTGCGGACCTTGTCCCACTCCTGGATCAGGAAGCCGTACGACTCGAAGAACTCGCGGATCTGAGGGCGTTGCCACCGCGCGATCGACTCGAGAATCGGCACGAGGATCGCCAGGGCGTCTCCGCTGAGGATCGTGCGGCGCGCCAGGCGCGCGACATGCTTGCTCTCCGACGCGGCGAGCGACAGGCCGTCGCGCGCGTTCACATGCAGCATCACGTGTATGTCCGAGCTGCCGTCTCCGACGTAGGCGATGTGATCGGGACCGAGCTGCAACTCCTTCTGCAGCTGGTCGAGCACCGCCACCTTGCCGTATCCCGCCGTTGCCCGCACCAGCGTGTCGATCTCGCCGTTCGCGGTGTAGCGGAATTCGGTGCCGAAGATGTGATCGGCGGGGACCATCCCCTGGAGGGCAGACCGGATCACTTCGACCGGAGCCGCCGACAGGACGTAGAAATCGAAGTGGTAGCCCTCGATTCCGTGGTCGAGGATGTCGTACAGCAGACCGATGTTGTCCTTGAGCCGGGTGCGCTTGCCCACTTCGACGAGATGCTCCTTGCGCACCTTCGCGCGGAATTCGGGATCGTGCAACAGCAGGTAGGCGAGTTCGGCGCCCTGCTGCACGAGGTTGAGCCGGGCCATGCCCGCCGCCTTGCGCTCGAACTCGTCCTTGGCGATGCCCAGCATCTCTGCCAGCACATACCCCGAGTCGTCGAAGCTCAGCGTCTGATCGAAGTCGCTGGCGAGCAAGTAGCGTTTCACGAGCTTGTCAGTCATCGTCCTCTCTCGGATTGACGTCCTCTCAAGCAAACGCCCCCGCGCTGTTGCATCGTAGCGTGGGGGCGTCTCGGGAATCGAAGCTGTCAGGTAACGGTTACGTCCCACACCCACGCGCTGAGGCGGGCGATCCGGTATTCGCCATCGAGTTTGTGCAGACCGACAGAACATGGGACGTCATGGGCGCACAGTAATCACCATCGGGGCGCTGCGTCAACCGGCAGGCTACCAATCCCGCTGCCCGGCAAGAGTTACGGAGTCTTCGAGCCGAGTGCGCTCGGGATGCCGCTCGGCCTGTGCCCGGAATGCGCTCAACAGGCGGCGTGCCTGTTCCGGGGTGAGACGCGGTGCGGAGAGACCGGGGTTACCGCCGCCTGCGCCGCCACCAGCGCGTCCCGTCGTGACCTGCTGTCCGCCGAAGCCCGACTTCGTCAGGTTCCCGGCACCCCAGTCGGAGCGGTGCGAGGGCCCCGGACTCGCGGCCAGCGCGGCCTCTCCGAGACGGTGTTCGGCGAGCTCGAGATTCCACTTCGCGTCGATGTCTCGCGGGTTCAACGCGAGGGCCTGGATCAGCGCCGTGACCGCCTGGCGCAGCGTGCCGATGCGGTCGGCGCTCCCCGGCGCGGCCTGGAGGCAGGTCGTGCCGAGATTGTACCAGGCGCGCTGGCCGAGCGAGCCGGTGGCCCCGGTCGCGGTCCGAAAGCTCGCCGCGGCTTCGTCGTAGTGCCCCAGGCGGTAGGCCGCGAGGCCGGCGTCGTAGGCCAGTCGCGGGTCCGCGCCGCGCTGCTCGATCAGCGTGCGAAATCCGTCGTAGGCGAGCTGATACTGGCCGGCGCGATAGAGCGACTCGGGGTTGCGCTGCCGTCCCAGCGCGCACCCGGCGCACCAGAACAGGATCAGCGAGCGTCGCATCACGCGAACGCTCTCGAGCGTCGCTCCGCGACCGCACCCTCGACGAGCAACGCCACGAACGCGAGCGCCAGCGGCCACTGATAGCGCTCGGAGAGCGGCGCGGCCATGCGGCTCGTCACGCTGCGAGTCGCGAGCCGCCCCAGGTCCCGCACCGTCTCGTCGACCGAGGCGTCATCGCTCCATCGCACGTACGACCCTCCCGTCGCCGCGGCGACTCCTCGCAGCGTCGCCTCGTTGAGTCGCGTGATCACGGTCGCACCGGGGACGGTGATCGGCCCGCCGTCCGGGGTGCCGAATCCGATCGCCAGGACGGGGACGCCCGCCCGCGCGAGGGTCGGCAGCAGCGTGTCCACGTCACCGGCAAAATCCTCGCCGTCCGACAGCAGCACGACGGCGCGGGAGCCGGCTCCGCCATCGCGCAGCTGAGCCTGCACCGCGGTGGCGAGCGCCGCTCCCAGGTCGGTCCCGGCCTCGGGCAGGTCGATCGTGGCCGCCCCATCCACGAACTCCCGGAATGCGGAGTGGTCGGCGGTGAGGGGGAGAGTGAGGAACGCGCTGCCGCCGAAGACGGCGAGCCCGAGCCGGTCGTCCGGCTCCGCGGCGGCGATCAGGCGGGCGGCCCGCTTCGCGGCAGCGAGCCGCGATGGCGCGACGTCCCGGGCGTTCATCGAGCGCGAGAGATCGAGCAGGAAGAGCACATCGTGGCCGCCGGTTCGGGTCACGGAGGTTCTGGCGCCGCTCTGTGGACGGGCGAGGGCCATGAGTCCGAAGCCAAGCGCGGCGAGGAGCAGGGCAGGGCGCAGCATCCGGCGGCGCGGTGGCGGCAACGCGGAGGAGAGCTCGAGCAATCGCACTTCGCCGAAGCGCTCGAGCGCCGCACGCCGCCGCCGCTCGCGCGATACGACGAGCGCCAGTGCGACCGGCAGGGCGACGAGCCCGATGACGAGAAATGCGGGCGTGACGAACGTCATGGGAGCGTTCCCAGCCAGCGTACGCGCAGCACAATTTCGATCGCGAGCAGCGCCAGCGCCGCGCCGACGAGCCATCCGAAGAGCTCGCGGTACCGCAATACCTCGTGATAGTGAATCGTGCCGCGCTCCAGTCGATCGATGGTGTGCAGGATGCGGCCGAGGGACGTCGCGTCGTGGGCCCAGAAGTACTCGCCGCCGGTGGCCGAGGCCATCGCTCGCAGCACTCCCTCATCGAGGTCGGTCGGCGTCGCCGCCAGCTCCCCGTATGCCTGCGACGAACGATCGTTTCTGTGCCATCCCGGCGTCGTATCCGCGGCGATGCTGATGCTCGACACGCCGATCGTGTACACGCGGATGCCGAGCGCCTGCGCGATCCCTGCCGCGGTGAGTGGGTCGGGCTCCCCCGCATTGTTGATCCCGTCCGTGATGAGCACGACGGCGCTGCTCTTCGCGGGGAGGTCCTGGAGGTGCGCCAGGCACATCGTGAGGGCCGTCCCGATCGCGGTTCCGTCGCGCAGCATGCCGAGGTCGACGCGATCGATCAAGCGGAGCAGCACGTCGGTATTCAGCGATAACGGCGCTTGCGTAAAGGCGGCGCCGGAAAAGATCACGAGACCCATCAGGTCGCCCTGCCGGTTGGCGACGAAATCGGACAGGGCACGCTTCGCCACGGCGAGGCGGTTGCCTCCCGGTCCAAAGTCGACCGCCCGCATGCTGCTCGAGATGTCGAGTGCGAGCATGAGATTGCGGCCGTGTAGCGTCACGTCGCGCGTGTCGCTCGCCGATTGTGGGCGGGCGAGCGCCAGTGCCACGAGGCCGAGCGCAGCGGCGCGCAACGCGGCGGGGACGCGAGTCCACCGCGCGCTCCCGAGCGACGCCACCCCGCGCAGCAAGTCGAGCCGCGGAACGGTCAGGTACGCGTTGGGGACGCGGCCACGGCGCGGCCACTGCAGCCAGAGGTACAGCGGAACCACCACGAGGAGGACCAGCGCCCAGGGATCAGCGAATCGCATCGGCTTGCACCAACACGTCGTGCCAGCGGGAGAGCAGCGACCGCACGGCATCCAGGTACGCTGCGGCCCGCGCGATATCAGGCCGCACCCGGGCAAATTTCACGAGATCGGCCTCGGCGAGGAGCCCGCGACACCCGTCCGCCCGAGCGAGCGAGGGCGGGAGCAGCCGCAAGAGCTCAGGCGTCGTGCGCTCTAGGGCATCGATCCCGGCCGCTTCCACGAGGTAGCGGCGCAGCGCGTCGGTGACGAGATCGTAGTGACGGTCCACGATCCCGCGCGCGGGCCACCCCGCCGCCTCAATCTCGGCGAGGCGGGCCAGCGCCACCTGGTATGGGTCGGGGAGTGGCGCGGGCTCGGGCGACGGAACCTCCGGGACCGCGATGGATCGCGGGCGGCCTCGCCACCAGAGGAACACCGTCACGGCGATCAAGGTCGCGGGCAGGATAGGCCACCATGGAATCCGGCTCGCACCTTCGACCGGCTCGAGACGCTGCACGTCGCGAGGCTCCGCTTGTGCCGAAGACAGCACGGACGCGATCTCAACCGGCAGCGGACGGCTGGCGAGGGTGTCCACCCGCCCCGCGGTACCACTCCCGGACCGGTAGCGCACGTAGAACACCGGAAGATTCTGGAGCCCCGCCCGCACCAGGGTGAGCCGCAGCCGATCGACGTAGGCCGGGCCGCGCGGCCGCAACGTGTCGACCGGGCCGAGGCTCATGTCGGGCGGCAGCTCTTCGAGCAGCCGTGGCACCGGATCGAGCAGAGTCGCCTGCGGCGGGAGCTTGACCGAGCACATGATGTCGATCGGGTCGCCGACGGTGAGGCGACCGGTGGGAAGCGTCACGTCGAAGGTCTGTCCCGCGCCCGCCGCCGACCCGCCCGTGGAGGCGAGGATCAGCAGGGCGACCACGCGTTGCCGCACCATCGTCCTCAGTGCCGCAGGGCCTGTTCGCGGCGGCGGAAGAAGGCGAGCAGTGGCCCGACCCAGCTCTTGTCGGTCTCGAGGCGAATCAGCTCCACGCCGTCCTGCCGGAGCGTCCCGGCGAGCTCCCGGTCGACCGCATGCGCCCGGCGGCGGAACGCTTCCCGCACCCCCGGCGCACTCGTGTCCGCGAACATCCAGCGACCGGTCTCCGCCTCGCGCAGCGTCACGAGGCCGACGTCGGGAAGCTCGCGCTCGCGCGGATCGACGAGCTGGATGGCGATGGCGTCGTGGCGGCGCGCGGCGACGCGCAACGCCGCCCGATAGACGCTTGGCGGTGCCACGAAGTCCGAGACCAGAAACAGCACCGCGCGACGGCGCTGCACGCGGTTCACGAAATCGAGCGCGGCGTGCAAATCGGTTCCCACGCCTGCCGGCTCGAACGAGAGCAGCTCGCGAATCACGCGGCGCACGTGCGTTTTCCCCTTCTGCGGCGGGACGAACCGCTCCACGCGATCGGTGAAGAGCGCGATGCCGACGCGGTCGTTGCTCTTCACGGCCGTCATCGCCAGCGCGGCGCACACCTCCGCGGCCAGCTCCGCCTTCGTTCGCACGCGCGTTCCGAACACCTCGGAGGAGCTGTGGTCGACCAGAAACAGCACCGTCAGCTCGCGTTCCTCGACGTAGCGTTTGACGAAGGGGGCGCCCATCCGCGCGGTGACGTTCCAGTCGATGGTGCGGATGTCGTCGCCCGGCCGGTAATCGCGGACCTCGGAGAATTCGAGCCCGCGTCCCCGGAACACGCTGGTATACCCGCCGGCGAGTACGTCCTTCACCAGGTCACGGGTGACGATCTCGAGGAGCCGGACCTGACGCAGCAGCTCGGCGAGGTTCACGGCACCGGGACGGCGTCGAAGATGCGCCGCAGCACTTCATCGGCGGTGATGTTTTCCGCCTCCGCTTCGTAGGACAAGATGAGCCGGTGGCGCAGCACATCGGGGCCGAGCGCCTTGACGTCCTCGGGCGTCGTGTAAGCGCGCCCGTCCCGGAATGCCCGGGCCTGGGCCGCGCGCACGAGGTAGAGCGCGCCGCGAGGGGATACGCCGAATTCGACGAGTGGCGCGAGCGCCGGAAGCTGCATCGCGGCCGGCTCCCGCGTCGCGCGGACGATGTCGAGTACGTAGTCCTTCACGCGCCCATCGACGTACACCTCGCGCACCAGCTCGCGTGCCCGCAGCACGTCGGCCGTATCCGCCACGGCCGACACCTCGAGATCGCCGCCCGTCGTCAGCCGATCGAGCATTTCGCGCTCGGCGGGCCGGTCGGGGTAGGTGACGAGCAGTTTGAGCATGAACCGGTCGACCTGGGCTTCGGGGAGGGGGTAGGTCCCTTCGTGCTCGATCGGGTTCTGGGTGGCGAGCACGAAGAACGGTTCCTCGAGCGGGTAGGTACGTCCGCCGATCGTGACCTGGTGCTCCTGCATCGCTTCCAGCAGGGCGCTCTGAACCTTCGCCGGCGCGCGGTTGATCTCGTCGGCGAGCAGCACATTGGTGAAGACGGGACCGTGCTGCACCCCGAAGTCTCCCGTTTTCTGATTGTAGATCATCGTGCCGATCAGATCGGCGGGGAGCAGGTCGGGGGTGAACTGGATGCGCTGAAAGCGGCTGCGGATCGTCGCGGCGAGGGTGCGGACCGCCATGGTCTTGGCGAGCCCCGGCACCCCTTCGAGGAGGATGTGGCCGCCCCCCAGCAGGCCCACGAGCAGGCCCTCCACCAGCGCACGTTGTCCCACGATGATGCGCTCCACCTCGCCAACGATGCGATCGACGAAGCGGCTGGCCGCGGCGATGCGCTCCGAGTCTTGGGCTTCAGCCGGGTGCACGATCGGGAATGTAGCCGCGCGGCCGGTCCTTGCCGAGGAGAACGGCGATCGATACGTTGCAGGCGTGATCCGGTACGCCATGCTGGCCTGCGCGTGTTGCCACTCGCCGCTGATGATGCGGGAGAGGGAGCAGGCGGTCGCGGCGTAGTACCGGCGCGTTGCAGCCCAAGCAGCAAGTGATCGGCCGCGACCCTGCCCCGGGCGTCGCGGCCGATTCGCGTATTCCGAGGAGCTTCGGATGACCGGATCGCGGACGCTCCGGGTGGCGGGTATCTCCGGCAGCCCGAGCCCGGTTTCGAAATCGCGCGTGCTCGTGGAGACGGCGCTCGGCGCGTTCGCCGGGCGCGGCGCCGAAACGGTGCTGATCGATCTGGCCGCGCTGCCGGCAGATGCCCTGTTGGGGAGGGGCACGGCGCTCGAGGTGGCCCGCGCGCTCGAGACGGTGGGACGATCGCAGATCGTCGTCGTGGGGACGCCGGTGTATCGCGCGACCTACAGCGGTCTGCTCAAGGTCTTTTTCGACCTGATGCCGCCCGACAGCCTGGTCGGGAAAGTCGGGGTACCGCTGGTGAGTGGACAGTCGCGCGGGCATGCGCTGGCGCTCGACCACGGACTGCGGCCGCTCTTCGCCAGCCTCGGCGCGACGGTGGTTGCGGGAGGGGTGTATGCGACACCGGATCAATTTCAGGACGGCGTTCCCGCAACGGAGCTGCGCCAGGCCGTGGAGCGCGCGGTCCGTGAAGCGGAGCGCATTGGAGACGTGACGACATGACGATATCGGCGCATCGCCCACTCGCGATCTATTACGAGCACCCGGACTGGTTCCGTCCGCTGTTCGCCGAGCTCGACCGCCGGGCGTTGCCCTATGTGCGGCTCGACGCCACCCAGCATCGCTTCGACGCAACCAACGGCCGTCCGCCCTACGGCCTCGTCTTCAACCGCATGAGTCCGTCGGCGTACACGCGTGGCCACGGGAACGCGATCTTTTACACCCTGCACTGGCTCGCCTTCCTGCAACGTCACGGTGTCCCGGTCGTGAACGGTTACGACTCGTATGTCACGGAGACCTCGAAGGCGCTGCAACTCACGCTGCTCCGTGAGCTGGGTCTGCCGGCACCTCGGGCGCGCGTCATCAACCATGCGGCGGAGGCGGTGGCGGCGTCGGAGGGCCTCCGGTTCCCGGTGGTTGTGAAGCCGAATATCGGTGGCTCGGGCGCCGGGGTGCGGCGCTTCGACACGGTGCAAGCCCTCGACGTGGCCGCCCGGGGAGGAGCGCTCGACCTCGGCGTCGATCAAACCGCCCTGGTGCAGGAGTTCATTCCCGCCGACGAGCAACGCATCGTCCGTGTCGAGGTGTTGGGCGGGCGCTATCTGTACGCCATCCGGATCTACACGCCGGGAGACAGTTTCAATCTGTGCCCGGCCGACGTCTGCCAGACGATCGGCGGCGCCGAGCTCGTGCGGGCGGCGTGTCCGGTGGACGCGCCCAAGAACAACCTGCGGGTGGAAGGCTATACGCCGCCGGCCAACATCATCGCCGAGGTCGAGCGCCTCATGGCGGCGGCGCGGATCGACGTCGGCGGCGTGGAATACATGATCGACGCGCGTGACGGCGCGCGGTGCTACTACGACGTCAACGCGCTGTCGAACTTCGTGGCGGATGCCCCGCGCGTGGTGGGCTTCGATCCGTTCGCGCGACTCGTAGACTATCTCGAGAAGCGGGGGGCCTGAAGCGTGCGCTTCGGATACTGGCTCCCTGTGTTCGGCGGGTGGCTGCGCAACGTCCCCGCCGAGCAGATGGAGGCGAGCTGGGAGTACGTCTCCCGTCTCGTCCGTCGCAGCGAAGCGATCGGGTTCGACCTGACGCTGATCGCCGAGCTCAACTTGAACGACATCAAGGGCCCGGACGCTCCGGCCCTCGACGCCTGGACGACGACCGCCGCGCTCGCCGCTGTGACCGAGCGGCTCGAGCTGATGGTGGCGGTGCGCCCCACATTTCACCCGCCGGCGCTCGCGGCGAAGCAGGCGGCGAACATCGACCACATCAGTGGCGGGCGACTCACCCTCAATGTCGTGTCGTCCTGGTGGGCGGAAGAAGCGAAGCAGTATGGTGTCGAGTTCGATCAGCACGACGCCCGCTACGCGCGCACGGCCGAGTGGCTCCAGGTGGTGAGCGGGATGTGGGCGGAGCCTCGGTTCAGCTTCGCGGGGCGGTACTACCGGGTCGAGAACGCCATCCTCGAGCCCAAGCCGGTGGCGCGGCCTCGGCCCACGCTCTACGCCGGCGGCGAATCGGACGCCGCGAAGCAGCTGATCGCCGGTGCCTGCGATGCGTACCTGATGCACGGCGATCCCCCGGAGCGCATCGCGGCGAAGGTGGCGGACATGCGTGAGCGACGGAAGCGGCATGGAGGCGGGCCGCTGCGCTTTGGAGTGGCGGGGTACGTGGTGTGCCGCGAGACTCCCGAAGCCGCCCGGCGGGAGGTCGCTCGCATCACCGACGTGCGCCAGAGTGCGGCCGGGTACGCCAATTACCAGGATTGGGTCGCCAACACCCAGCTCGAGCAACGGGTCAGTCTCGAGGACTACTCCGTGTCGAACCGGGGACTCAAAGCCGGACTCGTCGGCACGCCGGAGCAGATCGCCGGGCAAATCCAACGGTTCTCGGACGCCGGCGTCGACCTCCTGTTGCTGCAATTCAGCCCGCAGCTGGAAGAAATGGAGCGGTTTGCGGAGGAGGTCATCCCGCTGGTCGGCCCAGCGGGTCAGGTGGGTGCGAGGGGCCGGCCTCGCGCTACGGCCGGGCCGCGAAGCTCGGCGTGATGCCGAGCCAGTGGAACCAGGTGGCCCCGGCGACCAGGAGCAGCGCGTACCCCATCGTGCACACCGCCAGACCGTACTTCAGGTTGTCCCGCGCCGAGTACTGATTGGTGGCGAACAGAATCACGTTCGGCTTCCCGCTGATCGGCAGCCCGATGACCCAGTCGATGGTGAACGCCGCCGGGAGCGCGAGACTGACGGGATCCCAGCCGAGGCGCCGCGCGAGGATGATGATGGCGGGGATCATGATGACGGTGCGTACCGTCTTCGACGTCGAGAGCAGATGGCTGTAAAGCATGACGGCGAGGACCACGGCATAGGCCCAGCCGAAGGACAGGTGATCGAGCGGTAGCCAGCCGAAGATACCTTGAACGGCCCACGCAGCCGCGCCACTCGCTTCTAAGGCCAACCCGCCGGCGTAGGCCCCCGCGCTGAAGAGCATGAGGTGCCATGGGATTTCGGCGTCCTCCCATTCGAGGACGCCGATGCGCGGCCACAGCGCGATGATCCCGCCGATCATGGCGACGAGCGACGGTCCGAGCTCGATGCCGAACCATCCCTGCTGAAAGCGGTCGGTGGCCCAGAAGAAGATGACGAAGGCAAAGATCGCGGTCGCGCGCCGCTCCGCGCCGCTCAACGGTCCCATGCGGGCCCGCTCGGCGGCGACGAGATCGAGCCCGCCGGCGAGCGTGGGCGCGCGCTCGGCGGGCGCGAGACGAAAGATGATACGTGGACCGAGCGCCCAGGCCAGCGCCACGGTGAGGACGGCGATCGGCGCGCTCGCGAACAGCCAGTCCGTGTAGTAGACGCGATGCGCGGCCATCGTCTGCAGGAACCCCACTGCCATCACGTTTGCGGCACTCCCGGTCATGACCGTCGACGACAGGATGCTGATGGCCGTGAGATTCAATAGATAGAGGTTGCGGCCGAAATTCGTCGGGTGCTCCGCGGTCGAGCCGTAGATTGCCGCGGTCGCCGTCATGAGAGGCAGCGTGATGGCGGCTCGCGCCGCCGTGGCCGGGATCAGCGGCGCCAGGACGAGTTGCAGCAGCACGAACGCTCCGAGCGCCCATGAGGCGCGGCGCCCGAATCGCAGAATCAGCGTCAGGGCGAGCCGCTTGGCGAGACGCGTCTTGACGAGCATGGCGCTGAGCAGAAATGCCAGCACGTTGAGCCAAATGACGTCGAGCCCGAGGACGGCCAGGACATGTGTCGCGTCCCAGGCGCGAAACGCCACCAGCAGCACCATCAGCACGAGCGACGTCACGTAAGGCGGAATCGGCTCACACACCCACCAGACGAGGGCGAGCGCGAATGCGGCAAGCGCCGCTTGTCCCGCCGCCGAAAGTTCCGGGGCGCGCGGTACCAGATAGATCACGGCGAACACCAGGATGCCGAGGGGGATCCCGAGGCGGCGCATCCAGCGATCCGCCGCGGAAGCCGCTGGCCGCATGCGGGCCGACAACTTGAATTGCTCGAGACCCAGGAGCTCGGCCACGCCCGGAGAGGCCGGCCGCACCGCCGCGTCAGTCGTCACGACCCCACCGCGTAAAGGGGTGCCGGATCAGGTTGGCATTGATGTAGCGCGGATCGTCGGTGACTTCCCGCGTCACCCAGGGCGGCAATGCGACCCGCTCGGAAGCCGAGTTCAGCTCGACCTCGGCCACGATGAGTCCTGCGTTTTCTCCCGAGAACACATCGATTTCCCAGGTCCGGCCCTCCCACGTCTCGCGATAGCGGGTTTTCTCGAGCACCGGACGCAAGCACAGCACGTCGAGCATCGCGTCCGCGTCCGCTGCGGGAATGGCGTATTCGAACTCCGTCCGCTCGATGCCGGGCGTACGCCCTTTCACGGTCAACGCTCCGGCGGCTCCGGCCCGCCGCACCCGCACGATCCGATCCGGGTCGAGCGAGAGATATCCCTGCCGGTAGTGAACGGCGTGCGCGGGATCCGGGCGCCAGGCGCCCGGATCCACGAGGAACTTGCGTTCGATTTCCCTGGCCATCGTGATGCTACAGCGCCAGCGCGGCGCGCAGCTGCACGATGCTGAAGTTGTCCCCGGCCAGGAGGGGCGGGGTGCCGCCGTCCGGCACGGCGTTGGAGTTGAGGTTCACGACCACCCAATTGGCCATGAGCTTGAAGTTCGGATTGATGTACCAGTTGACCCCGAGCGTGTAGTTCGTGGCCGCGCCACCGAGGATATCGACGCTGGGCGCTGCGTCGTCGAGATCCATCCTGCTGACGCGCGCGGCGATCTCCCACGCGCCCTTGGGCGAGCGCGGGAAGATGCGATCCCATTCACCCTCGCTGGCGATGTACGGACGGCTCTCGCCGGTGAGGAAGTAGCTGACCGTCGCATAGCCACCCCAGAAATGCGCGGTGGAGAGACCGGCACGCCGATGCACATCGGCGAGCGTGGCCTCCGCCTGCAGCGACAGCGGCCCATGCACGGCGGCAAACTCTCCGTTGTACAGCATCTCGTAATCGACATTCTGGATCCGGCCGGTGGAAAGGAAGCGCGCCTTATTGATGTTCGTTTCGGGCCGCGCGCGGATGCGCAGCTGATTCGCGCTCGCCGGGGCGGCGGCGTCGGGCGTGCGGCGACTCACCGCCGCGCCGAAGTGGATCAGCCGGCCCTCGGAAAGCACCGGCGCTACCGTAGCGCGTGCCGTGAGGCCGAAGCCCTGATTCTGCCCGGTGGCGTCGATGTCTCCGGACCCTTGGCCGAACACACCGCCGCTCACCTGCCAGCGGCTCCCCCAGCGGGAGTAGCTCATCCCGATGTGGCGGTCCGGCGAGAAATTGTCGATGTATGACCGCTCGAGGAACGTGATGTACTTGGACGACGTCAGCGTCTCCAGACTGAACGGCTCCTTGAAGTTGCCGATGCGCAGCAGGCTGTTCGACCAACCCTGGTAGCCGATCCAGAGGTCTTTGACTTCGACCGCGTCCCCGGCGAAGTCTACGTCGATCTCGCCCAGCCAGGTGCGATACAGCGTGGCCTTGACGCCGATACGGGCGCGGCGAATCCCCACGCCCGTCGCCATGGCGTTCCTGGCGCCGAGGTAGTCGGCGGCGTCGACCTGGGCGCGGCCGTCCAGCCAGTACTTGAACGCGCTGTCGGCGCTCTGGAACACGAGGTACCCTCCGTCATACATCCCCGGCAGATGGATGGCTGGTGGGGTCTTCTGTTGTGCGCCCAGGCGGGTCGTGAGACAGGCGATGGCGCCTAACGCGGCCAGGCCGCGCAGCACGGTTGCACGCAACATTATCGGGCTCCTTCCGTTGCGATGAATGCGGTGATGGGCAGTCCCACGATTTCCTTCAGGGCTGCGGGATAATTGAGATTTGGGAATCCTTCGAGGCCTGCGGCGGTGAGCGCGGCGCGCACCGCGCGAGGGTCGGCATCCTCGAAGGCCAGGCTTACCCGGCGCTCGGCGCCGATCTCCAAGTCCACCAGCTCGCCGGCACACCCCGCCAGTGAAAGACGGGTACGGTGCTTGATGAGATCGACGCGGCGCAGCAGGTCGTGCTTGGCTACGACCTCCTGGAGCAGCACGTCGAGGCTGACCGTCGCTCCAGCGGGCTGGGGCGAAATCCCCCACGCGTTCCACAGGGCTGTCCGGGCTCGGTCGTCGAGCGGAAATGGCGACTGCGCCGTGGGTCGCCACAGTTCGAGGCCATCTGTGGTCCGGCGCTCGAGCGATTTGATCTCCAACACCTGCTTGCGGACCTTGACGTTGTGCGGCGTGAGCGCCGAGAGGAGGTAAGTTTCGCTGCCGGCCGTCGGCGTCCCGGGTTCGAGCGCCAGGCGGGCGACATCGATCGGGAGGCTGCGGGCGATCGCACGCCATTCCCAGCGCGGCACGACCGCGACAGGTACCCCGGTCGGATCATGAAAGGGAGCGTCGGACTCGGTCGGGGGAGGCAATTGGGCGTTTCGCATGCCGCAGTTTCTGCACACACTCCCGAAGACATTCTGAGATTGCAGTGAGGGGTCCTTAAGGGCTTGTGCAGACGCACCTTACACTGCGCGCGGGATTCCTCTTGACTTTCGACAGGAAGGTGGGAAATCTTCTGTAGAAACTCTACAGGGACAACCTCGTGCCAGGTCCAGCGGCTGACGTTCTGCGTGGCACACTCGACCTGCTGATCCTCAAGACGCTCGCCCTCGAGCCGATGCACGGGTGGGGGATCTCGCAGCGGATCCAGCAATTCTCCCGCGGCGTGCTCGACGTCAATCAGGGCTCGCTCTACCCGGCGCTGCAGCGGCTTGAGCTGAAAGGCGCGATCGAGGCGGAGTGGCGCACGTCGGAGCACAACCGTCGCGCCCGCTACTACCGCCTCACCGCCGCCGGGCGGCGCGCCCTCGGTGCCGAAACAGACAGCTGGCGGCGCTACGTCTCCGCTGTCGAGTGGATCCTGGGGGCCACATGAGCGTCTTCCTCCGCGGGCTGCAGCTCCGCCTGCGTGCGCTGCTGCGTCGCGCCGCCGTCGAGCAGGACCTTGACGAGGAAATCCGCCAGCACCTGGAGCTCGAAGCGCAGAAGTACAGCGATGAAGGGTTCGAGCCCGAAGAAGCTCGTCGCCGTGCCGCGCTCAACTTCGGCAGCGTCGACGCCGCCAAGGAGGCGCACCGCGACCACCGTGGTACGCGCTTGGTCGAGGATGCGATCGCGGACGCTCGCTTCGCTATGCGCACGCTGGCCCGAAATCCGCTGCTCTCCGCGGCGGCCATCCTTACGCTCGCCCTCGGCATCGGCGCCAATACCGCGATTTTTTCGGTCGTCAACGCCGTCCTGCTGCGGCTGCTGCCGTACCCGCATGCCGACCAGCTGGTCATGCTGTCCGAGGACAATCCGGAGAGAGGGTGGGTCCACGCCGACGTGGCGCCGGCCAACTACCTCGATTGGAAGGAGCGTGTCCGCTCGTTCGCAGACGTCGCCGCCTTCGAATCGGGCGGCGGAGCGACGCTCGGCGGCGCCGGCGAGCCGCAACGGATCTCCTGACCGCCACGGCGCTCGTCGCATCATGGCTCCCGGCGGCCCGCGCGAGCCGAGCCGATCCAGCGGGAGCCCTTCGAGCGGAGTAAACATTAGTAAACATCAATAAACTTGACTAAATAGCATGTTATCAGCATCATCGGATCGTCTCCTACGGAGCGACCCGCATGACCGCTGGTGCCTCGAGTTCGAGCCGCATCGGGAGTTATCAGGAGTTTCTCTCCGCGCTGCTGAGCAATCGTGAGCTGTTCTTCGAAGAGGTGGTGGACGGCACCGGGCTCGGCAGGAAGTTCGTCTACAGCACACTCACGATCGTCGGGCTCGCCGGGTTCTTCGGGCTCGTCGCGGGCGCGTACTCGGGGGCGTTCCAGGCGATCTCGGCGGCGATCAAGCTGCCGCTGCTGTTCTTCGCGACGTTCGTGATTTGCTTTCCCGCTTTCTACGTCGTCCAGGTGCTGGTCGGGTCGCGGTTGCGGTTGCCGCAGGTCGTCGTGCTGGTGTTCGGCGCGCTCGCCCTCACGTCGATTCTTCTGGCCGCCTTCGTGCCGATCGTCGCGTTCTTCCTGATCAGCGGCGCCAATTACTACTTCCAGCATCTCCTGAACATCGCGATCGCCGGCGTCGCCGGGCTCTTCGGGATGTACGCGCTGCACGAGGGGCTGGCGGTGGTGTGCGACAAGCGCGGCGTCTATCCGAAGAAGGCGTTGACGATCATGCGGGCCTGGGCGCTGCTCTTCGCCTTCGTCGGAGTGCAGCTCGCGTGGAACCTGCGGCCGTTCCTCGGCGACCGGAACGAGTCGTTCCAGGTGTTCGGGAAGTACCAGGGCAACTTCTACGCGGCGGTGATTTACGCCGTGAATCAGCTGTTCACGCAGCCGTCGCATCCGCAGACGCCCGGGGTCGGGCACGACAGTGTGCCGGCGACCCATTGGCTGGTGCCGCGCCCCGACTCGCTCGATAGCGCGCGGCGGCATCCGTGAGCGGGAACGATCGGACAGCGCCGAATGAGATCCTCACGATCGACGAGGTCGCGGCGTACCTGCGGCTCACGCCGCAGACGATCTACAAGTGGGCGCAGGAGAAGCGGATCCCCGCCGTGAAGCTGGGGAAAGAGTGGCGGTTTCGGCGCTCCGTCATCGACAAGTGGTTTGACGACCAGCTGCAGTGGCCATCCGCCTCAGCGTAGGAAGGAACACCGAATGGATCGCGTGCCTCTTGACGACGGCGAGCCTGGCCCCTACGTTGTGCTGAAATTTCAGCATTGAGGCGTAGCGCCATGGCCGAGATCAAAGAGACGCTGTCCCGCCGCGAACGTGAGGTAATGGACGTCCTGTACCGCCGCGGGGAAGCGACCGTCGCGGAGGTCATGGACGACCTGAAAGATCCTCCCACTTACTCGGCGGTACGATCGATCCTCCGCGTCCTCACGGAGAAGGGCCACATCGTCCACCGCGCCGACGGCCCCCGCTATGTCTATGCGCCGGCCGTGGGCACCGAGCGGGCCAGCAAGGCCGCGCTCGACCACGTGGTCAACACCTTCTTCGACGGCTCGGCCGAGCGGGCACTCGCGGCGCTGCTCTCCCGCTCCGATCTCGAGCTCAGCGAGTCGGAGATCCGCCGGATTGCCAAAGAGATTCGCAAGGCAGGAGAGGAGGGACGATGAGCGCCTTCACGCTTTGGGCCCTGGCGACTCTCCTCAAGGGGACCCTGCTCCTTGTCGCTGCATTGCTCGTCGCTGGCGCATTACGGCAGTCATCGGCTGCGCTGCGTCACCTCGTGTGGGGAACGGGGTTGGCAATGCTGCTCGCGCTGCCGCTTGCGTCGTTGTTGCCGTGGCGCCTCCCCGTTGGGGCACTCACCTCCGTGCTTCCCAGCGCTCAACCTCCCATCGTGCGAACCCACGCCATACCGCAGGATGCCGTTGCACCACCGCCGATCCCGGCTGCACCAGCGGCACAGAGTTCTCAAACGATAGCCGGCGCGCCCGCGACTTCGTCTCCCGGCATCGCGCTGTCAATCTCACCGGAAACGCTGCTCTCGATCGCATTGTCGATCTGGGTGATAGGTGTACTCTGGCTCGTCGGGCGTCTCGTGCTCGGCGCCGTGTTGCTGCGCCGGGTGGTACGACGCGGGACGGCGCTCGAAGAGAGTGAATGGCGGCGGCCGCTGCTCGAGGCCGCCGACCGGCTCGCGCTCGAGCGGCTGCCCCGGCTCGTGATGAGCGACCGGTTGCCGATGCCGTTCGCGTGCGGGGTTCTGCGGCCCGCCATCGTGCTGCCCGTCGGCGCGGCAGAGTGGGACGATCGGCGGCGCCGTGCGGTGCTGTTCCACGAGCTGGCGCACCTGTCACGCTACGACCTGATCGGCAACGCGGTGGGCCAGCTGGCGTGCGCCGTCTACTGGTTCCACCCGCTCGTATGGATCGCGGCGCGCAAGCTGCGCGTGGAGAGTGAGCGCGCGGCCGACGATCTCGTGCTGGGCGTCGGGACGCGGGCCTCGGAGTACGCCGATCACTTGCTGCAGATCGTCTGTCGCGCGGCGCGTTCGCGCACGCCGGCGATCGCCCTGCCGATGGCGCAGCGGCACGAGTTCGAGGGTCGCATGCTCGCTATTCTCGAGCGCGGGGCGCGGCGCGAGCCGGCCTCGAGTCGCCACGCCGCGGCCCTGGGTGCGGTGGCGCTGTCGCTCGTGATTCCACTCGCCGCCCTCGTTCCGGCGCGCACCGTGCCGGCGGCCGAGCCGGCCACCTCCGTCGCGCGCGACTCGACGACGCCTCACCCGCCAACGGTGGTGCCTGCGGCCGAGCGCCACGCACCCGCGGCGCCGTCGCGGAGCGCCATCACGCCGGCGCCGTCGCGCGAGGCGGTCACGCCGGCGCCCAGCGTCGGCGTCGCAGGGACAGCCGCGGAGCAGGGCAAGGATTCGGCGGCGGTCATCGCGGCGCTGCAACGCGCGCTCGAAGATTCTGTCGCGTCCGTCCGTGAGGACGCCGCGTACGCCCTGGGGCGCATCGAATCGGCGTCGGCGGTTCCTGTACTCGCCGCGCGGCTGTCGCACGACCGAGACCCCAAGGTCCGCGAGATGATCGCCTGGGCACTCGGTCAGATCGAGAGCCACGCTGGGACCGCGGCGCTGGCGGGGACGGCGCAGCACGACTCCTCGGAAGACGTGCGTGCCATGGCCGTGTGGGCGTTGGGTCAGGTGGAGGACGCGTCCTCGGTCGCGGCCCTGGAGCAGGTGCTGCACGACCGATCGGCCGAGGTGCGGGGACGGGCAGCGTGGGCACTCGGCACGATTGCCCCTTCCAAGGCGCCTGGGGGACTCATTGCGGCCCTTTCCGATCCTGCGTCGGAGGTACGGAAGCGCGCCGCATGGGCGCTCGGTCAGATCGCCGACTCCTCGGCCGTACCCCGGCTCGCGGTGGCGATACGAGACTCGTCGTCCGAGGTCCGCAAGGCGGCGATGTGGGCGTTGGGCCAGCTCGACGGCGATGCCGCGCAGGGGGCCCTGATCCAGGCACTCGACGACAAGGATCCCGAGGTCCGGGCGCGCGCCGCGCGGGCCCTGTCCGGTAGCCACAGCGAACCGTGGCCCTGGCCCTGGCCGATGCCCATCATTCGTTGACTCATTTCGCACGGGCGCCCTGATCGGGCGCCCGTCGTGTCTTCAGCCTCTTGACATCCTCCCGGCTAGTGCTGAATATTCAGCATAATGCTGAAATTTCAGCATACAAACCGCACGACGGAGGATGACGATGAAGAACACGCTCGCCACAGTCGCGGCTCTCGCACTGGTCGGTGGCATGACCGCCGGCGCATGGTCTGCTCGTCCGGCGGCAGCCGGCCCGGTCGTGGATGACGCCGCCTCCGCGCGCGAGATACTCACCGCGGCCCATGGCGCCCCGCCGGTGCTGTGCGCGCTGGCGGCCCGGACAGTCGAGCGCCGCTACGGCTTCGAGTCGTGGCAACCACCGGGCGGTGTCGCCGACACGTCGACGGCACTCGCCTGGGCGCTCGAACGCCACCGTAACGACGAAGCGGTCCCGGTGCTGCTCGACGGCTTGGGCAACGATGACCCGTGCGTCCGCGAGTTCGCCGCGAGGCTCGTCGCGCAGATCGAATCCCGCGTCGCCACCGGCGGTATGGTGCGCGCGTTGAGCGCAGCCTCGGCAGGCACGCGCCGCGCGGCCGCCGTGGCCCTGGGCTTCGCGGAAACCACGCAGGCACTCGATCCGCTGATCTCGCGTCTGGGCGACGACGACGCGCCGGTGCGCGCCGCCGCCGCATGGGCACTGGGCGGACTCGATGAACGCCGGGCCGTGCCGCCGTTGCGCCACGCCCTGGGCGACGGCGTCCCGGGGGTCCGCGCCGCAGCCGCCCAATCACTCGGGCGGCTGCAGGATACTGCCGCCGTCGGTGCCCTGATCAACGCACTCAAGACCGATAGTGACGAGCGGGTACGGCTCGCCGCCGCCGAAGCGCTCGGCCGCATCGAGGCGAAGGCGGGTGTGGCCGCGCTCTCGGAGGCTCTCAGCGATCGCAGCGTGAAGGTGCGGCGCATCGCGGCATGGGCACTCGGGCAGCTGGAGTCCGCGGAGGCCGTACCGAGTCTCATGAAGGCATCGACCGATGACGACCGGGATGTGCGCGAGATGGCGACGTGGGCGATGGGGCAGCTCGAAAGCCACGCCTCCGTCCCGGCGCTCGAGCGCCGGCTGCACGACGACACGGATGCCGAGGTGCGCGTGCGGGCGGCGTGGGCGTTGGGCCAGATCGAGGACGCCTCCGCCATTACGCCGCTCGGAGCGGCGTTGCGCGAAGACCGCAATGCCCAAGTGCGGGAGACCGCCGCCTGGGCGTTGGGTCAGCTCGGCGATAAGTCGGCCGCGCCGGTACTGGCCACCGCGCTGCGCGACAGCTCGCCGGACGTCCGCGGCTATGCCGCATGG
The DNA here is from genome assembly GCA_033853695.1 of Gemmatimonadales bacterium. Classification (GTDB taxonomy): domain Bacteria; phylum Gemmatimonadota; class Gemmatimonadetes; order Gemmatimonadales; family GWC2-71-9; genus DASTHG01. Next base: position 49,639 of record JAWOLH010000040.1, on the reverse strand, counting down.
GCGCTCGGGTCGATCGACGTCGAGCACGCACCCGACGCGCTCGTGGCGGCGCTGAAAGATCCCGCCGCCACCGTCCGGCATCGGGCGGCGTGGGCCATCGGCAAGATCGGCGATCCCACAGCCGTCCCCGCGCTCAAGGACGCGGTGAAAGATGCGGACCACGAAGTCGGGAAAGCGGCGCTGTGGGCGCTGTCCAACATGGACGACGAGGCGGCGCGCGCGGCGTTCATCGACGTGCTGAAGAGCAGCGATCCCGAGATGCGAGCGGCGGCCGCCCGGGCGCTCGGCGGCGGGCACATGAATCCGTGGCCGTGGCCTATTCCACGCCCGATGCCCCGGCCTTTCCCGTGAACCGGGTTCGTGAAGCGACGCTCGTCGCCGCTTCGATCGCCGTGCTGGGCTCCCGGTCCGGGGCCCAGCGCGCCCTCCTTCCTTTTGGGCTGAAGGCGGGTCACCACGCCGTGCGGGCACGGATCCCGGGGCCCAATGGGCTGATCCTCTGGACGCCGCGGGATTCCGAAGGGTTTCCGGTCGTCGTCATCGCCGGCGGCCACGCGGCGGCGCTCGATTCGGTGTTGCCCGTGTACCTCGCCTCGCACGGGTTTCGAGTCGCCCTCGCGCCAGGCGCGAGCGCCGAGGCCGCGACGAGGGTGTTCGGGGACTCGACTCCGATTGCGGTGGTGCAATGGGGACGGGACACCGCCGCGACGGCGATTCTCGAAGGTCCTTCCCCGGTGTCGATCCGCGTCGTCCGGCCGGGAGATGCACCATACGGGCGGTTACGGGTTGTGCTGCCGCCACTGAGCACGCGTCCCGGCGCCGAGGCGCGACACTACCGGCTGCTCTTCGCACTGACGCAGGCCGTACTGAACGCGACGCTCGCGTCGTCTCATCCTACGCTGTTAGAGCTGGCAGCGCGTCTCAGGGCGGCCGGCCTCCAGGGAACCTATATTCGTGCCTCGTGAGCCTCGAGATTCCCGCCGCGCTGTCCGCCGCACTCGCCAAGCGCTACGAGCTGCGGCGTGTGCTGGGGCAGGGTGGGATGGCGACCGTCTACCTCGCCTACGACGTCAAGCACGGGCGGGAGGTCGCGCTGAAGGTCCTGCTCCCCGGTCTCGCCGCCTTTCTCGGCGTCGAGCGGTTTCTCCGCGAGATACAGATTGCCGCACGGCTCACGCATCCGCATATCCTCGCGCTGCACGACTCGGGTGAGGCTGAAGGCTTCCTCTTCTACGTCATGCCGTACATCGAAGGCGCGTCGCTGCGCCAGCGACTGGTGGCGCACCCCCGTCTTGCCCCCGCCGAAGCTCTGGCCATCGCCTCCCCCGTCGCCGATGCGCTGGGCTACGCCCACCGGATGGGGATCTTTCACCGCGACATCAAGCCGGAGAACATCCTCTTCTCACAGGGCCATCCCGTCGTCGCCGACTTCGGAATCGCCAAGGCGATCAGCACGGCGGGTGGTGCCAACCTGACGCGTACCGGGTTCCCCGTCGGGACTCCGGGCTACATGAGCCCGGAGCAGGCGGCTGGACTCACCGACCTCGATGCGCGTACCGACGTATACAGTCTCGCCGTGGTGATCTACGAAATGCTCGTGGGCGAGCTGCCCGGTCGCTGGCCGACGGAGGACGCGGTCCGCCAGGGGAGGTTCCTCGAGGCGCCCGCGTCGCATCGGGCGACGCTCGGGCAACTGGGGAGCCGCATCGAGGGTGGGCTGGTGCGGGGTCTCGCGACGCGGCACGATCAGCGCACGCCGACTCCGCTGGCACTGATCGACGACCTGACGGGCGTTACACAGCCCGGGTCGCGTCGCCGTTACAGCGGCGGGGAAGTGGATGAGATCGTGAAGCGGGCATCGGAGCTCGAGGCGACAACCCCGACGGCCGGCGGCGCGATGACGATCGGCGGTGTCGAAGCACTCGCCGCCGAGGTCGGGATCAACCGCGATCTCGTGCGGCAGGCGGCACAGGAGGTCGAGCGACGCAGCACGCCCCCCACTACCCCGTCGCACATGACTCCGAACCGCTGGCTCGCCGGGCCGACGCGCATCTTCACGGAGCGCATCGTGGAGGTTGAGGTTCCCGAGTCTGAGTTTCCGGTCATGGTCGAGGAGATCCGGCGGATGACGCAGAACGTCGGCCAGGTGAACCAGCTGGGCCGATCATTTTCATGGGTGACGGCGCGGCATGCGTCGTCGCGACGGGATCTCGAGGTCGCCGTGTCGGTGCGCGGTGGCCGGACCCGGATCACGATCCAGGAGAATCTCGGGCCGCTGCTGGGCGCGATTTTCGGCGGCATCGGCGGGGGGATGGGCGGCGGCGGGATGGGGCCGATCATGGGGGTCTTGGGCGGCGCGCTGCACCTGGGGCCGGCCATCATCGCGATCGTCCCGGTGTGGCTCGGCATCACTTTCGTCACTGCGCGGACGGTTTACCACGGCCAGACCACGAAGCGCGTGCGAGAGGTCGAAAATCTGGCGAACCGCCTGGCCGAGTTTGTGCAGGACCTGGGGCCGGAGCCGCGCGTGTTGCCGCGCCGCGCGGGCGGCTGATCGCGGCCTGCAGGGCGATGGCTAGCGCGGTGGAGCGAGGCGCTTCAGCTCCGCGTCGAATCCCGTCACGACCGCAAGCGCGCGCGCCGAGCGTTCCGGGAGCGCGACGACCGCCAGCAGACGACCGTCCGGTGCGATCGTGTGGTTCCACGCGAAGGTGCGTACGAACGGGCCTTCGGCGACGAGGTGCGGCGGTCCGGTTCGAAATCCCACCGCCCTCGTTCGCATCGCCTCGGAAAAACCACGCCCGTCCCGGTAGATGATCCGGCTGCCGTCCGGAGTCCAGAGCGGTTGCTGCCCCCGCTCGGCCACCTGGTAGATCGCGCCGGTCGGAGGCACGGGCGAGACGTCGATGCCGCCATCGGTGCTGCCGTATGCCAGCCACCGGCCGTCGGGAGAGAAGCTCGCGGCGAATCCTCTCCCGGGGATTGCCGTCCGCGACGTATCGCCCTGGAAGCGGCGGATGTAGAGAGCTCCGGTGCGCCAGTCCGAATAGACGAACTCTTTGCCGTTCGGCGCGATCGTCCAGTATGACGCGCCCGGCAGCGTGACTTCCGTTTGTGGAACCCCGTCGACGGTGTAGAACCGGGCGCCGAAGTTGAGGAAGCGGACGGGATCCCACAGTCCAACCAGCAACGAGTGCCCATCCGGCGACCAGGAGGCGGGGAACGTGCGGTAATTCCCTTCGACCGGCAGCCGACGCTGGCGTCCTGTCGCCATGTCGAGCAAGACGACTTCGCCGCTGACCAGGGGTCCGCGTCGCTGAATCGCAAGCATCTGTCCGTCGGGTGACATCCGGAGCTGCGTGTACTGCCCGCGCGGAAACGGCAGCGTATCGAACGTCCCCGTGCGATTGATCCGGACGATGCGCCCGTAGTTCTGATTCGCGCCGGGGACGAAGACGAGCGTGCCTTCGCGCGTCAGCGCGTACTCCGCGTACCCGAACCCCTCTTCGATCCGCACCCCCGCGATCAGGGGCACCGGCTGCCCGAGCACCTGGGTACGCCGGGCATCGAACGGGAGCGCCGTGAGAACCCCGTCTTCGGCGCCGAAGATGAGGTGCCCGGTCTCGACCCACCGCGGGCTCGCTCCCATTAACAGATCCTCGGGCTTCACCTGGTCCATCGGCAACACGCCCCGACGCGTGATGGCGACTTCGCGTCCGTCCCGCAGCGAGAGCAGGGCCAGTTGCCCCGAGCTCAGCTGGCCCAGTACCCACGTTCCGCCCGGCAGCACGTCTGGGTTGCCGAACTGGGTGCTCAACACGACGGTCGAGTCGCTGCCCGCGCCGCCGATCCGCACCCAGCGCATACGAAACCCCTCGCTCTCCATCACGAGGATGCTGTCCTTCGATACCCACGCGGCTCCCACCGGGCGGTCCACCCTGCGCAGCGTCGCGGGCGGGCCACCGGTGACCGACACGCTGCGAAGCTCGCTCCCGGAAAAGAATCCGATCGACTGCCCATCGGGCGAAAAGAACGGATAGTAAGCCCCGTCCGTTCCGGGGAGGACCGCCACCGTGTCGCTGCTCAGCCGTCGTACCGCGAGGCGGGTCGTTCCCTCCTGTGGCGAGGCGTACGCGAGTAGAGCGCCATCGGGCGAGAGGGTGAGCGCAGACTGCCACAGCCCCAGCGGGCCAGGGCCGCTGAGCGCGACCGGCGCCGTCTCGGGAAGGACGAGATCCCAGCGGCGCGTCATAGTCGCGGGCGTCCCAGATCGGCGGACGATCGCCGCTCCGAGGCCGAAGCCGGTCCCGAGGCTCAGCGCCAACAGCAGAGCGGCCGGCACCCAGCGCCGGACCATGTGTTCCCTCGCCGGTGCGGCATACCCCGCGTCAGCGAGCGCTGCGGCGAACTGCGCACCGGTGGAGAAGCGGTCCGCGGGTGTCTTCTCGAGGGCGCGGTGGACGGCCATCGCGACATGGATGGGGACGGTGCGCCGGATGCTCCGCAGCGGCCGGGGCTCCTCCGTCATCAAGGCCGCGATCACCGCCTGCGCGGTCGGTCCCGTGTGCGGCGGAGCGCCCGCCAGCATCTCGTAGGCGACGCACCCCAGCGCGTAGATGTCCGTTCGGCCATCGATGTGCTTCTCTCCCGCGGCCTGCTCGGGGCTCATGTAGTCCGGCGTACCGAGCGACAGTCCGGTCTGGGTCAGCCGGCTTCCGGCGGCCGCCGTGAGGGCGAGCGCGATCCCGAAGTCGGCGAGCAGGGGGTGCGTGTCCTGCAAGAGAATGTTCTCGGGCTTGATGTCGCGGTGCACCACGCCCTGGCGGTGCGCGTAATCGAGCGCGCTCGCCAGCGCGCGCGTGATGGCGATGCTGTCCTCCACCGGCAAGAGTCGCTGACGCTCGAGGCGAACTCGGAGCGATTCCCCGGTGACGTAGGGCATGACGTAATACAGCACACCCGCGGCCGACCCCGAGTCATAGAGCGGCAGGATGTGCGGATGCTGCAGATTCGCGGTGAGCTTGATCTCCTGGAGGAATCGATCGGCCCCGATGATGGCCGACACGTCGGGCCGGATGACCTTGACGGCGACTTGACGCTCGTGTCGTTTGTCGCGCGCCAGGTAGACGGTCGCCATCCCACCCTGGCCGAGCTCACTCTCGATGTCGTAGCGGTCGGCGAGTGCCTCGCGGAGCCGGTCGAAGGAATCCACGGGCAGGAACCTGAACCGGAACGCCCACTACTTCAAGACCGCGCGCTCCTATTCATACCGCAACGCCTGCACCGGGTCTACCCTGGCTGCTCGCCGCGCGGGGATGTAGCCCGCGCCGAGCGCCACCATCGACAATGCCGCAAAGGACAGCCCGAAGACGAGCGGATCATATCCCTTCAATCCGAACAGCAATGAGCTGGCGGCGTGACCCAGGCCGACGGCCGCGACGAGGCCGATCCCGCCGCCGACGAGCATCATGCGCAGCACTTGCCCGAGCACCAGGCCGCGCACGCGGCTGGCATCCGCCCCGAGCGCCATGCGGACGCCGATTTCCCGCGTCCGCTGCGTCACGGTATAGGCCAGCACGCCGTACAGGCCAATCGCGGCCAGCAAGGTGGCGAGCACGGCGAACGACGCGGAGAGCGTGCTGATCATGCGATCCAGGAAGATGTTGTCCCGGACCTGCTGCGGCATCGTCTTCAGGTCTTCCAGCGGCAGCCCGGGATCGATCGCCTTGAGGGCGCCCCGGATCTCGCGCATCGTCGCTTCCGGCTGCGGAGAGCGCACATAGAAAGTGATGCCGCCGATGCGCGTGTCCTGCCGCCACGGGAGGTAGACGACCGGCGGGACGGGCAATTTCACTTCCGAGTACTTGATGTCGGGGATCACGCCGATGATCTGGATGTTCAGCGAATCGGCGCTCCTCATGGCCATGAACTTCCCCACCGCCGCGTCACCGAGGTTGAACTTCCTGGCGAACGCGTGATTGACGATCGCGACCTGCGGGGCGCCGGTGTGATCGGCGAGGGAGAACTCGCGGCCCGCGATGAGCTGCACTCCGAGGGTGGAGAAGTACGCCGGTCCGATCTCGTTGTATCGCGAGTCGTTGTCGACGTCCGGCCCGGCCGGAAACCCCTGCACATAGACGCCGGTGCCCCAGTTCTCATCGGCCAGCAGCGGGACCATGGAGCTCGTCACGCCGGTCACGCCGGGGAGCGCCGAGAGCGCGTCTTCCACCCGGCCGTACAGCAGCGGGATCTGGGTGCTGTCGTAGCCCGCACGCTGCGGCGAGACGGCGAAGGTGAGGACGCTGTCGACGCGCACACCGAGGTTCACCCGCGTCACGTTCACGAGGCTGCGCATGAAGAGCCCGGCCGCAATCAGCAGCGCCGTCGCGAGACTGATCTGGATGGTGACGAGGGCTGACCGGAACCGGGCGGCGCTCCTCGCCCCCGCGATCTGACCGGCGTTGGCGCGGATGGTGGCCACCAGATCGGCCCGGGTGTTGTGCCAGGCCGGGAACAAGCCGAGCACCATTCCCGTCGCGAGGGCGAGGGCCGCCGCGAAGCCGAACACCGCCGGCTGCAGATTGAATTCCAGCGTCTGCGAGGCGTACACGGGAAGGAGGGCAGCGACGCCGTTCAGGGTCCACTGGGCGACCAGCAGGCTCGCGATGCCCCCCAGGGTCGAGAGCAGCAGCGATTCGACGAGCAGCTGTCCCACGAGACGAGGGCGGCTCGCGCCGAGCGCCAGCCGGACGCCCATTTCCATCGCTCGGCCCGCTCCGCGAGCGAGCAGCAGGTTGGCGATGTTGGCACAGGCGATCAACAGCACGATGCCCGTGACGCAGAACAGCATCCACAACGGCGTGCCTGCCTGGTTCTGCAGACTGCTTTGCCCGCGGTAGCCCGGCGTGAGAACCACTTCTTTGGCCTTGAATCGGGCCAGCGTCTGCTCGCTCATCCCCTTCTGGAGCGGCGCCTCGACGTCTGTGATGATCGGGTGGTACAGCGCGTTGAGTCCGGCGCTCGCCTGCGCGAGCGAGACGCCCGGTTTCAGCCGGCCGAAGAGGTACACCCAGTAGCCGCGTCGGTTTTCGAAGCCGTTGAAGCCTGGCGACAACATCCCCCGCATGTCGATCGGGACGTAGACGAGCGGCAGGATCCCGGCCGTCGTGCCGCGAAACCCCTGCGGCGCGACGCCGACGATCGTCATGCTCTGCCCGTTGACCTTCAGCGTCTGCCCGATCACCTGGCGGTTCGAGCCGAAGTGCTGCTCCCAGAAGCCGTAGCTCAGCACGACGACGAAATCCCCGCCGATCGTCCGGTCATCGTCGGGGGTGAAAAGCCGTCCGACCGCCGGCCGCAGCCCGAGCGTCGGAAAGTAGGAGCCCGAGACGTACATCCCTTCTCCCGTCAGCGGGGCATCCTGCCAATTGAGACTCGCGCCGAAGACGTCGTGCGCGGCCAATCCGGTGAAAACGGTCTGCTCGCGCTCCAGGTCCCGGAACATCGGGTAGCTGAACACGACATCGCATTCGCCCGCTTGACCGCACGATTGCTGTCCCGGCTTCGGTCCGGGCGCCGCGAGGTTGACGAGACGGTCGGCCTCGGGGACCGGGAGGGGGCGCAGCATGATCTGGTAGAAGAGCGAGAAGATCGCGGCGTTGGCGCCGATGCCCAGCGCCAGCGAGAGGATCGCGATCGTCGTGACGAAGGGCGTCCGGAAGAGCGTGCGGAACGCGAGCGAGATCTGGCGCATCAGATGTCCCGTGGCGAAAGGATCCTATTCCCGACGGCCGAAGCCGCTGCCGGGTTTCTTACCCCCAGTTTCACCCGCACCTGGAGACCGGTGCCGGCACTTGAAACACCGTGCACTCTCTGCCGGGGGGGTCTGGGCGCGCGTAGATTGGCGGTTCGTTCATGCCACCAGGATGGTCATGACCCTCGCTCCCCGCAGTCTGCTTGGCCTGTTTCTGACCCTCGGCATGGCGGATCCGGCGGTCGCCCAGACACTGCCCCGGACCACCGCCGAGCGGACGAACTACCAGGCGACGTCTACGGATGCCGATGTCAGCGCGTTCCTCGACAGCCTCGCGGTGGCCGGCGCGCCGGTCGCGGTGTCAGAGATGGGCACGTCGACCCTCGGGCACCCGATTTATCTGGTGATCGCCTCCGACCCCGCGATCACGACCCCGGGGGAAGCGGCCGCATCCGGCAGGCTCGTCGTCTACATCCAGGCGAACATCCACGCCGGTGAAGTCGAGGGGAAGGAAGCGGTCCTGGCGTTGCTGCGCGAAATGGCGGGGCCGCGACGGGCACTGCTCCAGCGGCTCGTCGTGCTCGTGGCGCCCAACTACAATCCAGACGGCAACGACGCCTTCGGCCCGCAGGCGGTCAACCGCTCGGAGCAAAACGGCCCGGGGCAGGTGGGGCAGCGCGCCGACGGGATGAATCTCGATTTGAATCGCGACTATCTCAAAGTCGAGGCGCCGGAGACGCGGGCGTCGCTGGCACGAGTCGTGACGACGTGGGATCCCGCGTTCATGATGGATCTGCACACCACGGACGGAACGCGCCACGGATACCTGCTGACCTACGCGCCGCCCCTCGACCCCATCGGGCCCGCGGGCCCGACGGCGTACGTGCGCGACCAAATGCTGCCGGCCCTGCGCAAGACGCTGCAGGACCGGTATCACGAGCCGATCTTCGACTACGGTAACGTCGATGATCCCCTCGCTCCGAAGAGCTGGGATACCTACGCTCCGGTCGGCTGGTACGGCACTAACTACATCGGGTTGCGCGGGCGAATGTCCATTCTTTCGGAAGCGTACTCGCATGCCGACTTCAAGACGCGCGTCCAGGTGACGCACGACTTCGTCGTCGAGGCGCTCGATTACGTGGCGCAGCACGCCGACGACATTCGCCGCATCGAGCGCGACGCCGACCGTCAGACCACCCTCGAAGGGGCGGGGGTGGTGCCACGGCCCTCCCTTGCCATCGCCTATAAGCTCGGCATCCGCGGTGTCGAGCCGGTGACGCTCGAGGTGATGAAGCCGAACCCTGACACGAGCAAGAACGCTCAGCCGCTGCCGACGGGTGTCCTGCGCACCTACCAGTTGCCGGTCAACGACCGGTTCGTCGACTCGGTCACCCGCACGCTCCCGGCGGGCTACATCCTCCCGGCGGCGGCGCAGGATGTGGTGATGCTGCTGCGCCGCCACGGCATCGCGGTGCAGCGCCTCGAGGCCGCGGCGAGCGACACGGTGGAGACCGTCGAGGCGAGCGACCTGACCTGGTCGCACGCTGAGTTTCAGGGCCACCACCTGTTGGCCGTTTCTGCCACGACGGTGCGATCGGTACGGACCGTGCCGGCTGGTGCCTACTTCGTCTCCACGGCGCAGCCCCTCGGTCGCCTCGTGTTCGCCCTGCTCGAGCCGGAAGGGTACGGCCTGGCTCGCTGGGGCATGTTTGATCGTTTGTTGGGTGCCGAGTTCGGAACCTACACCGGCCTCGTGTTTGGCTCCGTGCCGGCGCACGCATTTCCCGTCTGGCGCGCGCTGCACGCTCCACGCGTGGGGACACGCATCCTCCCCTAGGCGATGGCCGACTCCCCCACCGGACGGGTTGCGCGTCGACGTCTGCTGCCCGGGATCTCGATCGAGTACAAGCTGCCGCTCTTCATCTCGGGGCTCCTGCTCTCCGTGATTGTGTTGTCGTCCTGGGCGGCCTACCGGGGGGTACGCCAGGCTGCCTCCGGCGCCGCGCGCGAGCGCCTGACGACCGCCACCAACCAGCTCGCTGCTCTGTTGCAGTCCCAGGGCGCAGAGACGGGGGCGTCGATCGCTCGTGCCGCCGCCAACGATACGATCCGCCGCTTCTTCGAATCACCCAGGTCTCGAGCTCGTCTCGACGTCCTCGTCGCGCTGCGCCACATGGGTCCATCCCCGGAGCAGGTGATCGGTGTCGAGCTGTGGAGCGCCCGGCGCGAGCGGCTGCTCACGACGCTGACGCAAGGATCGTATTTCGGCGCCGGGGGACAGGCGCAGAACGTGCGGTGGCCGGTGAACGCCGATACCGCCGCGATCGGATGGATCCAGCTGATCGGTGACTCGCTCGCCTACCCCGTAACGGCGCTGGTGACGGGGCACGCCCGCCCGCTCGGGTACCTCGTCCAATGGCGGCGCGCCACGTCGAACCCGAGGTCGCGCGAGAGCACTGTTCAGCTCATCGGGTCGGGCGCGGGACTCTACGTCGGCAACGACCGGGGGGATCTTTGGACCGATCTGCTCAGGCAGGTTCCCAAGCCGCCGGTCGAGGTCCGGGCGACGCAGGGGATTCTCACCTACGAGGGTCCTGGGGGCGAACGCATGCTGGCCACGGCGCGCTCACTGGGCGCGATGCCCTGGACCGTCCTGGTCGAGTTTCCGGAGCGTTTCGTGGCCGCTCCGGTGACGCTGTTCGTGCATCGGCTGGTGCTCGTGGATCTGCTGCTCGTCGCCCTGGGGCTCCTCGTGGCGTGGGGGATGGGGCGCAGGATCGCGGCGCCATTGCGCGATCTGACCGCGGCGTCGGCCGCGATCGCGGCCGGCGACTATTCGCGCTCCGTCGACGTCGATCGCGATGACGAGGTCGGGCGGTTCGCGGAGACGTTCACCGCCATGGTTCAGCGCGTGCGAGACGCGCAGGCCCGGCTCGAGGATCAGGTGCGCGAGCGGACGTCCGAGCTGCAGGAGCGCAACGACGAACTCGAAGCCTTCGGATACTCCATTTCGCACGATCTACGCGCGCCGTTGCGCGCGATGCAGGGGTTCAGTCAGGCGTTACTGGATGACTGTGGCGACCGACTCGATGCCATGGGCCGCGAATACGCGGAGCGCATCGTCGCCGGCTCCCGGCGGATGGACGAGCTGATCCGGGATCTCCTCGCCTACGCCCGTGTCAGCCGTGCCGAGCTCCAGCTGGTGAGCGTGCCGTTGACACCCGTCGCGCAGCGCGCGCTGGCGGAGCTGAGCGGCGCGCTGCGGGCGCGCACCGCCACCGTGCACGTCGAAGAGCCGCTACCGGTTGTCCTCGGCCATCCTGCGACGCTGTCGCAGGTGCTCGTGAACCTCCTCGGGAATGGACTGAAGTTCGTGCCGCCAGAGCGCACCCCTGCGCTGCGCGTCAGCGCCGAACGGCGCAATGGGCTCGTGCGGGTGTGGGTGGAGGACAACGGGATCGGCATCGCCCCGGAACATCAGACGCGGATCTTTCGCGTGTTCGAGCGGCTGCATTCAAGCGACGACTATCCGGGTACCGGCATCGGACTCGCGATCGTGCGCAAGGCGGTGGAACGGATGGGTGGACAGGTGGGCGTCGAGTCGAGTCCCGGCCACGGGAGCCGCTTCTGGGTCGATCTCAAGCCGGCGCCGGGAGAGGCGCCCTGAGCATCAGTCGCGTCGGCCGGCGGGCCCGCGCTTCAGCGCATCCGGGAGTCTGTTCCATTGCGCCGGGGTGAGCACCGCACGCGCCGCGTCGAGCGCATCCCGGGCGTGCTGTCGGCCTTCCTGCAGCAAGGGGCGGAGACGCGAGAAGAGTAGTCCCGGGTCGGGGCGCCCACCGGCGCGACCGATGATCGCGCGCATCGAATCGCTCACGACCCCGTTGTGCGCGTCGAGCGTATCGGACAATCGCTGCAGCGAGTCGACCTGAAGGCCCGAGAGTCCGAGCGAATCCTTGAGCCCGAGGATCACGGCGACGGGGTTCGGCAAAGCGGCGGCGAAGCGATCGGCGAAATCCGCCGCGGTCGGGCCACCTCCCGCGCCACCGCGTCGCCCACCCCCAAATCCACCGAAGCCGCCCAGGGCCGGTCCCAGCTCGAGGTGGGCCTGGATCGCTAGCTGGAACGGTACCGTGATTCCCAGCGCACCCGAGCGGCGCGCGCCGAAGCGTTCATTCACGACATAGCGATACGACTGGGTCGACGGATCGAAGCCCCTCACGTAGAGCAGCGTCGGGTCGGGCGCGCCCGACAGGCCCCAGCCCTGCAGGTGCGCGGATCCGTGCAACAGCGCGTCCAGCCCCCCGAGGAAGTTCACGGTCACGAGCGACAGGGCCAGCCGGTGGTCCAGACCGAATAACATCGGGCGGTAGTTCATCTGGAAATCGAGCGAGCCTTGCCATGGTCCGGTACACGAGTTGCGCGCCGCGACGGTGCCTTCCTGCCGGACGAGACAGCCACGTACGGCTGCCGGCGCGCCGGCGAGCAGCCGTGACAATCCCTGGGCCACGGCCGTATCTCCGGCCGTCGCCGGATCGAACACGAAGGCACGGTCGTTCCGGGCGCCGTCGCCGTTGATATCGCTGCCGACGAGCGGCGTGAATGGCACACCGGAGTTGAGCCGTGCGATGGCCGTGAGCTCCAGGCTCTCCCCGAAGGGATACGTCATCGTCGCGAGCAGAGCGTGGCGTCGCTCGAAATCGCTGGTGGCCCATTCGGGCCCGTTCGGGTCGCCCGCGGTAGTGGGCGCGGCGAAGCCTTGCGTCGCGCTGCAGCAGTTGAACGACGACTGGTCGCGCGCCCGGGTCCACGTGTAGGATGTCTGCAGGGTCATTCCGTGGAAGGTGAGTCCCCCGAAGCTCACGCTCACCTGCTTCGAGTCGGAGCGCAGATCCGAGCCTACCACGAGGACGCGTCCCGCGCCGGGCACGCGTCGCGAAGCGTCGACACTCGCCAACCCGCTCGCCGTGTCGATGGCGCTCGCGGGGACGAAGACGGGACGCCCTCCCTCGACGGGGAGCGCGAATTGCGCGGCGCCGAGGTTCGCGTCACGCACCCCGTACTGATTCTCTCCTCGGCTGTAGCTCGCGTTGACGGAGAGCATGTATCCCGTGAACAGGCGATGCTGCACTCCGAGGGACGCACGCCAGACGTGCGGGGAGCGGAACCCGGGATCGAAAACCGTCACCGTCGGTTCGGCTGCGATCGGTACCGGCACGGTCGAATCGGCGCACAGCGAAGGAATGGCCGCCGGGTCCTGCCCGTATGCCGCCCAGTCCGGAGCGGGTACGGCGCTGCCCACGCACACGAGCTGTGACTCGCTCGCCACGAGGCCGGATCCTGCCAGCGCCGCGCTGATCAATCCGGTGGGTGGCGCGCTGCGGAAATCCCCCACGCCGCCCCGCAGGATCGTGCTGGCGAATCCGCCGGCGCGGCCGCCGCCCGCCGGCCCGGCGATCCAGGTGAATCCGACACGGGGGGAGAGGTGGGCCCCGCCCGGGATCCGGTCGGTGCGCAGGTTAAACAGGCTGTCCACCATCCGGTTCATTCCCGGGGCTCCCTGGTACCGTGTCGCTTCGAGCCGTACGCCGTAGGCGAGCTGCAGGCCGCTCGTGAGCCGCCACGTGTCTCCCAGGTAGGCGGCGGCGTTCTCCGCGATCCCGCGCCGCGGGGACGGCGCGAGTGTCCGGGTAAACGCCGAGGGTTGGTTCGCCGCGAGTGCCGCGAGCGATGGGAACACGAACGTGCCGAACCGGTTCGCCGTCGCGTCGTCGTCGAACGCGTCGCGCTCGCCGTATAGCCCCAGCTTGACGCGATGCACGCCCGTTCCCGGCAACCAGGAGATCTCTTCGGTGAGCTCCGCCGCATTGTCGTTCTGGAATTGGGGGAGAGAGCCGTTCCCGCCGAACGCCAGGGTGGTCACACCCTGGCCGCTGTCGGTCAGGTCGGAGATCACCTGGACTCGGGCGTCGGGAAGCGCGAGGTAGGGAAGGGCGCGGGTGTCGACCGCCGAGATGTAGGACTTGAGTTCGTTGATCAGGCGCCCAAAGTTCGACGTCAAGCCGAGCATCACGCCGCCCCCCGTCTGACGACGAGTGCCCCCCGTCTCGGGCAACGCCAGGGCCGCGACGCGAGTCGGCTCCTGGGAGGTCCAGCGGCCATCAGCCCGAATCGTCACGGTGTGGCCCGGTGAGATCATCCAGTCGATGCGCGCCAGTCCGATGGTGTTGTCGGTTGCGGCGATCGAGCCGACGGACGTTCGCGGTATGCCGCTCGCTTGTGCGAGGGCCTCGAACAACGCCGCGGAATCGGGGCTCAGGCCGAAGCGTTGCAGCACTGCCGCATCGGCCGTTGTGAGCGAGGTGAGCGGCCGGTCGTTGAGCCGGCCCTGCAGCGACGCGAACCAGAACAGATGATCGTGCACGATCGGCCCGCCGAAACCGCCGCCCAGCTGGTTCTGCGTCGACCCCTGGCCGAACGCCGAGGCGGTGCCGCTCCCCCACTCGAGACTGCGATCGCGCAGGTTGTAGGTGAACGTGCCCTGGGGAACGTTGCTCCCGCTCTTCGTGGTGGCGGCGACGAGCCCACCCGAGAACTGCCCGCGTGCGACGTCGTAGGTGTTCGTGATCACGCGGGTTGCACGAATGGCGTCCTGCGGCACGCTTCCCGATCCGAACGCCAGGCCGTCGAGCGTGACGTTGTTGGCGCTGGGTCGCAGACCCGCGACTGAGAATGCGGCGTCGGTGGAGTCGGTAGCCGCGAGGGCGACGACCCCGGGCACCAGCGTCGCGATGACATTCAAGTCGGAGGCGTCGACCGGCAGGCGGGCCAGCTGCTCTCCGGAGAGCACGCGCTCCTGGCCGCCGGGGCCGGCGTTTTCCTGATTGCGGCCGCGCGGCTGGCGAGCCCGGGCCACGACGGGTGGCAGCGTGAACGGCGCGGCCGTAAGGTGCACGTTGGTGACGAGGCGATCTTCGTCCGCCTGGCGCACGACCACGAGGCGCTGTGGGGCGAGTCCGATGGACCGCACCAGCAGCTGATACTGTCCGCCGCCATCGGGGAAGACGATCGTGTACCGCCCGCGCGCATCGGTGGTCTGGCGTCGGGTGATCTGCGTCTCGATCGAGGTTGCGTCGACTTGCGCACCGGCGAGGGGGGCGTCATCCATCCCGATGACGACGCCGGTCAGGATGTCGGTCGTCGTCCCCACCTGCCCATGCGCGGGCGCCGGCAAGAAGAGGAAGACCAGGAGGGACAGGGCGCGCAGGCGCGGCACGGGCTTCAGACGGGCGTGTCAGGCTGGTGTTAACCGCGAGGGGTAGGGATCTTTACGGCACAGGCTTCCACGCCAAGAGAGGGTCGTGCGTAGTAAGGCGATGATCCAGCGAATCTTCTGCTGCGCGGCGGCCGTTCTCGCTGCAGCGTGCAGCTCCCGTGCGGCCACGACTCCAGCCCGTATTCCGGTCAGCGTCGCGCGCGCCGAGCGACGTGCCGTTCCGTTCCAGGTCCAGGCGAGCGGAACGGTCGAGCCGATGCGCTCTGCGGCAGTGGTCTCGCAGGTCGGCGGGCTGTTGCTCCACATCCCCTTCGCGGAAGGAGACGAGGTCGCCGCCGGCCAGGTCCTCTTCGAGATCGATCCGCGCCCATTCGCCGCGGCGGTGCAGCAGGCGGAAGCGAATCTCAGCCGGGATCTCGCCCAGGCCGATGCCGCGGTGCGCGACGCCGCGCGCTACCAAGCGCTGGCCAAGGACAAGTTCGTCACCGATGAAGACTACCAGGCGAAGCAGGCCGCCGCCGATGCGCTGACCGCGACGGTGCGGGCGGACTCGGCGGCGCTCACGATCGCGCGCCTGAACCTCGGCTACGCCACGATCCGGGCGCCGATCGCGGGCCGCACCGGCGGCCTGCTGTTGCACGAAGGCAACCAGGTGATCGCCAACCAGTCGGCGACGCCGCTCGTGACGATCAACCAGCTGCGGCCGATTCTGGTCCGTTTCGCGGTGCCGGCGTCCCAGCTCCCCGACCTGCAGCGGCGCGCCGGCGAGCAATTACACGTGCTGGCGCGTCCCGCGCAGGACTCGACGACGTACGAGGGCGATCTGTCGTTCGTAGACAATCATGTCGACGCGAGCACGGGGACGGTGCTGCTCAAAGGCCGCTTCCAGAACGAGTCGGGCCGCCTCTGGCCCGGAGAGTTCGTCGACGTCACGCTGGTGCTCGGCGAGCAGGGGGACGCCCTCGTCGTTCCGGCCCAGGCCGTGATGACCGCGCAGCAGGGAAGCTACGTGTTCATAGTCACGCCGGCGGGGACGGCCAAGCAGCAACCGGTGACGGTACAGCGCACCCTCGATTCGCTCGCGGTGATTGCGCAGGGGGTGAACGCGGGAGATCTGATCGTGACGGATGGCCAGTCGCGGCTCACCGCCGACAGCAAGGTCGAAGTGCGTTCCGGCTCTCCTCAGAACGACGCCGATCCGCAGCCGGGCCGGCAGCAGAAGCCGTGAGCATTTCCGGGCTGTTCATCCGGCGGCCGGTCGCGACGACGCTCGTGATGCTGGCGATCCTGCTGTTCGGCGTCATGGGATACCGGCTGCTGCCGGTGAGCGACCTCCCCAACGTCGATTTTCCCACGATCACGGTCAACGCGTCACTGCCCGGCGGCAACCCCGAGACGATGGCGGCCGCCGTGGCGACGCCCCTCGAGAAACAGTTCTCGACGATCGCCGGCCTCGACGCCATGACCTCCTCGAGCACGCAGGGCAACACGTCGATCACCCTGCAGTTCACGCTGTCGCGGGACATCGACGCCGCCGCGGCCGACGTCCAGGCCGCCATCGCCAAGACGCTGCGGCAGCTACCACAGAACATGCTGCCCCCGTCCTACCAGAAGGTGAACCCCGCGGACGCGCCGATTCTGTTCATGTCGGTCAGCTCCCCCACGCTGTCGCTCTCCGCGCTGGACGAGTACGCCGAGACCTTCCTCGCCCAGCATATCTCGACCGTGGATGGCGTGGCCCAGGTCCAGGTGTACGGCTCGCAGAAGTACGCCGTGCGCATACAGGTCGACCCGCAGGCACTGGTCGCCCGGGGCATCGGCATCGACGAGGTGGCCGCCGCGGTCGACGCGGGGAACCCCAACTTGCCGACCGGCACGCTGTGGGGCCCACACCGCGCCTATACCGTGCTCGCCGACGGGCAGATCCAGAGCGCGCCGGAGTTTCGCCAGCTCGTGGTGGCGTACAAGAACGGCGCTCCGGTCCGGCTGCAGGACGTGGCGAACGTGCTGGACGACGTGCAGGACAACAAGACGGCGAGCTGGTTCGACGGGACGCGCGCCATCGTACTGGCGATCCAGCGTCAACCCGGGACGAACACCGTGGCCGTCGCCAGCGCCGTCAAGCGCACCATCGCGGAGCTCGGGCCGCAGCTCCCGGCTTCGGTGCAGGTCCAGATCTTGTACGATCGCTCCCAGGCGATCAACGACTCGGTGAACGACGTCAAGTTGACCCTGCTGATCACGCTGTGCCTCGTGATCATGGTGATCTTCCTGTTTCTGCGAAATCTGTCGGCCACGGTGATCCCGAGCCTCGCACTCCCGCTGTCGATCGTCGGGACGTTCGCGGCGATGTACTTGCTCGGCTACAGTCTCGACAACCTCTCCCTGATGGCCCTGACGCTGTCGGTGGGATTCGTCGTAGACGACGCGATCGTGATGCTGGAGAACATCGTCCGCCACATGGAGATGGGGAAGCCCGCGATGCGGGCGGCGCTGGACGGCGCTCGCGAGATCGGGTTCACGATCCTGTCGATGACGCTGTCCCTGTCGGCCGTGTTCATCCCGGTGCTCTTCATGGGTGGCATCATCGGGAGACTGTTCCACGAATTCTCCGTGACGATCGGGGTGGCGATCCTCGTGTCCGGGTTCGTGTCGCTGACCCTCACGCCGATGCTCGCGAGCCGGTTCCTGCGCCCGCCGAAGGACGAGCATCACGGCCGCTTCTACGAAGCAACGGAGCGGGTGTACCAGCGGTGGCTCGGGCTGTACGAGCGGACCCTCGTCTGGGTGATGGATCATCGGCGCCTGGCCTTGGCCTTCTCGGTCGGCATTCTCCTTGGCACCGCCGGACTCTTCATGGTCGTCTCGAAAGGCTTCATCCCCACCGAGGACACGGGTTTCATTGGGGGGACCACCGAGACGCTGGAAGGCACTTCGTTTGACGCCATGGCGCAGCACCAGCAGCAGGCAGCGGCGATCGTCGCCGCGGACCCCAACGTCGAGCATTTCATGTCGTCGATCGGGGGGGGAACGATGAATCAGGGGCGGATCGGTATCCACCTGAAGCCCCGGAACGAGCGCCGTCTCGATGCCGACGCCGTAGCGCGGGAACTGACGCCGAAGCTCAACGCCGTCACGGGCATCCGGACCTATCTCCAGGTCCCACCCGTGATTCGCATCGGGGGACGGCCCAGCAAGACGCTGTATCAGTTCACACTGCAGGGGGCTGACATCCAGGCGTTGTACGACAACTCCGAAGCGCTGCGGCTCAAGATGCGCGACCTGCCGAGTCTCACCGACGTGACGACCGACCTGCAGATCAAGAATCCCCAGGTCAACGTGCACATCGACCGGGATCGCGTGGCGGCGCTCGGCCTCACAGTGCAGCAGGTGGAGCAGGCGCTGTACGATGCGTACGGCTCGGGGCAGGTCTCCACGATCCTCACGCCGAACAATCAGTACTGGGTCATCCTCGAGCTGTTGCCGCAGTACCAGCGGGATCTCGGAGCCTTGGGTCTGCTGCACATCCGGGCGCCCTCCGGTGCACTCGTCCCGCTGTCTTCGGTCGCCTCGGTGACGCCGGCGGTCGGTCCGCTGAGCGTGAATCACAGCGGCCAGCTGCCGTCCGTCACGCTGTCGTTCAACCTCGCCGCCGGAGCGTCGCTTGGCGACGCGGTGGCCGAAGTGCAGCGCCTGGCGCGCCAAACCCTTCCGGCCACGATCACGACCGGGTTCTCGGGGACGGCGCAAGCGTTTCAGGCCAGCCAGCAAGGGTTGGCGTTTCTCCTCGTCCTCGCCGTCCTCGTCATCTATATCGTGCTGGGCATTCTGTACGAGAGCTTCATTCACCCGATCACGATCCTGACGGGCCTGCCGTTCGCCGGGTTCGGGGCGCTGCTTACCCTTGTGCTGTTCCGGACCGATCTCAGCATTTACGCCTTCGTAGGCATCATCATGCTGGTGGGATTGGTGAAGAAGAACGCCATCATGATGATCGACTTCGCCATCGAAGCGCAGCGCCAGGAGGGGAAGTCGTCCCGCGACGCGATCCTGCAGGCGTGCAGCGTTCGGTTCCGTCCGATCATGATGACGACCATGGCGGCGTTGATGGGCACGCTGCCGATCGCCGTGGGGTGGGGGGCGGGCGCGGAGTCGCGGCGCCCGCTCGGGTTGGCGGTGGTGGGAGGGCTGGCGTTCTCGCAGATCGTCACACTGTATGTGACACCGGTCTTCTACACCTATCTCGACGCCCTGCAGGCGCGACTGGGCAGGCGCCGTGGGGTCGCACTCGGGGGTCTGCCCGACGTAGTCCCGGTCGACTGATTTCGGGCCCCGCACCCGGCCCCGGTGCGCGTGATGCGAATCACCCGCGCAACACCCGAAAATGGCTATGGTTGGGCCCGGTGAGCACATGACCCCTGTGGCCCCCGCGGCGTCCGTCAAACGGGCGCTGGTGTTGTTTGGCTTGGCGGCGATCTATTTCGCCGCCGGGCGCCTGGGCATGCGTCTCGCGTTTCTCAACGCCAGCGCCACCCCGGTATGGCCGTCCGCCGGCATCGCCCTGGCCGGCTTTCTCATTCTTGGGACGCGGATCTGGCCCGCCATTCTGGTCGGGGCCTTTCTCGTCAACTATACCGTCGCCGGCGCCCTGGTTCCCTCGGCCGGCATCGCGATCAGCAATACCCTGGAAGGGTTGGTCGGAGCGTTCTTGATCAACCGCTTCGCCAAGGGTCGTGAGTGTTTCGGCCGTCCCTCGGACATCTTCCGCTTCGCCGCCATCACCGGGGCGGTCAGTACCACCGTCAGCGCGACCTGCGGTGTTACGATCCTGTCGCTCTGGGGGCTGGCGCGCTGGGGCGATTACGGATCGATTTGGCTCACCTGGTGGCTCGGGGATGCGGCCGGCGCCATGGTCGTGACCCCGGTGCTCGTCCTGTGGAGCCGGCCGGCCCGCAGCCTCTTGCGCCGCCGACAGGCGCTCGAGGCGGCCGTGCTGCTCGTGTCGCTCCTCGTGGTGAGCCAGCTCGTATTCGGGGGGCTCTTCCCGGACAAGAACTACCCGCTCGACTTTCTCTGTCTGCCGTTCCTCCTGTGGGCGGCGTTGCGGTTCGAACCGCGCGAGGCTGCCGCCGCTGTGCTGCTGCTCGCGGGGGTGGCGATCTGGGGCTCGCTCTGGGGCTACGGGCCGTTCGTGCGCCCTTCCCAAAACGAATCCCTGCTCTTGTTGCAGGCGTTCATGGCCGTGGCGTCGGTCATGACACTCAGCATCGCCGCGGTCGTCTCGGCTCGCCGCCGGGCCACCGACCAGCTGCGGCTCCTGACGATTACCGATCCCTTGACGGGCCTCGCCAACTACCGGCATCTCCTCAGCGTGCTGGAGAATGAGATGCGTCGCTCCGATCGAAGCGGCCGTACCTTCGGCGTGCTCTTCCTCGATCTCGATCGCCTCAAGGCGATCAACGACCGCCACGGCCACCTGGTGGGCAGCAGGGCGATCTGCCGCGTGGCCGATGTGGTGCGCGGATCCTGCCGGGCGATCGATACCGCGGTCCGATACGGCGGGGATGAGTTCGCCGTCATCCTTCCGGAGACCGATGAATCGGCGGCCCACCGGGTGGCGAAGCGCATTTCCGAACGGCTCGTCCAGGATCTCGAGGAGCCGCCGGTCAGCGTCAGCATCGGCGTGGCGGTCTACCCGCGCGACGGTGATACGGCGAAGGCGCTGCTGGCCACCGCGGACCGGAATCTGTATGTCGAGAAGGCACAGCGGATTGCGGTGGGGACCCCGCATTGATGCCCGTCGTTTAGAGCGTCGGCGACGGCCCGAGTCCGCGTAACGTGAGTCACCGCCGCCTTTTCAAGCCGTGAAGATGTTGTAGGTCATGCCGAAAGCCACGCGTCGTCCCGACCTGCGAGACATCGTCGCCCCCTTGATCGCGCTCGCCGCGCTCACCGCGCTCGCCGCCCTCACGCTCGCGGGTTGAACCCGCACCTCGCTAGCTTCGGGGCGATGCCCCACACTGCCGCTGCTGCCGATCTCACTATCACACTCCAGGAGGATCGCCCCGGAGTATTGGCCGTAGCGGTGGAGGCCGTAGCCCGCGCCGGCATCAACCTGGAGGGGGTCACCCAGTTCGACGGCATTCTCCACCTGCTGACGCGTGACGGTGCAGGCACGACGCGGGCGCTGCGAGCTGCCCGTATCAGGGTAGGCGCGGAGCGACCTGTCCTCATCGTGGGACTGGAGGACCGGCCCGGAGCGGCGGCGGCTCTGTTGCGGCGGCTGGCCGATGCGGGGCAGAACGTCGATTTCTGCTATCTCGCTACCAACACGCGACTTGTGATCGGGGGTGACGATCCGAAACGGCTCGCTCAGGCCCTGGAGTAGTGCGCGCTACGCCCGAGTTTCGCAAATTGTCGGACTCTATGACTCCCTCATTCACGCGTCTCGCGTTCGCTCCGGCAGCCGCCGTGCTGGCGGGCCTCGTCGGGTGCCAGCACCCCGCCGCGGACCCGGCTCCCGTGCCGGTTGCCGATACGGCGGCGACCTCCAGGGTCGTCACCGAGACGGTCACGGTTCGCGACAAGGATCTGGAGCAACGCGTTTCGCGCCTCGAGCTCACCCTGCTGGAGCGTGACGCTCAGGTCGAAGATCTCCAGAATCGCCTGGAGGAGACGCGGCGTGAGGTCGTGCGCTCGATGGCGAAGGTGCAGACGCTCGCGACCCGCGCCGAAGCGGCTTCCGGAATGGCGGAGGCGGAGATCGCACTGCAGTCGCTGCGGAGCGCGTCGCGGGGGAATGGATCGTCCGACGTGGCGCGGGTGAGCAAGCTGCTGCAGGACGCGACCAACGAATTCAACAAGCAGAACTACGGCGGCGCGCTGTACCTCGCCAATCAGGCGAAGAGCCAGGCCGGTGTGGGGCGGACGCGCAGCCCGGGGGGGGACCAGTCCTCACTGCGCCCCGGTGAGATCCCGTTCGCGGTGCCCATCGACCTGCAGACGTCCGCCCGCTGCAACGTGCGCGACGGACCGGGAACGACCTTCCGCGTGCTCGCGACGCTCGAGAGCGGCTCGCCGCTCACCGGCGTCTCGCATGTCGATCAGTGGGTGCGGGTGTCGACCGACAGCGGTCAGACGGGCTGGGTGTTCTGGAATCTCGTGGAACGGCGGGTGGACGCGGGCAACAAGTAGCCCCCGCCGCGTTCGATCAGCCGGCGCGCTCCGCCGGTTTGCCGCGGACGAGCTTGAGTCCCGCCCGGCGTACCTTGTCGCGGCCTTCCCGTTTCGCCTCGTACAACGCCTCGTCCGCCGCGCCGACGACCTTTTCGGCACCGTCGCCGTGCAGAGGGAATTCCGCCACGCCGATGCTCACCGTCATGTGACGCCCGTGGAAGACCTCGGCAGCGATGCGCGTGCGGATCCGCTCGGCGATGTCGAGGGCTTCACCCATGCCCGTTTCGGGCAGCAGAATGAGGAATTCCTCTCCGCCATAGCGGGCCACGAAATCCACTTCGCGCGTCGCCTCGCGCAGCAGCCCGGCGACCTTGGTCAGCACCGTGTCGCCTGCCTGATGGCCGAAGCTGTCGTTGTACTTCTTGAAATGATCGACGTCGACCATCAGCACCGCGAATGTGTGGTTCAACCGCTGGGACCGGCGCGCTTCGTCGGTCAGCGTCTCCATAAGGCGGCGGCGGTTAAAGAGGCCGGTCAGACCATCGGTCACCGACAACCGCTCCAGCTCCTCGTTCTTGCGGCGCAGCGTTTCGTTGGCGGCGTCGAGGGCTTCGCGGCCTTCCCGAAGGCGCGCCACCATGGTGTTGAACATCTTGGTCAGGTAGCCGACCTCACCGCCCGAATGCACCGGAAGATCGACGTCGAGATCACCGGCCGCGACCTTGGCGGCTCCCTTGGTGAGCCGATCGAGCGGCCGGACGATGAGGAGCCCGAGGAAATAGGCGATCAGGCCGATCCCGGCCAGCAGCGCCGAGGGGAGCAGAATCATCAGGCGGCGCAGGCGTGTTACTTGGTGGAAAGCGGCGGTCGCCGGCTCCTCGGCCACCACGGCCCAGCGTAGTCCGGGCTCGCGGTACAGGCTGCCGACGACGTCCAGGCCGTCGAAGCTGCGATACGCGACGAGCGTGGTGTCGCTCGCCAGCAGCTGTTGCAGGGACCCCGTCGGCAGGCGAATCCCGGAGCCGCGGCCGGACACGATGGCGCCGGTCGTGGTCGAGTCGGTGGTGACGAGGAACATGCGGCCGGAATCGGACGGCGCGTACTGCCGGAACATCTGATCGACCGTTCCGAGGGAGATCTTGGCGGTGAGGGCACCGAGGAAGCGCCCGCTCTGCACGTGAATCGGGACGGCGACGATCACCAGCGTCGTACCCAGGCCTTCGTCGCGGTAGGGATCGCCCACTGCCGGCTCGTCGACGAGGACGTCACTGGTCCAATGCGAGGGCATCTGCACGGGGCGGACCTGGCGGGCGCTCGTCGCGACCACGCGGCCCTGCGGATCGACTACCATCAGCTCGACGTATTCGCCGAACCGCTCGCGCACCGAGTTGAGATAATCGTTGAGACGCCGCTGGTTGGTCCCCGCAGCCCCGCGTCGCGGGGTCTGATCGAGGTTTTCGGTCACCTCGTACGAGCTGGCGAAGACCCGCAGCTCGACCAGGCGCTCCTTGAGCCACAGGCCGACCGCGTGGGCGCTCTGCTTCGAGGCGCTCGTGACCTCCTGGCTGACCTTGTCGTTGACCGACTGCTTCAGGTGCGAATACGCGATCCAGGCGGTGATGATCGACGGAACGAGCGTCGCGAACATGGCAAAGAACAGGATCCGGCTCCGGATGCTGTCGAGACGCAGCGCCCGGGAAGGTTTCGAGATCGACTGTTCGAGCTCACTGAACCGCATGACGCTCCCATGAGAGGCAGCAATGATCCACCGAGGACCAATTCACGCAAGTAGGGTGCCCGCATCCCTGCCTGGAACGTCAAGAATACGAACAGGTTGCCGCTTCAGCACAGCTGCCGTAGTCAGGCAATATGCGGTGAGCTCCATCACGATGCGAGCCCCCGCCCGATCACGTGGTTCGCCCGATGTGGCGCACCACGTCGCTCGGCGAGACCTCGAGGGGTCCGGCCTGGCGCTCGCAGGGCAACCAATCTGCGGCGATTTCCGTCTAATACGAGGCCCCGGTTTCGAGTCATTTCGTCACGATCGAGGTGAGCCATGTCGACACGTTTTGCTGCCCTTGCCGTCTCGGTCGTGTGCCTTGCCGGGACCCTCGCCGCTCAAGACGATCCGCAGGAGTGGCTGGCACAATGCCACGACCACTGGAACGATCGCCCCAGGGTCTGCGTCGTTCGTGAGACCGGGTTCCACCCGGCAGGCGGCACGCTGACTATCGATCCCAGTGAGAACGGTGGCGTCTCGGTCTCTGGCTGGGACCGCGACTCGATCGGTGTCATCGCGAAGATCGAAGCTCAGGCCGGAACGGAATCGGCGGCTCAGGCGATTGCGGATGGCATCCAGATCGAGGCCGCCGGGCGCGGAATCGCCGCTCGCGGACCGGAGACCGGGTACCGCACCTCGTGGGCGGTGAGCTTCGACGTCTATGTGCCCCGCCACACCGACCTGTCGCTCGAGACCGTAAACGGGCCGCTGTCGGTCGAAGAGGTGGTGGGGGCGATGCAACTGCACGCCCAGAACGGACCCATCACGCTGCGAGCGGTGGGTGGCGACGTGACGGCGCGCGTGCAGAACGGACCGCTGTCGGTTGAGCTTACGGGCTCGCGCTGGGACGGCCCGGGGCTCGACGCCGAGTCGCAGAACGGTCCGGTGAGCCTCGGGATCCCCGACGGCTATAACGCTCGCCTCGAGACCGGGACGGTGAACGGCCCCATGAGCCTCTCGTTTCCGCTGACGGTGACGATCCAGGGCCGCATCACCAACCGGATTCACACCACGCTGGGCGACGGGGGTGCACCGGTCCGGGTGGTGACGACGAACGGACCGTTGACGATCCATCACACGCATAGCTGAAGCGGGCTGAATCGTCGGCTCATTATTTTCCGCTGATGTCCGAGCCGACCGTCCTGCCGCGCGGGTTCCGTGGCGAGCTGACCGCGATGGCGTGCATCGCGGCCCCCGTCGTCGTCGTGCAGGTGGGATGGATGACGATGGGCGTGGTGGACACCCTCGTCGTCGGCCGCGTCTCCGCCGATGCGATGGCCGCGGTCGCGCTCGGCAACCTCCTGTTCCTCGCCGTCTCGCTCTTCGGGATGGGCATGCTGATGGGACTCGATCCCATCGTCGCCCAGGCGATCGGCGCCGGCGAACGAACGGCGGTGGCGCGCAATGCGCAGCGGGGGCTCATCCTGATCGCCGGTCTCACGGTGGCTTCGACCGTCGCCCTCCTGCCGGTGCATCCCCTGGTCGCGCTCCTCGGTCAGCCACCCGAAGTGGTTCCCCTCGTCGCCGGGTACGCCTACGTCGCGATGGGGGGGTTCTTTCCTTTCTATCTATCGGTGCTGGCGCGCGTGCTGCTCCAGGCGACTGGCAATATCCGTCCCATGGTGTGGGCGATGATCGCCGCCAACGTGCTGAACCTGGCGCTGAACTGGGTATTCGTGTTCGGCCATCTGGGAGTGCCGGCGCTCGGGGCCATCGGGTCGAGCTGGGCGACGATGCTGTCGCGCTGGGTGCTCGCGATCTTTCTGGTCGTCTTCGCCTGGCGCACCCTTGGGCAGTGGGTCCGACCGTGGCGAGCGGACGTGCTCGATCTCGGGGCACTGGGCCGGCTGCTGCGGCTCGGCGCTCCGATCGGCCTGCAATTCGAGCTCGAACTCGGGATCTTCAGCCTCGTCGGCGTCTTGATGGGTCGTCTCGGGGCGGGTGCCATGGCGGCGAATCAAGTCGCGCTGAATTTGTCCTCAGTCACGTTCATGGTGCCCCTCGGGGTGTCGATCGCGGGCGCGGTGCTCGTGGGCCAGGCGATCGGCCGGGGTGACACGGCCGAGGCGCGCCGCGCGGCGGTGGCAGCGCTTGGCTGCGGTGTCGGGTTCATGCTCGCGAGCGGGATCACGATGCTCGCATTCCCCAGGTTGCTCGCCCGCGCGTACACGTCGGATGCCACGGTGCAGGCGATCGCGGCGACCTTGATCCCGCTCGCCGGGATCTTTCAGGTGTTTGACGGCACCCAGGTTGTCTCGATCGGCATTCTGCGAGGAACCGGTGACACGCGCACGCCGCTCGTCGTAAACGTCGTGGGTTACTGGCTGATCGGGTTGCCGCTGGCCGCATACCTCGGCCTCGGCACCGAGCTGGGCCCGGCGGGGTTGTGGTGGGGACTGGTCGCGGGGCTCGCCACGGTGGCCATCATTCTCGTCGCGCGGGTCCGGATGCGATTGAGAGGAACACTGCAGCGATTGGTGGTGGAGACGGCTCCGACGATCGGGGAGTGAGGAGAGCAGGTCCTTCAGGGGACGAAAGGGACGAAAACGGGCTCGACCTTCATTCGATTCGCGGTGGCCGGGTCGTCCGGCGGGATGCACATTGGGCGTATCCATCATTCCCTGGAGCGCCCATGTATCTCTCGCGTCGCGAGTTCGTGCAGTACGCCGCCGTCACCGGTCTGGCCGCGCCGTTGTCGGCGGGCGGGCTCGCCGGCGAACCGGCGCGCCCGGCTGCCGCGCCGTCGTACACGCCACCGCCGCCGTTCGAGCTGGACGAGCTCACGATCCAGCAGCTGCAGGACGGTCTGAAGAGCGGTAAGTACACCTCGCGGCGGCTCGTCACCGCGTATCTCACCCGCATCCAGCAGATCGATGGACAGGGCCCGACGCTCAGGTCAGTGATCGAGACCAATCCCGACGCGCTCGCCCTCGCCGACGCGGCGGACGCCGAGCGCAAGGCCGGGAAGGTACGGGGACCGCTGCACGGAATCCCGGTCTTGATCAAGGACAACATCGCGACGGGCGATCGCATGAAGACGACGGCCGGATCGCTCGCGCTCGCCGATGCGCCGGCGCCCCGTGACTCGACCGTCGCGCGACGGTTGCGCGACGCGGGCGCCATCATCATCGGCAAGACGAACCTCTCGGAGTGGGCCAATTTCCGCTCGACGCATTCGGTGAGCGGCTGGAGCGGGCGCGGCGGGCTGTGCAAGAACCCATATGCGCTGGACCGCAACGCCTGCGGCTCGAGCTCCGGAACGGGTGCCGCGATTTCCGCGAGTCTCGCCGCCGTGGGCGTGGGTACGGAGACGGACGGCTCGATCGTCTGCCCGTCGAACGCCAATTCGCTGGTGGGGATCAAGCCGACGCTCGGGCTCGTGTCCCGGCGCGGCATCATCCCGATCTCCCACACTCAGGATACCGCCGGGCCGATGGCGCGAACCGTGGCCGACGCCGCGGCGCTCCTCGGCGTGCTCGCCGGTGCGGATCCCGATGATGCCGCCACGACCGCGGCGGGTGGGCACGTCGAAGCCGACTACACCAAGTTCCTCGACCCGAATGGGTTGAAGGGCGCACGCATCGGCGTGGCCCGGACGAAGTTTTTCGGCTACTCCGCCGTCACCGACACGCTGGTCCAGGCGGCGATCGACGCCATGAAGCAGGCCGGTGCGGTGATCGTCGATCCGGCCGACATCCCCCACGCCGGCGAGTACGACGACGCCGAGTTCACCGTCTTGCTCTACGAGTTCAAGGCGGATCTGAACGCCTATCTGGCGGGGCTCGGGAGCCAGGCCCCGAACAAGACGCTCGCCGACCTGATCGCCTGGAACGACAAGAACCACGATCGGGAGCTGCCGTACTTCGGGCAGGAGATCTTCACGATGGCCCAGGACAAGGGCCCTCTCACGGATGACGCGTACATCGAAGCACTGGCGCATTGCCGGCGTTTGTCGCGGACCGAGGGACTCGACGCCGTGTTCGCCAAGGAAAAGCTCGACGCCATCGTCGCGCCGACCGGCAGTCCTGCCTGGACGACCGATCTCATCAACGGAGATCACTTCCTCGGCGCCTCGTCCACGCCGGCGGCGGTGTCGGGATATCCGAGCATCAGTGTTCCAGTCGGATACGTACGCGGGCTGCCCGTCGGCATGTCGTTCATCGGGTCGGCCTGGAGCGAGCCCACGCTGATCCGGCTGGCATACGCGTACGAGCAGGCGGTGAAGTCACGGCGCGCGCCGCGGTTCCTGCCCACGGCGGACCTGACCGCGATGTGAGCATGAAGAATTGTTGACTTGCACGAGAGGGAAATCGGCGGCAAGATAGCAACCCTGCCGTCCAAGTTCCTGTACACCAGCCTGGAGGGGACGTGGGCAAACGTATTTGTCTGCTGATGGCCGCGTTGGTATTCGGCGCGGCCGGCGTGTGGGCACAGGGCGGAGGAGGGGTCCGTCAGATCACGGGTGTCGTCACCGCGGCCGGCGGCGGTACGGTCGGAAGCGTGAACGTCACCGTGACGGGGACTGCTTATGCCGCCGTGACACATGACGACGGTCGGTACACCATCAACGCGCCGTCTGGCGCCGTGACGCTGGTGTTCCGCCGCATTGGGTTCAAACGCAAGGAAGTCCCGGTGGCGGCCGATCAGGCGACCGCGGACGCGCAGCTCGAGCAGGACGTGTTCAACCTCGAAGCGGTGGTGGTCACCGGGCAGCAGACCGGCGTCGAGCGCCGCAATGCGGCGATCTCGTCGACCACGCTCGCGGGCGCGGAGGTCGCCACGATTCCGGCTCCATCGCTCGATCGGGCCTTGCAGGGCCGCGTACCGGGCGCCTACATCCAGCAGAACTCGGGCGCGCCGGGGGGCGGCACGCAGGTGCAGATCCGCGGGTCCAACACGGTGGTCGGCTCGGCCGACCCGCTGTACGTGGTGGACGGCGTGATCGTGAGCGACGCCTCGATCTCCACGGGGCTGTTCGCGATTACCGAAAGCGGCAATCCGCAGTCGACACGAAACGATGGCGAGAAACAGGACGATCCGGTGAACCGGATCACCGACCTGAATCCCAACGACATCGAGTCCTACCAGATCCTGCGCGGCGCGGCGGCGACCTCGATCTACGGGTCGAAGGGCGTCAACGGCGTCATCATCATCACGACCCGGCGCGGCCAGTCGGGGAAGCCGCAGGCGAGCATCACGCAGCGGCTCGGTTTTTCGGAGTTGCAGCGCGGGCCGGGCACGCGGTCGTTTACGGTGCCTGAAGCCCTGGCCCAGTTCGGCGACACGGCGCTGATCCAGTCCTATGAGGTGAACGGCAAGCTCCCGACCTACGACCACCTGCGCGAGCTGGCCGGCGGGAAACCCCTCGCCAACGAGACCCAGATCGATCTGTCGGGTGGGTCGTCGGGCACGCGCTACTTCCTGTCGGGAGGCGTGAAGAACGACGGCGGCATCATCAAGAACACCGGGGCGCAGCGGCAGTCGCTGCGGGCCAACGTCGATCAGAGCTTCGCCGACCGGTTTACGGTGTCGCTCACATCGGCGTTCAGCCGGACCACCACGCAGCGCGGCTTTACCAACAATGACAACTCCGGAGCGAGCGTCACTTACGCCATCGCCTACATCCCCGGGTTTGTGCCGTTGGAGCCGGTCAATGGCGTCTATCCGAACCCGGGCGGCCTGAGCTACATCGGCTCGAATCCGCTCCAGACGACGGCGCTGGGACACAACGATGAGACGGCGCTGCGCTTCATCGGCGGCCTCAACCTGAAGTGGCAGGCGGTGCAGACCGCGCGCCAGAGCCTCTCCGTGGTTGGAGCGGGTGGGATGGACTTCCTCAATCAAAAGGACGATATCCTCGCCCCGCCGGAGCTCTACTTCGAGGCGGCACAGGCAACGCCAGGTCGCTCGGTCCTCAACAACGCCGATGGGCGGAACCTCAACTGGAACCTGAACGGCATCCACACGCTGACCAGCGGTTCCTGGACGGCGACCACGTCGGCCGGGATTCAATGGGAAGACCGCTCCCTGTCGCGCTCGCGGTTGATCGGCAGCGGACTCCTCCCGGGGCAGGAGAACGTCACGCAAGGGTCGGTGCTCTCGGGGTTCGAGGAGAACACGCACGAGCGCACCGTGGCTCTCTACGGTCAGGAGCAATGGCTCGGCCTGGATCAGCGCGTGATGCTCGCCGGCGGCGTGCGGGCCGAGCGCTCGAGCGCCAACGGGGATGTGAAGAAGTACTACCTCTTTCCGTCGGTGCAGGGATCGTACCGCTTCCCCGGGCTCGTGGGGGAGGGAAGTGACGTGAAACTGCGTCTCGCCTACGGCGAGACGGGGAACCAGCCGTTGTTCGGTCAGAAGTTCACCACGTTGCAGGGCGGCATCGTGATCGGCGGCAACGTCGGAACTTCGGTCGGCGCCATTGCGGGTGATCCGACGATCCGTCCTGAGCTGACCAAGGAGATCGAAGGCGGAGTGGACGCGAGCCTCTGGAATGGTCGCGGGGATCTCGAGCTGACGCTGTACACGCGGACCACCAGCGATCTCCTCGTGCCCGTGACCCCACCGCCGTCGAGTGGATTTTCGCTGGCCTTCGTGAACGGCGGGAAGATCCGCAATCAGGGCATCGAAGTAGGCCTTGGGGTTACGCCGGTCCGCCAGCCGAATTTCGACTGGTTGGTCAGGACGACGTTCACGTCGCTGCGCAACAAGGTGCTGGAACTCAATCTTCCGATTCCCGCCTGCCAGCAGACGAGTGACACGATCGCGTGCGGCTTCCGCCCGGCCAACGCAGGGTATGGTCTCGCCTTCGGGGAATTCTTCGTGCAGCGCGGCCGCCCGATCACGCAGATCATCGGGACAGACGCGAACGGGAACACGGTGTATCTCGGCCAGGTCAACCCCAAGTTCCGGTTGTCGCTCTACAACGAGTTCACGTATCACCGGGCGTCGGTGTCGTTCCTGTGGGACTGGCAGGACGGCGGTGCGGCGCAGAACCAGACCTTGTCGCTGTACGACTGCAACGTGCTCGCCCCGGATGACGGCCAGCCCTCGGGCCAGGCGCGGGTGAACGCGTGCCTCAACACCGGCGACGCGCATCCGTTCGTGCAATCGACCTCGTTCCTGAAGCTCCGCTCCGCGGAGGTCGCGCTGGATTTGCCTGAGCGGTTCGCGGCGTGGTTCGGCGCCAAGTCGGCGCGGGTGAGCATCGAGGGTGTCAACCTGATCACGATCACGAATTACTTCGGCTACGATCCCGAGGTGTCGAACTACGGCGCGCAGTCGATCACGCGCAACATCGATCTCGGTCCGTATCCGCCGTCCCGGCAATTCTTCTTCTCCATCAAGGCGGGGTTCTGACCATGCGCACGAAACTCTGCGCCGCTCTGGCCGGGCTCCTCGTGGTGGGAGCCTGCAAATTCGACATTCTGAACACGAATCAACCGACGCAGGACGACCTGATCAACAGCCCTACGCGGGCCAAGCTGTCCGCGGCCGCGACGGGGCTGTTCGCGAGCGCCAGGACGGGGATTCAGGGGTTCATCTGGCGGATCGGTTCATTGGGTCGCGAGGGAATCAACCTGTCCGGCAACAACCAGCCGGACTTCATCGAGCCGTACTTCGGGCCGGTGCAGGGGGGCGGGTCCTTCGGCGGGACACAGTGGGCTGATCGCTACGCGGCCATCCGCAGCGGCAACATCTATCTCGCCGCGCTCGCCAACGACAACGACTTGAGCGCAGCCGAAAAGTCGGCGTCGAGCGGATTTGCCAAGACGATGAACGCGCTCGCGTTCCTGTACATCGTCGAGGCGCGAGGAGCGCTCGGCGCCCCGGTGGACGTCAATCGGGACGTTACAGCCGGGCCCGCCCCGTTCGTGTCCGAGGACTCGGTCTATGGGTACATCATCGGTCTCTTGAACAGCGGTCAGACCGACCTCGCGTCGGGGAGCGCCGATTTCCCCTTCCCGGTGCCGCCCGGGTTCACCGGGTTCGACACCCCCGCGACGTTCATTCTGTTCAACCGCGCGCTGGCGGCGAAGACTTATAACCTGCGGGCGACGGCGGGGTGCGGAGGCAACGCGGCGAACTGTTACACCGCTGCGCTTGGCGCGCTGGGCGCTTCCTTTATTGACCCGACTCCCGCGTCCTTCCCATCGGGAGTGTTCTTCGACTACTCCACGAGCCCGGGCGATGCCCAGAACTCGCTCTCGGATCCGTTGAACGGGCTGACCTTCTTCGCGCTGACGGACGACACCACCCAGGCGGACACGCAGTCCACCGGTCAGCGGGATCAGCGCGCGCTCGACAAGATCGCGCCCGCGGTGACGGTGCAGAACCTGAGTGCCATCCCGATTCCGGGAGAGCTCAAGTTCACGGTGTACTTGACCGCCGGGGCCGCCGATCCCGGTCACTCCATTCCGATCATCCGGGATGAAGAGCTAATCCTGTTGCGGTCGGAAGCCGAATGGTTCACGGGCGCCAAGGCGGCCGGTCTGGCTGACCTAAACCTGGTGAGACAAAACTCCGGCGCCCTGCCTGCGTCGACCGTGGTGCCTGGAGACCCGGATTCGACGTTCGTGAAGGCGTTGCTCTACGAGCGACGCTTCTCGTTGTTGTGGGAGCAGGGCACGCGCTGGATCGATGCCCGCCGCTTCGGCCGGCTGAGCGACATTCCCCTCGATGTGCCCGGCGGGACCGTAGCCTCCGTGATGCCGATACCGAAGTCCGAGTGTGATGCCCTTGGTCTCTCCCTTGGTCCGTGGAGCCAGGATCCGGACGTGATCACCTGCACGCCGCTGACTCCCTAGAGGACGGGCAGGCAGCGGAAGGCGGACGAGGGCGGTAGCGGTTACTCTACCGCCCTCGTCGTTATCCGGAGACTGGGTCGTGGCGGAGGATCTTCAGCGGCTACGCCGGCTCGCGCGCCTTTGGGATTCGGGCTTTCGCATCCCGGGAACCCGCATCGAGTTCGGTCTCGATCCACTCGTCGGGTTGGTGCCCGGTGTCGGCGACGCGGCGGGGGCGCTCGTCGCTTCCTACGTGGTACTCGAAGCGGTGCGCTTCGACGTGCCGGGGAGCACACTGCTGCGCATGCTCGCCAACGTCGCGATCGACGCGACGCTCGGAACGGTGCCGGTGATTGGCGACGCCTTCGACGTCGTCTGGAAGGCAAACCTCAAGAATGTCGCGCTGATCGAGCATCACCTCGCCGATCCACACGGGGCGAGACGGGCGAGCCGCTGGTGGCTCGTCATCGTGATCGCGGTGCTCGTGCTACTGGCCGCGCTGGGAATCGCGGTGGGATGGCTCGTAGCGCGTGCATTGATCCGGTTACTCTGAGGCTGACCATGTCGCGTTGACAGCGGCTCGTGGCGCCGGTACGCTCCGGGCCGTCCTTTCCCGTCTGGAGGCCGGATGCGCGCATGTGGCATCGGTATCGTGGCTCTCGCCCTGCTGTCGTCTCCCGGGTCAGCGCAGGCGCGCATGCCGCGAGACTTCGACGCCGAAGTCGCCCGGGGGCTCCGCCTGTTTCAGGTCCCGGGGATGGCGATCGCGGTCGTCAAGGACGGGCAGGTCCTCCTCGCGCGTGGCTACGGCGTCCGCCGCATCGGCGATTCGACGCGCGTCGACGCCAGCACGCTGTTCCAGATCGCCTCCAACACCAAGGCCTTCACCACGGCGCTGCTCGCCCAGCTGGTGGACTCGGGGCGGATCGCCTGGGATGACCCGGTGACGAAGTATCTCCCCTGGTTCCAGCTGTCCGATCCCTGGGTGACGCGCGAATTCACGGTCCGCGATCTCGTCACCCACCGCTCCGGGTTGGGGCTCGGCGCGGGCGACCTGCTCTGGTTTCATTCCAATTACGGCTCGGAGGAGATCGTGCGGCGGCTCCGCGCCGCCAAGCCGGTGACGAGTTTCCGCTCCGGCTACGCCTACGACAACGTGCTCTACCTTGCGGCGGGTCTCGTGATCGAGGCGGTCACCGGTCAGAAGTGGCCCGATGCGCTGCGCCAGCGCATCCTGACGCCGCTCGGCATGACGGCATCGGGAACCGATATCGCGATGCTGGCGTCCGCCGATGCCGCGACGCCGCACGCCGTGAGCGGCGGGCAGATCACGATCGTGCCAATCGATACGGTCGACAACCTCCTGCCGGCCGGCGGCATCATCTCGAACGTGACCGATCTTGCCAAGTGGATGATCGCGCGGCTCGATTCGGGGCGAATCCAGGGCGGTGCAGGCGGAAGCCTCTTCAGCGTCGCCCAGGCGAAGGAAATGTGGTCCGCGCAAACGATCCTGCCGATCGACGACGCCCCGCCTGCGTTGCGCGCCTTACGTCCGAATTTCGCCGCCTATGGTCTCGGCTGGGTGTTGCACGACTATCGGGGTCACAAGATCGTATCGCACGACGGCGGGCTCGCGGGGATGACGTCGCGCACGATTCTCGTTCCGGACCAGCGCCTCGGGATCGTCATGCTCACGAACGCCGAAGAGCCGGTGTACGCACCGCTGGAGTACGAGCTGCTCGACCATTTCTTCGGCGTGCCGCGCACCGACTGGATCATGGCGTTCCATGCCGTCGTCGCTCAAGGCGAAGCGCGAGCCGACTCGGTGCAGCGGGCCGCCGCGGCGGCGCGCGACACGACCTCCCGGCCGCCGCTTCCGCTCACCCGCTATGCGGGGCGCTACACCGATGCCATGTACGGCGATGCGACCATCACGATGGAAGGCGACCATCTCGTCCTCCGGTTCGCTCACTCGCCGCCGTTCGTGGGTGACCTGTCGCACTGGCAATACGATACGTTCGTGGCGCACTGGCGCGCGGCGCACCTCGAGGACGCGTTCGTGACGTTCGCGCTCCGCCCGGATGGCTCGATCGATCACTTCACGATGGCGGCGGTGAGCCCGCTGGCGGATTTCAGCTTCGACTATCAGGACTTGACGTTCGAGCCTGTGTCGGCTGCGCGATAACGGCTCTTTGGGCCGACACGCTGAAGCGTGGGCTCCGCTAGACAGTGCGCTATAGCGCAGTGAAGTGTGGGGTCACCCTTCAGGCTGTTGCCCCATACTCAACGCCTCGTCTTTCCGGTCCCACCCACGCCGCGATGGCGCACAGCACGAAGGTCGTTGCCGCAACGGTCGACATGGCCCAGGCGTACCCGGTGTGCGCCGCGATTCGCGCCTGGAGGTATGGCATGATGCCGGCGATGGCCGCGCCGCACTGATAACCGAATCCCGGCAGCACGCCACGGACTGATTCCGGCGACAACTCGGTGATATGGGCGGGAATCACGCCCCATGCTCCTTGGACCATTACCTGCATCAGAAACGCACCAGCCGCGAGGAGGAGAACGCCCGGGGCAAAGGCCCAAAGCGGGATGAGGAGGAGAGCACCCGCGAGCGCCCAGACGATCATTCGTCGTCGCCCGACACGATCGGAGTAATGGCCGAATACGACCCCGCCCAGTAACGCCCCGACCATCGACAACGCGGTCAGGCTCACCACGGTGTTCGTTTCGAAACGCCAGTCCCGTTTCAGCAGGGTGGGATAGAGGTCCTGCGTTCCGTGGGAAACGCCGTTCATCAGGGCCATGAGGACGGTGATGTAAAGGAAGACCTTCCAGTTTCCCAGGAGCACTCGACCGAGATCCTTCCAGGAACCGGCACGCGTGCGTTGCCAAACCTCGGATTCCGAGACCTGAGACCGAACGTACAACGCCAGTAGGGCGGGGAGTCCACCGATGAAGAACAACGGTCGCCATCCCCAGCGGGGGAAAACGACGAGATAGGCGAATGCCGCTAGGAGGTAACCCGCGGCATACCCCTGTTGAAGCAGCCCGGACATTATCCCTCGTCTGCCAACCGGCACCTTTTCCATGACCAGCGACGCCCCCACACCCCACTCTGCCCCCATGCCGATGCCGAACAGCGCTCGCAACACGCAGAACGTCGCGTAGCTCGGTGCCAGTCCCGACAGCACCTCGACGATCGAATAGAACACGAGATCGATCATCAGCGGCAGTCGCCGACCGTAGCGATCGGCGATCATCCCGAATATCAATGCGCCGAGCGGGCGGAAGAGAAGGGTGAGCACCAAGGTCAGCGTGATGTCGGCGTCACTCTTGTGGAACTCGGCGCCGATCGCCGTGAGTGTCAGTCCCACGAGGAAGAAATCGAATGCATCCAGCATCCACCCGAGGAATCCGGCGACGACGGCGGGGCGATGGTCGGAGGTGGTCATCGGCGCGGAAGATGGGGATTGCGGCTACTGCACGTAGCGCAGCACGTCGTACAGGTAGTGCACGCCGAAGCCGACGTTGGCGACGCTCACCCGCTCGTCGTTCCCGTGGACACCGTGCTGCGCGTCCGCCTCCTCCGTCTTGAACGGATCGAAGCCGTAGGTCACGATGCCGAGCGCCCGGTACGTCGGGCGGTCGGTCGCAGCGGTGAGCATCGGGGTCGTCACCTGCGCTTCGGGGTCGCGCTCGTGGGCCGCCCGCACGATCGCCCGGAACAGGTCGGTTTCGATCGGGCTCTCGAGCGGGGTCTTCGGCGGGTACAACGTTTGCCAATGGACCGCCGTGTCTCCCACGACCCGCACCAGCTCGGCGCGCACCGCGGCCGTGTCCTGG
This sequence comes from Gemmatimonadales bacterium, assembly GCA_033853695.1. Classification (GTDB taxonomy): domain Bacteria; phylum Gemmatimonadota; class Gemmatimonadetes; order Gemmatimonadales; family GWC2-71-9; genus DASTHG01. The sequence continues at coordinate 13,022 of JAWOLH010000040.1, read as the reverse complement.
TCTGGCAGCAGGCGGATGTCGATCTCGGCCGACGCCTCGGCAGGGATCACGTTCGTCTTGTTCGAGGCGGACAACACCGTGAGGGAAATGGTGTTCCGCAGGATGGCGTTCCAATAGACGTTGCCGGTGATCCAGGCCCTGGCCGCCGGTTGCTTCAGGGCGACCGCGATGTTCGAGAGCCAGACGCGTTGCCGCCCGGTGTAGTGCGAGGCGATGTCGTGGAAATACTTGGCGACACCGGGGGTCGCATGCAGTGGCGTCTCGTAGTGCGCGAGGCGTTGTAGCGCATCGATGAGTCGGGGCACCGGATTCTGCTTGGTGGGCCGCGATCCGTGCGACGCCACGCCGCGCACCGAGATCTTCTGCCAGAAGGTGCGCTTTTCGGCGACGCCCACGCCGTAATACTCGAGCTTCCCGTGATCGACGAGGTTATCGCCGCCCTCCGTCATCAGAAACTCCACGTCGCGTAGCAGGTCGGGGTGGCGCTGCACGAATACCACGGCACCGTTGCCGCCCACTTCTTCGTCGGCGTTCCCGATGAAGACGATGTCCCGGTCCAATACCACGCCGCTGCGCTTCAGGGCGATCAGCGCCATGGCCTGGACGATCCCCTCACCCTTCATGTCGAGCGCGCCGCGTCCCCAGACGTATCCGTCCTTCACCGCTCCCGAAAACGGGTCGACCGACCAGTACTGCGGCGTCACGGGGACGACGTCGAGATGATTGACGAGGGCGATGGCCTTCTTGCCGCCGGCGGAGTGGAAGCGGGCGTAGAGATTGGCGCGGCCGGGGCCGAGCTCCGCCGTGTCGAGGATCTGCGCCTCGATGCCGTCCTTGGCGAGCAGCTGCTGCAGGAAGCGCGCGGCGGCGAGCTCGTTCCCCGGCGGATTGGCGGTGTTGACGGCGAGGTATGCCGAGAGGTTGCGGACCGTTTCGGCGCCGAGGGAATCCCAGTCGATCGACTGCGTGGGGGTCTGGGCGGCCAGCGGCGTGATGCAGCAGAGCAGGGAGATACAGACGGTCGTGAGGCGCATGGAGGCCGGACGGTGGAAGGTGGCGTCAAAGTGCAGGCGGATCACGGCTTGCGCAACCGTCGCGGGATCCGCCCTCACAAGCGGTCTCCGCTGCACGCAGGTCGCCATCGGACCCGTCACGGATTGGAACCCGGGACGCACCGCGTCCGTACGGACCGAATGGTTCGTGTCCCGCTGGCCGTCGCGGCTCTCGCGCTCCTCCCCGGTGGGATGCCCCTCGCCGCCCAGGATTCGCTTCATCAGGAACCGCGCCATCCCCAGCCGCCCGGCTATCACGCCGTGAACATCGGCGTCTCGGGCGTCGGGCTGTCGATCGGCAACTCGCGCCGCTGGACCGGTCTCCGGATCAACTTCCAGGACAATCAGGTCGAGCGCGTGAACGGCCTCGGCATCACGATCTGGAGTGCGAAGCACAACGAGGCGATGGAGCTGAACGGCGTGGCGCTCGGGCTGGCGGGTCCCGTGGGTGGCCGGTTCACCGGCGTCACCATCGGCGGAGTGGGGGCGGTGGCCGACCGGGAGTTTCGTGGGCTCACGGTGGCAGGGCTAGGTGTGGTTTCGAACGGCGACATGAGTGGCGTGAATCTCTCGGGGCTCGGCACGGTCGCCAACCGCTCGATGAGTGGCGTGAACATCGCCGGGCTGGGAGTGGTGGCGAACGGCGGGATGGACGGAATCAACGTCAGCGGATTGGGCACCGTGTCGAATGGGCGGATGCGCGGGCTCAATGTCGGCGGCCTTGCGGTGGTGGGCAACGGTGCCCTTTACGGAGTGTCGGGCGGCGGCCTTGCGGTGGTGACGAACGGGGCGATGGGGGGCATCTCTGCCGGCGGACTCGCCGTCGTCGCGAACCGGTCGATGTGGGGCATCTCCACGGGAGGACTGGCCGTCGTCTCGAACGGGTGGCTGCGCGGGGTGAGCACCGCCGGCCTCGCCGTGGTGACGAACGGCCGCCTGACGGGACTCGGCGTGGCGGGCCTCGTGGTGGTCGCCAATGACGGTCTCAGGGGCGTCGCGTTCGGTGGCGTCCACGTCGAGGGCTCGTCGATCCACGGTCTCGCGGTGTCGCCGATCCGGGTTCGCACTTGGGATATGCGTGGCGTTTCGATTGCCGGATACAACAGGATGAAAGGCGACCAGTTCGGCCTCACCATCGGCGTCTACAACTACGCCAAGCGCCTGCACGGCGTGCAGCTCGGTCTGATCAACAACGCCCGCAACAACCGCGGCTTGCTTCGGGTGCTGCCCCTGGTCAACGTTCACCTGGATTAAACAGGTGAGGCAGTGCAGGTGTGGCGAACCAGGCGACGGTGGTCCCGTACCGCTTTCCTCGCTGGACTGACAGTTCCCGGGTTTGCCTGCGGGTCCGGCACGTCCGGTCCCAAGCCGGAAGTCTGCATGACTTCGGACACCCTGAGCGCGCCGCTGACGCGCCTTGCTCACGCCCCGTTTCGCCTCCTCGTGTTCACCCGGACGCTGGGGTTCCGCCACGCATCGATTCCGGCGGCGATCGCCGCCGTCCAGGTGCTCGGCGCCTACAACGACTTCAGCGTCGAGGCGACCGAGGATGCTCGAGCATTCACCGATGCCAACCTCAGCCGCTTCGCCGCAGTGCTGTTCCTGAATACGACGGGCGACGTGCTCGACTCAGTGGAGCAGGCAGCGTTCCAGCGCTATATCGAGGCCGGCCACGGCTTCGCAGGCGTCCACTCGGCCTCAGACACCGAGTACGGCTGGCCGTGGTACCACGCCCTGCTCGGCGCCACGTTCAAGGCCCACCCTGCGATCCAGCAGGCGACGGTCGAAATCGTTGATACGGCGCACGCGTCCACCCTTGGTGTGCCAACGCCGTGGGTGCGAACCGACGAGTGGTACAACCTCACGGCACAGCCCGCCGGGGTGACGGTGCTCGCGGTCGTGGCCGAATCGACCTATAGCGGCGGCACGATGGGGCCATCGCATCCGGTGAGCTGGTTTCACACCTACGACGGCGGGCGGGCATGGTATACGGCGATGGGCCACACCGCCTGCAGCTACGCCGAGCGCCCGTTTCTCGAACACCTCGCAGGCGGCATCGAATGGGCCGCGGGCGTCGTGAACTAGTTACGCGAACGGCGTGCAGCCGTCAGTCTTCAGCCGTCAGCTTCGAAAGGCAGGATCTCGCCGACCGCGGCGGCACGCCACCGGCACGACTCAAGAGCGAGAAACGCGCTTGCGCAGGGTCTTCCATGTCTTGAGACCCTGACCGAGGATGGCGGGGACGAGGCTCAGCCCCAGGACGACCGCCCAATCCGTGGGATCGAGCGCCTCCGTGCGCAGCACACCGGCGAGCGGCCGCCATGAGAGCGCCAGCCATTGCAGCAGCACCACCAGGACGAGCGCCCCGATGGCAGAGGGGTTGGCGAGCGTTCGCCCTCGCGTCACGACGGGGCCCAGGCTGCGCGCGTTGCCGAGGTGGAATACCTGGGCCAAGGCCAGGGTGGCGAAGGTCAAGGTCGTGGCGTGCGCCGGGTCGCCGGGCCACCAGGAGAGCCCCCAGCCGAATGCCGCCAGCGAACAGAGGCAGATCACCACCGCGTAGCCTAGCGCCAAGCGGGCCATGCGGCCGCTCAACAGCGCGGTACCGGGATGGCGCGGCGGCCGTGACATCACGTCCGGCTCGCCCGGTTCGAACGCCAGTGCCAGGGCCGGGAATGTATCGGTGACGAGATTCAGCCACAGGATCTGCAGCGGCCTGAGCGGCAACGGCCAGCCCGCCGCTCCGGCGCCGAGGAACACGAGCACTTCGGCGAGATTGCAGCTGAACAGATAGAACACGAATTTGCGGATGTTGTCGAAGATCACCCGTCCTTCTTCGATGGCCGCGGCGACGGTCTCGAGTCGATCGTCCTCCAGCACGAGATCCGCCGCCTCGCGGGCCACATCGCTCCCGCGCCGTCCCATCGCCACACCGATGTCTGCCTGCCGCAGCGCCGCAGCGTCGTTGACGCCGTCGCCCAACATCGCCACCACTTCGCCGCTGGCCTGTAACGCGGCGACGATCTTCAGCTTGTCCTCCGGACTGATGCGGCTGAACACACCGGCTCGGCCTACCGCTCCGGCGAGCGCGTCGGCTGGGAGCGCGGCCAGCTCACGGCCATCCAACACGGTCGCTGTCCCTGCCAGCACACCGAGATCTCGAGCGATGACCTCCGCCGTTCGGCGGTGATCCCCGGTGAGCATGACGGTGCGTATCCCGGCGTCCCGGACCGAAGCGATCGTCTCGCGCACGCCGGGTGTCGGCGGATCGGTCAACCCGAAGAAGCCTACGAAGACGAGGTCCCGAATCTCCTGCTCAGTCGCTGCCGTGACCACGCCGGTCGCTACGGCCAGCACGCGGAGCCCGCGGGATGTGAGCCCATCCCTGGTCTCGGCGAGCTGCTGGCGCACATCATGATCGAGTGCCTCCTCGCGATCGCTGGTCAGTACCCGATTGCAGCGGTCGAGAATCCGCCCCGGCGCCCCTTTGATGAACACACGGGTGCGGGTTCCGTCCCGGCGAAACGTCGCCATGAACATCCGCTCGCTCGAGAACGGTACCTCGCCGATCTCGAGGCTACGGGCCGCATCGACTTGGTGGTCGTGCGCGGCTTTGCGTGCTGCGACGAGGAGCGCGATCTCGGTGGGATCACCGTGGGCGGTCATCGCGTCCGTCCCGAGCGACGCGCGGTTGGCCAGGACCGCGATGCGCAGCGCGGCTTCCACCTGCGGATCGGCTCGCGAGTCGACCGGGCTGCCCTTCTCGATCAGCGCGCCCGAAGCACCGATCCCTGCTCCTGTGATGGTGATCTCGCGGCCGCCCGGCAGTGCGAGGACCGTAGCCGTCATCTCACCGGTCGTCAGGGTGCCGGTCTTGTCGGTGCAGATGACCGTCGCGGAGCCGAGGCTCTCGACCGCCGCGAGCCGCCGGATGAGCGCGCGGCGGCGCACCATGCGGCGTACTCCGGCGGCCATGGCGACCGTCACCACCGCGGGAAGACCTTCGGGGACCGCGGCGACGGCGAGCGCGATCGCGGCGGCGAGGAGCGTGCCGACCGGCATCCCGCGCAGCCAGCCCTGCAGCGCGACGATGATCGCCACGCCGATCGCGGCGAGTGCGAGCCGGCGGCCGAGCGTATCGAGTCGTCGCTCGAGCGGTGTCCGCCGCGGCGGCACGGCGGCGGCGAGGGCGCCGATGCGTCCGATCTCGGTATCCCGACCGGTCGCGACGACGACGGCGCTCGCTCGCCCGGTGGCCACCGACATCCCCTGAAACACCATCGTTTGCCGGTCGGGGAGTGGCACGTCAGGAGTCAGCGTCCGCGCGGCGTCCTTTCGCACGGGAAGCGATTCCCCCGTCAGTGCCGCTTCGATCGTGCTCAACTCCGTTGCAGACAGCAGGCGTGCATCGGCCGGGACGGCCTGGCCCGCCTCCAGAACGATGACGTCGCCGGGGACGAGACCGCGGGCATCGATCTCGCGCGGCTGAGCGTCGCGCATCACGCTGGCCCGCGCGACCTGCAGAGTGCTGAGGGCTTCGAGCGCCCGGCGCGCCGGGAGATCGGTCAAGAAACCGAGCGTGGCGTTCAGCAGCAGGACGGCCACGATGGCGGCGGCGTCGAGGAGATCTCCACTGGCCAGTGCGACGATGCCGGCTGCGGCAAGGAGGAGCACCACCACACTGCGGAACTGATCGGCCAGGACGTGCCAGGCAGAAACCGGAGGCGTGGCCGGAAGCTCGTTCGGTCCGAACCGGGCGAGACGTGCCGCCGCCTCCCGTTCCGCGAGGCCATGCGCCGAAGTGTCGAGCTGGCGACAGACCTCCTGGGGCGCCAGCGCGTGCCACGGGGAAGTCGTCAGGATGACGGTCGCAGGAGAATGCGGGCGTCCACGGCGATCGTACTTTGCGGCAGGGCGAGCAGGGGGTTGATGTCGAGCTCGACGATTTCCTCGTGGTCGAGCGCGAGCTGGCCCACGCGTCGCACCACCTCACCGAGCGACGCGAAATCCACCGGCGGAGCCCCGCGGATACCTTCGAGGATCGCCGCTCCCCGGATTCCCTTGAGCATGTCGTGGACGTCGAGTGCCCCAAGGGGGGCGATGCGGAACACGACGTCCGCCAGCGCCTCGACGTAGATGCCGCCAAGTCCGAACATCACGAGCGGGCCGAACAAGGGGTCGCGGCTGACCCCCACGATCGTCTCGCGGCCGCCCGAGATCATCCGTTGCACCAGGAGGCCATCGATCGTCGCGTTCGGCGCGAGCCGGGAGACACTGTCGAGCATTTCTACGCACGCCTGCTTCACCTCGACCGCGGTCCCGATCCCCGTCCGCACCCCGCCCACTTCGGTCTTATGGAGGATTTGCGGGGAAACGATTTTCACGACCACCGGGTACCCGATCTCGGTGGCGGCACGTGCGGCGTCTTCGGCGTCGCGCCCAAGGCGCGCCGGCGCCACGGAAATTCCGTACGCGGAGAGCACGCCGAGCACCTCGAGCTCCGTGAGCCTGGTGCGGCCGGCGACACGAACCTGCGCGATCAGCCGCGCGGCGCGATCGCGGTCCACCGTCAACGGCCGATCCGGAACCTCGGGACGTGCACGCCATTCGCGCACGCGGCGCAGCGCCCCGAGGGCCCGCGCGGCCGATTCCGGGAAGATGTAGGCGGGTATGCCGGCGCGGTGCAGCTCGGCCCGCCCCTCGGGGAGCCCTTCCCGTCCCATCAGCACCGCCAGAACCGTCTTCCCCTGATGCTCGCGGGCAGCGGCGACGATCGATTCGGCCACGTCGCCGGCGCGGATGCCGAGCGGCGGGACGAAGATCGCGACGGCCGAATCCACGTTGCCGTCGGACAGCAGCGCGTCGAGCGCGGCGCGGTAGTCTGCGGCGGTGGCGGAGGCGATCATGTCGACCGGGTTTCGCAGGCTCGCCTCCGGTGGGAAGAGCGGTCGCAACTGCTCGATCGTCGCGGGCGACAGGTCCACGAGCTCGATGCCCTGCGGCTCGAGGGCATCGGCAACGAGGATGCCGGGTCCCCCCGAGTTCGTGAGCACCGCGGCGCGGCGGGAGCGGGGCAACGGCGGCCCGTTGAACGCCATCCCCATGTCGAACAGCTCTTCCATCGAGGAGGCGCGCAGCACGCCGGCCTGGGTGAGCAACGCATCGACCGCCGCATCGCTTGCCGCCAGGGAACCGGTATGCGAAGCGGCCGCGCGTGCGCCGACCCGGGAGCGCCCGGACTTCAGGGCGATAATCGGCTTCCGTTTCGCGATCCGGGAGGCGATCTCGAGGAACCGGCGTGGGTTGCCGAAGTTCTCGGTGTACATGAGGATCACGCCGACCGTTTCGTCGTGCTCCCATTGGAGCAACAGGTCGTTGCCGCTCACGTCTGGCTTGTTGCCGACCGAAACGAACTGGGAAATCCCGATGCCGTACTCCTTCGCATAGTCCAGCACGCTCATCCCGAGCGCGCCGGACTGCGACACGAACGCGGCGTGACCGAACGGCGGCATTGTCGGGGCGAAAGTCGCGTTCAGCGAGATATCGGGTGCGGCGTTCAGGACCCCCATGCAGTTCGGCCCCACCATGCGCATCCCGTAGCGCCTAACGATCGCCACGAGCTGTCGCTCCGCCTCCACCCCGGCCTCGCCGACCTCACGGAAGCCGGCCGAGATGACGACGAGCCCGCGCACCCCCTTCTGCCCGCACGAGTCTGCGACGGCCGCCACGTGTCCTTTCGGCACGACGATCACGGCGAGATCGACCGGCTCGGCGATGTCGGTGACCGAGGGGTAAGCCTTGATCGAATGGATCGAGGTGGCGTTGGGGTTCACCGGATAGACGGCGCCGGTGAATCCATATTGGACGATGTTGGCGAGGATCTCATGGCCGATCGTGTCCGGGCGCCGGGACGCTCCAATCACAGCCACCGAACGCGGTCGAAGGATGGGGTCGAGGTCGGGCATCGTGACCCTAACATATTGTTGCGATTGGAGTTTTGACAGATTCCGATGCGGTGGTTTGCCGCCGCCCGGGAGATGATCGTCAGGATTTGGTGCGTTGTCCTGATTTCGGGATCGAGCGAGTGGGGTTCGGTGTTAATGCATCGATGCGAATGCTACGACTCGGGTTTCGTTCCTTGCAGGCGGTTTCGCCGACCTGGGCGGCCGCTCTGGCTGAGCGGGTGTTCTTCACTCCGCCTCGTTCGCACCTCTCTCCAGCGATGCGCACGGAGCTGGAGCGGGGCAACCCGTTCAGCGTGTGGGTGGAAGGGCGCCGTGTTGCCTGCTGGTCCTGGGGGCCCTTCGATGCGCCCAATGTGTACCTGGTACATGGTTGGGGATCGCGCGGCGCGCGACTCACGGCCTATGTGCGGCCCCTCGTAGCCGCCGGTTTCCGGGTCATCGCCTTCGACGGCATCGGGCACGGTGCGTCCGACGGTCAGCTGAGCTCCGCGCCCGAGCTCGCGCGTACGCTCACGGCGCTCGTCGACACCGCAGGCCCGGCGCAAGCGGTCGTGGCCCACTCCCTTGGCGCGGCGGTGACGACGCTCGCGATGGAATGGGGGCTGCCCGTCGCGCGGGCCGTGTTCCTGGCACCCAACGCGGACCCCGTCGCCCATACGCTCCGCTGGGCGCTCCGCCTCGGACTGGAGCCCGGCGTCGTGGCGCGTATGCGAGCCGCCAGCGAGCGACGCATCACCTTCGAGTGGAGCCAGCTGAACGTGCTGGCGATGGCCCACCGTCGCACGACCCCGCTGCTGGTCATTCACGATGCCCTGGATCCCGTGGTTCCGTGGACGGAGGGTGCGGCGATCGCGGATACGTGGCCCGGCAGCCGGCTCGTCACCACGCGCGGGCTCGGCCACTCCGACGTCGTGCGGACGGCCGACGTCGTGGAGCAGGCCGTGAAGTTCCTGGAGGTCGGGGTCGGCGCGATCGCGCGCCCGATGACTCCCGCGACACGGGAGTCTCACGGCATCGAACAGGACCTGTTCTACCGCGAGTGGCGTACCGCCTGGCCGACCGCCTCAGCCTAGCAGCTGCGGCACGTCGCGTCGGACGCCCTCCGCCACGCGATCAGCGAGCGCCATGATCGTCACGTAGGGGTTGATCTCCAGGGCGTCGGGGAAGAGCGAGGCGTCGGCCACCCGCAGCCACGGCAGGCCGTGCACCCGGCCCCAGGCATCGGTGACTGAATGGGCCGCCGACCCGCCCATGGCGCATCCGCCCATCAGGTGCGCCGACGTGATCGATTGCTTCCCGGGTTTCCAGTGCCGGGCGTCGATCAGCGCGTCGACCAAGCCCGCGTCGCGTGCTTCAATGAGCGGCGGGTCGGCGAACGGCGCGTGGACGTGAGTCGCCCCGGCGGCGAAGAAGATGCGCGCCGCCGCCTTGTTGCCGCGCACCAGCCTGGCCACAACGTCGGGTGTGAAGCGGTAGTGCACCACCGGCCCGCCGTTCTGGTCGACCGTGATCCGATTCTCCGGGTCGGCACGATCCGCCGACAACACGAGGATCTGCTGTTGGCGCGGGTAGGCTCGCATCACTTCGCTGTGCGGGGGACCAAAGCCAGCCAGTGCCTTGGCCGTCGTAAACGGGAAATACATGCACGTTTCCAGCACGAACCCCTCCTCGGCCCCCCGGTCGACGAAGTAGCTCTTGGGATGCCCGACGTCGTTCGTGATCGGCTGGGAATGCACGGCTACCAGGATCAGCGCCGGGTGACAGGTGAAGCCTCGACCGGCAGAAGCGGGCAGGGGGAGGGGGGAGCGCAATAGCAGGGGGTTCGTGCCCAGCGTTCCGGCGGCGCACACCACGACGCGAGCCTCGACGCGGTATTCACCAGGCGCCCACTCCGACGGCAGGCCGATCGCCCGATCGGCGGCCGGTGCGACGCGCACGGCGAGAGAGCGATCAGGCTCGATCCGCAGCACTTCGGCCCGCGTCACGACTTCCACTCCTCCGCGCTCCGCCGCAGGCAACTGGACTCGATTCGTCCCTTGCTTCGCCTGATTGGGGCAGCCGAGGTTGCACAGCGAGGAGCCGAGACACCCCTTGACGTTCACCGGGAACTGCTCGACGGCGTACGCCGCCTTCCGTGCCCCCAGCGCAAAGAGCCGGTTGTTGTCGTTGAGCTCGTCGGTGGGGAGCAGATGCACGTTGTTTTCGCCGAGGTAGCGGCGCGAACGCGCCACGAGATCGCCGTGATCGAGCCCGGGCACCGCCCAGCGGCGGATGACGCGCTCGGGCGCCGTCAGCGAGGTCCCCGTATACACGACCGTCGAGCCCCCGTAACAACGCGCGAACGCCAGGGTCATCGTGCCGTCGGCGCTGAGAAACCCGCCGCTGTCGGCATACAACAAGGGTGCCATCTCCAGCTCGCGACCGGTGAACTCCTGGTCGCGAAACCGGGGACCGCGCTCGAGCACCAGGATACGTTTCCCCGCCTGCGCGAGCGGGACGAGGGCCTGCGCGACGGTGCCGCCACCGGCACCCGATCCGATGATCACGACGTCGTAGTGGGCCGGGGTGTTCATGCCCGGGCCTTCCAGCCACGCGGGTCGGCGCGATACCCGATCGCACGGCCGCCCGCGGGGCGGCCATAATAGCCCATGAGGAGCAGCGTACGCAGTCCCCAAATGCCGCGGCGGACGAGGAGCAATGGAGCGTTCTGGAGCCGCTCGAGAAACCGATGTCGGCGGTCCGGATCGAGAGCGGTAAAGCGGCGCCCGTAGCGCAGCAACGCCAGCCAATCGATCGCGCGAACGAGCAGGATGAATTGGCGCTGCAGCGCGCGGGGACGGGGCTCGAGCGCGCCGCGCACTATTCCCTCGAGCGCCAGCCACTCGGGCTCGTCGAGCTCCGCCGATTCAGGAACGATCGTAACGCCGATGGCGCGCAGCACCGGCCGGATGTTCTCCAACACGCCGCAAAACCTATCATGCGACGTATCTTTTCGTCACCAATGGATGCTGCGCAGGACCAATTCGGCGGACTCGAAGCCGCGCGTCGGCCGTTCGAGACGATCGAACGCGGTCCTCGTCGAGCTCGGCGCCTCACGCGCTCGAGCGCGTGCGCCGGTCGGGGCTGCACCCGAAACGTACGATCGTCGTCTCGCCGGTATCCCGTCTGATCCGTGTCCCACTCGGCGCGTATCTCGCCTTTCTCGCGGCGCACGACCGGCGGCATCTATGGCAGGCCCGTCAGTACGCGCAGCGTCCGGATTCGGTCAATCCTGATGCCGCTGCAACCTTCCCACCCCGTGCCGCGTCTTATGGTCAACCGTCCTCGATAGAGATTGTCATGAACCTGCGATCGTTCACCATCCGGCTCGGGCTGCTCGGCGTGCTCACCGCGTGTGGCGGCAGCCAATCTCCCGTCCCCATGGTCGGCCGCCGAGCGGATATCTCGCAGCTCGCGGGCGAGTGGTTGGGCGAGTACTCGAGCGTAGAAACGGGGCGCAGCGGCAGCATCGTGTTCAATTTGACGGCCGGGAGCGACACGGCGACCGGCGACGTGGTGATGACCCCGCAGTTCGTGATGCGAGGCCCGGTAACTCAACCGAGTCAGGGCGCGCCGCAGACGCCACGCTCGATCACGATCAGGTTCGTGCGGGTATCCGGAGGGCAGGTGAGCGGGGCGCTGGATCCGTACACCGATCCCAACTGTGGTTGCCAACTGCACACGACATTCACCGGCCGCCTGGTGGGCGATACCCTGTCGGGGACGTACATGTCGCGCCATGAGCAGACGCAGGAGGTACAGACGGGAAGATGGCGGGTGGTTCGAAAGACCGGGTAAGTCGTCTCCCGTCCCAGTACATGTTTCAGGCTCAGTTCATCATCAATTCAGCCTCACGGTGTGACTCTCCTGTTGTCCGCTTCAGGCGAGACTACCATGAGTCTGGTCCATCTCCATCTGTTGCTGAACCATCTGCCCATCATCGGCGTGCCGCTCATTGCCGCGCTGCTGCTATACGGAATCATCAGGCGCCAACGTGACGTGCAACGCGCGGCGCTCGTGGGCTTCCTGGCCCTGGCTGTCCTGACCGTTCCCGTCTATCTGACGGGGGAGCCGGCCCAGGAAGCGGTCGAACACGCGCCCGGTGTGGCCACGGCGCTGATCGGCCGCCATGAGGACTTCGCGACCGTCGCCATGTGGCTGACGGCCGGCCTGGGCGTTCTCGCGGCGCTCGGGCTCTTCCTCTCGCGCGGCGATCGTCCGGTCCCGCGTCTCGTGCTCGGCGGTGGCGTGGCGCTCTCGTTGCTGACGGTCGGAGTATTGATCCCGACGGGATACTATGGCGGCCAGATCCGGCACGAGGAGATTCGCACGGCGGGAGCGCCGATCAGAGGGATAGAAGTCGAGGAACTCCCGGGGCGCTAGACGCGGCACGGCCAGGGGAACGCTCAGCGCCTCGGCGTCTCCCCGTTTCCTAAGCGCCTCTTTCCCGCTCGAGTAGCTGCTTCTTTCTTTCCATTCCCCAGCGATATCCGCCAGGCTCCCCGTCCTCTCTCACAACCCGATGGCACGGGATGACGAGTGCCACCGGGTTCGTCGCACACGCTCGTGCCACCGCGCGTGTCGCACTCGGGTTGCCGATTGCCCGCGCGACTGCCTGGTACGATCGCGTCGATCCGTACGGGATCTTGCGCAAGGCGGCCCACACCTTTTGCTGAAATGCGGTGGCCCGGATATCGAGCGGCAGGTCGAGGTGGGGTTCCCTGCCGGCGATATGAGCGAGGATTGCCCCGACCGATGCGTGTAAACGATCGTTGTCGCGCGCGATGCGGGCCGCAGGGAATTCACGGCGCAGATCCCGCTCGAGTGCTGCCGCCGACGCGCCGAGGCCGACCTTGCAGATCCCGCGCCCGGTCGCGGCGACGAGCAGCGTGCCGAGGGGGGAGGGGACGACGCTGAAGCGAATCGTGGCGCCGCGCCCCCCGCGTGCATAGGCGGCCGGCGTCAT